>NZ_CP147776.1:1841067-2454756 GCF_037300705.1 Massilia sp. W12 | reverse complement strand
GAGCGGACGCATGGGCGAGGGCATCATGCATCTTGCAACTCCATGGCCGCCGGGGCCCACGCTTCGGTGAAACTGTTATGCAGCAGGCGCCACCAGGCCGCCGGGGTCGGCTGGCTGGCCAATTGCAATAAATCGGCTTGTGCGCCGGCGGCTTGCCAGGGGCTTAAAAATTGCATCAGGCGCACTGAATCCATGCCCAACGCCAGCAAATCGCTGTCGGCTTGCACGGCTTGCGGCGGCAAGTCCAGCGCTTGCGCCAATTGTCCGCAAAAACCGGGCAGATCCGGCGTCAGTGCGGCGCGCTGCAATTGGCGGCACAGCTGGGCGCAAGTCAGCACAATGCCGGCGCGCTTCGCCACCCAATCCAGCGCCAACTGGTGCTCGGCTAATGAAAAATCGGCCACCGCATCGCCCGCAAAAAACACTTGTTTGTCGCGCATAAAGGCGTCTGCCGCAGTCATCATGCAACCGATGTGG
This sequence comes from Massilia sp. W12, assembly GCF_037300705.1. Classification (NCBI taxonomy): domain Bacteria; kingdom Pseudomonadati; phylum Pseudomonadota; class Betaproteobacteria; order Burkholderiales; family Oxalobacteraceae; genus Massilia; species Massilia sp. W12. Next base: position 2,454,279 of record NZ_CP147776.1, on the reverse strand, counting down.
GCGTAAATGCCGCAAATAATGAGTTGATCGCGTTGCCCCATGCGCGCTTCCAGGTCGGTGCGGGCAAACGCGCTGTAACGCCATTTCGTCATCACTTGCTCAGCTGCGAGCGGTTGCAATTCCTGTGCAATCGCTTCGCGCTGCGGGCGCGCAGTCAGGCCGCTGCCCCACCAATCCTGCAATAAGCCGCGCTGCGCCAGGCTTTGTTGCGCCGGCTGTGCGCTGAACACCACCGGAATCTGTAATTGCTCACATACCGCCAACAGTTGTTGCACATGCGCCAGCAGGCTGGCGGCGGGTTCTTGCGTGCGGTTGTAGGCGTCCAGGAAATACTCTTGCATATCGTGCACCAGCAGCACGGCGCGCTGCGGCGCCAATTGCCAGCGTTGCAGCGGCAGACTGGCGCGCGCGGCGGGCATGCTGGCGGGCATGGGGTAGGGCGTAATCGGTGGAATGCTCATCTTCAGTTCTCAATTCAGGTGGCGGCCTGCGGCAAAGCGTGCGCGCAAGGCTTTTTTGTCGGTTTTGCCAACGGCGGTTAAGGGCAGGGCGGGCAATAATTCCAGGCGCTCCGGCAGTTTGAACAGGGCTAAGCCGCGCGCTTGCAGGAAGGCGCGCACCTGTCCCAGATCGGGATGTGCTGCATGCGGGCGCAGCTGGATGCAGGCGCAGGACTTTTCCCCCAGCATGGGATCGGGCAGGCCGATCACAGCGGCGGCGGCAATCGCCGGGTGGGCTTGCAAATGCTGCTCAATTTCCAGCGCGGCGATTTTTTCACCGCCCCGGTTGATCACATCTTTGCAACGTCCCAGCACTTGCAAATGACCGGACGGCAGGCGCCGCACCAGGTCGCCGGTGCTGTAAAAACCGTCTGCCGTAAAGCTCTCCGGACTGACGCCGTTCCAATAGCCGCAAATGGTGTAGGGGCCGCGCGTTTGCAATTGCCCGCAAGCGCCATCCGGCAGCGGCTTGCCGTCGGCATCGACGATGCGCAATTCATCCCAGGCAGACATCGGGCGGCCCTGGGTTTCAGCGCACACTTGCGCGCTGTCTTCCAGGCGGGTGTAATTCACCAGGCCCTCAGCCATGCCGAACACCTGTTGCAATTGACAGCCGAAGGTCGGCGTGATGCCGGCGGCAAAGGCCGGATCCAAGGGCGCGCCGCCGATTTGCATCAGCTGCAGGCTGTGCAGCATGCGTTTCTGGCCGGCATGGCTGCGCAAAAATTGCTGCCACAGCAAGGCGATTGCCGGCGTGACGGCGGTGAGGGTGATGCGCTCACGCGCAATCAGGGCAAAACAGGGCTGCGGTGAGGCGTCTGCCGCCAGCACCACGCAACCGCCGGCGGCCAATACGCCCAGGGCGCCGGGCGAGCTGAGCGGGAAATTATGCGCCGCCGGCAATACGCATAAATAGCGCGTTTGCTGATCAATCCCGCACACCTCATTACTGCAGCGCACGCTATACCAGTAATCGGCATGGCTTCTGGCGATCAGTTTCGGCAAGCCGGTGCTGCCGCCGGATAATTGCAACAAAGCGGTGTTGCCCGCCGCCGGCAGTGCGGGAGGGGGCAGATCAGGCCGCCGCAATTCATTGAAATCGCGCCACGGCGCGGCCAGGCTGTCGCCGCCCAGCACAAACCAATGCTGCACGCCGGGACAGTGCGCCGGCAAGGCCGCGTCGCGGAAATTGGCGTGTCCCAACCAGGCGCGCGCCTGGCTGGCTTGGGCTTGTGCGCCGATATCGCCAAAGCGGTGTCCCGGCAAGCACATCACCGGCACAATCCCGGCTTTGAAGCAGGCGAACAGGGCAATATAAAATTCCGCGCAATTCGGCAATTGCAATAAAACCCGCATGCCGTGCTGCAAGCCCTGCGCCGCCAGGCCGGCGGCGCAGGCGCTGGCGGCCTGTTCCAATTCGGCATAGGTGTAGCGGCGCTGGCCGCAGACCAGGGCGGTGAGTTGCGGCCAGCGCGCGGCGGATTGCTGCAAGACTTCTCCCAAACCTTCTTCGCGCCACAGGCCGGCGGCGCGGTACGCCGCCGCCCGCTCTGGCGGCCAGGCCGGCGCTTGCGCCAAGTCAAGCGCGATTCTCATGCCGCCTCCGCCAGCGCGCCCGGCTGCTCTAACAGATATTCCATCTGCAAGCCGCGCAACAGGGTGCGCAATTTGCCTTCGGTTTCCAGCCATTCCGCCTCAGGTTCAGAACCTTGCACAATGCCGGCCCCGGCGTATAAGCGCATGCGCCAGTGTTCTGTGCTGCGCTGCATATCGGCGCAGCGCAAATTCAAGGCCCATTCGCCATTGCCCTGCGCATCGCTCCAGCCGCACAAGCCGGCGTACATCTCACGCGCAAAGCCTTCATGCGCTTGCAAAAAATCAGCCGCCGCCTGACGCGGCACGCCGCATACCGCAGGCGTTGGGTGCAGGGCAATCGCTAATTCGAGCGAAGAAACGGGCGCGGCCAGCTCGCCTTCAATCAGCGTGCCCAAATGCCACATGGTGGGCGTGGCCACCAATTGCGGCGTGGCCGGCACATGTAAGCGTTTGCAATACGGGCGCAAGGTTTCTGCAATCGCCTGCACCACTGGCGCATGTTCTTGCAAATCTTTGACCGAGGCCAGCAGGCCGGCGGCGCGCCGGTGGTCTTCCTGCGGATCGGCGGCGCGCGCAATGGAACCGGCCAGCGGATGGCTGCGCACTTGCATGCCATCGCGCGCCAACACCAGCTCTGGACTGGCGGCCAGCAGGGTGCGGCGCGGACTTTGCGGCAAATCGATGGCCCAGCTGTAACCGGCTTGATTGCGCTCGGCCAGGCCTTGCACAATCGCGGCCAAATCAAAACCGGCGGCGCGCACTTGCAAGTCGAGGCTGCGCGCCAACACCACTTTATGCAGCTCGCCGCGTGTAATTGCCTGCACTGCGCTGCGCACCGCATGTTGATAATGCGCTTGCTGTGCGGGCTGCGGCAAGAGATGCGCTTCACGTCGCGCCGCGCTGTTTTTCAGCGGGGCCAGATGACGCAGACGCCGCCCTTGCAGGGTGCGCGCCGGCACACGCAAATGCGCCAGTTCGCGGTTGTCAAATGGCAAAACGCCAAACAGCAGGGCGTGCGGGTCGTGCTGCGCTTGCAAGAGGCGGGCGGCGGCTTGCGCCAAATCGTCTTGCGCGGCCAGGGCGAGGCTGGCGCGCACGCCCTGGCATAACAGGCTGCGGCTGGGGGATATGAACAGCGCTTGTTGTGCGCTGGCGGCGTCTGTTTGCGCCTGCGCGCTGGCGAAACGTCTATATTCGGCGATCAAGCGGCCTGCTTCCGGCAGGGCGCTGGCCGTGTGCAAACGGGTGCGCATAGCTTCTCCTGTGATCTGTCACCTTGCGGGTGAACTGTCGATGTGGATTGCCTGCCTGTGAGGGTGGGTGCAGAGTAGGGGCGCCAAGGGCGCCATGGGTGGAGCGCAGGCCATGAAAAAACATGGCCAGGCAACATGGATGACACTATACGACGCTTTAAAGAAATCCGCAATGCAAATGAGATTAATTCTTATTTGCATTTGAAAATAGAGCATGCTATGCTTGCCGCCATCAGCTCTGACTGATGCGGCAGGCATGTCCCTCCCATGAATGCGTCCCCGCCTAACGGGCAAAAAAGGACGCCACGGACCTCACCCACCCCTCTTTACATCGCCACGATGTTGTGCGCGCATTTTCTTTGACCTGCAAGCCTGGCTTGCTTTGGATGGAACCGTTTTGATGAATCGCAATGTGTTTTCGCTGGCGCCTGTGGCCCTGGCATGTTTGCTGACCTGTCACGCCTATGGGCAAGAACAAAAATTGGCCCCGGTCAATGTCTGGCTCTCGGAACAAGGCAGCCTGGATATCAACCCTGTGGTGGATGCGGCGCGCATTGCCCGCACCCAGGCCAAGAGCCTGCAGGAGGTATTTGCGCAAACGCCGGAAATTTCCACCGGCGGCGCAGTGGCCGGAATTCAAAAACTGTATTTGCGCGGCTTGTCTGAACGCTTGCTGGCGCTGGATATCAATGGCGCGCGCCAGGGTGAGGCGCCATACCACCACACCGGTTCACTCCTGATTGATCCGGATTTGATCAAAATCGCTGAAGTGCAGGCCGGCACAGGCGCCGCTTCCGCCGGGCCGGGCGCTTTGGCCGGCGTTTTGCGCCTGCAAAGTAAAAACGGCGAAGATTTATTGCGCCCGGGCCAAAATCTGGGCGCGCTCATCAAATATGGCGCGCAAAGCGTGAACCACAGCGGCAAACTCAGCGCGAATTTGTTTGGCCGCTTAAACGCCAATCTCGACTGGCTGATTTCGCACACACAGCAGCATATGCATGACTACAAAGCCGGTGGCGCGGCAGTGCCGAACACCGGCGGCAACAGCGGTGCGGACAGCCTGCGCCTGCACTGGCGCAGTGGTGCGCATGATTGGCAGGCGGGACACGAACAGGTGCGCGATGAAGGCATCCGCAATCAGCGCAGCAATTTGCAACACACCCCGATCAATCCTGCCGAATGGCAGCGCAGCACGCGCGCCACCAGCACCTTGCAATATCAGTGGCGCCAGGCGCAGCAGGAAGCCGGCTTCACCATCTGGCGCAACCGCCAGGAAATGCACTTTCGTCACGCCAATCAAAAAACCGATGATGTCAGCAGCCAAACCGAGGGCTTGCGCGCAAACTGGCGGCAAAAAACCGGTGCGCACGAGTGGCAAGCCGGCTTGGATTATCGCGCCGACCTGGGGCGGCAGTGGGTCAACCAGGCCGCCACTCCTGACGAGCAGGCCAAAGTGGCCGGCCTGTGGCTGCAACATCAATGGGACTTCCAAGCGGGTTGGCAAAGCCAGATCGGCTGGCGCGCTGACCGCTACAGTTATACCGATGCGAAAAATATCGCCTACCGCGCCAGCGGCGGCGCCCCATCGTTCGCCTTGAGCTACAGCCCGAATGAGCAATGGCTCTTGCGTCTGTCCCATAGCCGGGCGCTGCGCGGGGTGGGGATTTTGGAGCCGTATCTGAAAGCGCTGTATGAGAATGCGCCGGGGCTGCATGCCGAGCGCGCCAAAAACACTGATTTCACAGCGGAATACCGCAGCGGCCCGTGGCAATTCGGGGCCAGCCTGTACCGTCAGCAAATCACTGATCCGGTGGTGTATGACGGCGACCGCGTGAATCTGGGCGAGGTGCGGGTGCATGGCTACAGCCTGCGCCTGGCCTGGCAGGGCAAACACAGCCAGTTGCGCGCATCAGTCAGCGATGCGCGCCCCAGTCTGGATGGCAAAACCCTGGATAACAGCACCCTGATGTTGCTGGGCGTGGCCGGCGGACGCAGCTGGCAGCTGCAGGCCGAAACCTTGCTGCCCTGGGCCCCCGGCTTGCGCCTGGGCTGGCAAGGCCGTTTGATTGAGCGCATTGATTACGGCGGCGCACAGCAATCCGCGCCCGGTTTTAACGGCGCCTCGCAAGCCCGTCCCGGTTATGGCTGGCACGATGTGTATCTGGAATATCCCTTCCAGGCCGGCGGCGCATCCTGGCAATTGCAGGCCGGGATACACAATGTGCTGGATAAATATCTGGTGCAGCAAAGCAGCTTTGGTTATCACCCGCGCTGGAAAGGCGTGGCCGGTTTGCCGGAAGCCGGGCGCGATCTGCGCATTACTTTATCCACCCGTTTTTAAGGAGGCATGATGTTGGCAGCAGATACTTTTCCGCAGCAGGAAAACGGCTTGCGCCTGCCTGCGCCGGCGCAATTGCGCGCGCAATTGCCCTTGACGGCGGCGCAGGCGCGCAAAATCGCCAGCCAGCGCCAGACCGTGCGCCGCATCGTGCACGGGGCAGACCATCGTCTGCTGGTGGTGACAGGCCCGTGCTCGCTGCATGATGGCGCGGCGGCGCAGGAATATGCGCGCCGCCTGTTGCGTCTGCAAGCCGAGGTGGCCGACCAGCTGTATCTGGTGATGCGCGCGTATTGCGAAAAACCGCGCAGCTGCCTGGGCTGGAAAGGTCTGCTGCATCAGGATTTACAAGCCGCCCCGGCCAGCTTGCAGGAACAGGCCTGCGCCGGCCTGCACGCCAGCCGCCAACTTTTGCTGCAATTAAGCAGCATCGGCCTGCCGCTGGCGGTGGAATGTCTGGACCCGGTGGCGGCGCATTATTTCACTGATCTGCCGGCCTGGGGCGCCATCGGCGCCCGCACCACCGAATCGCAAACGCATCGCGAATTGGCGTCCGCTCTGCCGTATGCGATCGGCTTTAAAAACGCCTCAAATGGCGCGTTTGACAGTGCAGTGGCGGGCATCGCCGCCGCCGCTGCCGCGCACAGCCGTTTCGGTCTGGATGAGCAGGGCCATGCGGCAGTGCTGAGCACGCCCGGCAATCCGGATGGGCATTTGATTTTGCGCGGCGGCGCGCTTGGGCCGAATTATGACGCGCAAAATGTGCGCGCCGCCTGCCGCGCGCAAGAAGCGGCGCGGCTGTACGGGCGGCGTTTGATCGTCGATTGTTCGCACGGCAATTGCAATAAACAGCATCAACAGCAAATCACGGTGGCGCTGGAATTGGGCCGCCGCATCGCCGCCGGCGAAGAGGGCATTGGCGGCTTGATGCTGGAGAGTTTTCTGGAAGGCGGGCGCTGCGACTGGCAGGGCGGGGCGGCGCAGCCTTTTGGCTGCTCGATTACCGACCCATGTTTAAGCTGGGACGATACGCGCGCCTTGCTCTTGATGCTGGCGGCGGAATTGCGCGCCGCCGGCTGGCGCGGCGCAGCGCCGGAGCAAGAACCATGAAGCGCGCGCAAAACGGTATGGCCCCGGCGCCCTTGTTGTGGTTGTTGGCGACGCTGCAATTCCTGTGCCTGCTGGACTTTTTACTGGCCATGCCGCTGGCGGCGGATCTTGCGCAACTCTGGCGCTTATCCAGCATGGAAATAGGCGTGTCAGGCGCCGCCGCCACCCTGGGCGGCCTGATCGGCGGCTTATTCGCCAGCCGCTATCTGGATGATGATGCGCCGCTGCCGGTGATTGCCGGCGCGCTGCTTTTGCTGGGCGTCAGCAATCTGGCGGCGGCATTCAGCAGCGGCTGGCTGGAATTTACCGCCTGGCGTGTATTGAGCGGCGTGGCCGCCGCTCCGGCCGCCGCTGCCGGCATGGCCTGCTTATTCGCCCACAGCAGTCCGGCGGCGCGCGCGCAAAACATCGCGCGCGTGATGTTGGGCACATCCGCCGCCACCCTGGGCGGCATTCCGCTGATGCTGGAAATCTCGGTGCGCTGGCATTGGTCAGTCTGCTTTTTGCTGCTGGGCGCCTTGTGTCTGGTCTTGGCGGCAATCTGCTGGGGCTTGCGCAAACAGCGTTGGGGGACGGATCAGGAAGGCGCCGAAACACCCCCGCCGGCCATGCCCGCCGCGCCAGCGCAGCATTCAGCTCAGCAATCAGCTTACAACACGCCGCTGCTGCACATCCCGCGCGTGCGCGCCGCGCTGCTGCTGCAAGTGATCTCGCAGTTTTCCGCGTTTTTACTGATTCCGCAGTTAGCGCACTGGCTGGTGCAGCATCTGGGCTTTGCGCGCGAACATCTCTCGACCCTGTATCTGGCCGGCGGCCTGTGCGCGCTGCTGGTGGTGCAAGGCTTGAGCCGTCTGGCGGATACCTTGGGCGTGCGTCTCAGTTTAGGCATAGGCACACTCTTGTATTGCAGCGGTTGCTGCCTGCTGCTGCTGGCCCCCGCCAGCCCGCCCTGGTTGATCGGCGCCTTGTTTGTCTGTTTCATGGCCGGCAACGCCGGGCGCAATATCAGCCTTGCCAGCTGGTGCAGCCAAGCCCCGCCACCCGCCATGCGCGGGCGCTATATGGCGCTGCAGGGCATGGCGCAGGATGTGGCGATTGCAGCGGGGGCGCTGCTCAGTGGGAGTTTGTTTGCGCTGGCGGGGTGAGGCTGTGCTTGCAGTGTGGATTCGCCACAGGGGGGGCGGGCGGCTGGGTAATTTCTTATGCGTCATTTTTACCTTATTCAGGGACAGTGTGCTTGAAACGGGAATGCGGCAAAGTGCTTTCAGTAACGCCGGCGCGTGATCCAATCCCAGATGTCGAGGAAGAAAAAGCGCAAGCGTGCACGCCAGTTGCGGCGCACTTGTTCGTAATAGAAACTGGGATAAACGTCAGGTGGCGGTTGCCAGACACGACGTTCGCGCACATCGAAGAAATACACCTCATTATCTTGGTTCTCGATGTAGAGATCGCGTTCACCCGGCATAACTTCAAGCGCGACAAAATATGATTCAGGAACAAAATTTTCCAAGTCGTCGCGAAAAGGCACAGTATAAATTCGCTCATACACGACCCGTTTTTTTGTCTTGATATCGCGACCAATCAGCTCACCGCAGTCTGGCCGGAAGTTACCCGTGAAATATGTCACCAATTCTTGGAAGTACATCGTATTGCGGCAGATGACAGGTTCCAACCAAACCGGTTGCCGGCGCTGATAAATTTGTTCGGGCGTAAAGTCATCATCCGTCGCCGGACGGACTTCGCGTGTGTGGATGTTGACCAGATAGCGGCGCCGGTAACCGTTTTCTATCAAAATATGTTGCTGATCCGGCATCCAGCGGAACCGCTCAAAAAAACAGTCCATAGAAGCCGGGCCACTGTAAATGTCAAATGGGTCTCCGCCCCGCTCATTGACATCGTAAGACACACGATAAACTTGAATTTCCCAAAGCACTTCACCACTGCTGATGTCCCTTGCGCGCATCCAGCCGCTACGCCGTTCAGGCGGCTCAAGCTCTTCCACTTTGATTTGTTCGTAACGTATGCCGTTCTGTTCTAATGGAGGCAATTCTCTGCTGACTCTGCTGATCATATTTCATCCATCCTTAATTAATCCGTGCGCGTGCAATTTCCAGAGGTGTCAGCATGTCCGCTAAATCCATCACGCAATAGGCCCAACTATCGCTATTAGCGCAGGTTTTGACAAATGGCAAACGGCTTCTTGTCGGTTTGATGCCATCGCTTGCTGATTTGTAGTCTGCTGTTTTCAACTCCCTGTGGGCAATTTCATGAATCAGTAAGCGCGCGAAGTTACGTGGACCTTTAACAGCCTTGCCAGCTGGTGCAGCCAAGCCCCGCCCCCCGCCATGCGCGGGCGCTATATGGCGCTGCAGGGCATGGCGCAGGATGTGGCGATTGCAGCGGGGGCGCTGCTCAGTGGGAGTTTGTTTGCGCTGGCGGGGTGAGGCGCACAGCAGGGCTTACTCACCGCTGGGCGCAGTGGCCCTGTCATGTTTGCTCAGGATAAGGCCCAAAACCAGACTTGCTTACAATTAAAGTAGCAATGTGAATGGCAGACTAAACTGGATTTGCTTGCCTCGATCAGATCAATATGTCCACCACCATATCCGACAATCCGGTCAAAGAAAATCACACCTTGCTTGCCTGCAAGTTGGATTTGGGCGTTGCGGGCATCTTGAAAGATAAGTGGCTTCGCCAGATTTTTAGACAGTTGATCAGCCAGAAGCTTTGCTCCTGGTTCAATCATGCGGCCTTTATATAAGCCACTTTTGATCATCAGTCGACCTTTAAACTTCAACCCACTTGCCAATAAGGCTAAGCTCATTCTTACTGCACATGTATTTTCGTAGCCGGGATTTTGTGTCACCAAGGCATCAAGGCTGTAGCCAATATCTTCATACAATGTTGCACTATCTTTAAAGCTTGGGTCTGAGATCTCAGAAGAGGAATGATGTTTCTTTAATTCCTTGTATGAAATTTTCATTTTTTTACCTTACATGGATGACGGCTGGAAAGCGCTTCTTCGATCAACTTCGCAGCGCGCTCTTCCAGCCTTTCCGATGGCAGTTTAGAAAAGTGACGATATACGATTTCCTGCAAAGTACCTGACTTGAACATGGTGAAGCTGCACCAGCTTTTACCTTCGCTCGCATCCCAAACACCCGTCATATACAGTTGCGCCCGTTCCTGCGTGGTTTTGTCCTTGCTGCGCAAGGCGGAAAAAAATGTTTTTCCGGAGACGTTTACCAAATTGCTATCTCCAAACGTCATTTCAGAAGCGCACAATGTTTGACTTACGAGGCAAAGAGTGAGCAAGGAGAGGGAGGCTTTAAGAAAAACAGGCATGTCAATATCTCCATTTTTTAATTTAAAATTATATCATAAAAACATCAAAATTCATTGATGAATCATTTTTTCATTGCTTGAGTCAGGTGCAAAACAAAATCTACGCCAATACCGTCAAGCAGCGTGACTATTCAGCCGAATTCAGGCCAAAAAAACGTGGCTGGGTTGAGCGTAGCGATAACCCGGCGCCCGACAGCGGTGGATCAACAAAGGAATTTGCGCGAGGGATAACAGCTGCCAGGCAGAGTAAACAAGCCGCCCGAAAGCGCGCCCCGCCAGTCCTTCTGCGCTAGAATCGCGGTTCCTTCATTTCCCGCCATGCCATGACATCGCCGATCAGCGTTTCCATTCCACCTGCGCCCGCGCAAAGGCCCGTCAAGCTGACGGCGAGTCCCGGCGCTGCGGCAGAGGGTGAAGCAGCGGCCCGCTCGCCCTGGATTGCCTTGGCGCTCTCCGGCGGCGGGGTGCGCGCGATGGCGTTTCACGCCGGCGTGCTGCGCTATCTGGCTGAGCAGCGCAAACTCGAAGCGGTGAGCCAGATTTCCACCGTGTCCGGGGCCAGCCTCTTGCTGGGCTTGATTTTTGCCCGCAACGATATGCGCTGGCCGGCTTCTGAGGAATATGCCGGCTATGTCTTGCCGCAGCTGCGCGCCACGCTCACCAGCCAGGATTTGCAAATGGCGATGTTAAAGCGGCTCTTGACGCGCCCATCCAACTGGCAATACCTGTTTTCGCGCGCGAATGTGTTTGCCCAGACCATCGCCGAAACCTGGGGCATTCATCAAACACTGGGCGAATTGCCATCCAGCCCGGAATGGGCGATCAATGGCGCCACCGCCGAAACCGGCAAACGCTTCCGTTTTTTAGGCGCGCATCTGGGCGACTATGAATTGGGCTACGCCACCACGCCCGGTTTTGCCATGGCCAAAGCGATGGCGATGTCGGCCGCGTTTCCGATTGGCATTGGCCCCTTGGCGCTGCGCATGGATGAGCATGAGTGGCGCAAACAAAGCAGCTGGAATGCGCCGGAAACCGTGCAAAATTACGCGCCGCCCTATGAATTGATCCATGTGTATGACGGCGGCATCTATGACAATCTGGGGCTGGAGCCGTTTTACGATATCGGCAAGCGCGCCAGCAAGGGCGATTTTTGCATCATCGCTTCCGACGCCAGCGCGCCGCTGGAAAAGGGCTTTGAAATGCGCGCCTTAAGCCCCTTGCGCGTGAAACGGATTATTGAAGTGGTTTCGGCCCAGACCCGCGCGCTGCGGGTGCGCGCTTTCATGGAATTTCTGATTCAGGGCGGCGATGGGGCTTATCTGCCGATTGGCGGCAATCCCCGGCATTTGCTCAAGCGCAGCAAAAATCCGATTGCGGATGAGGGCTATACATGGCTGTCGCCGGCGGAAATTGAACAATCCAGCGCCTATCCCACCAATTTGCGCAGCATCAGCCCGCAGATGTTTGATTTACTGGAACGCCACGGCTATGAAATGTGCAAGGCGCGCCAATTGGTGTTTGGCTTTTTGCCAGAGACGCAAAATGTTTTGACGGAATCGCCTTGATGGCATACCGTCAATTCAGTCACAAACCTTCTGGACAGACTTGGCGCGCCTGTATGATTTTCTGGCGCGCCGCCATCAACATTTTCAAAAAATTGAGCCATGCCCCGCAAGGTCAGTTGCAACACCCGCGCATAGGCGAACAATTGCATCAATTTTCGCCGCGTGAAGTGCGCCGCCTGCTGCTGACGGAATATGAAATCCGCTATGCAATCCAGGCGCAAACAATTTACGTTTTGCGCATCTGGCATACCCGTGAAGCGCACTGAAGCATATTCGGCGGATAAAAACCGGGCAGGGCGGCGGCTTCTGGCAAAATAAGACTTTTCCTGTCCCGGGCCTGTGTGATGAAACTTTTCCCCCGTCTATTGCGCTGTCTGCTGCTGTGCGCCTTGTCTTGCAGCGCCGGTGCGCATGCCGCCAAGCTGCAAGTGGCGGCGGCGGCGGATTTGAAATTCGCCATGGATGAGATCATCGCCGCTTATGAAAAACAGCAGCCCGGCTTGCAAGTTGATGTCAGCTACGGCTCTTCCGGTAAATTTCATGCCCAGATCAAGCAGGGGGCGCCGTTTGATGTGTATTTTTCGGCGGATATCGCCTATGCGCGCGATTTGCATGCGCAAGGTTTCGCCGCTTCCACTGTGCAAACCTATGCCTTTGGCCGCTTAGTGATTTGGAGCCGGCAGCCTGATGCGGCGCAATTGCAATTGCCGGATTTGGCGCAAGCGCGCTTTGTCCGCATCGCCATCGCCAACCCCAAACATGCGCCATACGGCCAGCGCGCCGAAGCCGCCTTGCGCAGCCTCGGGCTGTGGGACAAGGTGCAAAGCAAGCTGGTGTATGGCGAAAACATTGCGCATGCGGCGCAATTCGTGCAAAGCGGCAATGCGCAAGCCGGCATTCTCGCGCTGGCTCTGGCGAAAAGTCCGGCGCTGGCGGCGCAAGGCGGCTACAGCCTGATTCCACAGAATCTGCACCCGCCCTTAGAGCAAGGTTTCATCCTCACCAAACGCGCCGCCGACAACCCTGCCGCCAAACAATTCGCCGCTTTTATCTTGCAGGAAACCGCGCGCGGGATTCTTGAAAAATATGGCTTTCTCTTACCGCCGCCAGGCAAGGCAGGGCCTTGATGGATGGGGGCGCTTTCTTCGCCTTGCAGCCGGACGACTGGCAGGCGCTGTGGCTGACGGCACGCTTAGCGGCGATAGTCACCCTGATTTTATTGCTGCTGGGCACGCCCCTGGCCTGGTGGCTGGCGCGCAGCAAAAGCAAATGGCGCGCGCCGCTGGCGGCGATTGTCGCCATGCCCTTAGTCTTACCGCCCTCGGTGCTGGGCTTTTATCTTTTGCTGGCGATGGGGCCGCAAGGGCCGCTCGGCCAACTCACCCTGGCGCTGGGACTGCCGCCCTTGCCGTTTACCTTCGCCGGCCTGGTGATCGCCTCGGTTTTATATTCCTTGCCGTTTATGGTGCAACCCTTGCAAAGCGCATTTGAAGCGATTGACAAGCGTTTTTTAGAAGCGGCGGCGATGTTGCGCGCAAGTCCGCTGGATGCGTTTTTCAGTGTCGCGCTGCCGCTCGCGCGCCCCGGTTTCATCACCGCGCTTGTGATGACCTTCGCCCATACCGTGGGCGAATTCGGCGTGGTTTTGATGATAGGCGGCAATCTGCCCGGCGTGACGCGCGTGGCTTCGGTGCAAATCTATGATCATGTGGAAGCGCTGGAACTGGCGCAAGCGCATCGTTTAGCCGCGATTTTGCTGCTGTTTTCATTTACGGTCTTGCTGGCGCTGCATGCTGTGCGCCGCAATGCGCGGCGCGAGGGCTGAAGATGACGATTTGTGCGCGCTTTGCTTTGGCTTGGTCTGGCTTTGCCTTGGATGTGGATGTGCGTTTGCCAGGGCAGGGCGTGTGCGCCCTGTTTGGCCCATCCGGCTCCGGGAAAACCACGCTGTTGCGCTGCATTGCCGGTCTGGAGCGCGCACCGGGCGCTTATTTACAAGTCGGCGACGCGGTGTGGCAAGACGGCGCCCATTTCACCCCGCCGCATCAGCGCGCAATCGGCTATGTGTTTCAGGATGCCGCACTGTTTCCGCATTTAACGGTGCAGGAAAACCTGCAGTTCGGCTTGCGCCGCAGCCCCGATGCGGCTCCGGCACGCCTGGCGCAAGTCATTGATTTATTTGGTATTTTTCATTTATTGGGGCGCCGGCCTGAACGCTTGTCCGGGGGCGAGCGGCAGCGCGTGGCGATGGCGCGCGCCTTGGCGGTGAATCCGCGCATTTTGCTGTTGGACGAACCGCTGGCGGCCTTGGATGCGGCGCGCAAACAGGAAATTTTGCCGTATCTGCAGCGCTTGCGCGATGAATTACAGATTCCCATGCTGTATGTCAGCCATGCGGCGGATGAAGTATTGCGTCTGGCGGATCATTTGCTGGCGCTCAAAGATGGGCGGATGTTGGCTTGCGGGCCATTAGCCGAGGTCTTGAGCGCACATGATTTGCCGATTCGCCTGGGCGAAGACATCGGCCCGGTATTGCAGGCGCAAGTTGGGGCTTTTGATGCGCAATGGCATTTAATGCGCCTGGATTTTGCCGGCGGCAGCCTGTGGGCGCGCGAACGCGGTTTAGCCTTGGGCCAAAATGTGCGCGTGCGGATTTTAGCGCGCGATGTCAGTCTGGCCACGCAGCCCGGCGTGAGCACAATCCAAAATGTCTTGCCGGGCGTGGTCGATCAGCTATTGGATGATGAACACCCGGCGCACATGCTGGTGCGGCTGCAAGTGGGCGAATGTTTTCTGCTGGCGCGCGTAACCCGCCGCGCCGCCGCCACGCTGGCCTTGCGGCCTGGCCTGGCGCTGTGGGTGCAAATCAAATCGGTGGCGTTGCAGGATTGAGATCCGAATGATTTTATCGGGGAAGCAGGGATTTGCTTCTTTGCGCTGCGCAGCGGATTGAGCAGTCAAGCGCGGCGTTGATCAGGCTGGCCGAACAATCAGCGGGCAGGCTTGCGCTGCAAAAGCATGTGTTCTCAGATAAATGCTATTTTACATAATGCAAATTATACGAAATTATGCGCACAAAAAAGACCTTGCCATTAATCCGCCAGCCGGTTTTTTGCCGGCAGCGGATAGTGATGATTTATTTGCGCAAGCATGCCATCGGCAAACGGCAATCCGGCATTGCTTCAGTGTTTGATAGCGCCAACCCGTTTGCGCATAGACGTCAGCAATACGCCCAAGCCCGCCAGCATCATCAATGCGCTGCTGGTTTCAGGCACTGGCGCGGCCCACACCCCGGCGCTGTTGATATTCAAGCCGGACATACGATTTGATCTATCGGAAGAATAGTAATCGCCAGTGGATAAAATATACGAATATGGCGAATTGTGCGTTGTGTAAATTTCAGGGAATTGATCCGCTGTAGATTCTCTGGCCAGGAACTGCCAGCCGGTAATCACACCTTGATCGAAGCGGAACCACAGCGGCCAATTACTATCCGTGGCGTTTGCCGTGCTGTTAAATTGAATCGAAGGGGTGTTGGCGACGCCAATCGACCAGGATTGGATGGCCGCTTGACCAACCTCACCCGTAAAGCCGCGCACTGAATCATCAAACGTGACCGAGCCGACAATGTGCTTGCCGCTCAGGCTGGGGTTACTGTATTGAGCAGAAAAAGGATTGCCGGTGTAGTGAAAAGTCACGCTGGCGGCAGCGCTGGCGATTGTACCCATGGTCAACGTCGCTGCGACGAAGAGCTTGGAAAGCGTTGTCAATTTTCCTGAAAATGCCATTGTTGTTCTCCTGTAGGTTGAGTATGTAAAAGCCATTGCGCGATAGGAAGCCAATCGCGGCTTAAGCTGTGCTTGTGGGAGGGCTGTAAGTGTTGTGCTGCTTTGATGCATCTGCATACTGGCGTTTTGAAATTCGCGATGCATGTCAACCTTAATTAAAAATTGAGGTCATGTAAAGAGGAAAGTAAACCATGTGCTGTACAGATAACAATTTACGCAAAGAATGGGTCAGCATCAGATTGCATGCTGAGTTGGCTTCGGTTTGCTGTAATGCCTTGTAATTGCGCACCTGCCGCCTGTTGCTGAAAATGATTTGATGGCACGCCCCTACCCGCCTGCCATGGATTTGCTTGAGCCTCCGTTGCCCAAAATCAGCACGGAGATGTGCGCGCCCCTGCCCCTGCCGCTGCGGGTGTGCAGACGTTGAGTCTGTGCACCCGCTTGTTTTTCCTGCCTTTGCCGCATTGCGCGCCAATTTCCGTTCACTCAGGGCAGCCTCGGCGGCATGGGCGACGAAGCGCGCTTGGCGCGACCAGCGCCTCAATCCAAAACTTTCAAGTCGACCTGCCACACTGGCGCCATCTTGTGCATACCAATTTGCATAGAATGCTATTCCTCCATCTCATGACATGACTTCTTTCACTCTTGAAGGTGAATAATTGACTCAATAAATTAGCGAATATGCAAAATTATTCATGTACAATAGTGAATAATGCAAATTCACAAAAGAAAAAGATTCATTCTTGTCAAATCAAGAAGTCAGGATTAGAATCCGCATACTGGTATTGGCATTGTATTGGTACTAACCAATATAATGCCGGGCGCGCCAGCCACAAGCCAGGACGCCTCCAGTCAGCACCATTCAGGCTTTGCGCCTTGCCGGCGGCAAAACTCGTACAACAAAACCCACCAAAAATACGGAGACAATCATGCATTTTCCCCTTGCAGCGGGCCGCGCAGCGCTCGCTTTGACTGTTTTATCCCTGAGTTCACAAGCGTTTGCCCACGGTTATCTGCTGAACTCCCGCCCGCATCTGTGCCACACCAATGTCAATCTGAATTGCGGCGCCATTCAATGGGAGCCGCAAAGCGTGGAAGGCGCTGACCGCTATCCGGAAAGCGGGCCGAAAGATGGCGCAATCGCCGCCGCCGGCAGCAGCAACTGGGCGCCGCTAAACGAGCAATCGGTGGGACGCTGGAGCAAAATCAATCTCAAAAGCGGCCCCAACATCTTCCAATGGCGCTTCACCGCGCCGCACGCCAGCCGCGATATCCGCTACTGGATCACCAAAGAAAACTGGGACCCGAATGCGCCGATTTCGCGCGCCCAGTTTGAAGCGCAACCGTTTTGCACCGTCAATTATGGCGGCGGCAAACCGGTGCCCTCCACTTCTGAGCTGGCCAATCACAATTGCAGCGTGCCCAGCCGCAACGGCTATCACTTGATTTTGTCGGTGTGGGATGTGGCCGACACGGTCAACAGTTTTTATAACGTGATGGACGTGAATTTTGAAGCCGGCCCGCCGCCTGCTTTGAATAAAATCGGTTCAATTATCGGCAGCAGCGATTTGCCAGTCGGCAGCACCGCCGGCACGCGCGTCTTTAACGCCAATGGCGAGGTGACTTCCTACAATACCAGCATCACCATCGCCAGCGCCGCCGACGGCGCCGCCGCCAAATGGCCGCGCCTGCTGGCAACAGCAGTCAATGCGAAAAAGAATGGCATTCAGGCCGGTGTATTGAGTGGCGGTGTGGTGACGCCAGCTGATGGCGTGAATGATGTGTATGTGGCCAAAGACAGCGCCTTGATCCGGGTTGAAGTGGCGACCAAGACGCCCGATCCTGGCCCTGGGCCAGAAAGCAAATTCGGCATGCAAAACATTTCCGCCAGCAGCATCAACGCCAGCGGCCAGGCCAGTTTCAAAATGAATGTGTTCACCGGCATGGCGCAGACGGTGGACATCAAACTGGCCAGCAAGAGCCGTGATTTTGGCGTGCTGCATCATATTGACAGCCTGAATGGCGGCAAAGACATCAGTTTTACCGCCAGCGGATTAACCCCGGGCGAATATGATCTGATTATGCTGGTGTCCTGGATGCAAAACGGGCAAAAACAGGTTTTGCAAAAGAACCAGAAAATCAATCTGGCCGGCCCATCCAATCTGCCGGTATATCCGAGCGGCGTGGGCAGCTATGTGGCCGGCAGCAAGGTGCAAGGGCGTGATGGGCGCGTGTATGTTTGCAAACCGTGGCCTTATACATCCTGGTGCAATAGCGCGGCGGCGTATTATGAGCCGGGTTTTGGCAGCGCCTGGAGCCAGGCTTGGGATGTGGCGGCAGCGCGTTGATGCCGTGAGTTTGTGAAAAAAACGCCAGGCGAGTCCTGGCGTTTTTTGTTTCCGGCAAGTATTGCGACTCACTTCGATTTCAAGGGAAGCGGATTATCTTGCCGATAAGTGTGTTTAGGTTTGATGACAACGCTTTTGACAAGGCTGTCCAGATCTTTGCTGTGGTACAAGTCCAGGCATTTGAGGAGATCAAATCTGACGCCTTTGACTTCTGATTCAACCAGCGGGTTGTGATAATCACGCGCCAAATATGCTTCAATCAAAGTCTTGACCGCATCCGGGCTTTTTTCCAAATCATAGTAAGTCCAGTCACGCAATGCGCTGACACTGCTTCCAGCATCAATTGCCGCCTTCTTCTCATTGGCATAAGCGCTTGCGATGCAGCTTGCCAGCACCATGTCTTTATAATTCTGCGCATAAGTACGCATTCCGGCTTGAGGTGAATGCGTTGCCCCGTTTTTTGCATTACTCACAGGTGGAATAAACGCCAAAGCCGCCAAGAATATATATCTGTAATATGCACACATTAGGAAAGCCTCCAAAAATTGGCGCGATCCGTCCGATATTTTGCTCCCGGGTGACTATTCAGCCGAATTCAGACCATCCAAGCAGGGGGGAAATCCCCCCTGCCCTTACTCCTTGAAAAACTTCAAGGTCTTCTTCGGCTTGGCCGGCGCTTCCCTGGCCGGGGCCAGCGGCGCGCTGACTGAGCTTTCCAGTTCGGTAAAACTTTGATCGATGTATTCCGCCAGGCGCTCCAGATTGGGCAGTTTGTCGGTGGCAATCAAGCCGAAAGCCAGTTGCC
Source organism: Massilia sp. W12 (assembly GCF_037300705.1). Taxonomy (NCBI): domain Bacteria; kingdom Pseudomonadati; phylum Pseudomonadota; class Betaproteobacteria; order Burkholderiales; family Oxalobacteraceae; genus Massilia; species Massilia sp. W12. The sequence goes on along the minus strand of NZ_CP147776.1, from coordinate 2,435,631 downwards.
CGGCGTAGGAAAACAGGGTGATATTGAGCAGATTGGATGGCGGCAAGGTCGAAATCGGATGCATTTCCAGCATTTTCGCGTCACGCATATACAGGTGTTTGGACGGCCCCGGCACATTCGACACCAGCGTGTTGCCGGTTGGCGGGGCTTTATCGCTCATATTCAGCATTTCGGCGATTTGGCCAAACAGGCCCATGATGATGGTGTAAGACTCAATTGCCGCCGGTGCCACGGAATCGACCATGGTGCGCACATTGCGCAGCGAAAAGCCGATATTGCGCAAACGCACATACGGATCATCGGTGGGCGGGGACAGCTCGACCAGAATGATGCCGATTTTATTGCCCAGCGATTTTTCACCTTCCTGGCGCAGATTCACCGGCATCTGAATCGTGATCGGTTGTTCCAGCTTCACGCCCTGATCTTGCAAATAACGGTGCAAGGCGCCGTCCAGGCAGGTCAGCGCAACATGGTTCAAGGTCGAGCGCGTCAGATTGCGCACATGGTTGATGCGCTCCATCGGCACGCTCACCGTGGCGAACTGGCGGCCGCGCGTAACCTGTCCCGTCAAGGGGGTGTGGCCGTTGGCCACAAAGGGCAAGGCAATCGCGTTTTTGGTGAGATTGACGGCTTCCAGCAAGAGCATGGTGGCCAAGCGCCCGATGCCCAGCATTTGCAAACCGAAGCCCTTGGCCCCGCTCATCATGTTTTGCAGAATCTGCTGGTTTTGCGCGCGCCGTTTATCGCTGCTGCGCTTGTTGTATTGCAGCGTCCAGACCGGCACAAAATGTTCCGCATCAGCTTGCTCTTGCAGGCATTCGGCAGTCCAGCGCGCCATGGTGATGCCATCGGCGCAGGCATGGTGCATTTTCTGGTACAGCGCAAAGCGCCCGTCTGGCAAGCCGTCGATCACATGCGCTTCCCACAGCGGGCGCGAACGGTCTAACATCGGCGTGTGCAATTGCGAAACGAATTGATATAAATCGCTGCGGCTGTTTTGCTTAGGTTTGAGCTTGTGATAGAAGATGTGCTGGCTTAAATCGACTTCATCGACTTCTTCCCAGCAAGGCCAGCCGGACAGGGAAAAATTGATGACCCGGTTAAACGGCGGCTGCACATCGGTGGCCGCCAGCAGGTCTTGATAGAGTTTCTTGGCATAGCCGGCGCCGCCTTTGGGCGGACGTTCAAAAATCAGCAGACCCGCAACATGCTTCGGGCTGGCTTCCGATTCGGCGATGAAGAATGCGAGATCCAACAGCGATAGCTTTTTGCTCATGATCGTCCAGTCTGGTTAGGCATGCAGAGCGCATGCGTCAAGGTCTGTGTTGCACAGTATAGGCAAACATAGCAGAAATGGAGGCCCTGCGCCAGCAGCGCACAATGCAAAATGCAGCGATTGAGGAGTGGCTCAAATTCTTTGTTGCGGGACGGATCGCCAAGCGAATTATGGTATTGGCGCGGCAAGCGTGTTGCGCTTGCCGCCAACGGTTTTTGCCCTCAAATGTGCGCCAGCAGGCGGCTATGCATAAGCGTAGGCGCGCTGGCGTTGCGCCGGCAGATATTGCTTGCGCACTTGCAGCGCCGCTTGCAGCGATGGCAGCGAAGCGCCGCAGCGATATTGGAACACGATATCGACCAAATCGCCCGGCTCCACCGGTGTCGGCTGGCACTGTTCGCCCAGCATCGGCAGCACCATGTAATGATTCAGCCAATCAATGGTTGAGGAATTTTCCTGCACCACTGCGAGAATGTTTTTGGTGATAAAGCGCAGCGCATTCAATGTGCCGGCCTGTTTGATTTCCAGCTGACCTTCAAAGCGGATCACGCGCCCCACATCCTGGCTGAAATCAAGCAGGCTGTAGACCACCGGGTCACCCAATTCCAGTGTTTGCGTGGCCAGCAAGCCGGTTTCCTGGAATTGGATAATCGGCGCATGAAAGCCTTCAAATTCATAGCGTTGCTGCAGCGGCTGCACCGCCATGATGACGGCTTCGGGAATGAACACCGGCAGCCCGGCATGCGGGAAGCGTTGACGGTAGCGCGCTTTGAAATCCTCAATCACATCGACTTGTTTTTCGCGCAGCATGGCGACGTGGATCATCTCGCAAATCACCACATCCACCGGCTCCGGCGGCAGGTATTCAAAGGCGTCGGCATGCACCACTTCAACCTTGTGGCCGTTGGCATTCATGGGTAAAAAGCGGCGCGCTTCGGCCACCATGTCCGGATTGAATTCAACGCACCAGACTTTTTCCGCCTTTTGCGCGGCAAACCAGGACAGCACGCCGGTGCCGCCGCCCAATTCCAGTACGCGGGCGCCGGGAAAGACTGCGTAGTCGATGGCCGCCTTGAAGTTTTGCATACGGTTTCTGTCCATCAGCATATTGTGATGGTAGTGCACGGGAATGAATTGCCCCAGATAGCAGCTTTCGATTTCGCGTTCGTTCAGCATGGCGCTGTCCTCTCATAATGAATGCGGGCGCCGTTTGGATGAAACGGCAGGCCTGATCATTATGCAAAGACTGCGCTGTTGTGGATGTGCCGAATTGAGCCGGGAAAAGCCTGCTGTTTGGGCTTTATCAGGCCGCCATGCCTTCTTCCTGCGCGATTTCAACAGGCCAGTTGCGCAAGGCCTGCAGCATGACCGACAAGGCCAGCTCAGCGTCATGCGCGGTCATCGATTCGAGCGGATGGTGGCTTACGCCGCCATGGCCGCATCGCACAAACAGCATGGCGATCGGGGTAATGCGCGCCATGCACATGGCGTCATGGCCGGCGCCTGAGGCCAGCTTCATCACCGGCAAACCGCTGTCGGCAATCGCCTGCGCCAAGACATTTTGCAACTGCGCATTGCAGGGCGTGGCGGCCTGATCCAGCACCGGTTGCAACACCAATTCGATGCGGCGGCGTTTGCAAATGCGGTCGCAAGCGTTCAAGACTTGCTGCACCAGGTTGTAGCGGATCTTTTCTTCGCCTGAACGTAAATCCAGCGACAGGCGGGTCTTGCCGGGCACCACATTGATAGAACCCTGTTCCACCATCAATTGGCCCACGGTGCCCACCGCGCGCCCGTGATAGCTGCTGCAGATCTGCTCCACCGCCAGCACAATTTCCGCCGCCGCCGCCGCGCTGTCGCGCCGCATATTCATCGGCGCGGTGCCGGCGTGGCCGGCCTGGCCGCGCAATTCCAGCAAGAAGCGGCTGCAGCCGGCAATCGAGGTCACCACCCCCAGCGGCATATCGGCTTGTAATAAGACCGGGCCTTGTTCGATATGCGCTTCCAGATAGCCGGCCAGCCGGGCCGGGTCGCGCGCCAGATTCACCACTTCCTGCGCATCCAACCCGGCTTGTTGCAAGGCTTCGCGCATGCTCACGCCCTGGGCATCGGTCTTTTCCAGTAAAGCCGGATTGAAATTGCCGGCCAGCGCGCGGCTGCCCAGGAAAGTGGATTGAAAGCGCACCCCTTCCTCATCGGCAAAACCTATCACTTCAATATCAAAGGGCAGATGGCAGCCTTCTTCGTGCAAGATTTGCACGGCGGCGATGCCCAGCAAAATCCCCAGACGGCCATCGTAGCGCCCGCCATTTTTGACCGTATCGTAATGCGAGCCGATCAACAGGGTTTTGCGCACGCTTCCCTCTGGCGCCTCTTTGGCGTAACGGCCCACCACATTGCCAACCGCGTCTTGCCAGACGCGCATGCCGGCCTGCTCCATCCAGCTCATGAGTTGCGCCGCCACGGCTTGGTGCGCCGGACTGAGATAACTCACGCTAAGCTGCGCCGGCTCATCGGAATGCGCAGCCAGGCTTTGCGCGCGCGCCAGAATCGTTTGCCCGGCGGCTGGGCTGACGCCAAACAGGGTGTCGAGGCGCATTTCAGCAATCCGCTTGACCTGATACAGGCTTTCGGCGAATTCGGTTTCGGCGTCGTTTTCCAAGCGGCGCGCGCAATCGGCGATGATGTCCGCACGCGACAAGCCAAGCCCATGGTCGCCCTTGACGGCGATGATGAAGGGAAAGCCGAATTTGCTGCGATAGGCTTCATTGAGTTCATGCAGACGGGTGAATTCTTCCGGCGTGCACAGATGCAGGCCGACCCCGGCTTGCTCGGCGCTTGAATGCTGCCCCAGTTTGCCGGCAATCGCCAGCTTGCCGGCCAGTTCCGGATGGGCGTTGAGCAAATCGCGCTTTCTGCCTTCATCCGCCGCCTCCACCGCGCGCGCCAGCGCCAGTTTCAAGGCCGCCAGACTGGCGAAAGGTTGCGCCACAAATGCGGCTTCGGCAACCCAGGGCGAATGTTCATAAATAGCGCCAAAGCGGGCGACAAATTCAGCCAGCGTCAAACGGTTGATTTCTTCCATTCCGGTTTGCATCTCCCCCTCCTGTGCCCTGCCCGCCTAATCTGTTGACCACTGCCGCATCATGCTGCCGGCCGACGCCGCCAGCGCTTTGCGCTGCTGCGTATGCCTCAGCCTTGCAATAAAGCGCGCGCCGCCGCGCTGACCTGGTCGCGCAACCATTTATGTTCCGGCGCATGATGCACCCGCTCATGCCAGAGCTGGAAAAATTGCATCGGCGGGAATTGTATCGGCGCCTGAAACACCTTGAGCGGCAGAATTTTTTCATAATGCCGCACAAACTGGCTGCCAGTGGTCAACACCAGGTCAGTTTGCGTCAACATATACGGAATCAAGCCGAAATATGCGGATTCCACCATCACATTGCGGCTCATTTCCATGCTTTCCAGGCAGGATTCAATCACCCCCTGATAGCCTGGCAGCATTTGCGTTGGCGCCACATGCGGCAGGCGCAGATAATCTTCCACCGTCATCTGATCGGCTGCGGTGCGGCGCGCATACGGCGCATCGGCGCGCATCACGCACACCACCGGATCTTCAAACAGCTTGGAAACATGCAAATGCTGTGGCAACTCTTCCCAATTCGCAATCACCAGATCCAGATTGCCGTCGGACAAAAGGCGGACATAATCGACTTCCGGCCCCAGGCTGTGGATTTCCAGGCGGCTTTTCGGCGATTCGCGCCGCATCGCCGCCACCACATTCGGCAAAAACTGGCAATCCAGATAATCCGGCGCGGCGATGCGGAAAATCCGTGCCTCTTCATTGGGAATAAAGGGATTTTTGCGCTCGAATAAGCGCTCCGTCTCTTCCAGGATGCGCTTGGCCGGCTCCAGCAGGCTTTGTCCGTGCTGGGTGGGCACCATGCCGCGCGCGCCGCGCACCAGAATCGGGTCACCCGTCAATTCCCGCAGCTTGCGCAAGGAAGCTGAGATCGATGGTTGCGGCTGATTCAGCTTCAAGGCCACGCGCGAGACATTTTTTTCGCATAGCAGCAAATACAGTATGCGTATCAAGTGAATATCAAGATGATCGGGCAAAGTGGACATGTTTTCATGGTATGAGCCTGTGACTATGACAAATATACTTGAATTTTGATGAGAAACAGCGGCTTTGTGCAGTTTCAAGAGTGTAAGTTTGCGTAAGCGCAGCGCCTGCCAAGGTGAAGGATGTTGCATTGCAAAAGCATACAAATGCGCACAACACGCACAAAGCCTGCGCCGCATGTCAATATGTGCGGGTCTGATCGCAGTCCCGCTGCTCGCACTGAGTTCCCGCCACCTTTGGCACACAAGCTGACGAAAAAAAGCACGCTATGGATATCAGTCTTACCCCTTATTTTCTGGATTGGGCGAATTTGCTCTTGCGCTGGCTGCATTTGATCACCGGCATCGCCTGGATCGGCGCCTCGTTTTATTTTGTCTGGCTGGATAACTCTCTGCGCCCGCCGGCGCCAGGCTCGGATCTGGCGGCCAAGGGCGTCTCCGGGCATTTATGGGCGGTGCACGGCGGCGGTTTTTACAATCCGCAAAAATATCTGGTTTCCCCGCCCGAATTGCCGCAAGAATTGCACTGGTTTAAATGGGAAGCCTACGCCACCTGGCTCTCCGGCATGGCCTTAATGTGCGTGGCCTATTACGCCCACGCTGACACGATGCTGTTAGATAAAGCAGTGGCCGATCTCAGTCCCCTGCAGGGAATCGGGATTGGCCTGGGCGCACTGGTCTTGGCCTGGGCGGTGTATGACGGGTTGTGCCGCACCAGACTGGTGGAGAAGCAAGCCCTGTTCGGCGTCACCGTCTGGCTGCTGTTGATCGCCGCCGGTTGGGGCCTGGCGCAATTTTTGTCAGCGCGCGCCGCTTTCTTGCACGTCGGCGCGATGATCGGCACCATCATGGCAGGCAATGTTTTGATGGTGATTATTCCGGGGCAAAAAAAGCTGGTGGCGGCGCTCTCGGCGCGGCAAAGTCCGGACCCGATTTACGGCATACGCGGCAAACAGCGCAGCGTGCACAATAACTACTTCACCCTGCCGCTGCTCTTGATCATGATCTCCAATCACTATCCGCTCTTGTGGCAGGGGCGCAATAACTGGATCGCGCTTGCCCTGGTGATGGCCGCCGGGGTCTTGATCCGGCATTTTTTCAATTTGCGCCACAAGGGGCAAACTGTGTGGGCCTGGCCCTTGGCCGGGCTGGTCTTGCTGGGCCTGCTGGCCTGGCTGGCGGCCCCGGCCAAACCCCAGGCCGGCGCGCAGCAGGTCAGCTTTGCCCAGGTGCAAACGATTTTGCAAGCGCGCTGCGTCTCCTGCCATGCAGACAAACCCAGCCAGCCCGGTTTTGCCCAGGCCCCCGCCGGCATCAGTTTAGAATCCCCGCAAGCGATTGCGCAACATGCCGCACGCATCGCCAGCCAGGTGCAAACACGCGCCATGCCGCTGGCGAATTTGACGCAAATGACAGAACAGGAACGCGCCCTGGTGCAAAGCTGGTTTGCGCAAGGCGCCACCGTAACAGCAAAACCATGAGGACAGCATGAGCAAAGCAACATTATTGATTGACGGCTTCAGCCTGAGCATGGACGAAGTGTGCGCAGTGGCGCGCGATCCTGAATTGCGGGTCGAGCTGTGCGCCGGTGCACGCGCCAATTTGCAGCAAAGCCGCGCCTTCATCGAAGACAATTGGATGCATGATGAAGCGCCCATGATGTACAGCTTTAACACCGGGGTCGGCTTATTGAAAGACACGCGGATTCCAGTGGCGCAAATCGAAGAATTTCAACGCCGCTTGATCCACGCCCACGCCGCTGGACTGGGCGAGCCGTTTTCCGATGAGGTTTGCCGCGCCACCATGCTCTTGCGCGCGAACGCCTTCGCCAGCAATTATTCCGCGCCGCGCGTCGAAGTGTTACAACGTCTGCTGGACTTTTTAAACGCCGGCATTCATCCGCTGATGCCGCAAAAAGGCTCAGTCGGCGCGTCTGGCGACTTGGCCCCGCTGTCCTATCTGGCCGGGGCTTTGTGCGGCTATGCGCAAGTGCAAGTGCGCTATCAGGGCCAGATCATGCCGGCCCCGCAAGCAATCGCCGCCGCCGGCTTAAGTCCGGTGGAATTTGAACTGAAGGCGAAAGACGCTTCGGCCTTGATCAATGGCTGCACCGTTTCACTGGCGCAAGCCGTGCTCACCGCACACGATGCGCGCAACCTCTTGCATGACGCCTGCATCAGCCTGAGTTTAAGTCTGGAAGCGATGCGCGCCGAACTCTCGGCCTTTGATGCGCGCATCCACGCAGCCCGCCCGCACGCCGGTCAAGTGCGCTGCGCCGCCATCGTGCGCCGCCTGCTGGACGGCAGCACCCGCTGCAGCCACGCTGCGCGCGCGGTGCAGTTGCCGGAAGAATTGCGCCGCAGCGACCTGCCGTATACGCCGCGCATCCAGGATGTGTATTCGCTGCGCTGTGCGCCGCAAGTGTATGGGCCGATATTTGACGCGCTGGCGTATATCGAACAAATTTTGCAAACAGAATGCAATTCAGCGACAGATAATCCCTTGATTTTCAATAAAGACGGCGGCGGTTTTGAAATCATTTCCGGCGGCAATTTCCACGGCCAATATCTGGCGCAAGCCATGGATTTATTAGCCATCAGCCTGGCGGATCTGGGCAGCATCTGTGAGCGCCGCATTGCGCGCTTGATCGACCCGACCCTGTCCTGGGGCTTGCCGCGCAATTTAATGAGTGGCCAGCGCGGCGTGAATACCGGCTATCCCGTCGTGGCCTGCTCCATGAGCAGTCTGGTGATGGAAAACCGCACCCTGGCCACCCCTGGCAGCGTGGACAGCGTGCCGGCCAAGGGCAATAGCGAAGACCATGTGTCAAACTCAACCTGGTGCGCGCGCAAAGCGCAATTGATTTTGCAAAACGTGCAAACCATCGTCGGCGTGGAAATGCTGTTTGCCGCACAAGGCTTGAGCATGACAGAACAGCATCTGGCGGATTTTGTGCTGGGGGCCGGTTCACAAGCGGCATATCAGCAAATCCGCAGCGAAATCGCGCCCTGCCTGGATGGCGACCGCTGGTTTCATGAGGATATTGCGATTGCCACAGCATTTGTGCAGAGCGGCAGTGTGCGCAAAGCGGTGGATGCGGCGCTGGGGGAGTGGCGGTAAATTGCCGTGCTATTGCGTACGCGCAAGCTGCCATGGCGCCCGCTTGTCTTCTGCTTGAGTGGACAAGACCAAGGCATGTGGATCAAGAGCTTTCAGGCGTCGTCTTAATTGATCTTGTAATTTATCCGGCTCAATAGCAATCGGATGCAAGCGGCTTGCTTTTTCCACTTCAACACCGTTTTCGCCCACAATGATGTTGATGCCCGCGCCAAATTGCCATTGTTCGTTTGGGAGACAGGTGAAATTTTTGAAATTTGCCCACTGGAGCATGTTTTTCCCTCATGTTTTGCGCCGGTTGTGACTTGATGCGCCGCCGTCCTGGCAGTCATGCAGCCGCGACATCATAGCGCAATTGCCTCACTGCCGGCGTGACCTCAGCCTGCGCGCATGCATGACCAGGTTCACATGCCGGAAATCTGCCTGCAAGTCTGCGTTTTGCTATGTGAGAATGAGTTGATCACACAATTCACCTGCCTCATCCCTTCTTTCTTCCAGCAGCCCACAGTGCTGCAGATAATTGGCCTGCAGCTGACAGCGTGTCAGTTGCTCCATCACTGCCACTTAACCAGGAGAAAGTAGATGTTTTTATCACACCCTATCAGCGCTGCTTTGCCGCGCTTGCTGAGCGCCTGTTTGCTTGCTCTGCTGATGTCAGCGCAAACCGGCTATGCGCAAACCGCTGCGCAAGCACCGGACGGCAGCAATAGCGATGCGGCGCGCGCATATTTTGCCCAGTCAGAGCAAAGCAAGCAGATCGGCGAAGCCTATTTCAATGCCTATATGAAAATGGATTGGGATAAATTGGGCACGCTGCTGGGCGAAACCGCCAATTTTTCCGATCCCACCGCACGACTGGTGTTTGGCCGGGTTGACGTCACAGGCAAGGAGGCGATTTTGCGTTATTTCCGCACAAGTTACGCCGGCTTGACGCTTAAATTCCTGCCCACACGCAAACTGTATTCCGGCCACTTCGCCATTTTTGAAGGGATGCTGGACTGGACTTATCCGACCCCGCAAGGCGTCCAGCGCGTCATCATGCCTTTTGTGAATGTGCTGCAGATTGAAAATGGCCTGGTTGTGAAACACCTGGATCTGGCGGATTATCACCCCTACTACGGGGTGGATGGCTGAATCTGAGGACTGTGGAGGCATACTTGTTAGCGCAGTGAGTATCTATTCAGCCACTGCGCTAACAAGTCAGTTTATATACCAAGCGGGTTGCAGCCTCATTGTGCCGAGCTTGTCGAACCACGGTTTTACCGTTCGTGGTGAGCTTGTCGAACCATGACCAACCATGCCCTTCGACAGGCTCAGGGCGAACGGAATCTGCTTCGCCCATCCTTATGAAGGCTGAACAGTTACCGCAGTGGCTGAATAGATACGAATTTTTTAAACGTGAAATTTGGTGCAGCAGAATATCGCTAATCTCGTTGGGATATAAAGTCATGTATTGTTTGTGGTGACATGACACTCAGATCTGATTCTTTGTCTGATTTACAGGGATGAGGCCAATGAAATACTATTCTTGCTCACTCTACTCAATGTCTTTATCTAAACAATTTCCCATAAACAACACGAATGGGCAGCAATAGAATCATGAAATTTCCATACGGAATTGTGTTGCAGTTTGTTTCTGCCTGGTTTGTGTGAAAATCAGTTCTGATAGACTGGCACTTTAATTAATGAGGGACGAAGAATGCCAATTGCATGCAGCTTTTCTGATCTATGGAAAAACTACCCGAGTGATGAAGATTACCCCTTTGAAACTCTCTACAAAGAGCTTGGATGGGATGACTTGATCCATAAGCCTGAGTGGCGGAACACATGCGCCGTGCGGGTTCATATCAGCTTGTTGCGCTCAGGTGTGCACGTTCCTGGGCGCGTAAAAGTCAAAAAAGACGGTTTAGGCATTAAAAATTTACTCATTGAGCCTGGTCAAAAAGCATTGTCTTTAAAGCTGAAATCAGAAAAATTTTTAGGCGAGCCTGTAAAAATAAACGCCAAAAATAAAGATGGCATTTTAAAAGACAAAAAAGGTATCATTTCTTTTTTCAAGATTCCTGGATACATGGTTGATGGGCAGCCAGGTGGGCATATAGATCTCATCAAATATGGGGAGTTCTTGTATTTTTGGAGTGTTTTAGAATGCCGTTTGGATTGCTATTGGGATGCCGAGGAAATCTGGTTTTGGCCAATGAGATAATATGAAACTTCTTTGCACGACATTTTTCTGCGCTTTACTGTTAAGTATTGACAGCATGGCCGCCAACGCCAATATTCAAGTGGCCACGCGCGATGAACCGGCATATGGGCAAACGCAGTATGCCGCACGGAATGGTGATTGCTCCCTGATTTGGATTGTGCGCACATCGCAAGGGCCTGCTTTTTCTGTGCGCGAGATGCGCGCATGCAAGTCGGAGGCGGCGACATCCGAAAATTTGCAACTCATGCGCAGAGAATTATTGACCGTCATGCAGACTGGAACAGTTCAAGCGCTGGCGCAAGCATCCGAAATCACAGAATCAAAGGCGCACAAGCAGGAAAAACTGCCGCCGCGCCTGTTGTCGGATATGCGTGTGTTGTCAGTGGGACGCCTTGAAGAGATGCCGGATTTTCGACAATCCTGGCAACAAGCGCTGTCCGCAGATCAAGAATGGCAGCGCCGTATCTCAACGCCAAAAGCGCAAGCAAACCTGGCGCTGGAGAAATTGTTGCTTGAAATCGCCAACCGTGAAAACGTTTTTTCCGAATTGGGAAAAATCTTTGAAGAACAGGGTTATCGCCTGAAACTGCGCAATATCGAAAAATTGCGCTTGCATCCGGATGGCGCACTGCTCGATTGCCAATTGTTTTTTTCGCTTGCCAAAATCAATGCGGCCATGAATTAATGCCTTGTTAATCCAAGGCGCGGCCCCGGGCGGATTCCCCTGCCCGGGAGACTTCAGTCACTTCCCCATCAAACGCCGCAAACTGCGCAAACGCAAAGCATTCTGCTCTTCCACACTCTGCCCGCGCAGCGCGTGGCGCATGGCGAAGCCGGCGCGGCTTTGTGCGGTCCACCAATTGCGGCCATCTTTATCCATCAGCCAGACATTGCTGTAAGCCTGTTGCGGCAGCGGGCTGATGGCTTCCAGTTTTTCTGCCGGGGCTTGATGGTTTACCGCATCCGCTAAACGGGTGCGCTGATTGCGCCGCCAGCGCCGGTGCCAGCGCTGCTTATCGTCCCGTTCGCTGTCGCTATTGGTCAAGGGAAAAATCGGCGTGTGGCGATAGCTGCGGCTCATAGACAAAACCTCCCTGCTGGATTGCTGGAAAACAAAGAAAAACGGCTGGCGGACTGTGCGCAAACTTGCTGTCAGGCAATGCATTGTAGGGGCAAACGCGGCCATATGCACCTTGCAATGCAGCACGCGGATGTGCCGGCGAGCGCACAGAGGCAGGCAAAATTTTTGCTTTTATCGTAGAATGCTATGCATTAGCGAGCTGAAATATAAATCTAAAGCATAGCAAACTCAATTAAGCCAAGATAAGGACGCCATGAAAACCAGCAAATCGCAACAGGAAAAGACCCGGCAAAAGATTTTACGCGCCGCGATTGATTGCTTCACCGCCGATGGCTATGAGGGCGCAACCATGAAAGATGTGGCGCGTGCGGCTGGCGTGGGCGACGCCACCTTGTACAAATATTTTCCCAGCAAAGAGCAATTATTGCTCGGCTATTTTGAAGATGTGAGCCAGATCGCGCTCAAGGAAACGCTGGAAACCCCGGATTTTGACAGCTTCAGCTTGCAAGAGCGCCTGCAACGCCTGCTGGATGCGATTTTCTGGCAGCTGGAGCAGGAAAAACCCTTCATCGAAGTCTGCCGCCGCGTCTTCGCCGCTTCCCCCTTGCTCTTGATGCGCGACCAGATTCCGGGACAGGCGCACATAAAGCAGACGGTGATTGCATTTTTGCAGCAAGCTCAGGATGCGGGTGAAATTGCAGAGTGCGCCTTCAAACCCCTGATTGGCACGCTGTTTATGGATTACCTCTTGCTGCTGGTGGTGTATTGGCTCAATGACAAATCGGATGAATATGCCGACACCACCCAGCTGACCGAATTGACGCTGGAAATTCTGGTCTTGCTGCTGGCCAGCGGTTTGATTAATAAAGTGACAGAACTTGGCAGCTTCATCTTGCGTAATCAATTAGCGCGTGTGCTGCGCTCAGGTTCAGGCCTGTTTGATGTGTTAAAGCTGGCCAAGCGCAGCCTGGGAGGCTGAGATGGCGAAAAAGTCTGAAACTGCGCCACCTACCGCCCGGCTGCAGCGCAGCGCCATCGGCGCGCTCGCCATCACCCGCGCAGGTATGCGGCAATTGGGACATAAAGCGCGCCAGATCACGCGCAGTGAAGAGCATAAAGAACAGGCGCAGCAGGAACATGAAGCTGAATTGGGACGGATCTTATTCAGCGCCTTGAACCAGCTCAAAGGCACTGCGCTGAAAGTGTCGCAAATGCTGTCGATGGAAGCCGGTTTGTTGCCGGAATCGATCCGCGCGCAACTGGCCAAGGCTTGTTATCAGGTCACGCCGCTCAACCGCGCCCTGGTGCACAAATTGTTTATGCGCGAATTTGGCCGTGCGCCGCAGGATTTATTTGCCGCGTTTGAGGCGCAAGCCTGCGCCGCCGCCAGCCTGGGACAGGTGCACCGCGCGCGCCTGCACGATGGGCGCGAAGTCGCCTTGAAGCTGCAATATCCCGGCATCGCGGCCTCAATTGCAAGCGATATCGCGATGTTGCACGGTTTGCTGCAAACCTTTGGCCGTCATGTCAGCCTGTTGCCGCAGCCGGAGGTGATGAATCAGGTCATGCGTGAAATCGAACTCAAATTGAATGAGGAAATCGACTACCAGCATGAAGCCGCGCAGCTGGAATGGTTTGCCGCCCATGTGCGCCTGCCCGGAATTGTGCTGCCGCGCCTGGTGCCGCAATTTTCCAGCCGCACGGTGTTGTGCATGGAATATTTGCAGGGACAGCATCTGCAGGAATGGCTGGATGGCGATCCGCCGCAAAGCGCGCGCGATGCCGTGGGGCAATTGCTGTTTGACTGGTTTTTGTATTCCACCTTTGAATTGGGACGGGTGCACGCTGATCCGCATCCGGGCAATTTCCTGATCTTGCCGGATGGGCGCTTGGGCGTGCTGGATTTTGGCTGCACGCGCAGTTTGCAGCCGGACTTTTTATTGCGCCTGCGCCATACCTGGAAACTGTTTTTACGCCTGCAGGCGTGCAGCGATGCGGCGCAACAGCGCAGCTGGGCGGAACAATTGTATGCCGCCTATTGCAGCCTGGGGCTGGTGCAAAGCCGGCTGGATTGCGCCAGCTATTGCGAAAAAATCCAGCCGCTGTTAGCCCCGATTCAAGCCTGGCAGGCGCAAGCCTTTATTCATGCCGATGCGGATGGTTTTTTTGATTTTTCGCAAAAAGCGCCCTACCCCGCAACCAATCGCGAAGCCGCCGAAGTGATGATGGCGTATTTGTCAGAATTTGATAATGATCTGATGTATTTTGACCGCAATTATCTGGGCTTGATGCATTTGCTCACCCGCCTCGGGGCGCGCGTGAAAACGCGCAATCGCTGGCTGTGCACTGAGGAGCCTGCAGCCTGAATTGGCGAGGCCATTGCGGCGGCGCTTTAGCAGCTCAATTTTCCTGCTATCATGCAACTATCTTGATCTTTCCCATATGCAAGCAATGCCAAACCAGTATGCACACAGCAATCAAGCCGCCGCGCTGCCGCTCTGGCGCGTCTTGCTATTGTGCTGCTTGATGCTGGCCTTGCCCTTGCAAGCCTTGGCCGCGCTCAGCATGCCGTTTTGCCATGGCATGCAAAGCGGCATGGCGCAAGTAAGCCAGGATGCAGCGCATTGCGCCGGTATGTCGGCGCTTGCCCAGGCTGATGACGCCGAGCCGGCGCCAGCCAAGCCATTTGGCAAGTCAGGCGCCTGTGAAAATTGCAGTGTTTGCCTGCCCGCTGTTTTACCCTTATCGCACAGCGCCCTGCCGCTGCCGCCCGCGCACAATGCGCCCCTGGATTGCTGTGACGCCTACAGCGATTTCGCCCCCGAACAAATCTCCCCTCCCCCCAGAGCCTGAGCGCCGCAAACCGGCCCCGCATCTCGCTTGAGCCGGCATGGATATCGCTTGCCCCGGCAACGAATCTCTGTTGATCCGGCCACGAATAAAGGCTGGCTGAAGCGAAGCGCATACCCGGCGTCCTACACCGCTTGAACGACAAAGGCGCCAGAGCCAAGCACAACCGTCACTCGCGCCATCAACGCGAATGAATTTGCACCGTTTTAATATAGAGGTGACACCATGCACACACTATCTCACAGCAGACAGCTCACCCTGTTTGCGATTATCAGCCTGCTTGCCTTGCTGCCGCATACGGTCAGCGCGCAAAGCGCCAGCCCTGCCAAGCCATCCTTCACCCTGCATTGGCACAGTGCGATCCAGACCTACCAGGCATTTGCCGAAGCGGCGCCGCAAAATTGGCGCGCCGCAAACCTGGCTTTGATGCCATCTGAAAACAGCGGCGCAATGGGGCATCAGCACCATCAGCATCATCATCAGCACCATCAAGCGCAAGCCGCGCAGCATGCGCCCGAACACAATAAGGACGATAAAAAACCGGCCCCCGCGCCCCATGCCGGCCACCAGCATCAGCACCATCACGGGAGCCAGCCATGAGGCGCCCGCGTCTCTTATCCGCCGGCCTGCTGGCCATCGCCGCCTTAAGCGGTTGCGCCAGCGCGCCCAATCCGCAGCAAGCATTGCAAGGCATGAATGTGGCCGAATTCAAGCAAATTCCCGCCGCCATGCATGCCCCGGATTCCGCCGACATCAAGCAAATCCTGTCCCAGCCTGTGAGCCAGGAACAGGCGGTGCGCTTAGCCCTGCTGG
The DNA here is from genome assembly GCF_037300705.1 of Massilia sp. W12. Lineage (NCBI taxonomy): Bacteria > Pseudomonadati > Pseudomonadota > Betaproteobacteria > Burkholderiales > Oxalobacteraceae > Massilia > Massilia sp. W12. The sequence continues at coordinate 2,420,160 of NZ_CP147776.1, read as the reverse complement.
GCGATCCGGCCTTGCACGCCATGTTGGCCCAGGCCACAGCGGCGCAAGCGCAGTATGCGCAAGCCGGCTTGCCTTTTTCCCCCGGCCTGGGTTTTGAACGCATGCGCAGCGCCGACGGTCTGGAAATCGGCCGCAGCATCAGCCTAAGTCTGTTTGAATTGCTGCAATGGCCGGCGCGCCGGCAAGCGCAGGCGCAGCGGCAATACCGCAATCAATTGCAATTGGCGGCGCAAATCGCCAGCCGCATCGGCGAGATCCGGCAAAGCTGGGTGCAGGCGGTAGCGGCGGAACAGCAAAGCCGCTATGCGCAAGACGTGCTCGAATTCGCCCAGGCCGGGGCGGAATTGGCGCGCCGCATGCAAGCCGCCGGCAATTTTTCTGAATTGCAGCGCGCGCGCGAACATTTGTTTTACGCCGAAGCCGCGCAACAGGCGCAGCAAGCGCAATGGCAGGCAGAACACAGCCGCGCCCAACTGCTGCGCCTGCTTGGCTTGACGCCGGCGCAGGCGGCCAGCTTGAAACTGCCGGAGCGCCTGCCCGACTTACCCAAGACGCCGCGCAGCGCCGACGAAGTGGCGCAAGCCGCCAGCGGCCTGCACCTGGGCTTGCTGATCGCCAAAGCTGAGTTGCAAGCCGCAACATCCAGCAACAGCGCGCTGGCCGGACTGGAATTGGAAGGCAGTCTGCTGCGCAACAGCCAGGAAGATGGCGGCAAGAAAAAAGGCTTTGAATTACATCTGCGCCTGCCGCTGTTTGACGCCGGCGCTTTAGCGCGCCAGGAACTGAGCGCACAGGCGCGCGCCGCATTGCTGCAGATGGAAGCGCAGCAGCGCGGCGCGCAACACCAGTTGCAGCAAGCTTATGCCGCCTATCGCAGCGCCTGGCAATTGGCTCATTTACAGCAGAGCGAAATCCTGCCGCTGCAGCAGCGCATCTTGCAGCAAGAGCAATTGCGCTACAACGGCATGTTGACCGGGGTGTTTGATTTGATGGCGCAAGCGCGCGAACAGGCCGGCGCGGTGCGCGAAGCCTTAAAGGCGCAACAACAATTTTGGCAACAGGACGCACATCTGCAACAAAGCCTGCTGGGCGCAGCGGATGCGGCGCAAGGCATTGCGACGGAATGAGGTGGAGCATGGACAACAATAAACGACGTGAATTTTTCAAGCTGGCCGGCAAAGCCGGGATTGCCGGCGGCGCCCTGGCCAGTGCGGCGGTGGCGCCGGCGGCGATGGCAGGCTTGCCGGAATTGGTCAGCCAGGATAAGCCGGACACCCAGCCGCCGCTGACGCCGCCCAATGGCCGTCCCTATAACCCGGTGGTGACGCTCAATGGCTGGACTTTGCCCTGGCGCATGAATCAGGGCGTGAAAGAATTTCATCTGGTGGCCGAACCGGTGTTGCGCGAACTGGGGCCTGGCATGGTGGCCCATCTGTGGGGCTATAACGGACAAAGTCCGGGGCCGACGATTGAAGTGGTGGAAGGCGATAAGGTGCGCATCTTCGTCACCAACCGCTTGCCCGAAGCCACCAGCGTGCACTGGCATGGCCAGCGCCTGCCTTGCGGCATGGACGGTGTTTCCGGTTTGACGCAAAAGTCGATCGCGCCGGGCAAAACCTTTGTCTATGAATTCACCGCGCGCCGCCCGGGCACCTTTATGTACCATCCGCACGCCGATGAAATGACGCAATTGGCAATGGGCATGATGGGCATGTGGGTCACGCATCCCAGGCAAAAACACCCCTTGATTGACGAAGTGCAGCGCGATTACTGCTTTTTGCTGAACGCCTTTGATATTGAGCCGGGCGCGAAAACGCCGAAGATCATGACCATGCTCGACTTTAATCTGTGGTGCTGGAATTCGCGCGTCTTCCCCGGCATTGCGCCGCTGGTGGCGCGTCAGCATGAGCGGGTGCGCATCCGCATCGGCAATCTGACCATGACCAATCACCCGATTCATTTGCACGGGCATGAATTCATGATCACCGGCACCGACGGCGGGCCGACGCCGAAAAGCGCGCGCTGGTATGAAATCACCGCCGATATTGCGGTAGGACAGATGCGCCAGCTTGATTTTATCGCCGATGAAGTTGGCGACTGGGCTTTGCATTGCCATAAAAGCCATCACACCATGAATGCGATGGGGCACGATGTGCCAACCGGCATCGGCGTGGCGCAGGCTGATTTGACGCAAAAAATCCAGCGCCTGTTGCCCGACTATATGGCCATGGGTGAGCGCGGCATGGGCGATATGGGCAGTATGAAAATGCCGCTGCCGGACAACACCCTGCCGATGATGATGGGCGAAGGCCCGTTTGGCTCCCTGGAAATGGGCGGCATGTTCACGGTGCTGAAGGTGCGCAAAGAGCAAAAAGCCGGCGATTACAGCGACCCCGGCTGGTACCAACACCCGCCGGGCACGGTGGCGCATGAATGGATGGGCGAGGCGCCGCCGGCGCACAAAGCGGCCCCGGCCAACACCCCCGGCGCGCTCGAATTGCGCGCCGTAAAACCGGGCAAAAAAGGCGGCGGCCATCAGCATTAAGGGCTTGTATTGTGCGGCGCGTGGCGGGTGCGAAACTGCCCGCGCCAAAAAATGAATCGGTAAAACAGGTGAGCTATGAACAAATTTCTTATCAGCGCGATTGCGCTTTGCGCCTTGAGCAATATGGCGCAAGCCGGCGGCAATCATTCCCATCAGCACCACGCCTCGCACACTCAGCATGGGGCGCATGCGCAGATGTCAAGCATAGGCGCGCCCGGCGCCGCCAAAGATGTCAAGCGCACAGTGCAGATTGTGATGGATGACAAAATGCGCTTTGCGCCGGACAAAATCGAAGTGCGCGCCGGCGAAACCTTGCGTTTGCAAGTGCGCAACGCCGGTCAATTGCGGCATGAATTTGTGCTGGGCCAGATGGCGGAATTGCAAGCCCATGCCGAGATGATGCGCCAACAGCCGGATATGCAGCACGAAGAGCCGAATATGCTGAGTCTGGCCGGCGGCGCCAGCGGCGAAATCATTTGGCGCTTTGGCAAAAGCGGCACGCTCGATTTCGCCTGCCTGATTGCGGGACATTTTGAAGCCGGAATGCGCGGGCGGGTGAAGGTGAAATAAGGCTGCGCTTGCCGCTGCCGGCGCGCGCTTGGGCGCTTAATCCAGGCGGTCGTTATAAGGCGCCACCAGCGGCAAGTCGAGTTCAAACTCACTGCCCCGGCCCGGGGTGGAAAACACAGTCAGGCTGCCGCCTAAAACCTGGGTCACGGCATTGTGCGCAATGTGCAGGCCCAGGCCCGAGCTGCCCTGGCCGAATTGGGTGGTGAAAAAAGGATCAAACACCTTGCCCAGATCGGCGGCGGCGATGCCATTGCCATCGTCTTGCACCAAAATCCGCAAGCCGGTATGGCTGCCCTGTTTGCAGTGGAGCGTAATCTGTCCCTGGCTGCGGCCATGGAAGGCGTGTTGAATCGCATTTTCCAGCAGGCGTTTTAAGACATCGGCCAGCACATCGGGAAAACTGTTGAGTTGCAACGCGGGATAAGGCAATACCCGCAATTGACAGGGAGAGGCTTGCAGGCGCGCGCTGAAGTCGGCCAGCACCGGCTCCAACACTTCCTGCAATTGAAAGCGATGACGGCGCGCGCCGCTTTGCTCAACCGCCAATTGTTTGAAGGTTTGCACCAGCTTGGCCCCGCGCGCCAGACTGGTGTGCATGATGCTGGCGGCGGTCTGCAAGTCGCTTAACATTTCACGCATTTCACTCAGACTGATATGTCCTTGCGCCACGGCTTGCTGCAGATGTTGCAATTGCTCTTCCAAGGCCGAGGCCGCCACCAGACCATTGCCCAGCGGCGTATTCAATTCATGCGCCACGCCCGCCACCAGACGGCCTAAAGACGCCATTTTTTCCGATTGCACCAGCTTGGCCTGGGTCAGACGCAATTCCGCCAGCGCGTGGTCGGCCTGTTCGCGCGCCAGTGTGGCGGCCAGCCGTTCGCGCTCGGCCAGGGCGTAGGCGCTGGCGTTGTCCAGAGCAATCGCGCCATATGCGCTCAGGGTGCGGAAAATCGAACGTTCGCGCTCCGCATAAGCATGCGGGCGCAGCGATTGAATCGACAACACGCCCAGCAAGCGTTCATTCACCAGCAAGGGCGTGAATAAGAGGCTTTGCGTATCCAGGGTATCCGGGATTTTGGATTGCACATTGTCGTTGCCGTCGGCGTTGATGAAAATATCCTGGCGCTCGCGTGCGCAGCGCGCCGACAAGGCAAACGGATGATCCAGCGGCACATCAGCGATGTTGATCGGCGCTTCTTCTTCCAGCGCAAAGGGACAATGCAAGCCCTGCCCGTCTTGTTGCAAGAGATAGACGCAAAACGACGTGACATCCAATAACTGTTTGACATTCCGGTACAGCGCGGCAAACACCGCAGCGCTGTCTAAGCAGGCGGTGATTTCACGCCCGATGCTGCCCAGGGTTTCCAGTGTTTGCGAGGCTTCTTGCAAAGCGGCGGCGCGGCGTGATTCGGTTTGCGCCAGTTCCAGGTGGTGCAGCGCTTCCGCTTTGGCGCGCTCTGTGTCGAGCCGCACTTGCATGGCGATGGCGCGGTTATTCGCATCAGCCAGATGCTGTTGCTCACGCGCGCCTGCGGCCGCACGCGCATAGGCGAAGGCTTGATCAAAGCAGGCCGCTTCGGCATACGCGTTGGCGATGGTGTCGAACAGGCTGGAAGGAACAATGAATTCATCAATCGTGCCGGCGACTTGCAGCGCTTGTTTTAACCAATGCAAATGGGCATTCGGCTCAACGCTCTCGGGCGGCGCCGCTAACTGATGGCGGTGACACAGCTCGGCTTTGATGCAAAGCAGATCAATGATTTCATTGCTGCTGTGCTGCTGCTGCGCCATCTGCAGCGCACTGCGCAATTTTTCCATGGCCTGCTCATACTGTCCCAGATCGCAATAGGCTTTGGCTTGCCCGCGCAGGGTGCGCATAATCATCGGCGCCGCCCCGCTGTTGGCCAAGATCGCTTCCTGCTGGCCGAAGTAAATCAGGGCTTGCGCCGGCTTGGCCAGATCCAGCTGCAATTCGCCCAGATAATGCAAGGTTAGCTGCCAGGTGGGGGAACCGGCCACCGGTTGCAAGCTGTGTTGCGCATCCAGCAGCATGCGTTCCGCTTCCTGCAAACGGCCCAATTGCCGCAAAGTATTGCCGACTTGGATCAGGGCAGTGCCCTGCATGGCCGCCATTGCGCTGCGGCGCGCCAATTCGAGCGCCTGTTCGCCCCACTCCAGCGATGCTTGCAAATCGCCCAGCGTGGCGAAGGCGTCGGCGGCATTGCTGACTGACACAATGGCATGGCGCAACTGGCCGCTGTTGTTGGCGGCGCTAAAGGCCAGCAAATAATCGCGGATGCCGCTGGCCGGATCACCTGCATACACCGCCAAAATCCCGAGCGCGCTATGCAGCCAGGCCGCCACCAGGGGATCACTGGCCCAGGGTTTGGCGGATTCCTGCAAGGCGCGTTCGCGCGTCTGGCGTTGATCAAGGAAAGCGTTGAAATGCAAGGTTTTGGCGCGCGCCACGGCGGCGCGCAGTCCGTCGCCGGCCTCTTGCCAGGCGGCGGCGGCGTCGGCAAACGCCTGATCGCGCTGCTCGGCGCGGGAAAGCTCTTGCAAGATGGATGCGTGGCAAAACGCCAAATCGCCCGCCAGCAGCAAATCCGGCGCGTGCGCTAACAATTCGCGCGCCTGCTGCAATGCGGAAAGCGCCGCCGGCACTTGTGCGTCCAGACAGTGCAAACAGGATTGGGTGAGCCAATGACGGACTTGCAAGGCGGTTGAGACTTGCTGCAGCAAGTCTGGCACATGCAAGCGCTTTTGGATCTGCAAGGCGCGCTGCGGGTCACGCTCGCGCAAGGCCCAGGCCAATTCCTGCCACAGCGCAAAATCGCGGGGCGAAACCGGCGTCCCCTCTCCGTTATTGGCAAGCATGGTGTGCAATTCCTGCACCCTTTGCTTGCTTGCATATAAGTCCATCTTCGCTCCCGGCACAGGACATCAGAGGCGCCGCCCGCCAAGGTGTGATGTCCATACTTGCCAATTTAGCATGCCGTCAGCTGCAAGGTAAAGCCGGATTCGCAGCAGCCTCCGGGGCGCCCGCAACGCGCGCGTGCAGTATGCCGCGTCATGCAAAATGTGCAGACGCTGGGTTTTTATCTGTAGTACCTAATGAGCCACTGCGCTAACAATCCGGTCTGATATGCCAAGCGGGTTGCAGCTTGATTGTGCGAAGCTTGTCGAAGCACGGTTTGGGTTTTGCCGTTCGTGCTGAGCCTGTCGAACCATCATCAACCATACCCTTCGACAGGCTCAGGGCGAACGGAATCTGCTTCGTCCATCCTTATGAATGCCGAACTTCAGTATCTGTATTGATTTTCTGCCTGTTTCAAGAATATGGCACAACAGCTGTCGATCTTGTTTATCGCTGCGCGCAAGCCAGCCTGCAGTTTTGGCTTGAATCCAGCTGAAGCGGCGCTTTATTTCTGCTATTATGCATAAAACCCCATGGTTATCGACGAAAACAGCACGATATAAATTATTTTTAAACAGAGCGGCTTTGAAATGATTTTATCGGGCATGCAGACATAATATTGTCACACCCCGGGCATATGATTTCTGCTTTTCACACATCGGGAGCGCATATGCAAGACAATAAAACATCCGGGCGGCGCGGCTTTCTGGCCGGCGCCGGTGCGTTGGCGGCATCAAATCTGTTTCCGGATTTGATTAAACAAGCCCTGGCAATCCCCGCACATCATCAAAGCGGCACGCTGGCCGATATTGGCCATGTGGTGATTTTTATGCAGGAAAACCGCGCCTTTGACCATTATTTCGGCTGCCTGCCGGGGGTGCGCGGTTTTCATGATCCGCGCGCCATCCGTCTGCCGGGCGGGGCGCCGGTGTGGTATCAACCGGATGGCAAAGGCGGCCATGTATTGCCTTTCCATTTTGACGCGAAAAACACCAGCGCGCTTTCGCTTGGCACCAACCATTCCTGGAAAGGCAATCAGACGGAATGGCAGGGCTGGGACGCCTGGGTCAAGCGCAAAAGCGCGCAGGCGATGGGGTATTTTAACCGCGAAGATATTCCCTTTTATTATGCGCTGGCAGATGCTTTTACGATTTGCGATGAATATCACTGCTCGATTTTCGGCGCCACTGATCCCAATCGTTTATATTCCTTGAGCGGTACATGTCAAAATATGCTGGGCTTTCCTGGCGGCTTATATAATATCAATGCCGCCGGTTATTATAATAATGATCCGGCTAAAGATAATATTTCAGCTGAAATCACCAAAGCCGCGCCGAATTGGCAAACCTATGCTGAAGTGCTGGAAGCCAATCAAGTCAGTTGGAAGGTGTATCAGGAATGGGATAATTATGGCGATAATTATCTGGCGTATTTCAAACAATTCCGCATCAATCCGGATGGTTCACGCTTATCAAGTGATTCGCCCTTATATCAAAAAGGCCGGCAGCTGGCGCCAGGCTCGAATGAGGCGAATTCAGTCGGCACGCGCGCCGATTGGCTGGTGGCGCAATTCGCCAATGATGTCAAAAACAATGCCCTGCCCCAGGTTTCCTGGATTTGTGCGCCAAATGATTACACCGAGCATTCGCCGAATTCGCCGAATGCCGGCGAAAACCTGACGGCGCGCCTGTTGGCGGCCTTAGTGGCCAATCCGGCGGTATGGTCAAAGACGGTTTTTTTACTGAGCTATGATGAAAATGACGGCTTTTTTGACCATATGCCTTCGCATCTGGCCCCGCTGCATGCGGAAATGGGCAAAACCACGCTGCCCCATGTCGGCCAATGGGAGGCGATCAACGGCGTGCCGACCGGCCTCGGGCCGCGTGTGCCGATGCTGATCATCTCGCCCTGGACGCGCGGCGGCCGGGTCTGTTCACAATTGATGGACCACACCTCGAAGCTGCGCTTTTTGGAAGAATGGCTGGTGCAGGGCTTGGGCAAAAAACGCGAAGACGTGACATGCCGCCTGATTTCGCCCTGGCGTCGCGCGGTGTTGGGCGATATGCGGGCCGCGTTTGACTTTAAAAATCCAAATCAGGTCTGGCCCGATTCGGTGCCGAAAAACACCTCCTGGTCGCTGGTCACCGGCAAGCCCTATCCGCAGCCGCCCAAATTGCAAAGCCTGCCGGTGCAGGAAGTCGCCAGCAACGGGCCGCGCGGCTATTGTCCGCTGCAATATGATTTCAGCGCTGATTTTGTGCGCACTGGCCGCCAGCTCGGGCTTATCCTGCACAATAGCGGGCGCGATGGCGGCGCGTTTATCGTGTATTCGCGCCAACGCAGCGATGGCCCCTGGTATTACGCGCTCGAAGCAGGCCGCTCGCTGGCGCAGGAAAATTGGAACTGCTCGGGTGACGCCTATCATTTATGGGTGCATGCGGCGGGCGGCTTTTTGCGCGAATGCAGCGGCAGTCTGCAACACAATCTGCTGCTGGAAGTCTGGGCGCGCCATGTGCCCGGCGCCAATCAAGTCGCGCTCACATTCGCCAATCAGGGCGGGCAGGCGCTGCAGGCTGATTTAATCGATATGGCGTATGGCGCACCCGGCCAAAAGCTGCAGCTGGCCGCCGGCGAGCGGCGCACCGTCTATTTGCCGGCGCACGCCAGTTTCGGCTGGTATGACTGGAAGGTGCTGTGCGCGGCCGACGGTGCGTATTTGCGGCGCTTTGCCGGGCATATTGAAAACGGCGCATTCAGCCGCACCGATCCGGCCCTCGCGCGCCGGCTGGAAGAACCGGGCCTGATGCTGACCACGCCAAGCGTGCAACAAGGCGCCAGCATCAGCATCGGCTATCAAAGCCCGGCGGCCCAATTGCACAGTAAAAATTGGGTTGGCATTTACGCCAAGGGACAGCAGCCGGGCGCCGCCGGCTCCAAGCTGTGGGCCTATGCGCCGCAAGGCTTTGGCGCTGTGCAATTCAATAGCGCCAGCCTGGCGCGCGGCGAATACAGCGCCTGGTATTTATACGCCGACGGCTATACTGCGCTCTGCGCGCCGCAAAGCTTTAGCGTGCTGTAAGCGCTTATTGCAGCGGATTGCGCAATTGCGTATGGCGCAAGATCACCCGGCTGTAGGTGTCTTGCGCCCCGGCGCGGGTGCGCAATGTTTCAATGATGCGCATCAAGCCGCCTTGATCGACACAGGCCACGCGCAGCAGATAATCATAGCTGCCCGTCACCAGCGAAGCCTCCAAAATCCCCGGAATGGTGAGAATGGCGGCTTCAAATTCCTGCGCCAGCGTATGGCGCGCCAGCTTGACATCAATCATGGCTTGCAGCGGCAAACCCAAAGCCTGCAAATCCAGCGCGGCATGGTAGCCGCTGATCACGCCTTGCTGCTGCAAGCGTTTGATGCGCTCGCCCACGGTATTGGCGCTTAAATGCACCGCCTCGCCCAGTTCGCGCAGGCTGATTCTGGCGTCTTTATGCAGTATTTCGATGATTTGGCGGTCAATCTTGTCCATGGTCGTGTTTTCCTCGGTGAATGACGCCATTTTAGAGAAAAATCCGAAAAAATCACAAGCCGCCTGTTTCTATAATGGCTCACACTTTCTGCGCTGTGCCGCGCAATTATCAGGAGACATCACCATGCATGCAAAAATCGCCATCTTAGCCTGCAGTTTGCTGGCCCTGCCAGCCTGGGCCAACCCGGCCAAACCCCTGCCTGCGATTGAGGCGCAAGCCATCAGCCAGGCGCAAAAACAGGCCGCTTTGCAAACCCTGATTAATAAAGTGCAAGCCAATTATGTGTTCCCGGAAGTGGCGCAAAAAGTCGCCGCCGCGCTCAAAGCGCATGACAAGGCAGGCGCCTATCAGGCGGCGGCGAATTGGCACGATTTCGCCAAATTACTCACCGAACATTTGCAAGCCGCGTCGCAGGACAAGCATTTCCGCGTCGGCTTAAGCCCGCTTGTCGTGGCTGAAGATGCGGCGCCGGGCCAGCCGCCGGTCTTGAGCGCGGAACAGCAGCAAGCTGACCAGGCCATGTTGCGCTCAGTGAATTACGGGGTGGAGAAATTTGAACGCCTGCCCGGCAATATCGCCTATGTGGAATTGACCGGCTTTGCCGATCCGCAATTGGCGGGTGAGAATATCGCCGCCGTCATGAATCTGGCGGCGCAGGCCAACGCCTTGATTATCGATCTGCGCCGCAATGGCGGCGGCGAGCCGGCCACGGTGGCCTTAATCACCAGCTATCTGCTGGATGCGCAGCCGGTGCACTTAAACGATATGCTGTACCGCTATCGCAAAGAACCGATTCAATATTGGAGCCATGCCTGGGTGCCGGGCAAACGTTTCGGCAGCAAAAAGCCTTTGTATGTGCTGACCTCCAAGCACACTTTTTCGGCAGCGGAAGAATTCAGCTACAACCTGAAAAACCTCAAGCGCGCCACCCTGATCGGCGAAACCACCGGCGGCGGCGCGCATCCGGGAGAGGATTACAAATTGGCGCCGCATATGAGCGTGTTCATTCCGAATGGGCGCGCGCGCAATCCCATCAGCGGAAGCAATTGGGAAGGCGTGGGGGTGACGCCGGATCAGCCTGTCGCTGCAGAACAAGCTCTGGCGCTGGCGCATTGGAGCGCGCTGCAAGGCGTGATTGCGACAGAGCAAACGCCGCGCCGCAAGAGCGCATTGGAAAAAATCGCGCAGGATCTGAAAGCGAAATTCCAGACACCCGGCAAATAAGGCGTGTGCTTTGCAGTGAGGCCGGCTTGCATAAGATGCAAGCCGGCCAGTCAGATCAGACCAAGCCCTGGCTGCTCAGATATTCCTCATAGCCGCCGGCAAAGTCGATGATGCCATCTTCTTTGATTTCCAGAATACGGGTCGCCAGCGAAGACACGAATTCGCGGTCGTGCGAAACGAAAATCAGGGTGCCGGTGTACTTTTCCAGCGCCATATTCAGCGATTCAATCGACTCCATATCCATATGGTTGGTCGGTTCGTCCAGCAGCATCACGTTATAGCGGCCCAACATCAGCTTGCCATACATCATGCGGCCCTTTTCACCGCCGGACAGCACCTGCACCGATTTGCGCACCTCATCGCCGGAGAACAGCAAGCGGCCCAGAATCGAGCGCACCGCCTGATCATCATCGCCTTCGCGCGTCCACTGCCCCATCCAATCGGTCAGATTCAAATCGCGCGCGAACTCTTCCGCCGGATCTTGCGGCATATAACCGATTTGCGCATGCTCAGCCCATTTCACCAGGCCGTGATCAGCTTGCAAACCGCATAATTCGCCGCCCAGGCAGCGCAACAGTGTGGTTTTACCCACCCCGTTGGCGCCGATGATGGCGATTTTTTCGCCGGCTTCGATATTGATGTTGAAGTTATTGAAAATGCGCCGGTCAAACGACTTGGCCAAGCCCTGCACTTCCACCGCCAGACGGTGCAATTTCTTTTCCGCCTCAAAGCGGATGTAGGGATTTTGGCGCGAAGACGGTTTCACATCTTCCACCTTGATCTTGTCGATTTGCTTTAAGCGCGAGGTGGCTTGGCGCGCCTTGGATTTGTTTGCCGAGAAGCGGCGCACAAAGTCTTGCAATTCAGCGATTTTGTCCTTGGCTTTGGCGTTGGCCATCAATTGCTGATTGCGCGCCTGGGTCGAAGCCAGCATATAGTCGTCATAATTGCCGGGATAGACTTTCAAGGTGCCGTAGTCCATATCCGCCATATGGGTGCAGACCTGATTCAGAAAGTGTCGATCATGCGAAATGATGATCATGGTCGAATTGCGCTGATTCAGCACATCTTCCAGCCAGCGGATGGTGTTGATGTCGAGGTTATTGGTCGGTTCGTCGAGCAATAAGATATCCGGATCGGAAAACAGCGCCTGCGCCAGCAAGACGCGCAGCTTCCAGCCGGGCGCGACATTGCTCATCGGGCCATTGTGCTGCTCCAGCGGCACGCCGACGCCCAACAGCAATTCACCGGCGCGCGATTCGGCGGTATAGCCGTCATATTCGGCGAATTTGGCTTCCAGATCCGCCGCGCGCATATAGTCGTCGTCAGTCGCTTCCGGGTTGGCGTAAATCGCATCGCGCTCGCTCATCGCGGCCCACATCTCGGTGTGGCCCATCATCACCACATCCAGCACGCGCATTTCTTCGTAGGCGAATTGATCCTGGCGCAATTTACCCAGGCGCTCATTGGGGTCGAGCATGACCACGCCGGCGGATTGTTCCAGGTCGCCGCCCAGAATTTTCATAAAGGTGGATTTACCGCAGCCATTGGCCCCGATCAAGCCATAGCGATTGCCATCGCCGAATTTGACTGAAATATTTTCAAACAGGGGCTTGGCCCCGAACTGCATCGTGATATTCGCTGTGGAAAGCATGTCTGGCCCGTTTCAAAGCAGGTGATAAGGCCGGGCAGAGGCGCCGGCGCAAAGCAAACCGGCTATTTTACCACCGCAATGGGGTTTTCAGACAGAATCCGCGCGCAAAACACGCTGCCGCCAGCGCGCCGCTTCAGACTTGCGGATTCAGTTTTTCACTCTTGGCTTGCAATTTGTTTAAGGCCGCCAGATAGGCTTTGGCGGAGGCGGTGATAATGTCAGGGTCAGCCCCCACGCCATTGGCGATGCGGCCATCCAGCGACAGGCGGATCGTCACCTCACCCTGGGCTTGCGGCCCGGTGCTGATTGCATTAATCGTGAATAAGACCAGCTCAGCCCCGCTGTGCACCACTTTTTCAATTGCATTGAAACAGGCGTCCACCGGGCCATTGCCCTGCCCTGTGCTGCGCAACTCCTTATTGCCGGCGGCAAACACCAATTCCGCCTGCGAAGCCTCGCCGGTTTCCGAACTTTGCTTTAAAGACAGCAGATGAAAATGCTCGTGCTCATGTTCTTCATCGACGATCAGACTTAATAAATCCTCATCGAAAATTTCAGTCTTGCGGTCCGCCAGGTCTTTGAAGCGGGCAAAAGCTTGATTCAATTCGCTTTCGCTCTCCGGCAACACGCCCAATTCCTGCAAGCGCTGGCGGAAGGCGTTGCGCCCTGAGAGTTTGCCCAGCACGATTTTATTGGCGCTCCAGCCGACATCTTCGGCGCGCATGATTTCATAGGTTTCGCGCGCTTTTAAAATGCCATCCTGATGGATGCCGGAGGCGTGAGCGAAGGCATTCGCCCCCACCACCGCCTTATTCGGCTGCACCGCGAAACCGGTGATTTGCGACACCAGCTTGGAAGCCGGCACGATTTGCGAAGCGTCGATATTGGTATGCAATTGATAATGATCGGCGCGGGTTTTGAGCGCCATCACCACTTCTTCCAGCGCGGTATTGCCGGCGCGCTCGCCCAGGCCATTGATGGTGCATTCAATCTGCCGCGCGCCGCCCACCACCACCCCGGCCAGCGAATTGGCCACCGCCAAGCCCAGATCATTGTGGCAATGCACCGACCAGATGGCCTGGTCAGCATTCGGAATCCGGCTGCGCAGATTCTTGATGGTCTGGCCGAACAATTCCGGTGCGGCATAGCCCACGGTATCGGGGAAATTGATGGTGTTGGCGCCGGCCGCGATCACCGCTTCCAGCACGCGGCATAAGAAATCAGGATCGGAGCGGCTGCCGTCTTCCGGTGAGAATTCGACATCATCCGTGAAGCGGCGCGCAAAACGCACCGCCGCCACCGCCTGCTGCAAGACATCTTCCGGACTCATGCGCAACTTCATTTCCATGTGCAGGCGCGAAGTGGCAATAAAGGTGTGAATGCGGCGGCGCGGGGCGTCCGTCAGCGCTTCGGCGGCGCGCGCGATATCGCGTTCATTGGCGCGCGCCAGGGAGCAGACGGTGGAATCGCGCACCACGCGCGCAATCGCCGAAATAGCGGCGAAGTCGCCCGGCGAAGCGGCGGCAAACCCGGCTTCAATCACATCCACCCGCATCCGTTCGAGCTGGCGCGCAATGCGCAATTTTTCATCGCGCGTCATGGAAGCGCCGGGCGATTGTTCGCCATCGCGCAAGGTGGTATCGAAAATAATCACTTGTTCAGACATCTTCCCCTCCCGCTTGCATCAAGCACTTTTGCGGCGCGACGCGCCATCAAGACCCCGCTTTTCAGCCGCCGCGCTCATCCACTTCGCTGGCGCCGGCTTCCGGTTCCGGCGCGGTTTGCACCAAAGGCACCGGATCGCCTTTGAACCAGCGCAAGAAAAAGATCACATAACCGGACAAAGCGTACAGAATAAAGCCGCCAAACAGGGCAATCGGCGGATTGTAGGTGACGCCGACGATCAAGAGCACCACCAGAAACACGGTGATGAAAGGCACGGTTTTGCGGAAATTCACATCTTTGAAGCTGTAAAAAGGCACATTCGTGACCATGGTCAGGCCGGCAAACAAGGTGATGCCCCAGGCCAGCCAGCGCCAATTCTGGCCCTGCTCGCCCAGATCAGTCATCAAAAACACAAAGCCTGCCACCAGTGCGGCGGCGGCCGGGCTGGGCAGCCCCTGGAAATAGCGCTTATCCACCACCGCGATATTGGTGTTAAAGCGGGCTAAGCGCAAAGCTGCGCCGGCGCAATATACAAAAGCCGCCAGCCAGCCCAGTTTGCCCATGCCGCGCAAGGCCCAGACATACATCACCAGGGCCGGCGCAGCGCCAAAGCTGACCATGTCTGACAGGGAGTCATATTGGGCCCCGAATTCGCTCTGGGTATTGGTTAAGCGCGCAACCCGCCCATCCAAGCTGTCCAACACCATGGCGACGAAAATCGCGACGGCAGCCGGTTCATACAAACCGCCCATCGCCATCACAATGGCGTAAAAGCCGCAAAACAGCGCGGCGGTGGTGAATGCGTTGGGTAAGAGATAGATGCCGCGTGAGCGCGGCTTGTGCGGCGCGCCGGCCAGCGCCGGCGTGTCCTCCAGCGGACGGCGTAAGCGGTTCAAGCGCCGCAGACGGTCAAGTTTGAAGGGGCCGGTATTGAGTTTGCGCCGGTTCGGATTAGTCATGCATTGCTCTCCGGGAATACGGTGGTGCGTCACGCAAGGCCTGCGTGCACAAACCGTGCATCTTACCTTGCATGCGGTTTTTTTGCAGCTGCAAACGGGTTATGCGGAGATCAGCGGCGCAGCGGCGGGTAAAAAAAACCGCAACGTGAGGCAAATGGCATGCAAACAAAGGGCCGCATGACTGCCTGCCATGGCGAACAGCCGCCCGGCAAGACCGGCTTGCAGGGCGGTTTTCAGAAGATGCGGGAAAAATCGGCTCAGCGATGCTGCAATAAATCGCCAAAAACGGTGTGCTCGCCCAGCATGCGATCCGGCCCTGGCGCATCGTACAACACCAGCCAGCTTGGCTTGCCATGCGACAGCCCGGAAGGCAAATCGCAAATCGCTTCGGCGCGATTCACCCCGCGTCCATGCGGCAGGGAAATCGATTCGCTCAGATTGAATTCAAAACGCACCGCTTCGCGGTTGTCCGCCAGTATCGGGCGCGCGCCCTTCCATTTAAAGATACGGATATCGCCGTTGAGCACCATGGTGGGGCCGGCCAAAATATACAGATCATCGCCATAAAAATGCAAATCGCGCACGCCCAGGCCATCCAGCTGCAAAAAATGTTTGCGCAGCTTGACGCCGCTCTCATCCAAAGGAGCCAGGCGGAGTTGATCCGCGCGTGATTCGAGCGCGATTTCAAGAATCGCCGACCAGCCGCGCAAAACCGGCCCGCGCAAGCCGAGCAGCAGGCGATTGCCATCAACCGCCAAGCCTTCAATATCAAAACCGTTGTCTTTGCCGGGCAGCGCCATATACGGGCCAAAGTGCGGATCGTCGGCTAACAGGCGGCTTAATTGATTATGTTCGGCATCGCCTTTGAGGCATTCAGCGCGCCGCCCATCTTGCGCCTTGCGCACCAGGCAAGGCTCGCCCTCGGCATCCGCTTCAATCGGAATACGCGCCAGCAAGCGCCGATTGCCATCCAGCGCCAGTTTCGCCAGGCGTTTGGCATTGTCCGCGTGGCTGCGCTCAGGTTTGGCGTTTTTCCGTTTCAAGCCATGTGAACCAACGACCCAGAGAAAGCCATTGGCGACCGCCATGCCTTCCAGATCCGCCTCTTCCTCAGCCGCGCCGGGCAAGTCGATTAAATCGGCCAGCGCGAATTCGCGCACCTCGCCAAAACGCAATGACTCACTGCCCAGCGGGTCGAGCTGGCGCAAGCGTTCCACGCCGCAGGCTTCATCTCCTGCCACCCACAGCCAATCGCCGCTGAAAGCCGCGCCCGACAAGTTTGTTTTTACCAGACAATCAGGGGCGAACTCTAATCTGACTGCATTTGCAGAGCGTTTATTTGGCATGCTGATTTTCCTTCAAAAATTAAAACCACAGGGCGACTAAAAAGATGCCCAACATAATGAACGCGATCACAATCTTGGCAATCATGCCCACCATCAGACCCAGCCAGGTCGCGAGCGCCACTTTGGCCGCGCGTTCCTGGTTTTTTTGCGACCAATATTCACCAATCGCCGCGCCGACGAGCGGCATAAACAAAACCCCGATCAAGCCCATGAACAGGCCGACAACCGTGCCCAGCGCCGCACCGGCCAAGGCCAGTTTGCTCGCTTGCGCCTTTTTGGCGCCCAACAGGCCGGCGACAAAATCCAGCGCAAAAGCAAACACCGCCAGCAAGGTGATGAAGACCATGGTGGCAACGCTGACGCGGTTAAAATCATCAATCCAGGCGCCCAACAGCAAGCCCAGCCACACCAGCAAGGTTCCAGGCAAAACCGGCAACACCGTGCCCGCCAATCCCAATACGACCATGACGGCGCTCGCCGCCCATAAAAGATAACTATCCACAATTCGCTTTCGTCTGTTTAAAGGCCATCCGCCATGGGCCAAGGTGGCGACAGCCGGCCAAATCTCAATTCGGTTTTTCCGAAGCTTTAGTGAGAGATGTATGCAGCTGCGTGAGGGCAGCAAAGGTCATGCCTCATCGAGGCGCAGTGAATGGGCGCAGAAAATATAAGCGCAACACCAGCGGTGACGCCGTTCGCCCCTTCGCAGAAGTTGTTGCAAAGAGTGCGGCTTGGCCGGGATCGTATAGCAGTCTGGGCTGGCGTATTGCGACAAGCGCCAGGGACAGGGTCTTATCTGAGGTAGAATTTCATGGTAATAAAGAATAAAAATAAAATAATTCAGCTTTAAATCTTGTTTTTTAGATACTTGCTATATACTTGTGCGCGATTCCTCACCATTGTCACGCCCCTCCCCCCCATCAATCCCCAAGCGAAAGGACTTCCCATGTCGGTCAGCATTCTTGGATCTGTAGGCAAATTAGGTAAAAACAATGTCGATGATGTTGTCAAAGTTCAACATTTATTAGCCCAACATGGCATGCCGGTTGGCCGTGCGGATGGCTTGTGCGGGCCGCGCACAATTGGTGCGATTCACACCTTTCAAGCCGGTTTTTTGCGTCAGCCGGATGGTTTAGTGGAGCCGGGCGGCAAGACACTGCAACGTTTAAACCTCATCAGTTTTAAACCCGCCGTCAGCAATAAAGTGGCGCCCAAGGTTGTCACGCCGCAGGAAGTGAAAAAGGCGGTTCCCGCAGCGGCAGGAACATCGCTGATCCGTTTAGTGCGGCGCGATACGCTCGGCCCGCTAAATCCGGGCTTGAAAGCGGTCAGCAATCAATACATGCTGGAAAAACTCGGCAAGCCGCGCGAATCATTCAGCCAGGCTTGCCAGCCAGTCACCAACGAAAAGCTGAAAAAATACATTACCACCGCCTCGGTTGGCCCGTTTAAAGTCACGGGACTGAAACCTGCAGTGGACAGTCTGCGCACAATCATGGCGGAAATCGCCGTCAAGCAGCCGGAAGTCTATCAAGCACTGGGCAGCGCCGGCATGCTGTGCGCGCGCAATGTGCGCGGCTCCACCACCGCAATCTCAAATCACTCCTGGGGCACGGCGATAGATTTGAAACTCAATGGCGCGCTGGATGGCTATGGCGATGGCATGGTGCAATATG
The DNA here is from genome assembly GCF_037300705.1 of Massilia sp. W12. Taxonomy (NCBI): domain Bacteria; kingdom Pseudomonadati; phylum Pseudomonadota; class Betaproteobacteria; order Burkholderiales; family Oxalobacteraceae; genus Massilia; species Massilia sp. W12. Next base: position 2,402,079 of record NZ_CP147776.1, on the reverse strand, counting down.
GTCTGACCTTGATCGCGCCGATTTTCAATGCCCATGGCTGGTATTGGGGTGTGGCGTTTCGCAAAGAAGACGCGATGCATTTTGAAGTCAGCCGCAGCTTGCTGGAAAAATTTTTGCCGGATATCAAGTAATCAATCGCTTCAAATGGCTATTCTGTCCGCTGCTTGCGCGCAGCCCAAACGGCGCCTGTTTGCAGCGCACTGCCTTCCCGCGCAATACATGCGGAAATGAGCGCAAAGGCGCAGCGGCAGAATAGATAAGGCTTCATCAGAATAAGGACAGCTTATGCATGTTTTACGATTGCACCATCACTTACTGCTGGCGGCCTTGCTCGCCGTGAGCGGTTTCACTGTCGCGCAAGAAAGCCAGGCGCTGGGGCGCAAAGATTGTCAGCTGCAAAGCCGCCCCCAGTGGCAAGACCGCACTTTGCAATGGGAAGGCCCGTGCAAAGCGGGCAAGGCTGAGGGCGCCGGCGTGTTGAAAGCCTACAGCAAGGGCAAAGCCAGCCCGGAAATTTTCTACGGCCAGGTGGTGGCGGGCGCCCTGCATTTTGGCGTGCTGGAAATTGAGGGCGGATTTCAGGCAGGAAAATTTGTGCATGGCGCCGTGCAAGACGATGAAGATCGCAATGTACTAATCAAAGCCTTCGATGTGGCCAGCGCTGCCGCGCAAGCGTATAGCGAACGCTTGCAAAAAACCGGCAACGCCAGTTCGGCAAAGTTTTATGCAACAAAGGCCAAGCGTCTTGCTGAGCAGATGGATTGATGGCGGGATGTGGGGACTGACACGCGGGGGCTTGGCGCGCCAGATAAGTTCTTATCACGCGCGCCATCAATCATTCCTGAAGCCAGCCTCGCGCCGCTGATGCGATTTGCCGCTTTTTTCCGCCTGCGCCAAAATTTCTTTTAGCACCCGCGCCAAACCATCGCCCACACTCTTCCACCCGGCATTCTGGTTTGGCCGCCAGGTATTGATGGCTTTGCCTTTTTCCGGCAGCGCATTTAAATCTTTGAGTTGCGAACCGGCCCCCGATTTATGCTCTGTCCAGCGGCAATCTTCCACAATCACCGGCACAAAGTGCGCTAGCTTTGCGTCGTGGCGGCTGAGGGCAAGAGGGATTTCGTGCTTAACGATGTATTCCGTAGCCAAAGCAGCATTGCTCAGTAAGAGCACAATCAAATCCGCCTCTTGCAATTCGGCTTGAATGCGCGCGTGCCAATCCTCACCGGGGATAATCATGCGGTCATGCCAGTGCGCCGCCATCAAACCTTCGTTGGCCAAAATATTCAATTGGTTGACCAGGCTGTCACGCTGGCGCGCATTGGCTTTGGAATAACTGATAAACACCTTGGGTTTCCATGCGTCACTGCGGGCGGCTGGGGTGTTGTAGGCATTGTTGAGCGGGACCGGATCGATGGTGCGGGAGCCGATGCCACGCAGGGCGATGGCAGTTTGGCGGCCTTGTTTTTCGTCGGCTTCGAGTATGGCGATATCCAGCCACTGGCCTTCGACTTGGGTTTCTTCAATCGGCGCCAAGCCACGAATATCGTCATGGATGGCGCGCATATGGCTGCGGCACAAGCCCGCCAGCTTGCGCCGCGCGGGTTCTTCACCGGTGACGGTCAAGCTGATTTGGCGTTCACGCGGGTTGGCGCGCAGCAAGGCGCGCGCGCCGTCCATATTCAAAATCACGCCCTTGGCCCATTGCAGGCGCTGGCCGTCTGCAATTTCAATGAACTCATGCATGCGCACAATCGCCCGCGCCAGCAAACCTTCGGGCAGCGCTTCATAGCTGTAGCGCAGGCGGGTGGCGTCTTCGCTATTGGCGAGCGGGGCGGCGGCTTTGGGCTGGCTGTCCGGCAAGGCTTGCGGCAGCAGCCACACGGTTTGTCCGGCATGTTCGGCAGCGTAAGCGACTTCAAAACGCTCCATGATTTGCATCAGATAGTCGCGCATGGCCGGCTCGGTTTCGGCGGCCAGCACGCTGTCACGCTCTTGCCGAGTGAGGATGCCGGTATTGGTTTCGGCAAAACGCAACATGGCGTACACATTTTGCGTCAACCAATTGGCTTGCAGTACGGTGGCTTCGCGCAAGCGCGGGTCGCGCCGGTAATTGAGCGCGATGCCAAGCACATGCAGGATGTCGGCCAAGGCGATTTGGTCTTGCAACTGCGTGATTTGATTGCTTTCACACAGGCTGCGGAAGGCGGCAAACGGCAGATGCGGGCTATGTTCGCGGGTTTTGACAATGGTGTCACGCACGGCTGCCCAGGCGTCGGGGAAGGCTTGACTCACCCAGGCCAGGCTGTCCGTTGTCTGGGTAAGCCTTTGCTTTAGTTCAGCAATGCCCAAATTGGATTGGCAATCCGTTTCGATGAAGCTGACGATGCAGGGATAGCGCTCTTGCAAGACTTCGCGGTCTAATTTGGGGCGGCAGCCCTGGTCATCCCACTTGTTCAGCGTGACGATGACGGGCGGCGGATTGCCCTGCTCATCTTTGCCAAAGGCCATAATCAAGCGCAACCAGTATTCGGCATCGTCTTCTTCACTGTTTTCGCGGCCAGTCAGCACCAGCACATAGATGCTGCGCTCGCTCAGGAAAAATTGGTGCAGCGAATGTGTGATGACTTGCCCTGCAAAGTCCCATACATGGGCGGTGACGGCGCCGGACTGGCAGTCCGGCAAGGCCAAATCGCATAGCGCAACGCCAGTGGTGCTTTCTTCGGTTTTGTTGAACGGCTTACCTTGCAGGGCGCGCACGGTGCTGGTTTTGCCTGCCCCACCCCGGCCCACGATGAGGAGTTTGACTTCGTTCAGCGGACGGGCGCTGGCCTTGCTGCGGGAGAAATAGTAGGCGAGGATGGTTTTCGGGTCTGCCCATTCGTCTCTTTTACTCCAATTATTACCACCCAAAATGGCGGCTGGGATGCCGAGGGCGGGATTGTCGTGCAGCCATAATTGTTTTAACTGTGTGAGCGCATGCATGCCGGCGGGGAGTGCTGTCAGGCGATTATCTGTAATGATTAAGTGGGTCAATTGCAGCAGTTGCCCGATTTCCGGCGGCAAGGCGGTGAGTTGATTTCTTCCAAGGGTAAGCGTCGTCAGCGCCGTCAGTTGCCCGATTTCCGGCGGCAAGGCGGTGAGTTGATTTTGGTCAAGTCGAAGCTCCGTCAGCGCCGTCAGTTGCCCGATTTCCGGCGGCAAGGCGGTGAGTTGATTACTCCAAAGCGCAAGCTCCGTCAGCGCCGTCAGTTGCCCGATTTCCGGCGGCAAGGCGGTGAGTTGATTTTTGTGAAGGTTAAGTTCCTTCAGCGCCGTCAGTTGCCCGATTTCCGGCGGCAAGGCGGTGAGTTGATTTTCCTGAAGGTAAAGCCCCTTCAGCGCCGTCAGTTGCCCGATTTCTGGCGGCAAGGCGGTGAGTTGATTTTCGTAAAGGTAAAGTTCCTTCAGCGCCGTCAGTTGCCCGATTTCCGGCGGCAAGGCGGTGAGTTGATTTTCGTAAAGGTAAAGTTCCTTCAGCGCCGTCAGTTGCCCGATTTCCGGCGGCAAGGCGGTGAGTTGATTTTCGTGAAGGTAAAGTTCCTTCAGCGCCGTCAGTTCCCCGATTTCCGGCGGCAAGGCGGTGAGTTGATTTTCGTAAAGGTAAAGTTCCTTCAGCGCCGTCAGTTCCCCGATTTCCGGCGGCAAGGCGGTGAGTTGATTTTCGTTAAGGTAAAGCGCCGTCAGCGCCGTCAGTTGCCCGATTTCCGGCGGCAAGGCGGTGAGTTGATTACTCCAAAGCGCAAGCTCCGTCAGCGCCCTCAGTTGCCCGATTTCCGGTGGCAAGGCGGTGAGTTGATTTTCGTGAAGGCCAAGCTCCGTCAGCGCCCTCAGTTGCCCGATTTCCGGCGGCAAGGCGGTGAGTTGATTTTGGTCAAGGTCAAGCCGCGTCAGCGCCGTCAGTTGCCCGATTTCCGGCGGCAAGGCGGTGAGTTGATTTCCTGAAAGGTGAAGCACCGTCAGCGCCCTTAGTTGCCCGATTTCCGGCGGCAAGGCGGTGAGTTGATTTTCGTGAAGGTAAAGCAGTCTCAGCGCTGTCAGTTGCCCGATTTCCGGCGGTAAGGCGGTGAGTTGATTTTCGTTAAGATAAAGATCCGTCAACGCCGTCAGTTGCCCGATTTCCGGCGGTAATTGCGCCAACCCCATTCCACCTAAATTCAGCGCTGTGCCCTGCTTAATCCTGCATTGTTCAATGCGCTGCAGGGCTAATGCATAAGCTGTCTTTGCTGCGCTTTCTTCTTCGTCGTTAGCGGCTTCATCTTGCATCATTAAATCCTGCGCCGTTTCTGCGCCAATTTTCACATCAAATCCAATAATATTGCGCGACTCTTCAGAAAATGTAATACCTATCGCCACCAGAGATCGCTGGTCATTGCTGTATTTCTCTGCATATTTTTGCGTGATAATCTGCGCCAGCGCAGAATCTGCCTTTCCTTTGCGTTGTACCTTAAATTCAAACAAGCATATCGTATCGGGCAGAAATAAGGTCAAATCAATTCGCCCATGATTGGTGACATCTTCTGCAATCAAGGTAAAATCCAACGCTGAGAGCATTGAAAAAAACACGCTCGCATACCACCCTTCATAATGCGCCATATTATTGTTGGCGTGGTAGTTGTAGGGAATGGCGGCAAATTGTGCATGGATGGAATTGCAGACTTCCTTCCAGCGCCCGGCGGCAAGCGCAGCCCCCAGGCGGGTAAGCGCCTGTGTACCCTGTTCATTCTGACCAGTGAGGCTGACAAATAAATCGGCGCTAAAGTGTTTTTTTACTTCCAAATTGGGAAAATCGATAGTGTAACGATATTCAAAATCGCGTTCTTCCACTTCTTTGATGGTTAAATATCCGGTTTGGAATAATAGCGCAATCGGTGAAATATTATCAATATTAAATTTTCCCGATAAATCCATATCGGTATACCACCCGCTTAAGCCGGGAAGGAAGAAATTTTTCTTTTTCAGCAATTGCACCAAAAAAGTGGACATGCCGGTTTCTATCCAATAAGCCTTAAACTGCTGATTATCAAACAGATTTAATAGTGACCATGGATTGTATACAGGCGTGCCCAGCCAGTTATAACCGTTGTACCATTGCTTGATTTTCGCCATCGGCAAATCACCCAGACGATCGGCGAATACCGTGTGTAAATCGGTTTCAGTGTAACCGCACACGGTGGCATAGCGCGGTTTGAGGCTGATATCTGTTAAATGATTTAAGCCTGAAAACAAATTGACTTTGGAAAATTTGGAAACACCAGTCAAAAATACAAAATGCAGGTGTGCATCTTCCGATTTCAGCGGAGAGTATAAGCCCGCCAAAAAATTTTGCATTTTGCGCGCCAGATCAGGGTCTTCCAGACTGTCCAGAATCGGCTTGTCATATTCATCGACCAGCACCACCACCTTTTGTCCGCTGGTGCGATGCAAACCGGCGATCAATTCCGCCAAACGCTGGGCCGGGTGGGCTTGGCTGCCTTGAAAGCCGTATTGTCTTTCGACATCCTGCAATTGCTGCATGCACACGTTTTGCCATGCGCTCAGACTGTTTTCCGGCGCCATGGCAAAGTTGAGGTGGATGATGGGCCTTGGCGGCGCCCAGTTCACCCTATGCTCGGCGGCCAACCCGGCAAACAAGTCTTTTTCCCCGGCAAAAATCGATTTCAGCGTATCCAAAAACAAGCTTTTGCCGAAGCGGCGTGGCCGCGACAGAAAATAGTAGCCGCCATCTTCAATCAACTGGCAGGCCAAATCAGTTTTATCGACGTAGTAGTAGCCGCCTTCGATGATTTTTTTGAAGGTTTGTACGCCAAGAGGCAATTTTTTGGGCTTGCTCATAGGGGGTAATTTCTGGAACAGGTAACATCATTTTATCATCAGTCCCATCAATGCCCCCCCAACGCTGCTTGGCGCCAATGCCAAATTCAGCGCCCCGTCGCCCCGGGGCGCCGGCTTACGCACCGCCCTTCACCGCCTCCGCTTGCGGCTTGAGCCACAGCAAACCCAGCGCACTCAACAAGCCCACCCCGCAAAACACCATCCAGGGCAATTGCGGCAGCGTTTGTGTGCTGGCATCCATCAACCAGCCGCCCGTCACATTGCCAAGCGCCCCGCCCAGCGCCAGACTGAGTGAGCTGAAGCCAAGAAAAGTGCCCATGGCCTGCGGATTGGCCATGCTGGCGATCAGGCTTTGCATGCTTGGCCGCACCAGGATGGCGCCGATTGAAAACGCCGCCACGCATAGCAAAAAGGCGGGAAAGGTATGCGCTAAGGCAATCGCCCCGGTGCTGAGGGCAATGATGCTCATGCCCAGCACCAGAATCTGTTGCGTTGAGAGCCAGCGCTCGACCAGCTTGAGCAGGTGAAATTGCAGCAACACCGTGAGCGCTGCGCTCAGCGCAAACATGAAGCCGACACTATTCTGGCTCTTGCCGAGGCGCTCGGCCAGCAGCGGGAAACTGATATTGAGCTGCACCGCGACGAACCAATAGCCCATCATCAAGCCCGTCAGCAGCAAAAACGGGCGGTCGCGCAGCACCAGGCCAAGCCGGTGGCTGGCCGTCGGCGCCGCCGCTGGCGGGGTTTTGAGTGGCGGCAAGAGCCATAGCGCAATACCGCAGTTGAGCGCAAAACAGGCGGCGGCCACCAGGCAGACCATCTGAAAATTTACATGCAACAGCGCCACCCCGAGCAGCGGCCCGACGGTGCTGGCGATGCCGCTGACCCAGTTGCTCAGCGCGTAGTAGCGCGCGCGCGTGGATTCCGTGGTCAAAGACGCCATCGCCGCCTGGTATGGCGCCTCAAACAAGGCGCCGCCCAGGGCGGAAATCACCATCGCCACGAACAGCAAGGCGACGTTGTTGGCAAACGCCAGACTGGCAAAACCGAGCGCGCGCAACAGCACGCCCAGGCAAATCATCAGGCGCAGGCCGAAGCGGTCGGCCAGCATGCCGCCAAGCAGCGCCAGGCCCTGTTGCGTCATCTGTCGCAGCGCCAGGGCGCCGCCGACCGCCGCCGCCGCCATCCCGATATTGCTGACAAAATGCACGCTCACCAGCGGCATCAGCATGGCGAAGCCTGTCACCATCAGAAAGGTATACAGCAGCAGCGCATGCAGACCGCGTGTGCGCTCTTGTTCCGAAATCTGCCTCATGCTGCGCGATACAGATAAACCGCAGTCGGATCGGCGCTGAATTGCGAGAATGGGAATGGTTCGGCGCAGACTGCCGCCACCCCATCGCCCAGAAAGCGCGGGATGATGCCGCTGCCGGTTTGCGCGTAGATAATCAGTGGAATCGCACGGCGGCGCGCGGCCTGCAAAATCTGATCAAAGGAGCCATTCGATAAGGTCATGCCGGTGGCGATGATCATATCGGCGCTCTCCAAAATCGGCTGCATATCGCGGCTGACGGCCAGCCCGCTTTGGGTGCGTTCCATATTGAAATCGCAGGGCAGACAGATGCCGCCCTGTTGCGTAATCGCATCCACCAGTGGATTGACAACGCCGATCAAGCCCACGCGCTGGCCCGGCACAATCGCCACCAGGGTGGCGATTGCCTGATCGCGCGCCACGGCGCGCACTGGCGGCGCGCCAGCCGGCAGCAACATGGGGCGCGCTTGCGCTGCGTCGCGCGCCGGCAGCACCGCATTCAGGTAGGAGTCGAGGGCGGCGATGCGCACCGGCAGGCGGGCATCGTTGAGCAGCTCGGCCACGCTGCTGCCGGCCAGCGTTGGCGCGATGGCGTAATCCAGCGCATCGCGCTCGATGCAGCAGGCGCCAAAGGCCGCGCCCACGCGCAGCAGCAAATAATAATTGCGATAGGTTTGGCTGGTTCCGGGAAAACGTGTGCTTTGCGCAATCCAGGATGCGCCCACCACATGCATGGTCTCAGGCAAGGGGCCGTATTGACCGCCCTGCACTGCTGCAATCAGCGCCGCCACGTTCAAGGGGGCGCTGCCTGGCGCGCTGTTTTCGGGCTGCTCGGCAAAACTGATCTGCACCTCTTGCAGCGCCTGCTCCGCGTATTGGCGCGCATCCTGGCCATCCGGATCAACTGCCACCACATGTCCCAGATAACAGGCATTATCAATCGGCGCGCTCAATTCTTTGCCCACTGCTGAGGGCAGCAGCGCGCGCGCGATATGGGGCGCATTCGCCGCGCGCTCCAACCCCTGCATGGCAGTGACTTTGCCTGCGCGCGGCGGCGTCAGGAATTTGATGGCGGCGCTCTTGATCCCGGTATCTTTGGGCCTCAAGTCTGGCTGGCGGCCCAGCGCCAGTTCGATTTGGGCGGTGAGGAAGGTAATCCCGCTGACCCTCTCGATCAGTTCGGCAATATAGTTGCCAGCCGGGCGCGGGTTGATTTCGACGATGCGCGGCCCCTTGGGCGTGAGTTTGACTTCGGTATGGCTGATGCCGTGATCCAAACCGACTGCGGCCAAGGCCGAACGCACCAGGTCGCACACCGCTGCAGCCAGGCTGCTGTCAATGCGCGCCGGGAACATATGGCCATCTTCAACAAAATAGGGAAAGCCGGTCAGGCTCTTGTCGGTGATGCCGAGAATGGTGGTTTGTCCCTTGTAGGAACAGGCTTCCACGCTGACTTCCTCGCCCGTCATGTATTCTTCCAGCAACCACAGCGCTTCGCGGGCTTGCTGGCGGAAGTTGCTGGGGAATTGTTCCAGCGCATGGAAGGCGTCGCGCAATTCCGCTTCATTATTGACCAGACGCACAAAGGCGCTGGAAGCCAGATCCGACGGTTTGAGGATCAGTGGATAGCCGATCACGCTGGCGGCGTCGCACGCCGCTTCCCATGAGGTGACGGCGCGAAACAGCGGGTTGGGCAGGCCGGCCTTTTCCAGCGCTTTGCGCACCAGATGTTTGCGCCGTATCAGCGGCACGCTGTCGCAAAATGCTTGCGGCAATCCCAAGGCGCGCGCCACCTGGGCCACGGCGTCAATATAGTAGTCACAAATCGTGATCACACCATCAAATTTGAGCAGGCGATGCTGCTCACGCAAAAATGCGATCAAGGCCGGGATGTCGTTGGTTTCGGCGGTCAGAATATGCGAAGCATGCGCCAGCGCCGGGTGCATTGGCGCATCGGGGTTTTCCACATAATGCTTGCGATTGCGCATCACGAAGGTATAGCTGTGACCGGCTTCGAGAATGGCGGCGGGCAGAATGCGGCCCGTGCCGCCGACCCAGCTTTCAATCATTAATAAATGTGCCATGTTGTTTATTCGCTTTCAGTTAAGGATGATTCGACGGCGGCGCGGCGATTCCACGCCATGACCGACCAGGGTAAGGCCAGCGCTTGCGGCGACTCGACCAGGGTGGGTTCGAGCGTGTCCATATCGAGCGCCTCGGCATGGCGGGAAAAGACTTCACTCACATAGCGATGCCCGGTATCCGGCGCGATGAACAGCACTGTGCGCTCCGGTCGCAGCGCTGCTTCGCGGGCGGCGACCAGATAACAGCAACCGCTGGACAGGCCGGCGAAAATCGCGTGTCTGCGCAACAGCGCGATGGCGCCGGCCAGGCCATAGTTAAAACCGATCCAGTGGATCTGGTCGTAGAGGGCATGTTGCACATTGCGAAACGGAATGCCGGTGCCGATGCCGGCGATGATGATGCCCGGGTCTTCGATATGAGCACAACCAAACGTCACACTGCCGAAAGGTTGCACCCCGATCAATTCGACCTCGTTATTGCTGTGGCGCAGTGCGCGGGCGATGCCGCCGGTTGAGCAACCCGAGCCAACGCCGCCAACAATGCTCAGGCGCTCAACCCCAAGCAAGGCTTCAATTTGATCGGCAATCGGTGCATAGCCGGCATAGTGGATATCGTCGTGGTATTGCTGCATCCAGTGCACTTTTGGATTGGCTGCGCGAATCGCCTGAATGCGCGCCACGCGCAAGCTTTGATCCATTTTGAGGGTAGCCGATGGCGCGACTTGCTCGACCTCCGCGCCCAACAATTGCAATTGCAGCTTCAGGGTCACATCAACCGTTTTGGAGGCGATGATATGGCAGCGCATACCGAATTTGTGACAGGCCAGCGCCAGCGCATAGGCATAGATGCCGCTGGAGCTGTCGATTAAGGTGTCGCCGCGTTTGACCACGCCGGCTTGCAGCAAACGTTCAACCGCCACCAGGGTGGAATAGACTTTCATGGTCTCGAAGCGGGCGACATACAGATTCTCGCGCAGGCGCACGAAATCAGGCGCCTTGATGGCGTCAGCAATATGTTCAAACATGGTCAGAATCCTGTCTGGACAAAACGGCACTGGTAGCCCAGGCCACGGAAGAAGGAAGAGAGTGCGCCCATTTGCAGCGGCCCCGGTTTATCGATGAACAGATAACCCGCCAGGCTGCCGGTATGCGCCACGAAGATGCCGTCGGCCCGGTAGCGCGCCTGGTTTTTCAGCAGTACGCCAAGGTTTTGCTTGGGCACGGCGCTTTGTCCCAAGACTGCGCTGGCGGTGGCGCAGGCCGCGATAGCGCTCAGGTCGTGACGCTCAAAGGCTGCGATTGCCTGCTGCAGATTGTCGATATAGGGCGTCAATTGTTCCTGATAACGCATCAGCAGATGCGGCCCGAGTTGTTCAGTATCGACGCGCTCGCCCTCGTCGATATAGCAGGCGTGGAAGCTGGCGCGGTTGTCAAAGCGGCGGATGACTTGCTGACGCCCGCTCAGGTAGAGCGCGTAAGTGTCCAGAAACACACTGTCGGAGCGCTCAATCGAAAGCAGAATGGCTGACATCGTCTCTGCCGATGATTCAAGACCGAAAATCGCATCCAGGCAGCGGATGGTGGCCACGATGTCAGCGGTCGAACTGGCCATGCCCTTGCCTTCCAGCAGTTCCGAGTCATGGCTCCAGCTTCCCTGCGGCAAGCGTTTGCCGTAGCGCGCCAGATAAAGATGGATCGCTTGCTGGCATTTCAGCTTGGTGGCCAGGGCATTGTCCCCATGCGCCGCTGCGCCATGCGTGAAGTGCATGCAACTGTACTTTTTCACCGGTAGCGAAATCAGGCTGATTTGCAGCACCCCGTCCTGCACATACGGCCCCTGTATCAACTCACCCAGGGTGCCGTGGCAAATGCCGCTGCTGATGCTGGCGCAACTGCCGCCTGCCATCCTCAGAAATGGATTGTGATGCCGATGTGTGTTTCTACTGTCTGTAAGCGTAATGGAAGACACAGGAAATGGCTTTCGAGAAGGATTTGTGTGCGAGAAGTCTGATTTTTCAATAATGATAATTCATTATCATATGCAAGGCAACACCATCTGCGCCATTGCTGGACTATGCTATGCTGCAGTTTTTATTCAAACTTCCCAGCATGCTACGCATCACACGCCAGAGGACATCGATTCGCTCAGTGATTGAAGAGGCGGGACGCCCGCTTACGCCGCAAGAAATACTGGATGCGGTGCGCGAGAGCGTGCCCGAGGTTGGTATCGCAACGATTTACCGCAATCTCAAAACCCTGCTTGAAGAGGGCGCGATTGAGGCGGTCAAGCTGCCGGGTGAAAACCCGCGCTATGAAATGAGCCATGTGGCGCATCACCACCACCACCACTTTCACTGTACTCAGTGCGACCGGGTGTTTGATGTCGAAGGTTGCCCCGGATCGATGGACAAGCTGGCCCCGGCAGGTTTCATCACCGAGCGTCACGAGCTGACTTTGTATGGAATTTGTGCGGATTGCGTGAAGGCGGAAGAGTCTTAAAATGGGGCGCCGCCGTGGGTTGCATCACGCCGCCAATGCCGGCATGTGCAACGTCCTGTTTGCTTGTCTTTACCCGGCATTTACCGTGTTTATTCGTGTGACACGCCGAATATGCCCCACCAGTCCGACGAAGAATGCAACACCCGCACAATCTGAACCGAGTCGCCCTAAACAAGGTAAAAAATCAGATATCTGTCGAACCCTTTGACCTACCACTTCCGCATGCCTGCCAAGGCCGCATTATTGAGTGCAAGCAGCACTCCGATTGACGCACGCTGCGCCAAGACTTGGAAACTTGCCCGTGCTCCGGCAAGAAAGCGTTCCGCCACTGCAATCCCGGCGTTTTCCGCCAAGTCCACAAAGTGCCGGATCAGATCACGGCGCGCTTCTTGGTGCTGCCGCACGGCAAGCATCATCTCCCTTTGCGCCGCACTTCAAGCATGACAAGCGCCTCTTGCCGCAGCGCGTCCCAACCGTCTTCACTAACATCTTTGAGCGGGCTATTGATACCGGCCATCAATCATGCTTCGAGTTGCTCCTCCGCTTTACGCTTCTTTTCATCGTTGCGAATCACATCCCGAACATACTCGCTGGCCGTACTGTAGCGCCCTTGCGCAATTTGCCCATCGACAAACTGCTTCAATCCCTCCGGCAGGGAAATATTCATACTTTGCATGATGACCTCCTTTTCGCCACGCCGCCACAAATGACAAATAATGGCAAATAATGACATAGCTTGCCATTGCGCAAGCCGCCGCTGTCAAACGAGTTCCGGCTGTTCTGCAAGGGGCTTTCGCCAAGTCCACAAGACGCCGGCGCACATCCTGGCGCGCTTCTTGGTGCTACTGCACGGCCAACATCATCCCCCTTTGCGCTGTACTTCAAGCATGGTAAGTGCATCTGCCGCAGCGCGTGACTCATCTTGCTCATATCTGGTCATTTGGTCGTTTTCATCATCCTTATCAGGATGCATTATTCTTACTTTTTTGCAATTTTTTTGATTATTGAGGGATTTTAATATTCACCATTTGACATCGAGTCTTATCTCTAACAAAATTTCATTTCTTCAAAAATCTTAAAAAACCCACCATGAAAGTCCTTACTGGCAATCCCGATTCACAACGAGACCACCAAAATCCCAATATGAGCTTCCCCTGAAATTTAGTCTGCCACAGGTGACGTAAAATAACGTTACTTGAGAAAGACAGGAAATGAAAAAAATACCGAAACAAGCATACACGACCGAGTTCAAAGAACTGGCGGTCAAACGCGTCCAAGATGGTGAATCGGTGGCGGTCGTGGTTAGGGAGCTGGGGCTGGGCGACCAGACGCTGCGAAATTGGATCAAGGCGGCAGCAGAAGGAAAACTCAAAGGCGCTGGCGGCAAAGTGGTGACGCCGGAAGCGATGGAACTTTCCAGACTGCGCGCAGAAAACGTCCGGTTGAAGCGGGAGAATGAAATCATAAAAAAAGCAGCGGCGTACTTCGCGAAGGATGTCCTGTGAAGTACGCCTGGATGGATGGACAAATCAAGAGCTATGCGCTGACAGAAATGTGCGCCGTTCTCGACGTCAGCATCAGCGGCTATCGGGCGTGGAAGCGTGGCGGCACGCCTGAGCGTAAGCGCTTGAAGGATGCACAAATGCTTGCAGTGATACGCGCCATTCATGCCGAACTCAAAGGGGCTTACGGCAGCCCGCGCATCGTGCGAGAACTGCGCAAACGAGGCTTCAGCGCTGGCAAAGAACGCGTCGAACGTCTCATGCGAAACAATGGTATCCGTGCCCGCCATAAGCGGCGCTACAAGGTCACCACGGATTCCAGGCATAGTTTGCCGGTTGCTGCCAACCTGTTGGCTCGCAATTTCACTCCGGCAGCCCCTAACCAGGTCTGGACGTCGGACATCACCTATTTGTGGACTGACGAAGGCTGGCTGTATCTGGCGATTGTGCTGGATCTGTTCAATCGGGAGGTGATCGGCTGGTCGCTCAAGCCGCGCATGACCAGCGACATTGTGACTGACGCTTTGACGATGGCGTGGTTTCGCCGTCGACCGGACGCGGGCGTTATGCATCATTCTGATCGCGGCAGCCAATACGCCAGCCAAGCCTTTCAGGACAAACTCAAGGAATACGGCATGACGTGCTCGATGAGTCGCAAAGGAAACTGCTGGGACAACGCACCGACCGAGAGCTGGTTTAACAGTTTCAAGAATGAGCGATACCATGGCGTGCGTTATGCCAGCCATGCTGAAATGAAGGCTGCCAGCTTTGAATATATTGAAGTCTTTTATAATCGAACCCGTCAGCATTCAACTCTGGGCTATCAATCGCCGTTTCAGTATCTTGACCGCTGGCAGCGTGAGCAAAATCAGGAAAAGCTGGCTGCATAAAATTCATCTGATGGCAGACGAAATATCGAGGGAACGTCAATACTGCGGTAGTCCCATCAACGGCTGACTTGGTGTTGGATTGCGCCGAAAAAATGCGCCAAGAGCTATCAGACCCCAACCGATTTCCCCGCGTAATTGAGTTTGTTGAGTTGGGGGAATGATGGAAGTCAAAGTATTTAGCCACCAACGATTCCGAGATACGTGCGATCCCGAATTGCTCAAAGACATCACTGCACGATTCATTGCATACAAACGTCATGGCATTCGCCACGAAACATTCGGAGACGACCGCCCCTATTTCCGGCCGGAATCGATCCGCGACACCGATCTCCGCCATATCCATATCCGAGACGCTTCGTCCAAAAACTGGGATTTGAGATATATTCGCCTTGAAGATAAAACCAGCGATACCGCCCTGATCTACACACGCGGCTACTTAAATCCAGGTTACTACTTATTGATCAGTTTTTTGAAGGATGCGCATCGGCACTACGGTGGCACAGAGCAATACATCCGTGCAATGGCCGAAATTGCGCGAAAATTCCGTGACCGGTACTAGGAGTGAGTAATGACTTTGAAAATTGACTGGCGCGACAGCAACCCTACGCTTGAGGGCAGTTACTTGGTCGCGGTTGCACTTGGCGAAAGCAGCGGATACTATGCGCTCGCTTACTGGACCGGATCGGAATGGCACACCACCGGCCCCCGCCACATCATCGCTCACTACCCGATCATGGATTTGGTTGATAGCCTGAATTTGGCATGGCCGCAATGGCACACCGCCGCCCACGAAACCCTTCCACCGCATCCCACGCCGCCAGATGCTGAGGACTGGGTGGAAGTTGAGTAACTCCCGCAGACTGCGCAATGCTCCGCGGGGAAGACTGTCTAAATGAATGGTTCGTGCCATGCCGCAAACGCCATTCGCGGCTAAAGCCGCTCCTACCGGGATGTGGTCTATTGCATGCCGGTTGCGATCTTCGCTTTGATGGCGCAATGGACAAACACTGCTTTGCAGGCACGCAAGCGTCCGTCCGTTGCGCCGTTCATCTCCTGCTATAGGCGCAAGCTTTTCCCCTGCCACAGCAAGAGCATCATGGCGCAGGCCAGCAGCCACAAATACAAAGCGCCTGCGGCCATGCCCTGCCCTGCCGGGTCGATCGGCTGCGCTTGAAAACGCGGAATCTTGTCATGCTCAGTAAAATTCCGCCGCGCCGCGCAGCCGGGACAGGCATTGCTTGGCTTGGCCGCTTCCAGCAGGGCGCGCGGCCAAAAGAAGTCGCGCAGCGTGTCGGTGTAGGCCGTGCTTTGCTGCAAAAACTGTTGATGTCTTTGCGCCCCGCTTCCGGCCGCCTGCTGCAATAAGGTATCCAACACCATCGCCGGCGAAAGCCAGCTCAGGGCAGCGGCGTGCGCGCTGGCTTGTGCGTGCTGCGCCTGCCGGCTGGCCACTTGCTCGGCAAGCTGGCGCTCGACTGCATATTGCACCGCAATCACTTTGGTGGCATACGGCACTTTACTGATGCGCTCAGCTGCGCCGGCATACGCCGGATTCTCCGCCAGATAGGCAAGAAAGAGCTGATCGCGCTGTTCTGTGCTGATGTTATGGGCGCGCCGCAAGGCATCCAGATATTGCAAAGATGAGGGGGCCGGATAAGCCTGCTTGATCAGCAGCGCACCCAGGGCAGGCACAAAGAAGCTGAACGTAATCCAGATCGAAATCAAACGCAGATAACTGCCCACTACCCCGGTGCGGCTCGCCACCCACACTGTCAGCGCCAGCCAGAACAGGATAAATCCGCTTACAGCCAGGCCGGATTGCAATAACAAGCCAAGCGACTGCCCGGCCCACACCGGCGTACCCGCCAGCAACAAAGCCAACAGGCTTGCCGCCAGCGTGAATGGCAGACAGAGTGCGACCAGGGCAGCGAATTTGAGCATCACAAGATGATGGTAAGCCGGCAGTTGCGTGGCCAGCAGCATCAGGGCGCCGGAATCGCGCTCTGCCGACAGGCGCGAAGCGCCCAGCGCGATCAAGGCCAGCGGCAGCACGAATACCAGCACAAAGGCCAGATCGAAATCGCCCAGGCTGAGCAGCAGCGGATTGACAAAATCAAAGGCGCTGGCGGGCGGCGCAATGAAGTCGAGTTCAGTCTTGATATAAAAAGGCAGCAATCGCGATTGGCCGATGGCAATCCCGGCCAGCGGCGCCGGCGGCTTGACGGCATAGGCAGTGAAGCCATAGCGCATAAAACCCGCGACATCAGACGGGTCTTGCCAGTAGGGCAAGACGGTTGCCGCCGGCACGCTGTAACGCAGCACATCGGCCTGCTGCTGCGCCAGGGTATTTGCCTCATGCAATTGCAGCCGCTGCACGGTGGCGCGCTGTTGCCCGGCATGGCGCTCGCCATGGATGGCGCCCCAGCACAGCGCGGCAAACAGCAAGGCCCCGAGCGCCTGCGTAAAACGGGCTTTGGCCAATATCGCCAGTTCCATGCGGAATAATGTGCGCATCATGGCCGCACTCCTTGCACGGCGCGCCAAGCCAGCAGCGCCGCCAATGCGCACCAGCCCGGCAAGAGCAGTATCGGCGCGGCGGCATGGGCCAGCACGCCGCCAAGCGCGGGCGCGCGGTAGTCAAACGCCGGGATGGATTGCCAAAATTGCATGCTGGCCGCCGCACTGGCGGCGCGCGCCTGTTGATGCTGCGCCTTGTCTTGCATCAATTCCCGATTCAGACGGTTGACCATGGCGCGCCGATAGCTTTCGGCGGCGTCGATGAAATGGCGGTGTTGATGAAAATCTGTGCCGGCAATCGCCGCGCTACAGGCCTGCAAGGCCACGGTGGGCGAAAACACACCGAGCCAGCCAAAAGCGCGCTCCTGCTGCTCCACCGCATCATAAAAACGCCCCAGGGTTCGGTCGAAAACCACATGTGAATCACGCTCAGACTGGTCTAACTGCGCCGCGCGCAAATCCGCCGGATTGATTTTGGCCTTGAGCAGCGCGGCGCGCCGCGCATTCCATTGCCCGGCGTTTTCGTAAGCCGGCGCTTCGCGCTCGGTCTGGCTGCGCACTGCCTGATACGCGGGCACAGGGGCCAGCATCTGCGCCGTATTCACTGCGGCGCGCGGCGCGATCACGCACAGCAGCAGCCAGCCCGCCAGCATCATACTCAGCGCGGCCCGCGCACTCGGCGCTTTGAGGGACACAATGAGGGCGATCAGCAAAAAAATCAGCAAATACAGAAAATTCAGCACACACCAGATGGCCAGCCGGCCCGCGCCTTGCCAGCCCGCGTCCGGCAGGGTGTTGAGCGCAAACCAGCCCAGCGCCGCCACCGGGGCCAGCGCCATGACCAGCAAAGCGCCTGCCATCACGCCAAAGCGCGACAGCAAGAGCTGTCCCGGCGTGCCGCCATTGCCCAGCGCCATGCGCAATGTGCCGCGCTGACGGTCTTGGGCAAAACCGGCAAAGCCCAGCAAAATAGCGAACAACGGCCCCAGCACTTCAAATATCTGCGCCACCGATGTCGCACTGCGCATGATGGGGTCGGCTTCCTGATTCGGGCGGAAAATCATTTCATTACGCTTGTGCGCTTCGAGCCAGACAGCAAGGCCGACAAACGGCTCAACCCCTGGCGCCAGCACCTGCAAGGGTGAGGCGGGCTTCACCGCCCACACGCCGAAATGCGCCGCGCTGTGCGGATCTTTTTGCCCTTGCGCAAGCCAGCGCGCGCGCTCCGCCGCCGCAAACTGCTGGCGCTCAGCGGCCATGCCTGTGGCCGCCTGCCAGGAAGACAAAAAGACAGTCAGCAAAAGCAAGGGGGCCAGCAAGGCAAGCCAGCGCAGGCGCGGTTCGCGCCACAGGCGTTGCGCTTCGGCGCGCAGTAATTTCAGCGGCAAATTCCGCCTCGCATGCAGTGGCGCGCTCATCGCGCCAGCTCCGTCATGTACACCTGCTCCAAGGCGGCGTAATCGCTGATGCGGGGATCAATTTCACGTTCGATGCGCCCCGCCTGCAGCACCCCCACCCGGGTGGCGCATTCCTTGATGCGGTACAGATCATGGGTCGCCATCAAAATCGTCACGCCGCGTGCGGCGGCGGCGCGCAGAATGGCCGACAGATCCGATGCGGCGAGCGGATCGAGGCCCGATGTCGGCTCATCCAAGAGCAGCAATTTGGCCTCGCGCGCCATGGCGATGGCGATGCCCACTTTCTGGCGCATGCCTTTTGAATAACTGCGCGCCGGCTTGTCGTGCGCATCTGCGTGCAACCCGGCTTGCAACAGCAGGCGGCGCAAGCTGGCGTGATCCAGGTCGAGCGACGCCAGCAGCGCAAAGTAGCGCAGGTTTTCCAGGCCGCTGAGTTCCGGGTAAATCGCCACCTGTTCCGGCAGATAGGCAATCGAGCGGCGCGTATGCAGGCCGTGTTTGCCCACCATCTCGCCACACACTTGAATACTGCCGCTATCGGGCTGCAAAAAGCCCAGAATCAGATTCAGCGTGGTGGTTTTGCCCGCGCCATTCGGCGCCAGCAAGGCATACACCTCGCCCGCCTGCAGCGTCAGCGTCAATCCATCCAGTGTGCTGCGTTTGCCGAAGCGACGGCAAACCTTATCCATATGCAAAGTGGGGTTCATGGCATCCAGTCAATATATTTGAAGAAGAAAGTGCGGAAGTTTTCAGGCTATAATGATAATGATACGCCATTATCAAGAAAGAAGCCTCATGAAATTGACATCCCTGTCCTCTGCCCTGCTCTGCCTGTTCTGTCCCGTCATTGGGCTGGCGAATGAAGCAGCCACTCCACAACTGGTTGTGATTAAAAACACGCTGCCGCGCACTGCTGCTGACGAAAGCGCAGCTTTGGCCAGCCGGCTTGATCTGCGTTTGCAGGAAACGCCGGCTTCGGTTGAGGTAATCAATCGCGATTTGATCGAAGCGCGCGGGGCGCGCAGCCTGGATGAAGCGCTGCGCGGCGCGGTGGGCATTGTGCAAGGCGGGAATGCCGCCTCCCCTTCACAAACTTCTGCACGCGGTTTTACATCGGGTTTTGTGAGTTATCTGTACGACGGCAGCCGCATTTCCGCCCCCACCATGAGCGCACGCACGCAGGATTCCTGGCAATTTGAGCGGATTGAAGTCTTGAAGGGGCCGGCTTCGCTGATGTCCGGCGATGGCGCGATTGGCGGCGTGATGAATTTTGTCAGCAAACGCCCCGAGCGCGCGCGGCCCTCCGCTGAACTGCTGCTCTCTTATGGCAGTTTCAACACCTGGCGCTTTGCCGCCGGCCTCAACCGCCCGCTGGGTGAGCACAGCGCCGTGCGTCTTGATTACAGCCACCAGCAAAGCGCGGGCTATATCGAACGCAACCGCCAGCGCTATGACAGTTTGCATCTGTCCAGCAGCACGGCGCTGACGCCCGATCTGACGCTGGACTTGCGCCTTGAAGTATTAGCCGATGATGTCAAGTCTTACCAGGGCACGCCGCTGGTTCCGCGCGCCTTCGCCACGGACCCAGGCAGCGCGGTCAGCGACGCCGCCGGGCGTGTGATTGAGCGCAGTCTGGCGCACAAAAACTACAACGTCGATGATGCGATCATGCAGGCTGACAGCACCTGGCTGCGCGCCAAACTGAGCTGGCAAATGACGCCCGAATGGCGCTTGCGCAATGAACTCTCGTATTACACCGCAGACCGGCGCTGGCGCAATGCCGAAAGCTATACCTTCAGCGCGCCGCGCCAGATCGTGCGCGATCTGGTGGGCGTGAGCCACGATCATCAGGTGTTCAGCAATCAGCTGGATCTGGCCTATAGCGGCAAGCTGGCGGGCATGAAGCACCGCTTTGTGCTCGGCGCGGAATACAATACCAGCCGCTTTGCCACTGAGCGCCGCTTTTCCAATGGCAGCGCGGAGGCGAATGCTGCGCTGACGCTGGACAGCCTGCATCCCCAGTATGGCAATTACGCAGTGTTGAGCATGGACCCCGCTTTGTATGCGGGCGCGGGCAATCGCACCAACTTCAGCACCCGTATTCCGCTTGGCGCGGTGTATGCCGAGGATGCGTTATGGCTGAATGAACAGTGGCGCATCGTCGGCGGCATCCGTCAGGACCACATCAAACTTGAACGCAGCACAATTGACCTGAATACCGGCGTCAGCAGCGCATACGGGCAAACTTACAAGCCGCGCTCGCTGCGTGCAGGCGTGGTGTATGCGTATGACAAAAATTTGTCGCTCTATGCGCAGCGCACCAATGCCTCGGCCCCGGTCGGCTCGGGCAATCTGCTGTTGTTAAGCGCCGCCAACGCTGCATTCACCTTATCAAAAGGGACACAAAGCGAAATCGGCATCAAGCATACCTTGGCCGGCGGCGCGCTCGATTACACGCTGGCCTTGTATCACATCAGGCTGGATAATATTTTGTCGCGCGATGCGAGTGCGCCCAGACTCACCGTCAACAGCGGCCAGCAGTCTTCACGCGGGCTGGAACTGGCCGCCGCCTGGCGCCCGGGCAAGCAGCTGAGCATCAGCGGCAATCTGGCCGTGCTTGATGCGCAGTTTGACAGCCTGCTGGAAGCCGGCGGCGTCTCGCGCGCGGGCAATCTGCCGCCAAACGTCGCCAGAAAAAGCGCGAATCTGTGGCTTGATTACATGGTCGAGGGCATGCCGCTCAAAGTTGGCATGGCGTTCAATTACACCGGTGAGCGTTTCACGAATAATGCCAACACCATCAAAATGCATGGCTATACCACGGCAGATGCTTACGCCACCTGGCGCCTGGCTGCTGGCGAAGTGAGTTTGCGTGTGCGGAATCTGGGCGATAAGCAATATGCCAGTTGGAGCGGGGCGAATCCGAACAGCCAGGTCATACTGGGCGCGCCGCGCAGCGCGGAACTGCGTTATCACCACAGGTTTTGAGGGGCAATATGCAGGGCCGGCTTGGCTTGGCATTTCATGAATGAGGCACAAGCCCCCACGCCAAGGATGCAAAACGCTGGCCTGCATTGATGAATGAAGCGGCAGCCCATCCTTAGCACGCCCGGCGGAGTCGTTCCGCCGCCGGCATGCGCACCTCCCTGCACGATGACATGCTACACTGAAGACATTCTTCCGGGAGCTTGAGCGATGGCTTCAACACAACATTATTCCTCATTTGGCGCACCGATACGCCAGACAACCGGTCTGGAGCACGGTTTATGCATTCCCGAAATCGGTCTAAAGGATTTTGTAACCGAACTTGCCGCGCGGCATCGTATCAGCGCAGTTAAAACCCGGGGCGATCAATGGGCGGAAACCGTGACACGCCTGGCTGGCGATGAAGTACAAACGGATGCAGTCGAAGACCTGTTGATTGCACTCAAAAAAGCCCAATGCATCAGCAATGGGCAAATGGCGCAATTGCTTGCCAATTATCTGCGGGAAAAAGCGCGTATTTGATCCCTTCAAAGATTTTGCCAAAGCTGGATATCTCCGCAACAACGCGCAGGAAAAAGACCTGCAGATTGTCAAACAAATCGAACACGCCTTAGTCACCGCCAACCTTCAAGAAGCCATGGCATGGCTGAAGAAACGGCGCGTCCTGCAATATGACGATTGATTGGCGCCGCACCAATAAACAGGACTATTTACAGGCGCTTTCGGCAGAAATTGCGACTCCTGCTGTATCGCATAAGTATCAAGAATTTGAGCGCCGCCGGGCTGACAAGATGAACGCTTGACCTGCCCGGCCTTGCCGGATCAAACAGCATCCGCCTCGCAAGCGGCAAGGGTGGCTTGGGCTTCGGCGAGTTTTGGGGAACCGAGGAGGGAGAAAATCTCAACTGCCGTGCGCGCATGGGGCAAGGCGGCATTGGCGCGCTTTAGACCATGCAAAGCCCGCGCCAAGTGTTCGTGATGCCCGGCAATCAAGTCTTGCCGACCGATGCGCGTAGCTGCTGCAAATGTGTCGCGCGCCAAGGTTTCTGCTTGCGCAAACTCGCTGCGCAACAGGGCAAGCTCCGCCAAATTGCAGGTATAGGTTGCAATGCCCTCACGATAATCCAGTTCGCGCGCAAGCAGCAAAGCAGCGCGATAGTCGCGCTCGGCGCCGGCTAAATCCCCGGTGGATTGGCGCACCATCGCCAAATTATTGAGGAAAATCGCAACGTTTTCGCTCTCGGCCTCAATCGTGCGGTAAATCTGCAAGGCTTGCTCCAAGGCGAGCATCGCCGCCGGGTAATCTTGCAGCAGGCGATAGGCCTGCCCCCGGATGTGAGCGGCAATGGCAAGCAGCCCATCCTCCGCCCCTTGCCAATGCTGCGCCACCCGCTGCGCCGCCTGCAAACAAGCCGCACCATCGCCTTGCTGGCTATACAACCAAGCTTGCCGCTGCGCGCGCCACCCGGCATTGAGCACATCCCCTCCCGCCAGCGCCTTGGCCTCCGCCGCCGCAAGCAAGTCCAGTCCTTGCCGCCAGCGCCCGCTGAAATCCAAGAAAAATTCCACCTGCTCACAAAAGTGCTGCAAACGCACATTCTCGCCAGCCAACAAAGCCGGCAAGGCTGGCGCGATTTGCGGCCAGCGTGCTTCCAATTCATCAAACAGCGCTTTGTCCGAATACCCACCATATTCCATCGCCCAGGCATAGGCCTGCGCGGCCAATTTGTCCCCGGCCTGCGCCACCAAGGCTGCGCGCCGGCTGCGCAAAAATTTGCCGCACAGCGGCGGCAGGCGCCAGCGCTCCTGCTCGCTGTGCTGCACAATTGAGCGCGCTTGCAATGCATCCAGCGCAACTTCCGCCGCTGGCCGCAAAATTTTGCACAAGGGCAGCAGCCATTGCAACTTGGCGCCTTGCTCAAAATGGCTCAAGGCCGCCAACAAGGCCAATTCTTCCTCGCTGAAGCTGTCAAGCAAATCGCCGAATACAAATTCCAAGGGGTCGTTATTCGGATCATGGTTTTGCGCATCATGCATGCGCGCCAAAGCCTTCTCCAGATTGCGGCTGCGCCCCTGCACCCGGCCCAGTTGCGAAACCAGCCAAATCATCAGCAAGGGATTGCCGCCTGTTTCTTTATGCAGCCGGGCTTGATCCGCCGCACTTAATTGCACGGTGTGCGGCAAGCGCTTGCACAAATCAGCCAGCATTTTTTGCGCATCGTCAAAGTCCAATTGATCCAGGCGAATAAAGCGCGCAGCGGTGTCATCGCGCCGGCGGCTGGTGATGATGGCGCGGCAGGTGTGAGGCAATTTGTCCAGAAAAACGAAAATCCGCCGCCGCTCCTCACGATTAAAGGACTCCAGATTATCCAACACCAGCAAACAGCGCCGCCCCGCCAGCGCATCGCGCACCATGTCCGCCAATTGCTCATCCGGCGCTTTATGCGCTGCCATGCCCAGCAAATCCAGCGCCAATTGCCGCATCACATCTTGATAATTCTCCAGCCGCTTGTCTGGCAAGGCGCGCGGTCCATCCATCTCCAGCCGCACATGCTTGGCGCTGACGAAGATTCTGCAGGGAAACGCCTCCGCGTCGGCACGGTAGGCCGCTTCCACCGCCAGCGCGGTTTTACCCATGCCGCCCGGCCCATCCAGCGCCACGCCCCAGCCGCGATGCTCGGGCAACAGGGTGCTGGCAATCTGGGCCAATTCTGTTTCGCGGCCATAAAAATGTGAGCGATTCGGCAAGGTGCAGCGCGCTTGTGGCGCGGCTGACGCGCCAAGGGGCGCCGCAGACTGTGCTTCCGGCTGCGCCGCAATCTTCGGCGACACTGACGCACGCAGCTCAGCAATCACACAGGGTTCCGAACCCTGGTCGGCCAATAACTTGCCTTCGATGTCATGATCCGGGATAAAGCGCCAACCGCCTTTACTGGTGGCGCTGCGCGGCCAAATCCGCAGCGTGGTACGGTTTGTGTCAAATTCTATTTTACCGGCGCAATAGCCGTGGTTGCGTTCCACCTTCGGCGGCTCGCCGTATTTTTCCATGCCAAACAGGGAAGCGCCTTGCAAATGCCGCGTCGCCTTGCTGCTCATCCCCAAGCGCGTATCGACTATGCGGGTTTCATGCATATGCCCAAACAAATGCGCCGCAAAGCGCCCCGCCGGCGCAATTTCCACCTTGCCCTGTTCTTGCGCTGCCGCCGTCAACCAATCCGGCCCCTGGTGGCTCAGCAAGAGGCAGACATCATGCTGCGCTTCCCATTTATCCACCCCTTGCGGGCATAAGGCATGCACCTGACGCAGATCCCACACCAGTTTGCCGTGGTAATCGCCGCCGGCCAATTGCAAAAAGCTGGTGTTCAAGCCCATTACACCGATTTTCCGGCCACGCGCGGTGCTTAAAGTGCAGACAAAATCACCGGGCAAGGCGCCGCTGCGGATATTTTGCGCACGTTGCATGCAAGCCTGCCACCAGGCAAGATACGGGGCAAACGCGGTATCAATCACTTTGCGGTAAGGCCCGTCCGGCATGCTCCAAAACTTGTCAGCAAGTCTGTCAAAGTGCTCCGGCTCCAACAGCGCATCCACTGCGGCTTCGTACCCATCGGCCTTGGGCCGCAGCAAATCATGATTGCCCGGCACAGCCAACAGCACAGCGCCGCCCGAACCATGTTGATCCAGCTTGCGCCACAGTTCATCCAAAAACCCGCTTTGCAGCGCAGCAAACTCCGCCGGTGTTCCCGCCTGCACCAAATCCCCGGTGAAAAACACCGCATCCCACGGCCCGCAGTGCTGATGCAATGCGGCCAAATCCTCCCAAAACGGCGCGCGCAGATTGGGCCAGCGGCAATCCTGCCCTTTCAGGCCGAAATGCAGATCAGTCAGGTGAAGCCAGGAGAAAGTATCGGCATGCATGTTCACGCTCATGTTCCAAGGATGGAGTGAAACGATAGATTACCATGGCAGCGATACCGTGGCTTGGTGAAGATAATGCAGCCGTGGCTTTTTTTGCGCACATTGTTCACGCAACAGCCTCAGCTCAAAACAACACCCGCTGCCGGCTGATCAGCCTGGAAAAATCATCGTGCACAAAAGGCAAAATGGCATCGGCCACCGGTTGCAATTGCTTGCTCAGATAGTGTTCGTAATCTATCCTTGCGCGCCGGTTTTCCAGGGGTTCCGGGCCGTTGACTGTGATCACATAGCGAATCCAGCCGCCGTTTTGGTATTGCAATGGCCGGCCTTGCTGGCGGTTGTAGTCGTCGGCGGCGCGCGCGGCGCGCACATGCGGGGGCACATTGCGCTGGTAGTCTTCAAGCGGGCGGCGTAAGCGTTTGCGGTATACCAGCAAGTCATCGAATTCCCCGCTTTGGGTGCGGGCAATGTAATCCTGCACATAGTGCTGATAGGGTTGCTGACGGAAGATGCGTTCATACAGCGTTTGCTGAAACTGCTGGGCCAGCGGAGTCCAGTCGCTGCGCACGGTTTCCAGCCCTTTGAACACCATTTCCTCCCCTTTTAAACCGGCATAACGTTTCTTGCTGCCCTCTTCCGAGCCGCGTATGGTCGGCATCAAAAAACGCCGGTAGTGGGTTTCATATTGCAATTCCAGCGCGCTTTCCAGCCCGTATTGCTCTTGAATATACTGCGCCAGCCAGGCGTTCACATGCGCCACTAAGCGGCGCCCGATGGCGTCGGCCTCTTGCTCGCTGTGCGCGCTTTTCAGCCAAACAAAGGTGGAATCGGTGTCGCCGTAGATCACGGGATACCCCTGTTCTTCGATCAGCTTGCGCGTGAAATGCATGATCTGGTGGCCGCGCATGGTGATGGATGAGGCCAGGCGCGGATCAAAAAAGCGGCAGCCGCTGGAACCCAGCACACCATAAAACGCATTCATGATGATTTTCAAGGCTTGCGACAGCGGCTTATTCTGCTCCCGCTTGGCGGCGTCGCGTCCGTCCCAGATTTGTTTGACGATGGCGGGCAGGCAGTGTTTGTGACGCGAAAAACGCGCGCCGACAAAGCCTTGCACCGTGTTTTCTTGCGTACTGTCGCCCAGTCCTGTCACCAGCCCCACCGGGTCGATCAAAAAAGTGCGGATGATGGAGGGGTACAGGCTTTTGTAATCCAGCACCAGCACCGAGTCGTACAGGCCCGAGCGCGAATCCATCACGAAGCCGCCCGGGCTGTTCTCGCCCTTCACATCGCCCAGATTCGGCGCCACATAGCCCAAGCGGTGCATGAGCGGCATGTATAAATGCTCAAAAGCCGCCACCGAACCGCCGCTGCGGTCTGCCGCCAAACCAGTGACGCTGGCGCGCTCTAACAAAAAGCGCAGCAAATCGGTTTTGGCGAAAATACGCGTCACCAGCTCGCAATCTTTCAAGTTGTAGCGTGCCAGCGCTGGTTTGTCTTCGGCAAAACGGCGCTCAATTTCCGCCATACGCTGATAGGGGTTGTCGATGGATTTGCCTTCACCCAGCAGGGTTTGCGCCACGAATTCCAGGCTGTACGAGGCGAAGCTCCAGGTGGCCGAGCGCAGCGCTTCGATGCCATCGATGATCAGGCGCCCGGCTGCGGCGGCGAAAAAATGCTGTTTGCTGCCATGCTCGCGCCATTCCATCACGCTGCCATCGCGCCCCAGACGCAGCGGGGTCTGGTAGCGCTCGGCATGCTGTTGCAGCACGCGCAAATCAAACTGCACCAGGTTCCAACCGATGATGGCGTCCGGGTCATGCCGCGCCATCCATTGATTCAGCCGCTCCAACATCTGCGCCCGGCTGGCGCAGTATTCCAAATTGAAATCCAAGTCGGCGTCACTGCCATTGGCCGGCCCCAGCATATACACCTGGCGCTGGCCGCAGCCTTCCAGCGCAATCGAATACAGCTCGCCCTGCATGGTGGTTTCGATATCAAGCGAAGCCAGTTTGAGCTGAGGCCGGTAGTGTGGCGCGGGTTTTAGGGGAGCGTGGCCGCTATGGCCTTGGCCGGCATCTTGCGCGGTATCTTGGCCGGCATCCGGGGACGCATCGTCAAACCAGAGCGGGGCCGTGATGAAGCGCTCCATCAGATAGCGCTCCGGCGGGTGAATATCGGATTCGTACACATCCAGCCCGGCCTGGCGCAAGCGTTTGGCCAGTTTTTGCAAATGGCGATAGCGCCTGCAATACAGGCCCAGCACAGGGCGCTGCTGAAAATCGCGTAATTCCAGCGGGCGCAATTCATAATCGCGCTCCCCTTGCAAAGCCGCTTCAGCCTGCGCGCGCTGCGCAGCGGGCAGGAAGGCCACCGAAGCCGGCGCCAAACGCCGGATCAAGCGCGGCCCCGCATCTGTCGCCAACCAAAACATGATCTCAGTTCCGGCAGCGGTATCGCGCCAATGGCGGGTGAGCAGAAATCCTTGCTGTAGGGGTTCCAAGGCGGTCTTCGGGATGGTTGAAATCAATTGCGCAAGCGGGGTTTATCCGGAGGATATTGTACACGGCTGGCTCAGGTGATTTATTGGCGGGGCAATTGCATAAAGGATTAGCGCCCCCAAGCGCTTCAACAGCGAAGCAATTTGCAGGCAAGTTTGTGGCATGCAAAATTGACAAAATTCAGGTAGGAGCGGCTTTAGCCGCGAATATTTACCGTGACATATCATCCGCCGGTTTTCGCGACTAAAGTCGCTCCTACAGCAAATTCATCGCTTTTCCACACGCTGTCATGCCTGCGTGAATAAGCGGGTATGATGTTGGTGAAAAAATGGTTGACTTCAATTCACGACTGTTTAGTTTTACGCCAATATCTGCCAATTTCCTCATTTTCTATCATGAGTAGCGTAATCGACCCCATGCTCAAGCTCAAACTTCCGGACGTTTTGGCGGAGCAGCTTGAACAATTGAGCAAAGCAACGGGCCAACAGCGTGATTCCATTGCGCTTGCCGCATTACATGAGTACATAGATACCCAAGTTTCGCAGATACAGGATATTCAGGCAGCAGTCGCCGAGGCAGATCGCGGCGAGTTTGCCACCGACCATGAAGTGAATGCATTCTTTGCCCGCTATGGCTGTTAAGTGGACCAAAACTGCACTCTCCAATCTTGCCGCAATTTCCGCCCGTATTGAGACTATCCGTCAAAACAAGACGAAACAATCTGCCGCATCAATCCCCCCTGAACCCACCCTCGCGCCGCTGCCGCAGCTTGCCGCTTTTTTCCGCCTGCGCCAGAATTTCTTTCAGCACCAGCGCCAAACCATCGCCCACTCTCTTCCACCCGGCATTCTGGTTTGGCCGCCAGGTATTGATGGCTTTGCCTTTTTCCGGCAGCGCATTCAAATCTTTGAGTTGCGAACCTGTGCCTGTTTTATTCTCAGTCCAGCGACATTCTTCCACAATCACCGGCACAAAGTGTGCAAGCTTGGCGTCGTGACGCTTGAGGGCGAGCGGGATTTCCTGTTGCGTGATGTATTCCGTACCCAATGCATCGTTGCTCAGTAAGAGCACGATTAAATCCGCCTCTTGCAATTCGGCTTGAATGCGTTCGTGCCAATCTTCGCCGGGGATAATCATGCGGTCATGCCAATGCGCCGCCATCAAACCTTCATTGGCCAAAATCCGTAATTGGTTAACCAGGTTGTCACGCTGGCGCACATTGGCTTTGGAGTAGCTGATAAACACCTTGGGCTTCCATGCCGCATTGCGCGCCGCTTTTGTGTTGTAGGCGTCGTTGACGGCAGCCGGGTCGATCATGCGGCTAGCCTGGCCGGGAATGGTGAGCGGGGTTTGCATGCCGGCTTTTTCGTCAGCCTCCACCACGGCAGTCTCCAGCCAGCGCCCTGCTACCTGAGTTTCCTCAATCGGCGCCAGCCCGCGTATGTCGTCATGGATGGCGCGCATATGGCTGCGGCACAAGCCCGCCAGCTTGCGCCGTGCGGGTTCCTCGCCGGTGACGGTCAGCGTGATCTGGCGCTCACGCGGGTTGGCGCGCAGCAAGGCGCGCGCGCCGTCCATATTCAAAATCACGCCCTTGGCCCATTGCAGGCGCTGGCCGTCTTCTATTTCAATGAACTCGTGCATGCGCACAATCGCCCGCGCCAGCAAGCCTTCGGGCAGCGCTTCATAGCTGTAGCGCAGGCGGGTGGCGTCTTGGCTATTGGCAAGCGGGGCGGCGGCTTTGGGCTGGCTGTCCGGCAAGGCTTGCGGCAGCAGCCACACGGTTTGTCCGGCATGCTCAGCAGCGTAAGCGACTTCAAAACGCTCCATGATTTGCATCAGATAGTCACGCATGGCCGGCTCGGTTTCGTCGGCCAAGACTGTTTCACGGTCTTGCCAAGTGAGGATGCCGGTATTGGTTTCGGCAAAACGCAACATGGCGTACACGTTGTGCGTCAGCCAATTGGCTTGCAGCACGGTGGCTTCACGCAAGCGCGGGTCGCGCCGGTAGTTGAGCGCGATGCCAAGCACATGCAGAATGTCGGCCAAGGCGATTTGGTCTTGCAACTGCGCGATCTGATTGCTTTCACACAGGCTGAGGAAGGCGGCAAACGACAGATGCGGGCTATGTTCGCGGGTTTTAACGATGGCGTCACGGGTGGTGGCCCAGGCGTCGGGGAAGGCTTGGCTCACCCACGCCAGGCTGTCCGTTGTCTGGGTGAGCGTTTGCTTTAATGCAGCAATGCCAAAATTGGAGTGGCAATCGGTTTCAATGAAGCTGACGATGCAGGGATAGCGCTCTTGCAAGACTTCGCGGTCTAATTTGGGGCGGCAGCCATGGTCGTCCCATTTGTTCAGCGTGACGATGACAGGCGGCGGATTGCCCTGTTCATCTTTACCGAAGGCCATAATCAAACGCAGCCAGTATTCGGCATCATCTTCTTCACTGTTTTCGCGGCCGGTGAGCACCAGCACATAGATGCTGCGCTCGCTCAAGAAAAATTGGTGTAATGAGTGCGTGATGACTTGCCCGGCAAAGTCCCACACATGGGCAATGACGGGGCCGGATTGGCAGTCCGGCATGACAAAATCGCATAGCGCAACGCCTGCGGTGCTTTTTTCGATTTTATTGAACGGCTTTCCTTGCAGGGCCCGCACGGTGCTGGTTTTGCCTGCGCCACCCCGGCCCACGATGAGGAGTTTGACTTCATTCAGAGGGCGGGCGCTGGCCTTGCTGCGGGCGAAATAGTAGGCGAGGATGGTTTTCGGGTCAGCCCACTCGTCTTCTTTACCCCAATCATTGCCGCCCAAGATGGCGGCTGGGATGCCGAGATCAGGATTGTCGTGCAGCCATAATCTTTTTAACTGCGTGAGGGCTTGCATGCCGGCGGGGAGTGCTGTCAGGCGATTATCTGTAATGCTTAAGTGGGTCAATTGCAGCAATTGCCCGATTTCCGGCGGCAAGGCGGTGAGTTGATTTTGGTCAAGGTCAAGCACCGTCAGTGCTTTCAGTTGTCCGATTTCCGGCGGCAAGGCGGTGAGTTGATTTTGGACAAGGTCAAGCCGCGTCAGCGCCGTCAGTTTCCCGATTTCCGACGGCAAGGCGGTGAGTTGATTATTGGAAAACGTAAGTTCCATCAGTGCAGTAAGTTGCCTAATTTCCGGTGGCAAGACGGTGAGTTGATTACGGTGAAGGTAAAGCTTCTTCAGCACCGGCAGTCGCCAGAGTTCAGTCTGCATGGCTGTGAGTTGATTGTGGCCAAGGCAGAGCTGCGTCAACCCCGTCAGGTGCCCGATTTCCGACGGCAAAGCTGTGAGTTGATTTAATGTAAGGTCAAGTTTCGTCAGCGTCGTAAGTTGGCCGATTTCCGGCGGGACATGCGTTAAATCTAAGCCGCTTAAATTTAGTTCAGTTCCGCCCTTGCGCCGACATGCCTCAATCCGTCGCACAGCCTCAATATAGCCCTGCCGCGCATTTTCATCACGAATCCCCAACTGATCAGCCGCCGCAGCCGCCTTGCGCACAAGCTGCTCATCCGACTCAACCCCCTGCGCCGCAGTCATCTTCGCCCCCAACCCGGTCTTTTCCATAGTCTCCCCTCTGTATTGACCAAAATTGTAGCACCCGGCATTGCCATCAGGCGCGCAGAATCGTTCTGCGCCTGATGCGCAAAAGCAAGCGCATCCACCCGGATAGAGATCTTCCCAGACAGGGTTAGCGTGCGCATCGCCGCTGCATCGCATGGCAAACAGGCGCCGGCCTGCTTTCAGACGGCAATGGGCGTCGCCTTTCATACTACAATTTATGCGACTTCAACAGCTTCCGCCCTCCCATGCGCCTTGCTTACCTGTCTCTGCTGCTCTGCAGCTTCCTTTTCAGCCCGGCTGGCGCGATCACCCCGACGGCGGCGGATGATGCGATACGCGATCACAGCCATATTTACCGCCCTGTGTGGATCAGCGATGACGGCGCCTGGCGCTTGTCGCAAAATGCAGCGGGTGAGTTATTGCGCGAGGCGATGCAAGACGGCGCCCCCAGCCACCGGGTGGCCCTGGGCGATTTTGTCGGCGCGCTGGCCAGCCATGGCGACGGCATGCAGGTTTGGCTCTTGCGCGACGCCTGCCTGTATTTACTCGATTTGCGCAAGCTGCCCCAGGCGCTGCCGCTCAAACCGCGCAATCCGCAAGGCAGATTGGGCGACTGCAGGCCCATGCCGCCCGCTGCGGGCGATCAGACAGCCTTGAAAGTGCTGCGCGTGGCTGAAAAACTGCATCTGAGCGCAAGTGGCGCGCTGTTAGCGCAACAAAGCCAGCAGAACTATGTGACGGTGAGTGAGGCCGGCAGCGGTAAGCTGTTGCGCAAGCTGCCGGCGGAACACATCGTGCTGGCCTTGCAGTTTGAGCAAGGCGAGCGGGTTTTGCGCATCGTCAGCGCGGGCTTGCAGCAAGAAGATGACAAGGCGCCGGCAATGTGGCGCCTTAACAGCGCACGCTGGGACTTGCGCAGCGGCGCACTATTGCAATTTGCACAACAGCAATTGGCGCTGGATTTTGGGGCCTTGCAAGTCAGCCAAAACCGGCGCCATCTTGTCTGGCATCATCCCGCAGGCGGCATCGCCATGCTGGACATGCACAGTTGCCCACTGCGCACGCACCGCCTGGCTGTGCCGCATGGCGATGTGCTCGGCTTTACCTCTGACCCGCAGGGCGGCTGGCTGGCTGTGCTGAGCAAGTCCGCCAAGCGCAAGCAGGCTGACTTGCACTGGCTGCACGGCGCCACTGGCGCGCTGCTGGCCAGCAGCACGCTGCCCTTGCCAGCGCCACAGCCAGAATCCAACCCGCGTTTGGAAGGCATGCAAGCGGCCCTGTATGGACACGCTGGCGGCCTGCTATGGCGGCCACAAGCCCTGAGTTGGGACACGCCTGAAACTTTGCTGCCATGGCGCCAGGTCGCGCTGCCCAAGGCAGTCGCGGCTGCGGCTGCGGCGGCAGCGCACAGCAGCACAATGGCCCCGTCCGCGCAGCAGCTATGCTTATTGCCGGGCGAAAGCGCGCAGGCGCGCCAGCCGCGCCAACTTAACGCCCCGCCGCCCCTGTGGAGTTTGCCGCTCAGTGCGCGCAACGCATGGTCTGCCGCGCGCAACAGCGCCTGCCTGGACTGGCCGCAGCAAGAGGGCGGCACAGAGGGGCCAGGCGGGCATTATTGGCAACGTTGGGGAGTGGGGCCGGATGGCCGCTTGTGGCTGGATCAGGGCGACAGCTTGCATTGGCTGGACGCGGCGAGCGGCAAAACCCTGGCGCTATGGCCGACCCCGCGCCAGGGCAAGCTATGCAGCACCCCCTCATTTGCGCGCGCCGCCTTTCTCAACTGGCAGGGTGACAGCTTGAGCCTGCGCCCTTTCGCCGCACAGCAGGAGAGCCGGGCACGGCAAGTCATCACACAGCGCCCCGGCTGGCAAGTATTGCGCGCGCAGTGGCTGGGCGACAAGGCGCTGGCGTATTGGCGTCAGGCAGAAAAGCTGCAACTCTGCCTGTATCAGCAAGACGCCATGGGCCGCTGGCGCCAAAGCATCGTAGAGGAACGCGAAGTGGATGCCGGACTGACGCCGCGCGCCATGCTGGACGAGTTTGGCGAAGTCGCGCTTCCGCACACACGCGCCAGCCTGCGGCGCCAACAAGCCGGCCTGCCCGAGCCAGCGCCCGACAGTGCGCAATGGCGCCCCGGCCCGTTTCGCACTGTGCAGCTCATACAAGGCCAGCGCCTGCTGTTATGGCATGGCTTGGACGACGCCCCGGCGCGCGTCAGCCTGGATCTGTTGGAACTCGGCCACGGTCGCGCGATGGATCTGGAAAATCAATTTCTGTACATCCAGCAAGACACAAATATCAGCGTAATGCAGCTGCGCACAGCCGCCGCTGCGCACTGGCGCCACGCCGCCTGGGCTCCGCAGCAGCAGGTTTTATTGTTGGAAAAACAAGAACATGGCGAAAGGCAAGCGCAATACTTGCAGGGCTACAGCCTGGCGGCAGATGAGGCCGGCGGCAAGCCGGGCAAATGAGGCGCGCTTGCGCAGCTGGTGATGGGGCAGGATGTAGTCGTGGCAAATAACAAGGAATGTTTGAGCACGTCGCCGCTCGCGTCACCCGCGGCTTTAATGTGTTTACCGGAGATCAAGCTCCCCTGCCCAGCTTATTTGTCTGCGCTCAGCTGTAATTGCAATCGCTCCAACTCCCGCTTCAACCATGACAGCGGCCTTGTCGTGGCTGCTGAGCAAGCGTTCGTAATACAACACGCCGATTTGCCGCTCCAGCGTGCGCGCGCTCCAATTTTGGCTGATGCTTTCCTCCATATACCAGCGGCGCGCCTCAGGATTGTCGATGCGGATCAGGTGGCGGTAGTGGGTCCAGCTTAATTCGGTACGCACTGCGTTCCAAATCTGAAATTTTTGATAAAAGACGCGCATATTCCGCAAGTTGCGCTCATCAAAGCCTTTGCCATATTCATAACTCAGCTTGTCGGCCAGATGTTTCAACTGCTGCTTACCGTATTCTGCCCTTTGCTCCCCGCCTTGCTCATGTTCCACAATCAGCCGTCCAATATGCCAATACGCTTCGACCATGGCGCGGTTGACCTGGCGCGCCAATTGGCTGCGGGCCTGCTCAATCACTTGTCGAATGTCGCCTAACAGGCGGTTGGGCTGAGGTGTGTGGGTAATGTTCATTGTGTGCTCGAAGATGAGGCGGCAAAAGCGTGGCGCCGCGTGCAGTGCCTTCGATTATACGGTGGGAAAACCCATGCGCGTATCACTTGACAGGCACAGCCAGTCCGGGCGGGCAATCCTTTGCACGCACCCGAATCACGGCAGATCATGCAAAGGAATCCTTCGATACTGCCGCGTCACAGGCGAGGCTGTCAATGGGCATGGTTGCGTAAGGAAAAACCGTGCTTCGACAAGCTCAGCACGAACGGCAAAAAACAATGTGCTCCGATATACCCTGCAGGAACAGTATCATGGACACACACAACAAGACCTCCAGCTTTTCGGGGGCCGTTCGCCCTGAGCCTGTCGAAGGGCATGGTTGCGTAAGGAAAAACCGTGCTTCGATAAGCTCAGCACGAACGGAATCACGGCTTGCTTTCCCCCGCCTGATTGATCTCCTGAGCATTGCGCTCTGCCTTGTCCAGCGCCTGTTGCACACCCTGTTTCGCCTTGTCCACCTGTTGCAGCGTCTCGCGCACCTCCTTGGGCACGTTTTCCATTTGCGCGGCGGCGGAGGCAGCGGCGGCTGATGTGTTGGCGGATGGGCTGGCGCTGTCTGCACCGCCTTTGCAGGCGGCGAGCGGCAAGAGCAGGCAGCACAGGCTGCAGGCAGCGAAAAAATGGCGCATAACGATCCTTTCATGAATTTGCGGCAAAATAATGTGGCGAAATACGCCACATGCAACCGTTCAGATGCAGCAGGCTGATTGTGCCACAGCCAGCTTGCCGCTAACATGACATCCATAAAAGTTGAATAGAGCACAATTATGTATTTTTCACATTTTGGTTTGAGCCAAGCTCCATTCGGCATGACGCCCAATCCCGCCTTTTTTTACGCCGGCGCCAAGCGCGGCGATATCTTGCATGCGCTGTTGTATGCGATTTCGCAGGGCGATGGCATGATCAAGGTGACCGGCGAGGTTGGCAGCGGCAAAACCATGCTCTGCCGCATGCTGGAAGCGCAAATGCCGGCCAATGTCGATGTGGTGTATCTGGCCAATCCGGCGATTGCGCGCGAGCAGGTGGTGTATATGATCGCCAGCGAACTGGGCATCAAGTGCGAGGACATGCGCGCCGATCAGGTATTGCGCTTGTTGCAGCAGGAATTGATTGCGCGCCACGCCAAGGGCCGCCAAACCGTGCTCTTGATTGAGGAGGCGCAGGCGATGTCGCATGACACGCTGGAAGAAATCCGCCTCATGTCCAATCTGGAAACTGCCCACCATAAACTCTTGCAAATCGTGATGTTTGGCCAGCCTGAACTCGACGCCGCGCTGGCGCTGCCGCATATGCGCCAATTGCAAGAGCGCATCACCCACAGCTTTCATGTGCCGCCGCTGGCGCGCAGTGAAATTGCCGATTTTCTGTTTTTCCGCATGGCCCAGGCCGGCTATCGCGGGCCGCAATTGTTTTCCAGATTTGCACTCTGGCGCCTGGGCGCGGTGTCGCAAGGCATTATGCGCCGCATCAATATTCTGGCGGATAAGGCTTTATTGGCGGCGTTTGCTGACAATACCCACAGGATTGGCGTGAAACAAATGCGCGCCGCGATTGCTGACACCGATTTCGCGCGTCAGGCCCGCAGCAAGCGCAAGTTGCCGCCGGCCTTGCTGTTTGCCGGCGTGCTGGGACTGGGCCTGGCGCTGGGCTTAGCCGCAAGCTGGGGCTGGCGCCGCCCTGCTCCGCCGGCGCTGGTGCAAACGCCGCCTGCTGTGCAAACGCCCGCCGCTGTGCAAACGCCCGCCGCTGTGCAAACGCCCGCCGCTGTGCAAACGCCCGCCGCTGTGCAAACGCCCGCCGCTGTGCAAACTCCCGCCGCTGTGCAAACTCCCGTTGCTGTGCAAACGCCCGCCGCTGCGCAAACACCCGCCGCCGTGCAAACACCCGCCGCTGTGCAAACACCCGCCGCTGTGCAAACACCCGCCGCTGTGCAAACACCCGCCGCTGTGCAAACGCCAGCGGCAGACCTTGCGCCGGAAGTGGCGCAAGCCCTGGCCGCTGGCCGGGCTTGGCTTGAGCGGCCTGAAAACGCTCAGCGTTTTACGGTGCAACTGAGTTTGGTGCAAGCGAAGCGCAGTGCGGATTTGCAAGTTTATTTGCAGCGTCTGGCGAAAAAATATCCTGAACATGTCTTAATGCTGTATCCCAGCCAGATCGGCGGCATTGCGCGTTACGGTGTTTTGCTGGGCGATTTCGCCAGCCGCGCGCAAGCCGGGCAAGTGGTGCAAAGCGTCAACGCCGCCGGAGCTGATGGGGCGCAGGCGCGCAGCGTGCCCGGCATCCAGGCGGAAATTACGCGCACCGCCAGCGCTGCTTTGTGGCGTGCGCCGCCGCCATCAGGCGCAGTTTGATGCGGCGCGATGCCGCTTGTTGTATTCCTGCATCTGAGGCTTTATTGCAGCTTGCAAATCTTTAAGCTTTGACATGCTTTTTCCTGCGGGAAGGAGGAAAGCGTGATAATTTCAACACAAGGGGATGGTTTTTCCCGCTGGCCAAAAGTGGAATATTATGCGCAGATTTGCCGTTTATGCAGTTTATGCCCTCTCGCTAGGCAGTCTGTTTGCCTGCCGTACGCAACAGATCCAGATGTCGGATCAACATTTACAAGCCGCCCCGCGCAGCGGCGACAACAGCGCTATTCCTGCGCCAGTCACACGCAGCCCGCAACTGGCGCCGCCCAAGGCGGGGCAAAAACCGGAAACGTATAGCGTCACGGTGTACCGGGCGCCGCTGCAATCGTTGTTGTTCGCCCTGGCGCGCGACGCCAAATTGAATATTGATATCCACCCTTCGATTCAAGGTGAAGTGACCTTGAATGCGCTCGACCAGAGTTTGCCGCAATTGCTAAAACGCATTGCGCAGCAGGTGGATATGCGTTATGAGCTGCAAGGCAATAATCTCTTGATTCTGCCGGATGCGCCTTTTCTGAAGCATTACAAAATTGATTATGTGAATATCAGCCGCAACACCAGCAGCACGGTCAGTATTGCAACCCAGATTTCCACCCCTGGCGCGAGCGGTGCGGCTGGTTCCGGCGGGAATACCTCCACCACCTCGGTCAACAATACCTCGAATAACCGGTTTTGGGAGACCCTGGTGCAAAACATCAAAGATGTCTTGCGAGAAACCGATAAGCTGGTGAGCGATGAAAAAGCGGCTCCAGCTCCTGCGGCGGCAAGCGCACCGCCCAGTGCGGCCACGCCGGGCGGCACGCTGGCTGCGCTTTCCGGCGCAAATCAAAGCGCGCCGCAAAGCCCGCCGGCAGCGCCAGCCGGCGCCAGCACTGGCCCGGTATTCCGTGAAGCCGCCTCCGTCATCGCCAACCCCGAAACCGGTTTGATCACGGTGCGCGCCACCGGGCGCCAACATGAAAAAATCGCCGAGTTCCTGGACTTGGTGCAAACCTCGGCCAAACGCCAGGTATTGATTGAAGCCACCATCATTGAAGTCAAGTTGTCAGAAAACTTTCAACAGGGGATTAACTGGAGCCGGGTGGCCAACGCCAATTCCAGCGGGGCCACCTTCACCCAGGGACAAATCGGAACTAACACCCTGCCCTCTGGCGTCACCCCGGGCGTCACCCCGGGCGTGTTCTTGATGAATTGGATTCGCCCGAATACCGCGATTGGCGATTTGACCGCCACCTTGCAGCTGCTGGAAAGCTTTGGCAAAGTCAAAGTCTTGTCCAGTCCCAAAATCAGTGTTTTAAATAATCAGACTGCGATTTTGAAAGTGGTGGATAACAGCGTGTATTTCACCATCACCGCCACAGTCACGCCGGGCAGCAATGGTTCGGCGGCGATTTCCACCTATACCTCTCAGCTCAATACGGTGCCGGTCGGGCTGGTGATGAGCGTGACGCCGCAAATTGCTGAAAATGATGAAGTGACGCTGAATGTGCGCCCCACCATTACGCGCATTGTCGGCTATGTGCAAGATCCGAATCCGGCGCTGGCCACCAGCAATGTCACCTCGAAAGTGCCGGTGGTGCAGGCGCGCGAAATGGAATCGGTTTTGAAAGTCTCGAATGGGCAGACGGCGGTGATGGGCGGCTTGATGCAGGATGCGGTGGAAAATCAGCGCGACGCCGTGCCCACGCTGGGGCAATTGCCGGTGATCGGCAATTTATTCGCCTATCGCAATGAAAACAGCAGCAAAACCGAATTAGTGATTTTCATGCGTCCGGTGGTGGTGAAAGAGGCCAGCATACAAGGCGACTATCGGAATATGCAGCGCTTATTGCAAGAAAGCACGCCGCAGGCGACGGGAGGTAAAACATGAGCTTGCTGATGCAAGCCTTGAAAAAGGCCGAACGCGAACGCGCAGAACAGGCGCCGCCGCCGGCCGCCGCACCGGATGACAGCCAGGCGCATGCGTTTTCTTCCAGCGCGCGCAGCCAGCCTGATGAGGATGTCGATTTTCCTGATTTGCAATTAGAGCCTTTGGCGGAAATTGAAAATGTGCCGGAGCTCGATGACAGCGCTTTGAATCCGGATCTGGCGCTGCCGGCCCCCCCCACAAGCCCGGCCCCGGCGGACTCGGCCACGCCAGGCTTGGGCTTGGCGCCACAAGCGCCGCTCAGCCCGGCTGAGCCAAGTCCCGCGCCAGGCAACCCGCATGCCAGCGGGGCTTTTCAAGCCCAGGCTTTATTGAATGCGCGCAACAATGCGTATAAAAAACCGGCGCTGGATTTGGAAGAATTGGCCGATCTGACGCCTGAGTTTGCGCCTGCGCCGCCTAAGCCGGCTGTCGCGCAGGATGCCGCACCAGAAGCTGCGCAAGTCTCAAGCGCCGGCACGCCGCTGGAAGAAGGCAAACAGGCGCGCATGAGCGGATTTGCCAGCGCGCCCGATTTGCAGCGCATGCAGGCGGAACAGCAAAGCCAGCAGCAACAGCAAAAGCAACAACAAAAACAGGCGCAAAGCATGCTGGCCACGCGCAAGCCGGCCAGCAATAAGCGCTTAGCCCTGATTGCGCTGCTGGGCTTGTCGGCCCTGTCGCTGGGCGGCGCCTGGTTTTTCCTGGCTACGCAAAACCAGGCGAACAGCTTTGTTGCGCCGCTTCCCCCTGGCGCGGGGCCAGGTCCAGGGCCGGGCGCGGCGGCGCCTGCGCTGGCCACGGCGCCGCCGCTTGCTGCGCCGCCGGCTACTGCGCCAACGGCGGCGGCGACATCCGCCGCCCCACCGCTTGCGGCCGCCGCCGCTTCCCCCGCTTCCGCCAATTCCGCCAGTCCGCTCAAGCAAGCCAGTGCGGCGCAGGCAGCGCCAGCCACAGCGGCGCCGCCGCCCGCTGCGCGCCAAGTGCTCAGCAATACCTTGGATCAGCAGATTTTGCGCATCAAAACCCCGGCCCAGCCAGGCCGGCAGCAAGAAGCAAGGCAAGAAGCAAGCACGGCAGCGCGGCACAGCAAAGCTGGCGCGATTGTGCTGGAAAAACGGGAAACGCCTTTATTGCCCATCTTGCAGCAAGCCTGGCAAGCCTGGCAAAACGGCCAGCCGGCGCAAGCGCGCACACTCTGGCTGCAGGTGTTGCAGGCGGATGCGGATAACCGCGACGCCCATCTGGGGCTGGCTGCGGCTGCGCAATTGCAAGGCCAGGAAGAACAGGCCGCACAACATTATCTGCGTCTGCTGGAAATTGATCCGCTCGACCCGGATGCGGCCGCCGCGCTGACCGGCATGCAGAGCATGGATGCGCAGGCGGGCGCGGCGCGCATCAATAAAATTCTGCTGCAACATCCGCAGGCGCCGGCCTTGCATTTTGTGCTGGGCAATCTGTATGCGCAGCAGCAGCGCTGGAATGATGCGCAACAAAGCTATTTCCGCGCCTACACGCTGGCCCCCGGCAATCCGGATTACCAATTCAATCTGGCGATTGCCCTGGATCGTCTGGGACAAAGCCGGCTGGCGCTGGAGTATTACCAAAAAGCCTTGAGCACGCCCGGCGCCAGCGCGTTTGCACGCGAGGCGGCGCAAACGCGGGTGGCGCAATTGCAAGCGGCTGGAGCCAAGTGATGAATGCGCCGGCCAAGCTGCCCTTAGGCAAGCTTTTGATCAGCAAGGGCGTGATCAGTGAAGATCAATTGCGGATTGCCCTGATTGAACAGCGCGCAAGCGGTGCGCCTTTGGGCAAGCTTTTGATTCAATTGGGTTTTGTCACCGAAGCCACGGTTCGCGAAGCGCTTTCGGAAAACCTCAATCAGCAAAGCACCGACCTTTCCAAGATGGTGGTCGATGCGCAAGCTTTGCGCCTGATTCCCAAAGATGTGGCCAAGCGCTATCA
This sequence comes from Massilia sp. W12, assembly GCF_037300705.1. Taxonomy (NCBI): domain Bacteria; kingdom Pseudomonadati; phylum Pseudomonadota; class Betaproteobacteria; order Burkholderiales; family Oxalobacteraceae; genus Massilia; species Massilia sp. W12. The sequence continues at coordinate 2,361,536 of NZ_CP147776.1, read as the reverse complement.
GGTTTTTCCGCTGGTCTATGACAAGGACTTAAAACAGCTGCGTCTGGCCATGGGCGACACCAATAATGTGGTGGCCTTGGACCAGATCAGCGCCATGCTGGGGCCGGGCCAGAGTATTGAGCCGATGCTGGCGTCGGAATCGGATATCGCGCATGCCATTGATCAGTATTACGGCTTTGAATTGTCGATTGACGGCATCTTGCATGAAATCGAAACCGGTGAAGTGAATTACCAGAGCATGCAGTCTGTTTCGGATGAGTACAGCCAGCCGCTGGTGCGTTTGATTGACGCTTTGCTGGCTGATGCGGTGCAATCCGGCGCTTCTGATATTCACTTTGAGCCGGAGCAATTCTTTTTGCGCATCCGCTACCGCATCGACGGGATTTTGCGGCAGATCCGCAGCCTGCATAAAAATTACTGGCCGGCGATGGCGGTGCGTTTAAAAGTGATGAGCAATATGAATATTGCCGAAACCCGCGCGCCGCAGGATGGGCGGATTTCGATTCAGTTTTCTGGCCGGCAAATTGATTTCCGCGCCTCGGCCCAGCCCACCTCGCACGGGGAAAACATGGTGCTGCGGATTTTAGACCGTCAGCGCGGCATTGTGCCGCTCGATGGTCTGGGTCTGGCGGAAGAGAATCTGGCCCTGCTCAAGCTGATGCTGGCGCGCCCGGAAGGCATTATTCTGGTCACCGGCCCCACCGGCAGCGGCAAAACCACCACGCTGTATTCGGTGTTGAACCATATCAACACCGAAAGCGTGAATATCATGACGCTGGAAGATCCGGTTGAATATCCCATGAATATGATCCGCCAGACCTCGGTGAATGAGGCGGCGAAAATGGGCTTTGCCAGCGGCATCCGCTCAATGATGCGGCAAGATCCCGACATCATTCTGGTGGGCGAAATCCGCGACCGCGAAACGGCGGAAATGGCGCTGGCGGCGGCCATGACCGGGCATCAGGTGTATTCCACGCTGCACACCAATTCGGCGATCGGGGCGATTCCGCGTTTGCTGGATATCGGCATCAAGCCTGATTTAATGGCCGGCAATATCATCGGCATTGTGGCGCAGCGTTTAGTGCGCACCCTGTGCCCGCATTGCAAGCAGGCCGATACGCCGCAAGACTATGAGCGCGTGTTGTTAGGCTCTGCCGGCTTGAACCCTGCGCTGAAAATCTACCGCCCGGTCGGTTGCGAGCTGTGCAAGCAGCATGGTTACAAAGGGCGGCTGGCGGTGATGGAAATTTTGAAATTCAACGCCGATCTGGACGATCTGGTGGCGCGCCGCGCGCCGGTGCGCGAATTGCGCGAAGCTGCCTTTGCGCGCGGCTTTAAGCCGCTGGTGGAAGACGCCCTGCGCCGTGTGCTGGATGGCTCGACCACGCTGGAAGAAGTTTCGCGCGTGGTGGACTTGACCGACAGGGTGGGTTGATGCCTTTATTTACCTACAGTGCGATGGATAGCCAGGGCGCGCAGGTGCGCGGCCAGATGGACGCGGTGAATGTGCTTGATCTGGAATTGCGCTTGCGCCGCATGGAATTGGATTTAATCGATTACCAGCAGAAAAGGCGCGAAACCATCAGCTTCACCACCCGCAATATCGAGCGTAAAGATTTGATCACGTTTTGCTTTCATATGGAGCAATTAAGCGCCGCCGGGGTGCCGATCTTGAGCGGCCTGACCGATTTGCGCGACAGCACCGACCATCCGCGCATGCGCGAGGTGATTGCCGATTTGCTGGAAAACATTGAAGGCGGCATGCAGCTCTCGGAAGCCATGGCCTATCATCCCAAGGTGTTTGATAAAACCTTCACCAGCCTGGTGACGGCGGGCGAGCAAAGCGGCAAGCTGCCGGAGGTGTTTGCAAATTTGACGCAAAGCTTGAAGTGGCAGGATGAATTGAGCGCGAAGACCAAAAAGCTTTTGATGTATCCCAGCTTTGTGGCGGTGACGGTGATTGCGGTGACGTTTTTTTTGATGATTTATCTGGTGCCGCAATTAACCCTGTTCATCAAAAATATGGGTCAGCAATTGCCGCTGCATGCGCGCGCCCTGATTGCGGTTTCCAATTTTTTTGTCAATTACTGGTACCTGATCATGGGTCTGCCGCTTCTGCTCGGCGCGCTCACCGTGATTGCGGTCAAAACCAATGCGCAGGCGCGCTACCGCTTTGATGCGTTTAAGCTTTCGGTATGGCTGGTGGGGCCGATTTTGCACAAAATCATTCTGGCGCGCTTTGCCACTTTTTTTGGCCTGATGTATGGGGCCGGCATCAGCATTATCGAATGCATCCGCCTGTCTGAGGGGATTGTGGATAATGAAGTGATCGCCACCGGTCTGCGCCGCGCGCGTCAATTGATTTCCGAGGGCCAGGGCGTGACTTCCGGCTTTGAGACCACCGGCATTTTCCCGCCGCTGGTGTTGCGCATGCTCAAAGTCGGCGAAGCCACCGGCGCGCTGGATAATGCCTTGAAAAATGTCAGCTATTTTTATAACCGCGACATTTCCGAGCAAATTGAAAAAGTGCAAGCCTTGATTGAGCCGGTGATGACGGTGATTTTAGGCTTGATTCTGGGGTGGATCATGCTCTCAGTACTGGGGCCGATTTACGACACCATCAGTAAAATCAAGGTCTGATATGGCGGCGCGCGGCTTATTGTATTTGACGAATATGCAGGCCAGCGTATGGCGCTGGCAAGGCGCGCAGCTGTCGCCGCAGATGGAGTCATTTGAGCACAATGAAAACGGCTGGCAGGCTTTCGGCGCCTGGCTCAAGCGTCATCCCGGCCTGCCTTTGCTGGTGTTGAGCGATTTTATTGAAGAAAATTTCAAGCGCGATCATGTGCCGCATGTGCGCGGCCAGGCCCACCGCAATCTGATCGCCCGCCGCGCCGCCCAGCTGTATCGCGAAACGCCCTACACCCACGCCAGCGCCCAGGAACGCGAAGAAGAAGGCCGGCGCGATGATATGGTGCTGTTTTCCGCGCTGACCAATGTCAGCCTGGTGCAAGGCTGGTTGCGCCAGATCCATTTGGCGCGCGCGCCTTTTCTGGGCATGTATTCGGTTGCCCTGCTCGGCCCCCTGCTGTTTCGCAAGCTGCGTCTGGATATTGAACATCTCTTACTGGTGACGCGACAGTCAAACGGGCTGCGCCAAAGCTATTTTCTGCATGGCCGCCTGCGCTTTTCTCGGCTGGTGCCCTTGCTGGAAGACAGCGCTTTGCATATGGCCGAAAAGATGGTGGTGGAAATCAATAAGACGCGCGAATTTCTGGCCAGCACGCGCCTGCTGGCGCGCAGTGAGGAAATCAATGTCGGCATTCTGGCCGGGGCCGATGTGCTGGATTTTATTGAAAACAGCGGCGATGAGCTGGCGCTGCAACAACATCAATTTTTTGATCTTGACCAAGCCGCCAAATTACTCAGTTTGCGCCTGCCGCCCGGCCAGCGCTATGCCGACGCGCTGTTTTTATCAGTGCTGGCGAAACACCCGCCGCCGAATCAATATGCGCCCGCCGGGGCCAGCCGCCATTATCAATTGCTGAGACTGCAAACCGCCTGCCGCGCCGCCGGGGTGGCTTGCGCCGGGGTGGCCCTGCTGTATTGCGCAAACGCCTGGTGGCAAACCTGGCGCGATTGGCAGGAAACGCGTCAATTGCGCCAGCAAGAGCAGCAAGCCACGCGCGCCTATCAAAATGTGATGGCGAATTTGCCGCACATGGTGGGCAAGCCGAATGATATGAAGGCGGCGGTTGAGTTGCATAAGATGATGACGGCCAACGGGGCCTGGCCCTGGCCGGTTTTGCAACAATTATCCGCTGTGTTGGAGCGCCATCCGAAAATCCGCGTGACTCAGCTGCAATGGATGGTCAGCGATACCGATGCGCCGGCCTTATCCGGGGCCGCGCCGCAGATGCAGCAAGCGACGCCGAATGCGCCGCCGGCCAATCCGGCGCTCTTGGGTTTGCCGCGCGCGCCTTTTCAATCGCTGCTGGTCGAAGGCGAGGTGTTTCCATTTGATTATGATTACCGGCAAGCGATGCTGCTGGCGCAGGAATTTGTGCAAGATTTGAGTGCGGACAAAGGCTTGCGCGTCAATCCCAGGAAGTGGCCTTTGAATGTTAATCCGGGCGGCTCTTTACGCGGCCAGGCCGGTAAGTTTGAACATGACGCCAAAGCGCCCTTCAGTTTGCAAATCATCCTGCTGCCGGCTGGCGCGCTGAGCGCGCCGGCGGCGCAGCCATAAGGGACGTGACGATGGCGATGAGCAACCCTGCTGATACCCTGGCGGAAGGCGCGCGCGGCGGCGCACCGGATTTTATGCGCGATGATTTGCCCCATTTGCGCAAAGCTTTTATGTTTGCCGGCATCAGCCTGGGCCTGAGCGTGCTGTTTGGCCTTGGCAGCCTGTTTTTGCAGGATTGGCAGGCAGCGCAAAAACAGGAAGCCATGCAAGCGCGCGCAGCTGCGCAGGCCAAATTGCAAGAAGTGGAAAATGAAAAGCGGGCCATTCTTGATTCGCAGCCGGAGTACATCAAATTGCGCAAGCAAAACATTGTCGGCGAGGAAAACCGGCTGGAATGGATTGACGCTGTGCGGCAAATTCAAAACGAGCATAATTTTCTGCCGGTCAGCTATGAAATTCTGCCGCAGCAGACTCTGCCGGCCGATCCCGCCCTGAATCTGGCCAATCTGGAGTTGCGCGGCAGCCGCATGGGCTTGAATATGAAGCTGCTGCATGAGATGGATTTGTATGTGTTTTTGCAGCAATTGCGCGCCCAGCATTTTTTCTTGCCGCTGGCGTGCAATATTCAGCGCATCGGCCCGACGCAGGATAATCCGCAACCGACCGGAATGGCGGCTGACTGCACGCTCTTATTTATTACAATGAAAGAAAAGGGGGGGCCATGAAACTGCCGTTTCTTCATTTCATTTTGCCGCTGTGCAGCCTGCTTGCGCAAAGCGCGCCGCTGGCGGCGCAAACCACGCCGGCATTCCAACCGGGGCGCTTGCTGAGCACCCCGGCGCAACGCGAGCAACTCGATGAGTTGCGCCGGCGAACCGGCAAACCGCTGCCGCCGGCGCCGCAATTCAACGATGACATCATCCTCACCCCGAGCAAGCCGGCAGCTGCGCCGACGCCGGCGCCCAGCACGCCAGCGCCGGCGCAGGGCGTCACGCCGCTGCAATTCAACGGCTATATCAAACGCAGTCGCGGCCCGGCCACGTATTGGGTGAATCAACAGGCTTTGCCGGGTGCGCCGCAACATGGCGAGCTGCAGATCACCCTGCCAGATGGCCGCCGCGCCCGCTTAAAAAGCGGCGAGATGATAGATGCCGAGGCGCAGGTGCGCAGCGTCATGCATAGTAAGTGAGCAGCATATGTCCCTCCGCACACGCCAGTTCAGATTGCGCCGGCCGCAACGGCAAGCCGGGGTGGTGATTTTGCTGATGCTGACCGTCTTCGTGGTGACAGCATCCTGGCTTTTGCTGCGCTCACTCAATGCCGCAAATGGCCAGATTGCGCGCGAGCAGGAAGAAATCCGGCTGTTATCGCAAGCCAAAGAAGCCTTGCTGGCGTATGCCGTGATGCCGGGCGGTGCGGAACTCGGCCAATTGCCCTGGCCGGATGTGCTGAACACCATCAGCGAAGCCAGCCCGGATTATGACGGCACGCAGGATCTGCATTGTCCCGACACCAGCAGCTCGATACGCCCGAGCTTGAATGTGAATTCGCGCTGCTTTGGCCGCCTGCCCTGGCGCAGCTTGAATATGACGCCGCAGGCGATTGAGCAGCAAGACGGTTTTGGCTTGATTCCATGGTATGCGGTGTCGGCCAATTTGCTCGACGCTGCTTGCCTGGCCGGCAAACTCAATCCGGCGATCTTGAATTGGACTTATCCGGCAAGTCCGGTGCGGGCGTGTAATGTGGCGAATCAACTGCCCTACCCCTGGCTGACGGTGCGCGACCATCTTGGCAATGTCTTATCCAACCGGGTCGCGTTTGTGCTGATTTTGCCGCGCGTCAAAGTGAATACGCAAAACCGCCGCCTGCCGCTGGGCATTCCGCGTCAATACCTGGATCAGGTGACCGTGGCCTCCACCTGCACCGCGCCATGCGTGCCCGGCGTATATGACAACGGCGCGTTTTCGCCCGGCAATGACTTCATCATGGGCAAAGATATGTCGCTGGTGAAAGGCAATGACAGCAACTATGGCCATCCGTATGTGTTTAATGACCGCCTGCTGTATGTGACGATTGATGAACTGATGCAGTATTTGCAAAAACGCGCCATGCAAGAAGCGCGCAATGCCTTGCGCAATTTTTTCACCAGCAAAGCCTATTTTCCCTACGCCGCCGCATTGGGCGTGAGCGGCAATGCTTGCGATAACACGAAAAACAGCGGTTTCTTGCCGCTGGCCCTGGGCACATGCGCCAGCGGCGATTTTTTAAGCGGCTTGCCAAGCTGGTTTAACTCCGCTTCCTGGGGCAATTTTATTTACTATCATGCAGCCGCCGCCTGTACGCCTGGCAGCAGCAATTGCAACGGCCCCGGCAGCCTGTTGCAAGCCGGCAGCCAGGGCAGTCTGCGCGCCATCTTGATCGGCACAGGCCGCCCCATCAAACTTGTAGCCGGACAAACCCCGGATATGAGCACGCCGCCCTATGCCGCCAGCGCGGGGCGCGACCAAACCGGTTGTTGCAGCAGCACGCTGTTGCAAGACTATCTGGACTCTGTGACCAATGCCGCAGGCAATGGCGCGTATGATGCCGTGGGGACAGCCATGAGCACACAATATAATGATGTGCAAATGGTGGTGTCGCCATGAAACTGCAGGGTGAGACTATGCAAACAGGCAAACGACAAGCTGCTTTCTCTCTGGTCGAAATGGCCGTGGTGCTGGTCATCGTGGCGCTGTTGGTGGGCGGCTTGATGATGCCCCTGGCGACGCAGCTGGAACAGCAAAAAACAGTGGAGAGCAATAAAGTGCTGGAAGCTGCGCGCGAAGCGCTGATCGGCTATATGGCGACGCATGGCCGCCTGCCCTGCCCGGCGTCGGCCAGCAGCAACGGGGCGGAAAGCTTTGCTTCCGGCGGCAACGCCAGCAATGGATCATGCTCGAATTTCTATGACGGTTTTTTACCCGCCGTCACGCTGGGCTTCCATCCGGTGGACCCGCAAGGCTATGCGCTGGATGGCTGGGGCAGCGGCAGCATCAACCGGATCCGCTATGCGGTCTCGAATCTGCCCACCAGCGGCGCCCTGAATATGTGGACCAGCAGCAATGGCGTGCGCACTTATACCCTGACGGCCTTGAGCACTTACCTCAACGGCACGCCGCCGAATAATAATCTGATCACGATTTGCCGCTCGAATTCGACATTAGTGGATTGTGGCGGCACATCCAATCAACTCACCACCCAAGCCCCGTTTTTACTGTATTCCGCCGGCAAAAACGCGGCCACGCCGAATGTCAACTTAGGTCAGGACGAAGCGCAAAACACCAATGGCGACACGATTTTCGTCTGGCATGAAAACGCCGCCCGCACCGCAACGAATGGCGAATTTGACGATGTGCTTATCTGGACGTCCACTTCCACCCTGATTTCACGCATGCTCGCCGCCGGCAGCCTGCCTTGAGAACGCCCATGTATCGACAAATTTCCACCATCGCCGCCTTCACCCTGTTGGAAGCCATGCGCAACCGCCTGCTGTGGCTGCTGGCGATTTTTTCCCTGTGCGGCATTCTGGGCGCGGCATTTTTCCATGCGCTGGCGATTACGGAAAATAATCAGGTGCAATTGGCTCTGCTGGCGGCTTTGCTGCGTGTGGGGGCGGTGTTCTTGCTGGCCACGTTTGTCGTCACCAGCGTCACGCGCGAGCTTCACGACAAGGTTTTGGAATTGACTCTGGCGCTGGCGCTGCCGCGCGCGGCCTGGGTGATGGGCCGTTTATGCGGCTTTTGGCTGTTGAGCTTGCTGTTTTCCACCGTCTTCGGCGCCATCTGCCTGCTGTACGCCAATCCGCTCCAGGTCTTGCAATGGAGTTTTTCATTGTGCTGGGAATTATGCATCGTGGCCGCGTTTGCGCTCTTGACCGCCTTGTCCTTGAGCCAGGTCGCCAGCGCACTGGCGGCGGTGCTGGCGTTTTATCTCTTGACGCGCTCGATTGGGGCCTTGCAATTAATGGGACAAGGGCCGTTGGCCGGCATGCAGGATTCGCAAATTTATCTGGCCCGTCTGCTCGATCTGATCGCCTGGTTCTTGCCGGATCTGGATCGCTTCACGCGCGCCGAATGGCTGCTGTATCAGGCGCCGGGCTGGGGCGGCATGCTGCCGCTCTTGCTGCAGACGCTGATCTGGCTGGCGCTGCTGGGCTGTGCCGCCTTGTTTGATTTGTATCGCAAGCAATTATGACTATGCACAGCCCTTCCTTCCTGCGCCGTTTGCAAGGCAGCGCCAACCGGCCCCTGCATTGCGTGCCATGGCCGGTAAGGCTGGCCCTGCCCTGCCTGCTCGCCTTGCAATGCCTGTGGCACGCCAATCAAGCGCCGCCTGCCGCGCGCATCAGCGCGCTGACGCCGCCGCCAAGCTATGCCATGCTGCGCCTGGCCAGCTTGGGCGAATCTGCGGCTTTCGCCAAATTTCAGATGTTGTCGCTGCAAGCGCATGATTACCAGGCCGGCCACAGCATTCCATTCAGCAAACTGGATTATGTCGCGCTGCGCGGCTGGCTGGGCGCGATTCTCGATCTGGATCCGCCGGCCCAATATCCTCTGCTGGCCGCCGCCCGCCTGTATGCCGAAGCGCCCGGCGCGCAACGGGCGCGCATGATGACCGAATTTGTGCATCAACGCTTTCTGGAAGATCCGAACCGGCGTTGGGAAGCCATGGCGCATGCCGCCGTGCTGGCGCGCCACCGCCTGCACGATATGCAACTGGCGCATAAATACGCCAAAGCGCTGCGCGAACATGCGCGCGATCCAAAGGTGCCGGCCTGGGTGCGGCAGATGGAAATCTTCCTGCTGGAAGATATGAACGAGTTGCAAGCCGCGCGTTTGCTGTTGGGCGCGGTGCTCGCCAATAACGAGGCGAAAGACCCGCAGGAAGTGCATTTTTTATTGCAGCGGCTGCAGGAAATGGAACGAAAGCTGCAGGCGCAGGCCATTTCCGCGCCATAGAGGAGAGGCATGGAAGCATTGCATGTTTTATTGGTGGAAGATGATGCCGCGATTCGCGCCATGTTGCGCGGCGCCTTGCAACTGGCCGGCTATCAGGTGAGCGAAGCCGGCCAGCGCCAGCAAGCCTGGCAGTATTTGCAGCATCCGCCGGAGGCCCCGGCGGATATCGTGCTGCTGGATCTGGGCTTGCCGCCAGCCACCCATGACAGTTCTGAGGGCATTAAATTGCTGCGTCAGATCATGCTCGATTGCCTGGATCTGAAAGTGATTGTGCTGACCGGGCAGGATCAGGAAAGCGCAGCACTGGAGGCGATTAAAGAAGGGGCTTTCGATTTTCTGGCCAAACCGGCTTCCAGCGTGCAAATCTTGCAGGCGCTGCAGCGCGCCGCCTTGTTTTTACGCAAAGAGCGCGAATTGCAGATGGCCGGCGTGACCCGGATTGCAATTAATGCAAACGCCGGCGAAGGGTTGAAAAATGTGCGGGATGACGCCGAGGAAAAGCTGGTGCGCCAGGTTTTGAAAGAAACCGGCTTCAATTTGCACCAAAGCGCGCGCAAACTCGGGGTGAAACGCGAAAATCTGTACTACTTTCTGAAAAAATTCGGCATCCAGCGCGACGATGGCGCGTCTGCGCCGCCGGAACAATCATGAGGGCTGTCCATGGCGCACAATATGCTGCACGAACTGCAGGCGCAAATTTACCCTTACCTGATTTTGAGCGGCAGCACGATAGGCATGGTCTTATGGCTGTTGCGCAAGCGTGCGGTGCAGGTCAATCACTTGAATCAGCAACTGGGGCAGCTCAACCAGCAATTGCAGCATGAGCCGCTGCGTTTTCTGCAGCAGGCGCCGGCGCTGTTGCAAAGCGCCGGCTTGCTGGGCTTGCGCTGGCGGCTGGAGTGGTATGGCGCCCACGAGTCAGGCGAGTTTGGCGAATGCAAAGCGAAAGCGGCTCAATGGCAGGAACGCATTGAAGCCACTGAAATTTGCATCGACATCACCTTCTTTTTACCGCACAGCCGGGGCGAGCAGTTTTATTTTATCCGCACGGTGTTGCACACTTTCATCCTCTTGCTGCAAACCGATTTCCTGATCAAAGCCGCCAGCACCCGCGAAACCCTGCTGCAAATGGCGCGCATGCACTTGTTTTTGCAGCACGATATGAAAAATATTGCGCAATTCATCCAACTCATGGATGAGCAATTGAGCAACTGCCCGCCTGCCCTGGAACAACAGCTATTGCAGCAATTGCGCTTTGCCGCGCCGCTGGTGCGCCAGCGTGCGGACCATATCGTGCACAGTCTGACCAATAAAAGCGACAGCCTGAGCCAGGCCCAGGCCGTCGCCATCGGCCCCTTGCTGGAACGCTTATGCCGCTTGCACAGTTTGACGCTGGCCTGGCAAAGCGAACATCAGGCCAGCGCCTGGATCGCCCCGGCCAAGCTGGATGGCGCGCTGGATAATATTTTGAAAAACTATTACGACTGGGGCATGCGGCAAACCCCGCCGCAGTCAGTTTGCCTGCATGCCTGGCTGCACACCGGGGAGCAGCGCCTGCGTTTGCGGTTGCAATTGCCGGGACAGGCATGCGAGACGCCCTTATTGCGTCTGTTTGAGCCGTTCTGGAGCAGCGATGAACAAGGTTTGGGGGTGGGCTTGTATCAGGCGCGCCAAATGCTGCAGAGTGCGCACGGCGATTTGCAAGCCGGGCTGGATGGCTCTGTGCTGTATTTTGAAATCTTGCTGCCCGCCGCGCCCGCGTAATGTATTGCCGGCTGTAAATTTTTTATACTCTGCTCAGCCGCACAGACTGTGGTATGTTGAAATCAAGGCCCAAGCCCCGCCTGCACCATGCAAAACTTCTGTTTCAGCAGTACTTCTGTTTTATAAATGGAGAATAATCATGTTACGCAAACCTATGCATCGCGCCGGCTTTACTTTGGTGGAAATCGCAATTGTTCTGGTGATCATCGGCCTGCTTCTTGGTGGCGTATTGAAGGGCCAGGAAATGATCAACAGCACCAAGGTGAAACACATTTCTGACCAGCAGCTCGGCTTAACCGCCGCCTTTTTCTCCTTCCAGGATCGCTATCGCGCCGTGCCCGGCGATTATCTGGCCGCCAACGCCATCGGCAATATCCCGGTTGGCCCCAGCGGCACCCAATATGTCTACACCGGCAATGGCGATGGCGCCGTGGCCGGCGCGGAAACCGGCCAGGCCTGGACCCAGCTGACCTCCGCCGGCTTTATCAACTGCTCGGTGTGCACCTCGGTGGTGGCCGCCACCAGCGCCACCAGCCCGACCAATGTGTATGGCGGCTGGTCGCAAATCATCTCCGACGCAGTGTATCTTGACGCTGGCACCTCTGTGGCGGTGAATAATTTGAAGAGCGGCGGCAATATTCCTGTCTCGGTGATCGCCGAAGTTGATCGTAAGATCGACGATGGCGCGCCGAATACCGGCATCTTCCGCTTCTCAGTCAGCGCGCAACCGACCGCCCCGACCGCCGCCGGCGCCGCGCCTGCCTGCGCCAACACCACCGGGGTCTGGAATGCTTCCGCCACCCAGCTTAACTGCGGCGGCACCAGCTTGCTGCGTTAAACCCATGCGCGCCGTTTGACGCGGTCATGCCAAAAAGGGCGTCCAGGCGGACGCCCTTTTTGCTTTTGCCACAGAAACAGTCGCCAGCGCAGCAAAAACGCCACAGACCACAAAGCCGGGGCGCCGGATTGGACTGCGCAAGGCGGCGAACATGCCACAATAAACATACCGTATATGCTTTGGTCTTCCGCCGCATAGCCATGTTGCGGATGCGGATTACATTTTTTATTTGTTGCCGAAGAGCAACCCAGCTAGAATCGTTGTTGATTTACGGAAATATTTTCCGGGACAGCCGGAGGCTCACATGTCAGCCATCATGATCAGCACACGTAATGAGAGCACCCTGATATTGACGCTAGCCGAGCGCGAACCTGCGCAATTGTCCGCCAGCGTGATGGAAAACGCCCTGCAATGCCTGCGCAATGCAGAGCGCGATGAAAGTATCCGCGCTGTTATTCTGTGCGGCAACGGCGGCGATTTTTGCCGTGGCCGCGCACTGCCGCAACAGTCAGCCGAATGCGCCGGGCAAAGCGGGCATGATATGGAATTACTGGCGCAATGGGTGCGCGCGCTGCGCGAATATCCCAAGCCGGTGGTGGCGGCGGTGGAAGGCGTGGCGCTGGATGGCGGCTTTGCGTTAGCGCTGGCCTGTGATTTCATCATCGCTGCACAATCGGCCCAATTTGCCGTTACCCAGTTAAAACTGGGCTTGACGCCGGATGGCGGCTTGACCTGGCTGCTGATGCGGCAAATGCCGCGCCAGCTGGCCACCGAATTACTGATGGAAAGCAAGCCCATGCTGGCGGCGCGCATGCACCAGCTGGGCGTGGTGAAACAAATCGTGGAAGATGGCAAAGCGCAAAGCACAGCGCTGCGTTTTTGCCAAAAACTGGCGGAATTGCCGCCCTTTGCGGTTGAAAGACTCAAAGAGCTGGTGAATGAAGCGCATGACAATACGCTGGAGCAACAATTCGCAGCCGAACAACATGCGCATCTATCGTGTCTGCATCATCATGAGGCAGAAGAAGGTTTGGCGGCACGGATTGAAAAACGCAAGCCGCGTTTCAGATAGGTCAGGAAGCATCATGTATTACAGGGAAGTCAAACATCAAGAGACTGGCGCAGCCGACCCGGCTGCGGCCAAAACCGGACACACAGCGCCTGAGCACGGCACGGCTTTGGCCAAACCGAAGCGACGCCGCATTTATCTCATGCGCCATGGCAGCGTGACCTATTTTGATGAACATGGCAAACCCTATTTGCCGGAATCTGTGCCCTTGAATGAGCGTGGCCGGGCGCAGGCCAGCGCCGCCGGCAAAGTTTTTATGGATGAAGGCTTGCACTTTGACCGGGTGATCATTTCCGGCCTGCCGCGCACCCTGGAAACCGCGCAACTGGTGCTGGAGCAAACGCGCCAGGCGATTGAGATTGAAGAATGGCCCGACCTGGTCGAACTGCGCGGCGGCAAACTGTCGGCGATTGCCGATATGGATTTGAATGACGCTTTTGTCGGCGCGTTTGAAGGCATGGTGCCGGAGCACAAGCAATTTTTAGGCGGTGAAAGCATAGGCGAATTGATGGACCGTGTGTATCCGGCGATTGACCGCTTGCGCGCTGATTCGCATTGGGACACTGTGCTGTTGATTTTGCACGGCGGCGTCAATCGCGCAATTCTCTCCTACGCCTTGACCGGTCAGCGCCTGTTTTTGGGCAATCTGGCGCAAACCGCCGGCTGCATCAATGCGCTGGATGTCGGCGTCGCCGCCCACGATTGGGTGGTGCGCATGGTCAACTATTCCCCGCCCTCCCAGCTGCAAGGCGAGATCCGCAGCACCACCATGGAAGCGCTGCTGGCGCAATACAAGCGCTTTCGCGAAGCCAAAGAACAGCACAAAGAACACAAATAAACCACTTTGCCGTCAGCCTGCGCGCCACGTTGCGCTGGCTGCGCGCAGGCCTGCGGTACAATCGCCAGATCACCCAGCCAGGAGCAGGCCTATGTTTGAAGACTTCATCGGCGTCAAACCGGTATCTGAGCGCCAGCAATTCGATTTACAGGCTTTATGGCAGTATTTGCGCAGCCAATTGGCGTGGCTGCCGCCAGCCTTGCCGCAACTGTCCCAATTCAAAGGCGGCCAATCCAACCCCACTTTTTTTCTCGACTGTGGCGAACAGCGCTTTGTGCTGCGCACCAAGCCGGGACCTGCGGCCAAGCTGCTCCCTTCCGCGCACGCGATTGAGCGTGAATACCGCGTCATGGATGCGCTCTCGCGCAATGGATTCCCGGCCCCGCGTCAGTTTTTAGTGTGCCAGGATGAAAGCATCATCGGGCGCGCTTTTTATCTGATGGAATATATTGAGGGCCGCGTGTTATGGGATCAATCCCTGCCCGGCATGAGCCAGGCTGAGCGCGCCGCGCATTATGATGAAATGAACTGCATCATCGCCGCCCTGCATCAATTTGACTATGCCGCTGCCGGTTTGGCTGACTATGGCAAGCCGGGCAATTATTTTGCGCGCCAAATTGAACGCTGGAGCAAGCAATACCGCGCCGCCGAAACTGAGCACATCGCGGCGATGGAAGAATTAATCGTCTGGCTGCCGCAGCATATTCCGGCGGGTGACGATTGTTCTATCGTGCATGGCGACTTCCGCATGGACAATCTGATTTTCCACCCCACAGAGCCGCGCGTGCTGGCGGTGCTGGATTGGGAACTCTCCACCCTGGGCCACCCGCTGGCGGATTTTTCCTATCACGCCATGTCATGGAATATTCCGCCCGGCCAATTCAGAGGCATTGGCGGACTGGATCACGCCGCGCTGGGCATTCCCTCGCAGGAGGCGTATATCGCGCGCTATTGCGAGCGCACCGGGCGCGCCATCCGGCGCGAGGATTTCGATTTTTATCTGGCCTACAATATGTTCCGCTTAGCCGGCATCTTGCAAGGCATTATGAAACGCTATGTCGATGGCACCGCCGCCAGCGCGCACGCGCTGGAAACCGGGCGCGCGGCGCGCTCGCTGGCGGAATTGGCGCTGCGCCATGCACATGCCGCCGCCGGCAACTGAGGACTTTTTATGGATTTCGCATACTCTGCGCGCTGTCAGGATCTGCATGCCCGCCTGACTGCTTTCATGCAGCAATACATCTACCCGAATGAGCAGGCGTTTTACCTGGAAGTGGCCGAAAATGGCCGGCTCTACAATAACCGCTGGCTGCCGACGCGCTTGATTGAAGGCTTGAAACAAGAGGCGCGCGCGACTGGCTTATGGAATTTATTCCTGCCCGGTTCCGAGCTGGCGCCTGAGGGTTTATCCAATCTGGATTATGCGCCGCTGGCGGAAATCATGGGGCGCGTGCCCTGGGCCCCTGAAGTGTTCAACTGTTCCGCACCCGACACCGGGAATATGGAAACGCTGGAGCGCTACGGCACGCCGGCGCAAAAAGAGCGCTGGCTCAAGCCCCTGCTGGCTGGCGAGATGCGTTCCGCCTTCGCCATGACTGAGCCGGCGGTGGCATCTTCCGACGCCACCAATATTTGCACCTCCATCATTGCAGATGGCGATGACTATCTGATCAATGGCCATAAATGGTGGATTTCCGGGGCCGGCGATCCGCGCTGCCAGCTATTCATTGTGATGGGCAAAACCGACCCGCATGCGGCGCGCCATAAGCAGCAATCCATGATCCTGGTTCCCTCTGACACGCCCGGCATCACCATCAAACGGCCCTTGCCGGTATTCGGCTATGACGATGCGCCGCACGGCCATTGCGAAATCCTGTTTGAAAATGTGCGCGTGCCCAAGAGCAATATTCTGTTGGGCGAGGGACGCGGCTTTGAAATCGCCCAGGGCCGGCTGGGGCCGGGCCGCATCCACCACTGCATGCGCGCGATTGGCGTGGCGCAACGCGCGCTGGAATTGATGTGCCAGCGTTTGTCGCAGCGC
The DNA here is from genome assembly GCF_037300705.1 of Massilia sp. W12. Classification (NCBI taxonomy): domain Bacteria; kingdom Pseudomonadati; phylum Pseudomonadota; class Betaproteobacteria; order Burkholderiales; family Oxalobacteraceae; genus Massilia; species Massilia sp. W12. Next base: position 2,345,800 of record NZ_CP147776.1, on the reverse strand, counting down.
CAGGCTTTTGGCCGGCTGCTGTCTGAACAGGGCGTATGGCGCGAGCGCATCGCCGAAGCGCGCATCCGCATCGACTGTGCGCGCCTGCTGACCTTGAAAGCGGCGTGGATGATGGATACCGTGGGCAATAAGGCGGCGCAGGCGGAAATCGCCATGATCAAGGTTTTGGCCCCGACCGTGGCGCAAGATGTGCTGGATTGGGCGATTCAAGCGCATGGCGCCGCCGGCGTCTCGGAAGATTTTCCGCTGGCTTATCAATGGGCCGGCAACCGCACCTTGCGTCTGGCCGACGGCCCGGACGAAGTGCACCGCAACGCCATCGCCAAACTGGAATTGGCGCGTTACCAAGTGCAGGATGAGGATGGGCCGCCGATTACACGCAGCTGAGTCAGGCGCAAATGCCAGCACCCTGCCCCAGCCTTTGCCCTTGTGGCGACGCGCCGGCCTGGCGGCAGCTTGCGGCATTGCCCTGTTTGGCGCGCTGATTCATTTGCTGGCGCCATGGCTAGGCGCTGAGTGGTACGCCTTTTTAGGCGCGCCGGCGGCGGCGGTGGAATCCGCCCGCGTTCAGGGCGCTTATGCATTCTGGTCCGGCATCGGCATAGGCGGCTTGATGTTATTAAGCGCTGCTTACGCCTGGGATGTGGCGCAAGTCCGCATGCGCTTGCCGCTGACGCGCGCGGCGGTGTGTACGCTGACGCTTTTGTGCACTGTGCGCGGCGGCTTGATTTTTCCATTGCTGTGGCGGCATGGGGATAAGTTGACGGCGTTTGATATTACTGGCTCGCTGGTGTGGTTGGTGGCGGGGCTGGGGTTTGTTTGTGGAATGCGACGGCATTAATTTCACCTTTGCAGATTTCATTTTCAATCTAAGGAACTGATATGAGCATTCAGCACTGCACAATAGTTAGCACATCTGATAAGCAGCTTGGAAAAATTCTTGATAAGCTGGCAAATATATTTGGGGAATTTGACGCAACCCTCACCATTTTAAATATACCTGCATCTGAAATTCGCTTGCCAAATCCCAATAACAGTGCCTACCTGAAAGCAATCTCATTAGATTCAAATCTAATTACATCTTTCCATGCGAAAATAAACGATGTTATTTTTAGCTACAACAGGAATTACATCGCAGAAACTCAGTCCAGATCATTCATCTATGACTCCCTATCCATAAATCCGCAAACATCCCACCCAGATGAAAAAACAATTGAAACATGTGCACTAATACTTAAGACATTCAAACCAATTCCAATACCACTCCCTCTTAGCGGCAATGAACATTATAATTCACTTCAAACGCTACAAGAAACAATTTTTACAGAATTAACACAACAACAGATAAATTTGCATGAGCAAACTATTGAATTAAACAAAAAATTGCATGAGCAAATTAGTGAAAAATATTCCGAATTGGAAGCTGAATTTCAAAAGAAGCACGCCGACTATGAAAATGAATATCAAAATAGAATACAAAAGCTAGATGAGAAGGAGCATGCCCTTAATGAACGAAGCAAAGAAATTGATGAGAGTGATAATACCTTTGCAAGGCGGCAAATACGGGACCGAATGCTAAAAGACGTCGCAGAGCGAGTTAAGAATTTTAATTTATCTGAAACAACCATCAATGCAAGAAATTCCGTAAAAAAAGGAATGTGGGGACTTATAGGCTTATTAGGAGGTTTGTTTGTATGGTCAATTTATGACATCTGGCAATCAAATGGCTCCTACTCTATTTTTCAAATTGCAAAATTTGCAAGCACCTCTCTCTTCTTATCTTGCTCAATTCTCTATTACATACGCTGGCAAAATCAGTGGGCGAGTTCATTGGCATCGACCGAACAGGCTCTGCAACAATTTCATATTGATGTGAACCGCGCAAACTGGGTAGTTGAAACCTTACTGGAATGGCGCAAAGAAACTGATGCAGAAATTCCGCAAGCTTTGATTGAAAAACTTACACATGGTTTATTTCACGGCATCGAATCGCCAACGCCAGTTTTACATCCAGCTGATGAACTGGCCTCCGCATTATTTGGCAGCGCTTCAAAATTATCACTCAACTTAGGGGGGAATACTGTTGAAATCGACAAACCTTCTTCAATTCCAAAAGTAATACCTTCGAAATCACCGAGCAACGGCTCATAAAAGCCAATGCTCATGATGCATCAATTTAAAATTAAAGAATCAAAACAGTCTATCCAACGAAATCGGGAGTTCAGCCATATTGAACTCCCGATGCGTTGATATATTGTTTCATGCACTTGATAGTTGGGCATTACTTTATTAAGTCAGCGTATGGCGGTAATTCTCCAAATTTCTCAAGCGCTGCCTCATAGGATTCCTTCAAGTCTGCTGCAGCCAAATCAAAAGAGAGCAAAAGTTGCTCAATTTCTTCAGGATTATCCACCTCATCTTGATTCAATAGCGCATCCAGGCGTTTAATTTCAGTGTTCACGCATTGAATTGCGACCATCAACGTTTGTGCTTTGATACTCATCTCTACTCCTATAAGCCACGGGCTTTTTCATATTGGCGACGAATCGCATTTCTCACAAAATTATCCAAATAGCCCATCAGTACTTCTTTAAACATGGGCTTGGCTGGCATGATAGTATAATGCGTTGCTTTTAAACGATCGTTATAGCTGTCCTTCTTAACTTTCAAATCAGGGGGGATTTCAGTTCCCTCAGGCAAATAAAAGTCACCATCTGCCCGCCGTAATACACCTGCTCTGTCAAATACAGACGTCCCGCCCGTATCCGGCTCATACATAGCCGTAATTTTATTTGGGACAATATCAGGTGGGCGCTTAGCAATTCCGCCACCAGCTTCCACACCAAAAGTTGGATGCAAAATTGCAGCAATGTCAGATGCGTCAGCCAAATCCCGATCAGGCTTCAGATAGCAACTTACATCAACAGGAAAATTGCTCTTAAATACCGCACGATATAAATCAACGCTGGTCTTCTCATAGTCATAACTCATTTATTTCCCCTCAAGAAAATTACCAAAACAACAATTAAACTGCATGAAAACAATGGAATTATAGCAAAAATACACCTCAGAACTCAGCTTTGCACACTTAAATTCACAATACTTACACATGTGATTCTTCGCGAGAAGTTATCAGATTACCATCCAATTGCTTCCTAAAACTAATTTCCTGACTACTTATACTTTTTCACACTCGTCTCCACCGTGTCATCTGCTTGCTCAGGCCAGGATTTGTGTAAAAAATACATAGATACTTAGGTATCTAAAGTTAGATAGTGGTGCGACTTTCTTTGTGACTAATGATAATTTCCTAACTAAAAGCCCATCTATTTACCAGTAGCGCAATAATCGAATTGCTTTGACAGTAATCTGATCGCATCGCCTGGCTTGCAAAGTTTCGATATTTCGATAATAATCGAAATATCGAAACAAAGCGCAGCTCATCATGTCTGATTCCATCTCTCTCAGCGCGACCTTGCGCAGCCAAAGCAGCTCCGCCGTGCCTGCACTGTTGGCGCTGGCGCATGAAGTGCGCTTGAGCATTTTCCGCTTGCTGGTGGTGGCCGGGCCTGAGGGGATGCCGGCTTCCAAACTGGCCGAATTGCTGGCCATGCCTGCGTCTTCGCTGTCATTTCATCTGAAAGAATTAAGCCACGCCCAATTGCTGCATAGCAAAACGCAGGGCCGCTTTGTGATTTACAGCGCGAATTTCGCCAAGATGCAGGAATTAATCGCTTTCTTACTCGACAACTGCTGCCAAGGCGCCAGTTGCGATCCCGCCGCAGCGCTTGAGGCAGCCAATCCGCTTTGCTGCGGCCCCGCCACTTCAGTCCATTCAGGAGAAGCCATATGAAACGCATGCATATCCATATCTCGACCGATGATCTGGCCGCGTCTATCCGTTTTTACAGTCAGATGTTCGGCAGCCAGCCCAGCGTGCAAAAAGAGGATTACGCCAAGTGGATGCTGGAAGATCCCAAGGTCAATTTCGCTATTTCCACCCGTCCCGGCGTGGCCCCTGGTTTGAATCATCTCGGTATGCAAACGGAAAATGCCGCCGAATTGTGCGAGCTGGGCGCGCGCTTGCGCGGGCTGGAGCAGGAAGTGATTGAAGAAGCCGATGCGCAATGCTGTTATGCGCAATCGGATAAATATTGGGTGCATGACCCGGCTGGCATTCCCTGGGAAGCCTTCCACACCCTGGGCAATATTCCGGTATGGGGCGAAAACCATGCGCCACAGGGACAAACCGAAGAAAGCGCGCAGGCCGGCGCCTGCTGTGCGCCGCCCAAGCCCAAAATGCGTATTGATGAGTTGGCCAAAGCCAAGGCAGCAGCTTGCTGCGCGCCGGGCAGTCAGTGTTGTTAATTTTTCCCATCAGGAGTGAGTATGTTGAATGTTTTGATTTTATGCACCGGCAATTCGGCGCGCAGCATCATGGCCGAAGCATGGCTTGCGCATCTGGGTGCGGGCCGTTTTCAGGCGTTTTCAGCCGGCAGCAAACCGGCCGGGCAGCCGCATCCACAAGCGCTGGCGCAAATCGCCCGATTCGCGCCGCAGTTGGCGACACACCCCTGGCGCAGCAAATCATGGCTGGAGTTTGCTGAGCCGACAGCGCCGCAAATGGATATTGTGATCACGGTGTGTTCCAATGCGGCAGGCGAAACCTGTCCGCTGTGGCCGGGCAGCCCGGTCTCCGCACATTGGGGTTTTGAGGACCCGGCCGCCGCTGACCCGGCGCAGCAGGCTGTGGCGTTTGCCGCAATCAGTGCGCAAATCGAAGCGCGCATTCGCGCCATGCTGGCCTTGCCGCTGGAGCAAATGGATGCGCCGGCGCGCCAGCTGGCTTTACGTCAATTGGCGCAACAAACCCCGGCTGCGGAGTCTGTGGCATGAGTCAGAGCAATGCGCGCGCTTTGCTGGCTGAAGCCCTCGGCAGCGCTTTGCTGCTGGCGGTGGTGGCCGGTTCCGGCATCATGGCGATGCGCCTGGCCGGCGGCAATATCGCCTTGGCGCTGCTGGCCAATGCGATTGCCACCGGCTGCGGCCTGGTGGTGTTGATTATGTTGTTCGGCCCGCTGTCAGGCGCCCATTTCAATCCCATGGTGTCGCTGTATTTCGCCTGGCGCGGCGAGTTGGCGCCGCGTCTTTTGCCGGGCTATATCGTGGCGCAATGCGCTGGCGCGGTGCTGGGCATCGCTGCGGCGCACGCGATGTTTGATTTGCCGCTCATCAGTTCCGGGGTGCAGGTGCGCAGCGGCGGCGGACTGTGGTTTGCCGAGGTGGTGGCCAGCTTTGGTTTGCTGCTTTGCATTATCGGCTTGAAGCGCAATCGGCCTGAGGCGATTCCGTATGCAGTCGGCTTGTATATTTGCGCCGCATATTGGTTTACCGCTTCGACCTCATTCGCCAATCCAGCCGCCACCCTGGCGCGCGCGTTCACCGACACGTTTGTCAATATCCGCCTACTCGATGTGCCGGCTTTCATGCTGGCGCAGTTAGCCGGCGGCGCCCTGGCGGCGCTGTTGGGAACTTGGTTGTTCGGCAAGGAGTAAGCCCTACTCCATCTGAATCGCCGCATTTAAGCGTTTGATAGTTTCGTCCGGCACAGATTTGCTGCACATGATGTGGCGGGTCTTGCCGGGCGGACTATCGGGAAATTGCAAAATCTGAAAATCATCGGCGTTAAAGCCGGCCTGGCGCACCAGATATTCCGCCTCTTCTCTGGCGGCGAACATCATATCCGCGCGATTGCCTTTAAGCATTTGCAACATTTCCAATACTTCGCCATTGGAATACACCAGATTGGGCTGCGCTTTACTCATCATCTCGTCGATATCACCATACGAAAATCCGTTTTTCAGCAGAACGCGGTGACGCCGGTCGCTCAAGACATTGATCAATTTGGCCCCGGCTTCCAAGCGCATTTGGCGGTTGGCGATCACGACAAAGGGCTGGTCGCGATAAATCGCCTTGGTGAATTTGGCGAATACCTCTCTATCCGGCTTGTGAAACCAGCCGATGGCGCAGCTTTGACTGGCGTTTTTGCGCAAGCTTTGTATTTGCCGGTCGGTGGACAGGATTTCCCACACAAAAGAAATCCCTGCGCTGGTGAAGGCGCGCGCGGCTGGCGTGCCGGTCAGGCCGGAGGCTGAGCCGTCAGCATTGGTCACCAGATACGGCGGCCTTTCATTGTAAAGCAGGGTCACGCTGCTCGCCTTCGGGCTGGCCTGCGGCGTGGCGCTGCAGATGGCGCAGCTGAGCATTGCAGCGAGGCTTGCGCACCAATCCCGCCTGGAAAAAAACGCTGAGGTTTGCATTGCTTACTCCCGCTCTGCCGCAACTGTCGGCAAGGTGACATAGAAAGTTGCGCCCTGTCCCTCGATACTGTCAAAACCGATCTCGCCGTCCATTTTTTCAACCATCATCTTGGTCAGTGACAGGCCCAAGCCGGTGCCGGCGTATTTACGTGTCACTGAGCTGTCTGCCTGACTGAATTTTTCAAAGACACGTTCTTTATAGGAATCGGAAATGCCGTCGCCATGATCTTGCACAAAGACGCTGACGCTGCCTTCTTTCATAATCAAGCCGATTTCCACCTTGCCATTGGCGGGCGAAAATTTAATCGCATTTGAGAGCAGATTGCCCATCACCTGCAACATTCTGCTGCGATCAAGCAGCACTGTCACCGGCGCGGCGGGTAATTGTTCCAGCTGCAAATGCACATTGAATTTTTGTGCAAAGCCCAGGTTGTTTTCTATGGCCTGTTGCAAGATATCGCGCAAATCATTTTTTTCGCGTAAAAACTGCAAGCCGCCGTATTCCAGTTTTTCAAAGTCCAGCAAATCATTGATCAACAGCGCAAGACGCTCGGCATTGTCGTTGGCCAGGCGCAAAAGCTTGGCCGCCTGATCCGGCAATTGCCCTCCCACGCCGCCGCACAACAAGCCCAGCGAGCCGCGAATTGAGGTCAAGGGAGTACGCAATTCATGCGACACCGCTGAGACGAAATCGGCTTTGAGTTGCTCCACCCGTTTGCGCTCGCTCAAGTCGTGCACGATCACAATGAACAGCGCTTCTTCCGATTCGCTCACCCGCGCCACCGAAAGCTCCAACGCCACCCGCACATTGTCATAGCGCCGCCCCATCACTTCAGTGGGGTGCTTTTTCAGCGCCAGCTCAAACAGGCTGATGCTGCGCCCTTCGGGGAAAAACAGGCTGGAGAAATTTTGCTGCTGCAAGGCGTCCGCCGAAAATCCCAGCATGCGGCAGATGCCGCGATTGGCGAGTTGGATGCGGCCATGCGTGTCCACGCTCAAAATGCCATCCACGGCATAGTCAAGCACCAGATGCAGGCGTTGTTCGCTGGCGTGCAAATCCATGGTGCGTTGCTGCACCAGGCTTTCGATACTCCATGAACGGCCCGAGACTATCAAAAGATACATGCCGACAATGCTGGCAAACAACATGCCGCCGACCAGCGTGCCCCAGGAAACCCAAGCCTGTTGCCGCTCCTGATAGGCGCGGGTGGGCTTGATTTGGATGCGCAATTCGCGTCCGCCCATATCAAGGCTGAATTCCTGACTCTGCGCGCGGTTATCCGGCTCGCGTATGATGGAATCGTAAAACACCTGCAAATGGCCCTGGCGCGAGGCGTCGCCAAAGCGCACTAAAATCGCCTGCCGGTCATGTTCGCCCAGGATGTGTTCCAGCACTTCACTGAGCTGCAAAATGCTCAGCACCACGCCTTGTATCGCGCGCCGCCGCTCGGCCACACTCATGCCCACCGTTTTACTGTCAAACACTGGCGAAATCAGGCAGGCGTAAATCTGTCCCGGATGCCCCGGCAAGACGCTGTTGGCGATCACCGCATTGGGCAGGCCGACATTGCGCGCGTCGGCAATCGCCTGACGCAGCTGGGCATGGGCGCTTAAATCCAGTCCAGGCAGATTGGTGTTGTCCAGTAAGGGCGCGGCGTATTGCACCGGGAAATATTCGTCCTGCTCTTCGCGCAAGCGCACGCTGAGGGTGGCCGGATCGAGGCTTTGCAGGCTGCGCCCGCCTTCGAGCTTGCTTTCAAATTCAGCCCGCCTGGCATGCGGCAGATGCGGGGCCCAGGCAATTACTTGCAAGGCGGCGTAATTGCTGATCGGTTGCGCCACAAAATGATTGAATTGTTGCGGACTGACTTCACTCACCGCCCCAAACAGGGACACCACGCTCTTTTGCAAGTCGATAAAATAATCCAGCCGCGCTTGCAAGCTCGTCACCAGCCTTTGCGCGCGATCTTGAAATTCGGTTTGCATGCGCTTTTGTTCCCATTCGCGCACCAGTGCGTAACTCAAAACCACCATCAGCAAGGTGGCCAGCAAAGGGGTCAGCAAATTAAAGCGGCGTGCGCGCCAGATTGCCTGCGGCTGGCCAAACAGGGTCAAAAACACCGGGGTGATGGTCAGCACGCCCAAGGCGTCGCCAAACCACCAGGTCAGCAAGTTGCGCAGTAATTCGGTTTGATTGATTTTGCCAAACAGCCACAATGCGGTGATTCCGCATGTGGCGTTGATGCAGCAGCCCAGCACAGCCAGGGACATGAACAACAAAATACTGCGATTGTTATCCAAGGCCGACGGGTATGAATGAAAGCGCCGCATCAAGCCGGCGCTGAGGCCGGCCTGCAACATGGCGCCGCAGGCGATGCACAGCGAGAGCAATAAATTTTCGCTGCTGATCTGGAAATTGCTGCTGATCGAGAGGTTTAACAGTAAGGAGCCAAGACCGATGCCCGGCAGAATGCGCCAGCCAAAGCATAAAGCAGCGCCCAAGGCCAAGCCTGCCGGCGGAAAAATCGCCATGGCAAATCCGGGCGGAATCGCCAGCCAGCGCGCCAACCAGCCCAGCGCCATATAGGCCACGCCCAGCGCCAGCAAGGCTGGCAGGTAATACATCAGTCGCATCGGATGGGACAAACTCATGCATGCCTCATGTATTGACTTATCAATAGCGGCTTGCCGACTCAGGTTCAGACAATGTGCTTTGCAGATGGTATAGCCATCACTCCGCAGTGGCAAGCGCGCGCACTCACTTATCGCGTAAAAAGTCACGCCGCTGCACAAGCTGCACGTTGGATAAAAAATGCATAAAAAAACTTGCTGCGTTAAAAATAAACATTGCCCAATGGAAACTTGTGTACAAGAATGCTCATGGGCGGTTTGATTGTTTAATTGGCAATCAAAATCAAAAACATTGATTTTTTCTCTATGGAGGTGGGGTAAGCACACATGTCGTACAGCCGCGCACAGGCACACACAGCCAGGTCTGTGACGCCGGCATTCAGCAATGCACGCAAACAACAAGAAAAAGGTGTCATGATGAAAACAATAAACAAGAATATGCTGCAGGCACTGCTGTGCAGCACGGGTTTTCTGTTAAGCGCTTGCGGCGGCGGGCAGGATTCCTCAGAACCTGGCAAGAACGTCAGGCTTTTTTCCGGCAGCCAGCAGGGGGGCGGCAATAGCATCAGCCCGATGCCGCTGACATGCGCAGAGATGGCCAGCCAGACAGTGCCGGCGTCGGTGATTGGCACAGGCGACGCCAGTCTGGCCACCAATGGCGCCACAATTGAATCGGTGCAATTGATTCCCGCAGGTGCGCCACTGCTGGGGGCGTTGCCGGCCCCGCTGGAATTATGCAAGGTGATTGGCCGCATCGCCCCCTTGGACAGCAGCGCTGAACCGATCCGCTTCCAGCTCAATTTACCCACCGCATGGAATCAAAAAGCCATGATGTATGGCGGCGGCGGCTATAACGGCGTGCTGGCCAATATTCCCTCAGGCGTCAACAATATCGCCATGGCGGGCAGCGCGGATGCGTCGCCGCTGGCGCGCGGTTACGCCACCTTCGGCAGCGATTCCGGCCACACTTCCGCCTCGCCATACACATTCGCCGGTCGCGATGGTTCATTTGCCCTGCATCCGGAAAAATTGCGCAATTATGCCGGCGATGCACTGAAAAAAACTCATGATGCGGCGCGTTATCTGATTCAGTTGCGCTATGCGCAAGCGCCATTGCGCATGTATTTTCAAGGCGCCTCCACCGGTGGCCGCGAAGCATTGATTGTGGCGCAGCGCTGGCCGCAGGATTTTGATGGTTTGATCGTCCTGGCGCCGGGCTGGAATACGGTGGCGCTGGATTTGAAATTCGGTCAGCTCAGCCGCGCTCTGACGCAAAGCGGGGTGTATATGAGCCAGGCCAAACTGAGCTTGGCGCGCGATGCGGCGATCCTGCATTGTGATGCGCTGGATGGCGCAACTGATGGCGTGATCAGTCATGTCAAAGCTTGCGAAGACAGTTTCAATCCCGCTACCGCCAGCACCAATGGTCTGGCCGGCGGCCCGCCATTACGCTGCCCCGGCGGGGTTGACAGCGGCGATGACAGTTGTTTGTCCGACGCCAATATCGACTATTTGAAAACTATGAAGAAAACCTTCAAATTTCACTACCGGCTGGCGAGCGGGGAGAAAAGCTATCCCGGCTACCATGTGTGGGGGGCAGACCTGGGCGTGGGGCCGGCGGGCAGCCTGCAACGCATTTTAGGCTTGAATCTGCAAGCCCCAAGCATGAGCGCAATCAGTCCGGATATGCCTTTCAGCAGTGTGTTTTATGATCAGTGGATCAAGTACTTTGTCAGCGCCAATCCAGGGCTGATCGGCGCCACGGTGGACCCGGCGCAGCCCGGCGTATATCAAAGCAGAATCCAGGCGCTCTCCGATTTACTGGACGCCAAGCCGGATCTGCGCGCCTTTGCCGCGCGTGGCGGCAAGCTGATCATGGCGCAAGGCTTGGCTGATTCTGTGGTTGCGCCACGCGCCACCAAGGCGCTGTACAAGATGCTGCGTCAGAATCTGGGCGGGCATACTGCGCGCAACAGCATTGTGTATTGGCAGATTCCCGGCTATGGCCATGCGCTCGGGCCGGCTTTCAATGCCGGCATGGATGTGATGAGCATGTTGGAGAGCTGGGTGGAGAGCGGTGTGCGTCCGGAGAATCAGATTGTGTACGATAAAATGCCGGCCACCGCAGGTCGCAGCCGTCCGCTGTGCGAATATCCGAAATGGCCGCAATACCGCGCCGGCGATATCAATCTGGCCGCCAGCTTTGTCTGTGTCGATGAGGATGAAGAAGACGATGATTAAGCTGTCGCCGGCTGTTGCTGTACGGCCTATGCTGCGCTTTGCGCGGCATAGGCCGCCCCCATGTGTCGTTGGTTCCTCGTAAAAAAAGCATAAAAAAACCTGTTATACAGATGAATTATGTTGCCGCAAGGAAATTCGATCTCTACAATCTGCCTCGTTTGAATGCATTCGCCGCCAAGCTGCACTGTCTGAAAGCAGACCATCCAGGCTTGGTTTTCCTGTATCAGCTTTGCTTAATAAGGAATGCTTTATGATCGAGTTTAAGAAAAATCGCATATTAGAAGCGCTGCTTGCTTGCAGCAGTTTGTTCTTGAGTATGCCCGCTTTGGCCCAGGGCGCAGCAACTTCCAGCATCAGCGCCAGCCCGCTGAGCTGTGCCGAATTGGCCGGTCTGACGATTCCTGCGAGCGTAATTGGCGGCGGCGATGCGGCCCTGGCTACGAATGGCGGCGCAATTGAATCGGTGCAATTGATTCCTGCCGGCGCGCCATTGCTCGGCGCGTTGCCGGCGCCGCTTGAATTATGCAAGGTGATTGGCCGCATTATGCCGCTCGACAGCACTGCAGAGCCGATCCGCTTTCAACTCAATCTGCCGACTGCCTGGAATCAAAAAAGTATGATGTATGGCGGCGGCAGCTACAACGGCGTGCTGGCGAATATTCCCTCCGGCGTCAATAATCTGTCCGTCGCGGGGGCGGAGCATCCGAGTCCGCTGGCGCGCGGTTACGCCACCTATGGCAGCGATTCCGGCCATACCGCCAAACCGCCCTACACCTTTGCCTCGCGCGATGGCTCGTTTGCCACCAATCCTGAAATGTTGCGTAATTATGCTGGCGATGCGTTAAAGAAAACCCATGACGCCGCGCAATATCTGATCATGCAGCGCTATGCGCAAGCGTCGCAGCGCATGTATTTCCAGGGCGCATCGAATGGCGGGCGGGAGGCCTTGATTGTGGCGCAACGCTGGCCGGAAGTATTTGAAGGCATTTTCGTTATGGCGCCGGCCTGGAATATCGTTGAAATGGAATTGAAGTTTGGCGAAATCAGCCGCGCGCTGACCAAGCCGGGGGCGTATATGAGCCAGGAAAAATTGGTCTTGGCGCGCGATGCCGGGATCAAACATTGTGATGGCCTGGATGGCGTGATGGATGGCTTGATCAGCAATGTGGCCGCATGCGAAGCCTCGTTCAATCCGCAAACCGCTACTGTTAACGGCCAGCCGGATGGCGCGCCATTGCGTTGCCCCGGCGGTATAGACAGCGGCGATAACACTTGCCTGTCTGATGCGAATATTGCGGTGCTGCGCACCATGAGCCGCCCTTTCAATTTCCATTACACCCTGGCCAACGGCGGGCGGCATTATCCCGGCTTGCATGTCTGGGGCGGTGATCTGGGTGTGGGGCCGGCTGGCAGCTTGTCGCGCGTGCTTGGCATGAATTTGCAAGCGCCCGGCATGACGCAGGCAAATGCGGACATGCCCTTTTACAGCGTGTTTTACGACCAGTGGATGAAATTTTTTGTGGCGCAAAATCCGGCCTTGATCGGCGCCACGGTCAACCCCAAGCATCCCGGCGCCTATCTGCCGCGTATTTCTGAGCTGTCATTATTGCTCAATGCCAAACCGGATCTGCGCGCCTTTCACGCGCGCGGCGGCAAGATGATTTTGATGCACGGCTTGGCTGACACCGTGGTCGCGGCGCGCGGCACAAGCGAATATTACAAAGCAGTGCGCAAGGGCTTAGGCCCGCACGCCACCCGCGACACGCTGGTGTATTGGCAGGTGCCGGGATATGGCCACACCATGGGCCCGGCCTTCAATGCCTCCATGGATGCATTGACGATGCTGGAAAACTGGGTGGAAAACGGGGTGCGTCCGGAAAACCAGATTATCCAGGACAGAATGCCGGCTACCGCAGGTCGCAGCCGTCCCTTGTGTGAGTTCCCCAAGTGGCCGCAATATCAGTCCGGCGATGTGAATCTGGCCTCCAGCTTTGTCTGCGTTGAAGCGCATGAAGGGCGCCATCATGAGCACGGGCATGAATATGGCCACTGATCTGCGCTGTTGATTGATGTGCACTGTGCTTTGATTCCTGGAGCGGGCGCGCTTGGCTGTATGCAAGCGCGCCCATTTGTTTCAGGCCGGCGCGCGGCGCCGGAACACCCAGCGCAAGCCCTCTGATGCATGGGGCGCAAACGCATAGCCTTCCCAATTGAATTCCTGCAATGCGAGCGGATCGCGCAAGCGCTGCGTGATCGCATAGCGCGCCATGGCGCCGCGTGCGCGTTTGGCGAAAAAGGAAATCACCTTGTACTTGCCATTTTTCTCATCCTCAAAGACCGGATGAATCACTTGCAAGCCGAGTTTTTCCTCTTGCACCGCTTTGAAATATTCTTCTGACGCCAGATTCAGCAAGGTGTCGCTGGCGCTGTCTGCCGCCGCCTGTTGCAAGGCGCGGGTCTGGGTCTCGCCCCAGAATTTATACAGGCCGACGCCGGCTCCGGTGTTCAGCCGCGTGCCCATTTCCAATCGATAAGGCAACATCAAATCGAGTGGCCGCAATAAACCATACAAACCGGAGAGGATGCGCAAATACTGTTGCGCCCATTCCAAGCCGGCCTGATCGAGCGTGTCAGCTTGCAAGCCGTCATACACATCGCCGGCAAAGGCTAAGACCGCCTGTTTGGCCTCTGGCGCGCGCATTTCCGGGCGCCAGGCGGCAAAGCGCGCCACATTCAATTGCGCCAGTTCATCTGAAATGCCCATTAAGCGGGACAGCGCCGGCGCATCCAAGGCGCGCAGAATTTGCGCCAATTGCGCCGCCTGCGGCAAGAATTGCGGCTGGCTCTGTGTCACAATTCGGGCAGGTTCCATATCCAGCGTTTTGGCTGGAGAAATCACGATCAGCATGCAGCAACTCAATCCAAAATATCAAATCATACCTTGTTTGCGGCATGCTCCGGCGCCGCTGAGCGCAACTGCGCTGCGCGTGGTTCCCGACACCAATGTCTGGCTGGATCTGCTCTTGTTTGGCAATCCGGATTGCCAGGGACTGGCGCAGGCCCTGTGCGAGGGGCGTGCGCTGGCGCTGGTGAATGCCGCATGCGCACGCGAATGGCGCTATGTTTTACATCAGCCGCATCTGGCGCTGGATGCAGCGCAGCGCGCTGAGTTAATGCGCATGTATGCGCTGCATGGCCAGGTCTGCGAAGCCGCGCCGGATGTTGCGCCGCCGGTCTTGCCGCGCTGCGCTGACCGCGATGATCAGAAATTTTTGCAACTGGCGGCATGCAGCCAGGCCGACCTGTTGCTGAGCAAAGACCGCGCCTTGCTGAAGCTCAACCGCAAATTGCGCGATGCCGGCTGGTTTGCTGTACGCACGCCGGCGCAGTGGGATCTGGCCGCCGGTCAGACTTGACAAAACACGCAGCCCGGATTGGCCGCAGCGCCAGCCTTATATGGAGAATGACGATGCAAACAAATGCTATCCAGATCGATTCCCGTCTGCCGCAAGTGGGCGTGACGATTTTTTCGGTGATGTCCGCCCTGGCGCAGGAAAAAGGCGCGGTGAATCTGGGCCAGGGTTTCCCTGATTTCCCCTGTGATCCGGCCTTGCCGCAGGCGGTGACGGAGGCGATGCAGGCAGGCCGGAATCAATATCCGCCGATGCCCGGCGTGGCTGAGTTGCGCACTGCGATTGCCGCCAAAATCGCCCGTTTATATGGGCGCGAATATTGCGCGCAGCAGGAAATCACGGTCACCGCCGGCGCCACGCAGGCGATTTTGAGTGTGATTTTGTGCGCCGTGCGAGCGCAGGATGAAGTGATCATCATTGAACCGGCGTATGACAGCTATGCGCCGGCGCTGCAATTGGCCGGGGCCGTGATCAAAACTGTGCAGATGACGGTGGATGCGCAGGGCTATCATGTGCCATGGGATACGGTGGCGCACAGCATCAGCGCCAAGACGCGCATGCTGATCATCAACAGCCCGCACAATCCGACCGGCTCGATTCTGCGCGCGGCGGATATGCAGCGCCTTTCCGATCTCCTGGCCGGCAGCGATATTCTGTTGCTCTCGGACGAGGTGTATGAACATATGGTGTATGACGGCCAGGCGCATGAATCGGCGGCGCGCTGGCCGGAATTGGCGCGGCGCGCGTTTATTGTCTCAAGTTTCGGCAAAACTTATCACGTCACCGGCTGGAAAGTCGGCTATGTCGCCGCGCCTGCCGCCTTGAGCGCGGAATTCCGCAAAGTCCATCAATACAATGTGTTTACGGTGAATGCGCCGATGCAATACGGCCTGGCGGCGTATATGGCTGATCCGGCGCCGTATTTGCAATTGCCGGCGTTTTATCAACGCAAACGCGATCTGTTCCGCGCAGGCCTGGCCAAGACCCGTTTTGAAATCCTGCCGGCGGATGGCACATATTTCCAATGTGTTAAATATTCCGCCATTTCCGATATACTGGAATTGGATTTCGCCAAGTGGCTGACCACGGAAATCGGGGTGGCGGCGATACCGGTCTCGGCCTTTTACCAGGCCCCGCAAGAGTCCGGCATTGTGCGCTTTTGTTTTGCCAAGCAGGATGCGACGCTGGAATTGGCGCTGGAGCGCTTGGCGCGCATTTGAAACCACGGAACAGGCTCATGGGGGCACAGCGTTTAAACGCCGTTGATCTGGCCAATCTGGCGCAAGAATCGCTCGTCTGCGATGTGTTCAATGCCGATGGCGAATTGGTGTTTGCGCGCGGCACGCATTTGCCGCCGCTGACTGAATTGAGCGCCCTGCTGACGCGCGGCCTGTTTTGCAGCGACGCCGCTCAGGCGCGCGCCACACCAGCGGCGGATATCTATGTGCTGCGCTGCTACAACCAGGCCAGCCGCCAGTTAGGCGACTTATTGCCGCAATTGAGCAGTTGCGATAATGCGCGCCATCAGCTGCGCACCATTGCCGCGCAGCTGCAACAGGCTTTAGAGAGCGCGCCTGATTTAAGTCTGGCTTGTATTTTGCTGCAACAGATCGGCGGCGTGTATTCTGTGCGCCACTGCCTGGAAAGCGCCCTGCTGGCGCTGCTGCTGGGCCAGGCTTGCGGCTGTGATGATCCGCTTGAAATCGCCTGCGCCGCACTGACCATGAATGTCGGCATGTTAGACATGCATGACAGCTTGCAAAACCGGCGCCAGCAATTAATGCACAGTGAAATCCAGCAAATCCAGCGCCACCCGGAAATCAGCCGGCAGATTTTGCGCCAAGCCGGGATTGAGGATGCCAACTGGCTCAGCTATGTCTTGCTGCACCATGAAAATGCGGATGGCAGCGGTTATCCCGCCGGTTGCGATTTGCCGCAAATTCCAACCGGCGCGCGTGTTTTGGCTCTGGCCGACCGCTATTGCGCCCAGGTGGCGGCGCGCAACTACCGGCGCAGCCTGAATCCGCAGCAATGTTTCCTCAATATTTGCCAGGAGTTTTCCGCGCCGGCGGACAGCAGCCTGTTAGCCGCTTTCATGCGTGAAATCGGCCCCTGCCCGCCCGGCGCCCGGGTCATGCTGGATGATGGCGCGCTGGCGGTGGTGAGCCGGCGCAGAAGCGGCATGCCGCCGCTCTTGCACCGCCTGCGCAGCGCCCAAGGGGAAATACTCACGCCGCAAGAACAGGACAGCCGCGATAACCCGATCCGCGACATCCTGGGCGTGGAAGCGGCGGATTGCCGCTTTTCCATGAAAAGCGTATGGGGCGAAGCCGCTGCGCTGTAGCCGTCAGCGCTGGGCTGCGGGCGGCAGCGGACTGCCTTTATCAAACACCACGCGCCACACGCCCGGCGCTTCTTTGCGCCAGATCGAATTGAAGTGCATGATGATTTTGCCGGCGGCGTCGCGCACCGGCCCGGAGCTGTGCGCCAGTGTTCCTGAAGGCAGCACTTCGACGCTTTCCGGCTCCCAGGAAAATGGCGCTTGCGGCCCGTCAAAATATGCGCGCCAGGCTTGCGCGACTTGCTGGCGGCCGCGTAAAACCTGCTGATTGCCGCTGAAAAAGACGGCCTCTTCCGATAAATGGCGCTGAAAAGCGGCAAAATCCCTTTCCGCCATACTGCGCGCAAAGGCGCGTTCGGCTTGCATCACTTGTTGTTTATCATCCATCTCCACGGCTTTCGCGGCATGTGTTTGCACATTGAAAATGATGGCGCCGGACAGCATGGCGCATATGAATTGTCTGCTAAATGGCATCCGGCTCATCTCAACTCCATTTCAACATGGTGTGGCGCAGGGCTTACGCCAACACCTCATAACTGTGGCAACGCCAGGTTTTGGCGGCGCGCAACAGCGCGCCGATGCGCACTTTTTGCACGCGCCCGACCCGCTTCATCACGACTTGCGCCCCCTCCACCATGGGCGCATGCGCCGGCAGCATCAGATTGGCGCCCTGCGCCGCACCGACTGTGCTGGCCGCGCCGGCTTCCTGCAAAGCCAGTAAAGCATATTGCAACCCTTCCGCCTTATCCTGGAAAGTCTCGTACATGCGCATTTCGCTGTGCAACAGCACCGGTTCGGAAAAGGCGGACATTTTCTCTATCTCCACCACCACTTGCGCCGCTTGTCCGTCAGTCAGATGAGGGCGGTAAATACGGCTGATATTGCCCAGGGCGGAAGACAGCAAGCCTTGCGCGCCCAGTCCGTAAGCAGCCAGACTGCCGATGCGCATCTGTGTGGTCCAGGCGGTTTCCTGGGTGCGCAGGGTTAAGCGCTGCGCATTTTGTTCAAGCATGAGCCAAATACTGTCCGTGGTGGCGGTATGGTCTTCGGCAAACAGGGCTGAGCGCTGCGCCAATAAATCCACCATGCGCTCACCGACCTGCTCGGTGGGGCCGGTTCCATAATGCAAGCTGTACAAAAACGGGTAAATTCCCTTGAAGCCGACAAAAATGCGCAGATCGCATTGTTCTGCGCGCGCATCGCGCTCCGGTAATGGCAGCGGCAAGGCGTCCCAGCAACGTTTTTGCAATTCCAGCAAAGCCAGTCCGTCGTTAAAAGACAACATGGCAAAAGCGCGCTGATCGATGGCCTTGGTTTGAAACTCAAGATTGCGCTGGTAATCACGCTGCAACTTCATGCGCAGATTTTTCCAGTTCAACAAGACCGATTTGCCCAGCGCCGCGCCAGGCGGGCGGAAGGCGCGCGCAGGGCCGGCGTCATACGAAAAAGCAAGCGCATAATCAGGCCGCACAATATTGCCGCCGTCTTCTTCCAGCTTGATCAAGGCATGTGCGATGCGCCCGTAGCCGTCCAGGGTGAAATGCCATTCCGTCGGCCAGCGCAAAATATCCAGCCGGGCAATCATTTGCAAAACCAGATATTGATGCTGCAGGGTGCGCGGCTTGCGCTCTTCGGCATAAATATCCTCAATCCCGTACAGCTCGTTTTCTGCCTGTCCCAGCTCCCGCATCGCGAAATAAGCTTGATTGATGGCAAGCCAGGCCGCATCCGGCAGCACCCGGTAGCGCAAGCCCAGCGCACGCTGCCAGAAATGGCTTAAATCAATCAGGCGCCAGGCGCAGGTTTCAAATTTTTTGCGCACGCGGGCAAAGCGGAAATTGCCTGCGCCATACCAGTCTTTGAAAATAATGCGATACGCATCCAGCAGGCGGCGCAGCAATTCCGCGCTCACTTCCAAAGCTTGCTGCCGTTCCTGTGAATCAGGCACAGCGCCATCATGGGCGTTTTTGCGCACCAATTCCAAAGCCAGGGGACAGAAGCGGCGCATGATCCGCTCGGCCCAGGCAAAACGGCGCAGGCTGGCCATTCTGGCCTGATTCTGACGCCGTAAAAAACTCACCGCAAGGCGTAATTCCTCCAGCGGTTCCGGGCTGTGATTGGGCAGTTTTGGAAGGATTAATTCTGAGGCTTTCGGCGCTTTGTTTTTGGCCGTTTGCGCAGGCGTGGGTAATTTCAGAATCATTTCACGCGCCGGCAGATCCTGGCCGGTAAAGCGGCGGTAATATTGTTTGAGCTTGCGCATGAGCAGAGCAATCAAGGGTGGCGTTGAAGTGCAAATCTTAGCGCATTTTGCGCGCCGCACACCGCTTGTCAAACGCCAGGAGCCTGTCGGGGTTAGAGGATCGTAGCGAAAAATCAGCAGAGCGAGGATAGATTTTGCCGGTTTTGCAGCGTCAATAGCGGAACTATTGATCAAAAAGACGGTGAAATATGGCCCGTTCTGCTGGTTTTGCAGTAGATTTTTTCTAAGTCCGACAGGCTCCTGGAGTATGGATTCAAGCACATGGCTTGTGCCGCGCTGCCGGCCTCTCTATCATGCCTGAACAATAATCTTTCAGGGGACAACATGCTTTTACGCACAGCCATTTTTGCGGCGATCAGCGCCGCGCTTTGCACTTCCGCCAGCGCGCTTGAAATCGGGAACGGCGTCAACCATGCGGAAAACAGCCTGCACAGCGCCAACGGGCGCTGGTTTGTCAGCAGTCAGGGACAATTGTATGAATTCTGGCGTAACGGCGCCAAATGGGAAAAGCGCACGCTGCCGCTGGCAACGGTGGACGGCGCGGTTCCTGATTGTTATTTCCTCGGCATGGCCGAAACCGCGTCCCAGGTGTACACCGTGTGCGCGCTGGATATCTACAATGCGCACGGCAAGCGCTATCTGATGCGCTTTGACAGCCGCGACAACGGTGCGCCGCAAGTCAAGCTGGCGGCGCAATTGAGCGGGGTGGCGTTTCCGAATGGTTTGGCGGCGGATGCCCAAGGCAATTTATATCTGGCTGACAGTGGCCCATTGCTGTTGCCTGGCAATTTGCGCAAGCTGAGCATGCAAGATGGTCAGCTGACCAATTCGCAGGTGCTGCACCAGTTTCCCCTATGCAAACCGAATGGTCTGAAAATTGACGGCAAGCGTTTGTATGTCAGCCTCAATCCTGTCACTTATCTGGGTAAATCGCAGCTCTTGCGCTATGAACTGGGGCCTTTTTCTTTGCAAAACAAGTTGGAAATCGCCAGTTCCTGGAGCGTGATGGATGATTTTGCCTTGGTCAAAGGCGGTGTGTTGCTGGCCGATTTTCTGGGCGGCAAATTGCGCTGGGTGATGGAAAACGGGGCCGAAGCCGGCGTAAAACCGCTAAAGCAAGTCACTTCGGTGAGCGTGAGCGCTGCTGGTTTGCTGGCGACGCAGCGCAGCGGCCAGGTGCAATGGCTGGAAAATGATTGGCAATTGCAGCCGCGTTAATCCGATGCGGACGTAAAAAAAGCTCCTGACGGAGCTTTTTTTGAAATTCTGTGGTGGGAAGTGCAAGTTTCGAACTTGCGACCCCTGCAGTGTGAATGCAGTGCTCTACCCCTGAGCTAACCTCCCATTCTGGCCAAGGCCGCCGGCGTTGTGTGGTGGGAAGTGCAAGTTTCGAACTTGCGACCCCTGCAGTGTGAATGCAGTGCTCTACCCCTGAGCTAACCTCCCTTACAGACTGAAAGCTATTTTACATCTTTCAGCTTGCCGGTATTTCGCTATGCCTCTCAGCAGCGGCGAAAGACAATACTATAGCACACTTTTTTTACATTGCAAGGCGAATCCAAGCTTGGATTACGCCGCCGGCGCCGGATCGGGGGCCGGGCCGCGCCAGATGCAAGGCTTCTTGAGCTGCTTATCCAGACCGGCCAGCAGGTTTTCATGGTCCGCTTCTTCCTGTTCACTGGCGCTTTTCAATACGAGCGGCGCGAGCGGTAATAAATCCTGACCGTCTTGCGCATTGTCACTGCCGCCGGCATCGTCTTCCATCATCAAACTGTTTTGCCCGCGCGTCATGGCCAGATAGACTTCGGCCAGAATTTCCGCGTCCAGCAAAGCGCCGTGCAAGGTGCGGTGCGCATTCGAGACGCCCAGGCGTTCGCACAGCGCATCAAGCGAATTGCGCTTGCCCGGGAACATTTCCTTGGCCATGGCCAGCGAATCGACAATCCGGCCACAAATCTGCTTCATCGGCAGCATATTCAAGCGCGCAAATTCGGCATCCAGAAAACCGACGTCAAACGGCGCGTTATGAATGATGATTTCAGCGCCTTCCAAAAAGGCCGCCAGCTCCTGCGCGACTTCAGCAAACTTCGGCTTATCGCGCAAAAATTCAGTGGTCAAACCGTGCACGCGCAAGGCTTCGGGGTCGGAATCGCGTTCCGGGTTGATATAAAAATGCAGATTGTTGCCGGTCAGATTGCGGCTTAACATTTCCACGCAGCCGACTTCGATCACGCGGTCGCCGGTTTTCGGATTCAAGCCGGTGGTTTCGGTATCGAGAATGATTTGACGCATAAAAAATTTCCCAAAATCAAGTCAGCGATTCTACGCCACGATTGGCCAATTGATCGGCCAATTCGTTGCCGGCATTGCCATTGTGGCCGCGCACCCAGCGCCATTCGACCTGATGCAAGGCTTGCGCGGCATCCAGCTCCTGCCATAACTCGGCATTTTTGACCGGCTCTTTGGCCGCGTTTTTCCAGCCGCGCGCCTTCCAGCCTTTGATCCATTCCGTCATGCCTTTTTGCACATATTGGCTGTCGGTGTACAAAATCACATGGCAAGGCCGCTTCAAAGCTTGCAAGGCTTTGATCACCGCCGTCAATTCCATCCGGTTATTGGTGGTGTTGGCTTCGCCGCCAAACATCTCTTTGCTGTGGCTGCCGGCAATCAGCACTGCGCCCCAGCCGCCCTTGCCGGGATTGCCCTTGCAAGCGCCATCGGCATAGATTTCCACCTTGTTCAAGTCCTGTGTCATGCTTATTCTTTCTGTTTGATTCAATGCGCTGCGCTAGCCGCGCCCGGCTCGTGTGTCGCTGCGCTTCTCAATTTCAGACAGGCTGCCGGCGGTATTGCCAACCGCCACCCCCTGCCCCACACTGCGCCGCGCCACGCCCCATGGCGGGCCGATCAAATGCATGCCCTTGACGCGTTTCACGGCCTGCACAATATACACTGCGCCGAAATACGGCCACCAACGTTCGCCGGCGCCTTCCATAAATGCCCAGCGTTGCAGCCATTTCTGGCTGTGCACCGGCGGCACATAGCAGCCGAAGTGGCCGCGCAAGACATGCATATTCAAGAGTTTGAGCCAGTCTTTAAGGCGCAGCATAGAGATCAATTCGCCATCCTGCGGTAAAAACTTGCCCCCGCGCAAACGCGCCGAGAGCTGACGCAAGCCCCACAGACTGGCCGGATTGAAGCCACAGATAATCACTTGCCCCTCGGGAATCAAGACGCGCTCGACTTCACGCAAGAGTTGATGCGGCTCTGGCAGAAATTCAAGCACATGCGGCAGCACCACCAAATCCAGGCTGTGACTGGCAAAAGGCAATTCGGCCAGATCATGCGCCAGCGACAAGTTCAGCACTGCCGCACGCGGATGCAAATTGCTGTCGCCATAAAATTTATGCGGCATCCGGTTGGCCGCCAGGGTGTCGAGTTGAGGCAAACCGATTTGCAGGGCATTGAATCCAAAGATATCCGCAGTCAATTGCGCCAGGCGTGCGCGCTCCCAGGCCAGGACGTATTGGCCGCCAGGCGTGGCAAGCCACTCACTCAAGTCTATAATGTGGGGCGCGCAAGCGGGCTGAAATTCATTCATTCATTTTTCCATCAAAAACCATGAGCCAATCACGCGCCCTGGGCGTACTTACTGTCCCGGCCTTCAAGGACAATTATTTGTGGCTGATCCACAATGGCTGTTACGCGGTTGCGGTTGACCCCGGTGACGCCGATGAAATCCAAGCCGCGCTGACCCAGCATCATTTGCAATTGGTGGCGATTTTACTCACACACCACCACAAGGATCACAGCGGCGGCATCGCCCAATTACTCAACACTTATCAAGTGCCGGTGTTTGGCCCGAAAAGCTGCAGTCTGGATTGCATCACGCATCCGGTTGGCCACCATGATACTGTGGATGTGCCGGAAATGGGCTTGCAATTGATGGCTTTGCACGTTCCGGGCCATACTTTGGATCACACCGCCTATATCGCCACCAGTCATGGCTGGCTGTTTTGCGGCGATACCCTGTTCGCCGCCGGCTGTGGCCGCGTGTTTGAAGGCACCTATGAACAAATGCTGGCCTCACTTGATCTGCTGGCTTCGATGCCGGATGAAACGCTGGTCTTTTGCGCGCATGAGTATACGTTATCCAATTTGCGTTTCGCCCTGGCGGCGGATCCGGAAAACCGTAAGCTGCACGCGCGTCTGAGGGTTGATACGGATAAGCGCGCCCATGTCCGCCCCACGGTTCCATCCACCCTGGGGCTGGAAAAACAAACCAATCCTTTTTTGCGCTGCAGAGCGCCGGACTTGATCGGGCAATTGCAAGCACAGGGCCGGCTGGGCCAGGATTGCTCGCCATTGGATGTGTTTGCTGCGCTGCGGGAGTGGAAAAACGTGTTCAAATGAGCACACTGCAGGCTTGCGCATGCCTGCTTTTATGCAAAAAACTGGCTGTGATGCATAAATTGGGTGATACTTGCCAGGAACGTGGCGTACCCGTTTTGGAGCAAACCGAGAGATGCACAACAGCCAGCGCACGATCCTTTTGCAAACAGCGCATGCAAGCCGATGCTTGCAGCGGGGGGCGGCATGAACGAATACGCCTTCACACTCGACCCTGGCAATATGCCCGAACTCTCGCCGCAAGAGTTCGCCACCGTGTTAAAAGCACTGCAAACCATTTCCTGTCAGTCCGATGTCTTAGCCCTGCTTGATTGCGCCTTGCGCGTGGTGCAGGAGTGTTCCGGCGCCTGTCAGGCCTATTTTCTGTTAGTGGATCACGGCCAGCTCTGGCTGGCCGGCAGCGCGCACAGCAGCGAGCATGGAGTGGATGTGGATTTGGCGCGCCATGATCACCATATAAGCGCAGAACTGCCGCACCGTTTAATTTCCTGGGTGCAAGAACACCGGCGCAATGTCCTGCTGCCCGATCTGCAGGCGCCGCATCCCTTTTCCGAAGACCACGAACTGACGGTGCGCGGCGCGCAATCGGCCTTGTGTCTGCCGCTGACGCGGCAAAATCAATTAATCGGCATTCTGTATCTGGAGCGCAGTGCGCGTTGCGCCGCCTTTGACGCCAATAAAGTGGCGCAACTTGAATTGTTTATCGCGCAAACCGTGGTGGCGCTGGAAAATGCGCGCCTGCGTGACCATTTATTGCAGGAACAGGAAAATTTTCGCGCCACCGAAGCCGCGCTTTCTTTCAAACGCATTTTATTGCGCACCCTGGTTGAAAATTGCCCGTTCCGGATTTACGCCAAAGATGTGGATTCACGCTTTATCTTCGCCAATCAGGAAGTGGCGCGCGTCATGGGCGCTGCGCGTTCTGAGGATTTGCTGGGCAAAACCGACTTTGATTTTTACCCTGAAGAATTGGCGCAGCGTTATTTTGACGATGAGCAGGCATTATTGCGCAGCGATGATCAATTGCTGGCGCTGGAAGAGCCGGTGATTGATCAAAGCACTGGCCAGCATGGCTGGACCTTCACCACCAAAGTGCATTTGCGCGATGACCATGGGGCGATTCTGGGCATTGTCGGAATAGGCATGGACATTACCGGACGCAAGGCGATGGAAGCGCAATTGGTCAAGCGCAATGCTGAATTGACTGAACTCAATGACAAATTATCGCAAGCGCATGAGCAGTTGGTGCAATCGGAAAAGCTGGCGGCATTGGGCGCGCTGGTGGCAGGCTTGGCGCATGAACTCAATACGCCGATCTCCAATGGCATTATGGCGGCCAGTTCGCTGGCCGAACAAAACCAGCATTTTGCACATCAAGTGCAGCAGGGTTTGAAACGCTCGGTGCTGGAAACCTTTATGGAAGATGTGACCCACGCCAGCAATATTTTGATGCGCAATTTATTGCGCTCGGCGGAATTGGTGGCCAGCTTTAAACAAATCGCGATTGATCAAACCAGCGCACAGCGCCGCATTTTTGATTTGGGCGAAGTGGTGGCGGAAATTGTGCTGGCGATGTCGCCAACCATCAAAAAAACGACTGTCGATGTGCTGCAAATCATTCCCGCGCCGGTGCGTATGGACAGCTATCCCGGCCCGCTGGGACAGGTGTTGATCAATCTGCTGAATAATGCGCTGTTGCATGGCTATGAAAACGGGGCCAGCGGAAAAATTGAAGTGCGGGCGTTTTGCCGCAATGATGCGCAAGTGGAATTGGTGGTGAGCGATGATGGGGCCGGCATCCCGGCGGCCAATGTAAACCGGATTTTTGACCCTTTCTTCACCACCAAGATGGGCATGGGCAGCTCCGGCCTGGGCCTGAATATTGTGCACACCACAGTCACCGGCTTGCTGGGCGGCCATATCAGAGTCTATAGCGAAGCCGGACGCGGCGCCAGCTTCACACTGGTCTTGCCGCTGATCGCCCCGCTCAAAGTGCAGGATGGCGACAATACTTTATTGCACCATCCGCAATTAGCGGCCCAATTGCCGCAATAAGCCCGCCTGCCGCACACAAGCGGCCCCGCATGCGGGGCCGGCTGGTTTTTATGCAGTGCTGAGCGTGGCCAAGTCCTGCGCCGGGGCCAGGCTGAGCGGGCCTAGCAAGGGCTCGATATACAACTCGTAATAACCATGCAAATAGGCGCGCAAAAATTCCGCATTCAAAGGGCTGATCACAACGCCGGAAAAATCCAGCAAGCGGAAGGTGCGCGATAGCACAAAGAAATCATCGCGCAAACCATCGCGCGCTAAGCGCATGGCCGGGAAATAGGCGCATGGAATAAAACGCGCTGCGTAGGCCGCTTGCTGCATCAGCGGATCGGCGGCAGGGGCCAGGACTTCCAGATAGGCGGCCCCGCGCGCTTCCATCGACTGCGCCGCCGAAAGCAGAATTTCCTGCACATTTTTGCGGTCGCTGCGATAGCCGACGATGGCGGCGCGCTTACCGCTGCCCTCATACCAGATAAATACCTCGGTGCCGCCATCATCGGTGGCTAAAATCGCATTCGGATCATGGAAGGGGAAAAACGACAGCGCAATCCGGTCTTCTTCGCTGTATCGGCTAAAACGCGCAATCACATCTTGCGGATTGTCATTCCAGATCGGCAGCGGCAAATTGCGGCGCGCAGGCGGCAGCGGTGGAAGTTGCACCAGATTGGCATCTTCCTGCACGCCCAGCTGATGCATGCCCAGCTCGTAAATCCGCTTGAAGGCCGGGATGATGGCAGGCCGCGCGCGCCGTCTCGCGATGCTGTCGGGGTTCAGGTACACATCCAGATTCAAATGCTCCATGCTTTCAATTTGCACGGCGTTGGGGAACAGGCCGAATTGCACCATGCCGCCTTCTGCCGCCATGCGCATCGGGCCGGGACTGACCGTGCGGCTGGCGCCATACACCAAATCAACGCACTTGGCCTCATGACAGAGAAAATCAATGGCCAGTTTGAGCGTGGCCCCGGCCAGACCGCAACGGCGGTATTCCGGCAGCACCAAACCGCGTCCGCCTTTGCCGATACGGTGCTGCGGGTCGATTTTGATCATGATGCAACCGACAATCCGCCCCTCCGGCTGGCTGACCGCGACCACGCACAGATTGTGCTGCTGATCGCAAATTTCTGCCGCCAACGCATCCAGCTCCTCATCCGGATATTTGCCGTTATACACAAAATCGAACATGCCTTTGATCAAGCCGGCTTCCGCTATGCGCGCTTCGCGCAAAGTGAACACTTTGTCTTCATAGCGGTGTTCAACTGAGATACGGCAGGCCGGGCCGTCTATCGCCACATCACTCATACACGCTCCACGGTTGCAGGTGAAACAGTGAGAAGACCGCCGTCGCCGGCGGCTGCGCTTTGCTGCGGGCTTTCTCCGTATCAGGTCTGGAGCAGCATTGTTCTGATCTTATACAGTGCCGTGCCGCATCGCAAGCGTGGCCGCGCGGCTGGCGGCTTCAGCTGTGCGGACTGGGCGCGTTGGCGGATTGCCAAGCTTGGCGCATGCTGCCAAAACCATATCACATGCCAGCCACGCCGGATCGGATCGGCGCCTGGCAATTCGCGCGTGCTGCACTTTTCCGGCGCGAATTCAATCACACGCTATCAGCCGGCGCCAAACACGCTTGCACGCAAGCCAGCCGGCGCAAGTTATGATGTGCATCTGTCTTTCGCTGCGCTTGTGCGGCAATCCGTTTTGATGGAGATCCGGATGAAAGTTTTTCCTGTGCTGGCATGCGTGTTCTTGCTCAGTCCCGCCCTGCCCTGCGGCGTTGCGCTGGCTTCGCCCCAGGCCAGTCAAGCGCTGGAGAGTTTGGCGGCGGTGACGCCGCTATCGGAAGCCAACACGCAATTGGCGGAACGTTTAAGCGCCCTGATGCGTGAAATCGGCGATGCGGTACAGCAAAAACAGCATGTTGCAGCGAAAGAAAAATTGGAGCAGGCGCGCGGCTTATTGAGTCAGCTGCAGCAAGCCGATCCCGGCCATGCGCAAAGCTTGCATCTACATGCCTGGTTGCAGGTATATCAGGGCGATTTGGCCGAGGGCCGCGCTGCCTATGCGGCCTACCGGCGCGCGCTGACTTTGTTTGAACAATTGACCGCCAGCGCGCCGCGCAATCTGGGCTGGCAGCTGGAAATGGCCGAATTATTGCGCCGCATCGCCTTTGTACAGCATGAATATGGCGACAGCGCCGGGGCTTGGCTGAGCGCGCGGCGGGCGTATGATCAGTATCAAATGCTGATGAAAACGGCGCCAAACGAGATTACCTTGCAGCAGGGACGCATCACGATTTTGAATTTGCTGGGCGATATCAAGCTGGCGCAATCAGAATTGGCGGCGGCCTTGACTTATTTTTTGCTCAGTGTGCAAGGCTATGAGGCGATCTTGGCGCGCCAGCCGTCTGACATCAAAATGCGCATTGCTTTGGGCCTGATTTTAAGTCATGTGGGACAGATTCAAGCCGCCCAACAGCAAGATGCGCAGGCGCGCGCCACTTTTCAGCGCGAAATCAATTTACATGCGGCTTTGCTTGAACTTCCGGACTTAAGCCAGGCGCAATTGCAAAGTCAGCGCCGTCAGCAAGCCGAGGCCATGGAACGCATGTCAACCTTGCAATGGGACAGCGGGGAAAAAGAAGCCGCCTTCACTCTTTTGCGCAGCAGTCTGGCGCTGCGCCTGCGCTTTGCCGAAATTGAAGCCACGCCGGCGGCTTTATCTGCGCTGGCGATGGCGCATGGCAATCTGGCGCGGGTGGCGGCGGCGCTGTCGCAAAACGGGCCGCAAGCGCCGGAACGCCTGCGCATCAGTCGCGAACAGGCGCAATTGGCCTTGCAATTGCTGCAAAATCTGCCGGCCCGGGAACAGGCGGCGCAAGCCGCCTTGATGGCGGAAATGCAGCAACTGTCGCAAGCGCCGTAAACGCAGGCCGAAAGACAAGGCGGCGCGCTTTTTCAGCCGCCTGTCTTATGACTTGCGGAAAATGCTGCGCAACATACTGCGCAAGGCAAAAAAACACAGATATGCGCACACTGCGCCGATTGCGGCAAACAGCAAGAACAGCAAGGCGTCTGCGCTGCCGGCGTTTTCAATGTAACTGTTGACGCCATACAGACTGCAAATGCCGAATCCTGCCATCAACAACAGCAACAGCAGGATGCCCAGCGTTTTGAAGATTGATTGCAGCATATTTCCTCCTGCTCAGCGCCTCTCGCTTTGTTTTAGCGCAGTGTATCGGCCATCTGATGCGCCAGGCGTTTGGCCATTTCGCCGTCGCGCGCTTCGACCATCACACGCACCAGCGGCTCGGTGCCGGAGGCGCGGATCAAGACCCGGCCACTGTCGCCCAATTCGGCTTCGGCGGCGGCGCGCGCAGCGGCCAGCGCAGCATGGTTTTGCCAGTCAAAACCGGGCGCGGTGCGCACATTCACCAGGGTTTGCGGGAACAGTTGCAAATCCGCGCAGGCTGCTTCCAGGCTTTGCCCGCTCTTGCGCAAGGAAGACAGGACTTGCAAGGCAGAGACAATGCCGTCGCCGGTGGTGTGTTTATCCAGGCACAGCAAGTGGCCGGAACCCTCGCCGCCCAACAACCAGCCTTTTTCCTGCATGACTTCGAGCACATAGCGGTCGCCCACTTTGGCGCGGGCAAAACCGATGCCCATTTGCGCAAACGCGACTTCCAGCGCCATATTCGTCATCAAGGTGCCGACCGCGCCATCCACTTTGCCTTGCGCTGCGCGCGCTTTCACAATCACATACAGCAATTCATCGCCGTTGTAGATGCGGCCGCGCGCATCCACCATGATTAAGCGGTCGGCATCGCCATCGAGCGCGATGCCCAGATCTGCGCCCAGTTCAACCACCTTGGCGGCCAGCGCTTGTGGCGCCGTGGCCCCGCATTCATGGTTGATATTGAAGCCGTTGGGCTGGTTGCCAATGGCGATCACATCCGCCCCCAATTCATGAAACACATGCGGCGCGATGTGGTAGGCCGCGCCATTGGCGCAATCGACCACAATTTTCATCTTGCGCAAATCGAGTTCATTCGGGAAGCTACTTTTGCAAAATTCGATGTAGCGCCCCTGGGCGTCGTCAATCCGTTTGGCGCGCCCCAAGCGCTCGGGCGGCACGCATTGCATGTCTTTTTCCAACTCGGCCTCAATCGCCAATTCGACCGCATCCGGCAATTTATTGCCTTCGGCGGAAAAGAATTTGATGCCATTGTCCTGAAATGGATTGTGTGAGGCGGAAATCACCACACCGGCGGACAGGCGCAGGGCGCGCGTTAAGTAGGCCACGGCGGGGGTGGGCACGGGGCCGGCCAGTTTGACATCGACGCCGGCGGCGGCAAAGCCGGCTTGCAAGGCGGCTTCCAGCATATAGCCGGAAATCCGCGTATCTTTCCCGATCAAGACCGCCGGGCGGCCATTCGCGCTCATGTGGGCGGCGTCTTGCGCCAGCACTTTGCCAGCGGCATACGCCAGCCGCATCACAAAATCGGGGGTGATCGGGGCTTGGCCTACAGTGCCGCGCACGCCATCGGTGCCAAAATATTTACGTGCCATATGGTGGTCCTTTGCTGTTATGACCCGCCAGGATGTTTTCCAAGTCTGACAGGCGCTTAAGTTGCGTATTCAATCCTGTTGTTGTTGCAGCGCCTGCCAGATGCGCAGGCAATCCTGGGCCGCCGCCACATCATGCACGCGCAAGATACTGGCGCCGTGCGTAAGCAAAAGCGTATGCGCGGCGGCATTCGCGGCCTGGCGCTGCCCCACTTCACGCCCGGTCAGCGCGCCCAACATGGATTTGTTGGAAATGCCGGCCAAAAGCGGCAAGCCACAGTCTGCGCTGAGCTGAGCAGCCTGACGGAATAAAGCCAGATTATGTTGCAGCGTTTTGCCAAATCCAAAGCCGGGATCAATGCAGATGCGCGCCGAGGCCACGCCGGCGTCTTGCAAAGCCTGGGTGCGCGCTTGCAAAAATACACCGACTTCCTGCACCACATCGGTATAGTGCGGGGCGGTTTGCATATTTTGCGGGCGGTTTTGCATATGCATCACACAGATGCCGCAATCGCTGTCGGCCACTGCTGCGATGCTGTCGGGCTGAGTAAAGCCCTGAATGTCGTTGATCATGTGCGCGCCGGTGGCTAACACTTCGCGCATGACTTGCGGCTTACAGGTGTCAATCGAGAGCGGTACGCCGCAGTCGCGCAGGGCAAACACCAGCGGCAACACGCGCTCCAATTCTTCCTGCACCGAAAGGCTGCGCGCGCCGGGGCGGCTGGATTCGCCGCCGATATCAATGATGTCCACGCCCTGCTCTATCATCTGCTCGGCATGGTTCAAGGCTGCATCCAGTTGCAGATAGCGCCCGCCATCGGAAAAAGAATCCGGGGTGACATTCAAAATTCCCATCAGCAAGGGCCTGGCGGCGCCGCCTTGCAGAGGAAAACGGTAAGCGCCACATTGAAAATGGCTGGGCAGGTGCATTTGCATAGTGTGCATGCTGGCTCAAAGCAAAAGGGTGAGGAAACCCTCACCCTTTTTCGTCATGTCAAAGCGTTTATGCCGCTGCCGGCGCGGTCGAATTCACATTCGGCGGCGTGTCGTTGTTATTGCGGCGGGTCGGCGCGCCACCCTTGGGCGGACGCGGCTCATTGCCGGCCATGATGTCATTCACCTGGTCGGCATCAATCGTTTCCCATTCCAGCAATGCCTTGGTCATGGCTTCGACTTTGTCGCGGTTTTCTTCCAGCAGACGGCGCGCCAGCGCATACTGGGTGTCGAGAATATTGCGGATTTCGGCATCGACTTTCTGCTGGGTCGCTTCGGAGATGGTTTTCACCGCACCGCCAAAGAAGCCTTCGTTTTCGCTGTCTTCATACACCATCACGCCGAGCGAATCGGACATGCCGTAGCGCGTCACCATGGCGCGCGCCAGCTTGGTGGCGCGCGAGAAATCATTCGCCGCGCCGGTGGACATCTGGCCGACAAAAATTTCTTCGGCGATACGGCCACCGAACATAATCGCCAGTTGTTCCAGCATCTTGTCTTTGTAGCCGCTGATATTGTCATGTTCCGGCAATTGCCAGGTCACGCCCAAGGCCCAGCCGCGCGGCATGATGGTGACTTTATGCACCGGATCGGATTTCGGTAAAAGCTTGGCCACCACCGCATGGCCGGATTCGTGGTAAGCGGTGTTGATGCGCTCTTCTTCGCGCATGACCATGGATTTGCGCTCCGGCCCCATGTAGATTTTGTCTTTGGCGTCTTCAAAATCCTGCATTTCAACCAAGCGCTTATTGCGGCGCGCGGCAAACAGTGCGGCTTCATTGACCAGATTGGCCAGATCAGCGCCGGAAAAACCCGGCGTGCCGCGCGCCAGCACTTCGGCTTTCACGTCCGGCCCGATCGGCACTTTGCGCATATGCACCGAGAGAATTTGCTCACGGCCACGGATATCCGGCAGACCGACCGTGACTTGACGGTCAAAACGGCCAGGGCGCAACAGCGCTTTATCCAGCACGTCGGCGCGGTTGGTGGCGGCCACCACGATCACGCCGGAATTGGCTTCAAAACCGTCCATCTCGACCAGCAACTGGTTCAAGGTTTGTTCGCGCTCATCATTGCCGCCGCCCATGCCGGCGCCGCGATGACGGCCAACCGCGTCGATTTCGTCGATGAAGATGATGCAGGGGGAGTGTTTTTTGGCGTTTTCAAACATGTCGCGCACGCGGGAGGCGCCGACGCCGACAAACATTTCCACGAAGTCAGAACCGGAAATGGAGAAAAACGGCACTTTGGCTTCGCCGGCAATGGCGCGCGCCAGCAGGGTTTTACCGGTGCCCGGCGGCCCCACCATCAGGATGCCGCGCGGAATGCGGCCGCCCAGTTTTTGGAATTTGCTCGGATCGCGCAGGAAGTCCACGATTTCGCCGACTTCCTCTTTCGACTCATCGCAGCCAGCAACGTCAGCGAAGGTCACGGTGTTATTGGTTTCATCCATCATGCGCGCCTTCGACTTGCCGAAGGAGAAAGCGCCGCCCTTGCCGCCGCCTTGCATCTGGCGCATGAAGAAAATCCACACGCCGACCAGCAGCAGCATCGGGAACCAGTTAATCAGCACCTGGGCTAAAAAAGATTGTTCTTCCGGGGCTTTGACATCGAAACGCACGCCGGCGTTGATCAAATCATTCACCAGACCGCGATCGAGCAGGGTCATGGTGGTGCGGATCTTGCTGCCTTCGTTGGTGACGCCGATGATGGTGCGGTCTTCCAGCACCACTTCTTTCAGACGATGGGCTTTGACTTCTTCCAGGAACTCGGAATAGGCCACCTGTTTCGGGCTGCCGGCGGAGGACCGGCCGTCCGCAAAATTCTTGAAGACGGTAAACAGCAATAAAGCAATGGCGACCCAAATGGCCGCCTTCGATAGCGGATTATTCACGACGACTCCTTGGGTGCTGACAGGCATATTGCTATGCGGCTGCGCACGGTATTTTCCGAAAACCGGAATGACAGTATGTCCGGACAGATTTGATGCCCGATTTTACCCTGTTTGCGTAAGCCTTGCCAAACCGGGCGTAAACAAACAAAGGCGGATCGCGGCAATGATGGGGCCATCTTGGCGGATTTCAAGCGATATTCAATCTCATAATGGATTTTTCACGCCGCGCCCGAGTAAAAACAGCTCGGAAGACTTGTCCCGGCTGGCCTTGGGCTTCTTTTGCTGGACTTGTTTGAATTCGCGCCGGAACATTTGCAAGACCGGATCAAAGCCGGGGCCGCGAAAGCATTTCACCAGCAATGCGCCCTGCGGCTTGAGATGGGCGCGCGCGAATTCCACCGCCAATTCGAGCAGATATTCCATGCGCGCGGCATCGACATCGGCAATTCCGGACAGATTCGGCGCCATATCGGATAAGACCAGATCGATTTTTTCACCGCTGACGATGGTTTCCAGCTGGCGCAACACGTCTTCTTCACGGAAATCGCCCTGAATGAAATGGACATCGGCAATCGGCTCCATTTCCAGCAGATCCAGCGCGATGATGGCGCCGTGGATGCCGCCGCCCTCGGCGCCGGCCAGTTTGCGCCGCACATATTGCGACCAGGAGCCGGGGGTGGCGCCGAGGTCAACAATATTCTGGCCCGCTTTGATCAATTTTTCTTCCTCATCGATCTCTTTGAGCTTGTAAGCCGCGCGCGCGCGGTAGCCTTCCTTCTGCGCCAATTTGACGTAGGGATCGTTGATATGATCATGCAACCAGTTTTTGTTTAATTTGTTTTTGGCCATCGCGTAAAATACAGGTTTTATTGAACAAGTTGAGAATTATGTTGAAACTGACCCCTGCCGAGCGCAGCCTGTTGCGCGCCGAAGCCCACGGTTTGAAACCCACCGTCATGATCGGCGCTGAAGGCCTGACTGAAGCTGTGATGAATGAAATCTCCAGCAGTCTGGATGCGCACGGCCTGATCAAAATCCGCGTGTTGGGCGACGAACGCGAAGAGCGCGTCGCCATCTATGAGCAAATCTGCAGCGAATTGGATGCCGCGCCGGTGCAGCACATCGGTAAATTGCTGGTGATCTACCGTCCCAAGAAGGAGGCGGAAAAAAGCGAGCGCGGCGCGCGCGGCCCCGGCCTGCGTGAAGTGGTGATCGTCAAGCCCAGCCCGAGCGGCACGAAGCGCCCCAGCGTCAAGAAAGTGGTGATCAAGGGTAATGAGCGCGTGACGGCTGGCGGCAGCATCAAACGCGCCAAGGTGCGCCAGGTCAGCAGCAAAAAGACGGCTGCGAAAAACTGATCTGTTCATTGAGCGGCGGGTGTGAATGCGCGCCCGTCAGCGCAAACGCCAGCACAGGGCCGCAATCGCGGCGGCCTGCAACAGCCAAATGCCGGAAGAAACGCCGTGCAGCAGGCCAAAACGCTGGCGCATTTCCTGCAGCAGATCAGCATTGCCCTGCATTGCTTTGAGCAAGGCCTCCTGCTGATTTATCGCGTCGCGCAAAGCGCCGATTTCAGGGCGCAAGCCAAGATGATTGAGCGCCTGCAGCAGCAAGGCGGCGCCCAGCAAACACCAGATTGCGCGGGCGCGGCGCAAAGCAGGCTCCAGACACAGCAAGCCGGCCAGCAGCAGACCCGACACCAGGGACACCACGGCTTGCGAGGCAAAAAATGCGCCGGCCACCTTGCCTGCGCTCTGCCTTGGCAAATGCTCAAACAAAGCCGGCGCCGCCAGCAAGCCGATGGTCAAAAAACTGCCCAGCCAGAGGGCGGCCAGTTGCATGCGCAACTGCGCCCAGGGGTTGATGCGCGGAATTTCAGATGTATTTGACATCCATCACTTCATATTCACGAACGCCGGACGGGGCTTGCACCATGATCACATCGCCTACAGATTTGCCAATCATGGCGCGCGCAATCGGCGAGGTGTAAGAAACTTTGGATTGTTTGAGGTCGGCTTCGTCCACGCCGACGATTTGATAGGTGACTTTCTGCTCGTTTTCCAGATCTTCCAGCTCAACCGTGGAGCCGAACACCACGCGCCCGTCAGCGTCGATCTGGGACGGATCGATGATTTGCGCAGAACTCAACAAACCTTCCAATTCTGCAATGCGGCCTTCGATGAAACTCTGCTTTTCCTTGGCCGCATCGTATTCAGCATTTTCCGATAAGTCGCCGTGCGAACGCGCTTCGGCGATCGCCTCAATCACCGCGCGCCGTTCCACGGTTTTTAATTGATGCAGCTCTGCGCGCAGCAATTCGGCGCCATTTTTGGTAATGGGTACTGAACTCATGTTTTACCTGAAAAAGTAACAATCCGGCGCAAGCGCCGGAGCTGGACAAAGGAAGACAAGCCGCCAGCCAAGCCAGCCAGATGAGATTGGCGCGACGGGCCGCGCAATCGCATCATGTCTGGAGCGGCCAAGGCCAGCCTCCCCCCAAAAAACCACAAAGGCCGCAGCGCACTGCTGCAGCCTTTGTAGCTGTGTGCGCCAGTTTGGCGCACAACCTGCGAAAGCCGTTTAGTGTAAAGACTTATGCAGACCTTGTAAATGATACACCTGCAATGATTGCAGCTGTCGCATGCCCTCGACTGCAGCTTCAGCGCCCCAGATCGTGGTATAGGTCGGCACCCGGCCCTGCAAGGCGGATGTGCGGATGGTGCGCGAATCCAGAATCGCACTGCGCTTTTCTTCCACCGTGTTGATGACCAGCGCGATCTCATTGTTTTTCAGCATATCCACAATGTGCGGACGGCCTTCCAACACTTTATTGACAGCGCGCACCGGCACCCCGGCGGCATCAATCACCGCCGCCGTGCCCTTGGTGGCCACCAGGGCAAAGCCCAGGCTTTGCAAATCGCGCGCAATTTGCACGATGCGCGGCTTATCGCCCGCCTTCACGCTCAAAAACACCGTGCCGGCCTGCGGTAAGCGCACCCCGGCGCCCAGTTGCGATTTGACGAAGGCTTCGCCAAAAGTTTTGCCCACGCCCATCACCTCGCCGGTGGATTTCATTTCCGGTCCGAGCAAAGTATCCACGCCAGGGAATTTGGCGAAGGGGAACACCGCTTCCTTGACGCTGTAGAACGGTGGCGTGACTTCTGCGCTAATGCCCTGCGCCGCCAAACTTTGCCCGACCATGCAACGCGCCGCGATTTTGGCCAGTTGCAAGCCGGTGGCTTTGGAGACGAAAGGCACGGTGCGCGAGGCGCGCGGATTGACTTCCAGCACATACACGGTATCAGCCAGCTTGCCATCGGCTTCGCCCTGCTTGATAGCGAATTGCACATTCATCAAACCAACCACATTCAAGCCGCGCGCCATCAAGGCGGTTTGGCGCTTGAGTTCGGCCACGGTTTCCGGCGCAATCGAGTACGGCGGCAGCGAGCAGGCCGAATCGCCCGAGTGCACGCCAGCCTGTTCGATATGCTCCATCACACCGCCGATGAAGACATGTTCGCCATCGCAAATCGCATCCACATCG
The DNA here is from genome assembly GCF_037300705.1 of Massilia sp. W12. Lineage (NCBI taxonomy): Bacteria > Pseudomonadati > Pseudomonadota > Betaproteobacteria > Burkholderiales > Oxalobacteraceae > Massilia > Massilia sp. W12. Next base: position 2,309,139 of record NZ_CP147776.1, on the reverse strand, counting down.
ACTTCCACCGCATCATTCAGGAAGCGGTCAAGCAAAACCGGCGAATCGTTGGAGACTTTCACCGCTTCGCGCATATAGCGCTCCAAATCCCGCTGCTCATGCACGATTTCCATGGCGCGCCCGCCCAGCACATAGGAGGGACGCACCACCAGCGGATAACCGATTTCATCCGCTAAGGCGATGGCTTCGGCTTCGGCGCGTGCGGTGCGGTTGGGCGGCTGACGCAAGCCCAGATCGTGCAGCAATTTCTGGAAGCGCTCGCGGTCTTCCGCCGCATCAATCATGTCCGGCGAGGTGCCGACGATGGGCACGCCGTTCGCTTCCAGATCCAGCGCCAGCTTGAGCGGGGTCTGGCCGCCGTATTGCACAATCACGCCCACCGGTTTTTCCAGCGCCACGATTTCCAGCACATCTTCCAGGGTCAGCGATTCAAAATACAGCCGGTCGGAAGTGTCGTAATCGGTGGAAACGGTTTCCGGATTGCAATTCACCATAATGGTTTCATAGCCGTCTTCACGCATCGCCAGCGCCGCATGCACGCAGCAGTAATCAAATTCGATGCCCTGGCCGATCCGGTTCGGGCCGCCGCCCAGCACCATGATTTTCTTCTTATCCGTCGGCTGCGCTTCGCATTCCTCGTCATAGGTCGAATACATGTAAGCGGTGTCGGTGGCGAATTCTGCCGCGCAGGTATCCACCCGTTTGTACACCGGGCGAATGCCGAATTCATGACGGCGCGCGCGCACTTCGCTGTCTTTGATTTTCAGCAAAGAAGCGATACGGCGGTCAGCAAAGCCTTTTTGCTTGAGGCGGCGCAGCAAGTCAGCCTCCAGCACAGCCGGCGTTTGTTTTTCCAGCCACAGCTCGATATCCACGATTTCCTTGATTTGCACCAGGAACCAGGGATCAATCTTGGTCAGGTTGAACACTTCTTCCACCGTGTAGCCGCGCGCAAATGCGTCGCCCACATACCAGATGCGATCCGGGCCGGGTTCTCCTAATTCCTGCTCCAGTTTTTCAGTGTCCTTGGTTTTTTCATTCAAGCCATCGACACCCACTTCCAGACCGCGCAGGGCTTTCTGGAAAGATTCCTGGAAAGTGCGGCCAATCGCCATCACCTCGCCCACTGATTTCATCTGTGTCGTCAGATGCTGATCAGCCATGGGGAATTTTTCAAAGGTGAAACGCGGGATCTTGGTCACCACGTAGTCGATGGAAGGCTCAAACGACGCCGGCGTGGCGCCGCCGGTGATTTCATTGCGCAACTCGTCCAGCGTGAAGCCGACCGCCAGCTTGGCCGCCACTTTGGCGATAGGAAAACCGGTGGCTTTCGAGGCCAGCGCAGAAGAGCGTGAAACGCGCGGATTCATCTCAATCACAATCATGCGGCCATCGACCGGATTGATGGCGAATTGCACATTCGAGCCGCCGGTATCGACGCCGATTTCACGCAGCACCGCCAGCGATGCGTTGCGCATCAGCTGGTATTCCTTGTCGGTGAGCGTTTGCGCCGGGGCCACAGTGATTGAGTCGCCGGTGTGCACGCCCATCGGATCCAGGTTTTCAATCGAGCAGACGATGATGCAATTGTCCTTCTTGTCGCGCACCACTTCCATCTCGAATTCTTTCCAGCCGATCAGCGACTCTTCAATCAAGAGTTCGCGCGTGGGCGAGGCTTCCAGACCGCGCCTGCAGATGGCTTCAAATTCTTCCGGGTTGTAGGCGATGCCGCCGCCGGTGCCGCCCATGGTGAAGCTGGGACGGATGATGACCGGGAAACCGATCGAGCGCTGCACCTCCCAGGCCTGGTCCATGCTGTGCGCAATGCCGGAGCGGGCCGAGCCAAGGCCGATCTTGGTCATGGCTTGCTTGAATTTGGAGCGGTCTTCGGCTTTGTCGATGGCTTCCGGCGTGGCGCCGATCAGCTCGACTTTGTAGCGTTCCAGCACGCCATGGCGGTGCAAGTCGAGCGCGCAATTGAGCGCGGTCTGACCGCCCATGGTGGGCAGAATCGCATCCGGCTTTTCAGCGGCAATGATGCGCTCCACCACCTGCCAGGTGATCGGTTCGATATAGGTCACATCCGCCATGTCCGGATCGGTCATGATGGTGGCCGGATTGCTGTTGACCAGGATGACTTCATAGCCTTCCTGCTTCAAGGCTTTGCACGCCTGCGCGCCGGAATAGTCAAATTCACAGGCCTGGCCGATGATGATGGGGCCGGCGCCAATGATCAAAATGCGCTTGATGTCGCTGCGCTTAGGCATGAGTCTTCTCCTGTTGCATCAAGTGCACAAAACGGTCAAACAGATAGGCGATGTCGTGCGGGCCGGGCGAAGCCTCGGGGTGTCCCTGGAAGCAAAACGCCGGGCGGTCGGTGCGGGCAAAGCCTTGCAGGCTGCCATCGAACAGCGAAACATGGGTCACACGGCAATTCGCCGGCAAACTCTCAGCGTCCACTGCAAAACCATGGTTTTGCGAAGTGATTAACACCTGTCCCGTGTCTTTGTCTTGCACCGGATGGTTGCCGCCATGATGGCCGAATTTCATTTTCAGGGTTTGCGCGCCGGAGGCCAGCGCCATGATTTGATGCCCCAGGCAGATGCCAAAGGTTGGAATGCCGGCGTCAATCAGGGTGCGCGCCGCTTCAATCGCGTAATCGCATGGTTGCGGGTCACCCGGGCCATTGGAGAGGAAAACGCCGTCCGGCTTGAGTTCCAATACGCGCGCAGCCGGGGTTTGCGCCGGCACCACGGTCACGCGGCAACCGCGCGCCACCAGCATGCGCAAAATATTGCGTTTGACGCCAAAGTCATACGCCACCACATGGAAACGCCCATCGCCAACTTTGCTGTAGCCCTGGCCCAGCTCCCACTCGCCTTCGGTAAAGGCGTATTCTTCGCGGCTGCTGACCACCTTGGCCAAATCCATGCCGGACAGACCGGGGAAGGATTGCGCCAATTCGAGCGCCGTGGCGACGGATGGCGGCTCACCGCGCTCGCCCACCAGAATCGCGCCGCCCAATGCGCCTTTTTCACGCAATAAGCGGGTTAATTTGCGGGTGTCGATATTGGCAATGGCGACGATGTTTTCCGCCTTCAGGTAGTCAGACAAGGATTGCGTGCTGCGGAAGTTGGAGGCCAACATGGGCAGATCCCGGATCACCAAACCGGCGGCATGCACGCGGGATGATTCGACATCTTCAGGGTTCACACCGACGTTGCCGATGTGGGGATAAGTGAGGGTTACGATTTGCCGACTGTAGCTGGGGTCGGTCAGGATTTCCTGATAGCCGGTGATCGAAGTATTGAACACCACTTCACCGGTGGTATGGCCGGTAGCGCCAATGGATACCCCTTTAAAGATGGTTCCGTCAGCCAGGGCCAGGATGGCGGGGACGGCAGAGCCAAAGAAAAACTGCGGCAAGGGCAACTCCTGTTAGTTTCACCAACGACATCACCAGGGCCGCTGCCGCAGAGCTGAAAAGATCATCAAAAAGATCATCAGCACGTTTGGAACTGGCGGCGCAGCCCGCTTCACGATGAAGTCGCAATGGCTTATGTTGGAAGGGCCAAACCTTGAAATTATAACAGATGGCCCTGTTGCCGACAAGCATTGCAGCGCAGCAATCTTCCGCATCCTCCTTACTTGGATGGCTTGATATCAAAGTAGACAGAATTTTTTCTGAACAAATGGAAATTGCTTTGCACGCTCTGCTCCCACTCATTTGTCCCCATTTTCGTAATCACCCCGCCGTCAATCTGCCAAGTCATGCTGGCCCCGCTGCTGTTTTGCCATTCAATCTTGGCTTCATCGTGACAGACATAGTGCATCGTGTGCGTTTTTTTCTTGAGAAAGCCGGCATAACCTATCAGGGTGATGTTGTCGGCCTTGGCGTCCGCTAACAGCTTGCCAAAGCGCTCAGCAAACGGGGTCTGCAAGGCGCCGCGATAGTCTTGACGCACCTTGGTTGCACTGCAGCAGCAATAGGCGTGAATAGTCAGCGGCGCGGATGGCGTCAGTGGCAAGCCTTCTTCCAACAACTGCGCCAGCAATTCCTTTTCATTCACCGGCGTCATGCCTTTGCCATGCGCGCCAATCGCACTGCCGGCATTGCCATGCCCCACCAGATACAGCACGCCGCCCTTGCCCAGCTCATCCAGACCAGCCTTGCCATTATTCCAGGCCTCACGGCTGGAGCTGTTATAACTCATCAATTCACTTACTGAGCTGTAGATAATGTAATCATCATCGGTCGTGACGGAGCGCGGGGTCGGGGTGTAGATAATGCAAGGCATGGCGTTTCCTTTCATGTCAAAAACCTGCCAGCAGCGGGGCTTGTGTGTTGGCTGGCGATGTCAGGATTGTGCAGGCCAAATGTGGAGTAATTGAGGAGCGCTGATGCTCTCGGAAAAAGCGCGGAAGTCAAGGCCGGCTATGAATTGCATATGCCGGCGACGGCCCCGCCGGCATGCCTGGCTCAAGCAGTCAGCGCTGCAATGCCGGCCTTGGCGATTTGCGCATCATCGGCAGATTTGACGCCGGACACGCCAACCGCCCCGACGCAATGCCCAGCCACCATAATCGGCACGCCGCCTTCCAACATGCCCTCAACCAAGGGCGCGCTGAGGAAGGAATAACGGCCATTATTGATGCTCTCTTCATAAATCCGGCTTTCGCGGCAGCCCAGCGCAGCAGTTTGCGCCTTGGCCGGTGCGATGTGGGCGGAAATCGGCGCCACGCCATCCATGCGCTGCAACCACAGCAAATGGCCGCCGGCGTCCACAATCGCAATCACCACCGCCCAGCTGTTTTCCAGCGCATGCTGTTCCGCTGCCGCTGCGATTTTTTTCACATCGGCCAATTCAAGTACAGGTTTGTTTTGCATCGCTTCTCCATTGCATCAAAAAACATCGGAAGTTGATTGTACGCGCAGCGCAGCCGGCGTGCGCGAAAGTCCGCTAAACAGCGCGAAACAGGCTTTTGCAAGCCGCAGTGATCAGCATCACATTTATTGGGGACACAACAGAGAAAAATGCGGTGGCAAGAAGTTGAATAAAATCAATGCGCAAGAGAACATCAGTACTGCTTTTTGCCAATCAATCAGAAATAATTGCCATAAGGAAAAATATTAACACCATCAAGCCAGGATGGAGAAACATTTTTCATACAACTGTAAAAATTTTTTTGACATGCGGCTCTAATTCCCTTAAAGTGCCCCGGTGTTTGTTTGAAAGGTTGCAGCGATGACAAGACTGACCACCCGTGAGAGCCTCTCAGCCAAGACTGGCGTTCTGAGCAAGAAGTCCCGTTACGGCCTGTGCGCCTTATTGGTCGCGGTCTCCCTGCAATCGATGGCGATTGAAAACGACCCGCTGGGAGCCGCACTGGCCAGCATGCAAGCCAGCGCAGCACCCTCCACCTCCCCGGCTGCCGCCACCCCACCCGCCACTGATGCCAAACCCCTCGGTAAATTGCAAGACATCACCAGCCGCGCTTCGGAATTGGTGATGCAGGCCATGGGTATGTTGGGCGTGAATTATCGCCGTGGCGGCAATGTGCCGGAAAGCGGCTTTGATTGCAGCGGTCTGGTGCGCCATGTGTTCAAAGAAGCCTGGGGCAACACCCTGCCGCGCACGGCAGAAGAAATCAGCCGCGTCGGCAAACAAATCATGCCGCAGGATTTACAACCGGGCGATCTGGTGTTTTACAACACCATGCGCAAAGGTTTTTCCCATGTCGGGATTTATCTGGGCGACAATAAATTCATTCATTCCCCCTCTTCCGGCGGCCAGGTGCGCATCGAAAGTATGGACTTGAGCTACTGGAAACAGCGTTTTAATGGCGCACGCCGTATCGAAGACCAAAAAGCTGCGGCCGCCTTGAGCAATATGGCGGGCAATGCAGCGGCGGCCTCTTCAGCCTCAGCGTCTGCACGCTGACTTTCCGCCAATCCAACTCAAGCGGCCTCTTGGCCGCTTTTGTTTTTCTGCCGCCGCTATGCCAAATCTGTTTGAAAACATTCCACCTGCGCTGACTGAGGAATTATTCACGCCGCTGCTGCAAAGCGGCGAGATCATGCTTGAACGCATCGTCTCGCAAGGGCAGACCGCGCCGGCGCAAGGCTGGTTTGAACAGGAAAAAGATGAATGGGTGATGGTGCTGCAAGGCGCAGCCCAATTGGAATGGGAAGACGGTCAGCGCTGCGACTTGAAGCCGGGCGACTGGCGCTGGATTCCCGCCGGCTGCAAGCATCGCGTCAGTTGGACTGACCCGGCGCAGCAGACCGTGTGGTTGGCGCTGCATATGCCTCCGGAGCCAAAATAATCCCCCCCCGGCATCCTGCTGGATTGACACATGCATACTGGCGGGGCCGGATGTAAGCGCAGTCTGGCGATTCAGTCAGCAGTACGCCCAGGTTCTTCTGTATGCCCGTCTTGCGGCGTCTGTAGCGCTTTTCTCGCGCGTGGCGTGCGTTTTGGTTTGGCTGGCGCAGACGCATCGGCCACCGCCTCTGTCTGCTTCGCCTTAGCCGACTTGGCCGGTTTAACCGGTTTAGCTGCCTTTTCCGCCCCGGCAGGCTTCACTGCCTTGGCTGCGGCGCGACGGCGCGCTTTTCCCTCGCTGGCCGGCTTTTCACCAACATCAGACGCGACAACAGCTTTGGCGGCTGCCAGCAATTCAGCATGCGCTTCTGTCATCATCTCGGCAAAATCAGCCAGATCCGGCATCGCACGGCGACAGGCGATCATGCCGATATCGAGTTTGCCGGCATAGCTTTGCACGGTGATATTCAAGCCCATGCCATGCGCCACAATCGACACCGGGAAGTTGCTCAGCATTTTGGCGCCGGCCAGATATAAATCCATTTGCGGCCCCGGCACATTGGAAATCACCAGATTCGCCAGCGGACTCATGCGGTCAGCCAGACGCGAGCGCGCATAAAAAGAGGTTAAGCCGGTCATCAACCAGGGCAGGCCGATACTCGGCAGATTGGTCGGCAAAACCGATTTCACGCTGCCCAGCGTTTTTTTCAGGGTCTTGGCGTGGGCATGGATGCGCTGCAAACGTTTGACAGGGTCGGCGATATTGCTGGCCAGATGCATGCGCATCATACTGACCTGATTATTCAAATCGGTATTGCCCTCTTGGCGCAGGCTGACCGGCATCGCCGTCAACAGCGAGCGCGAAGGCAGCGCCGCATGCCGCGCCAGCCAGGCGCGCAAAGCGCCGCTGCAAGTCGCCAGCACCACATCATTGACACTGACCTCAAACGCCTTGGCAATCGCCCTGACTTCATTGAACGGCAAACTGGCGGTGGCAAACAGGCGTTGATTCGTGACTGATACATTCAAGGGGGTGCGCGGGGCAAAACCGACGCCGGTTTTGGCGTGTTCCTGGCCGCGCGCCTCCCAGGCATGTTTGAGCAATGCGCCGGCGGCTTTGACGCCCTGCGGCAAGGTTTTGGCGATCTGCACGCTTTGGCGCCAAGCGTCTTGCGCGGCGGCGCTCAATAATTCGCTGACGCTGGGTTGATACGCCTGCTTGCGCTTGAGCAAAGGCGGCGGCACATCGCGCGGCACAGGAGAAATATCCAGCAAGACTTGCGCTAAGGCCGCAGCCCCCTGACCATCGAGGGCGGCATGGTGAATCTTGGAGTAAAACGCCGCCTGGCCGTTTTCCAAGCCCTCAAATATATAAAACTCCCACAAGGGGCGGCTGCGGTCGAGCAGGCTGGAATGCAGGCGCCCGACATAAGCTTGCAATTGCGCCAGGCTGCCGGGCTTGGGCAAGACGATTTTGCGCACATGGTAATCCAGGTCCAGCGCATCATCTTCAATCCAAACCGGGTTGGCTAATTCAAACGGCATCAAGGCCAGCTTGCGCGTGAAAATCGGCGCCAGATGCAAGCGCTGCTGCACATGGCGCTTCACGACTTCGTAAAAATCGCCGTCAAAACCGCGCGGCAATTCAAACAGATTCATGCCGCCGACATGCATCGGCATTTCCGGCGTTTCCATGTGCAGGAAACTGGCGTCAAGCGCGCTTAAATATTGCATTTTCATGGGAATTATTCGTCTTCCGCTTCAAAATAACGCACCACCATGGCCTCGGGAGCCTGAGCGCGCGCCAGTTGCGCCTGTTGGCGGCGTTGTGCAAAGAAATCTTTCAGCAAATCGCTGCAGGCTTGCGCTAACACGCCACCGGAGAGTTGCGCATGATGGTTGAGTTTCGGCTCGGCAAACAAATTGGTGACAGAACCACAAACGCCGGTCTTGGGATCGGAGGCGCCATACACCACGCGCGCCAGACGCGCATGCATCATGGCCCCGGCGCACATCGCGCACGGCTCCAAGGTGACATACAACTCGCAACCCGGCAGGCGGTAGTTGCCAAGCAGCGTTGCGGCGGCGCGCAAAGCCATGATTTCGGCATGCGCAGTCGGGTCGCCGCTGCCAATCGGCTGGTTAAAGCCGGTGGCGATGATCTGACCGTCTTTCACCACCACTGCACCGACCGGCACTTCGCCCAAGGCCCAGGCGTTATGCGCCTGGCTCAAGGCTTCGCGCATATAAATTTCATCATTCATCATTCACCTCCGCCCAACAGTTCGGCGTTTCGTGCAAGACCAGCTTTTTCAAGCGCAGGCCGGTGCCGTAACGGTCGCGGTAGGCGGCTTTCAGAATGTCGAAGGCGGTTTGCGCCAGGTTTTCCACGGTGGGAATGCGGCTGATGATGACGGTTTTATGCCCCGGCAGGCTTTGCAAAAACTCACGCACAGCGTGATCTTGCTCATAGACTAAAAACGCATGATCCCAGACGTCCACCAAATGCTGTTTGGCCAGCACTTTGACATCGGAAAAGTCCATGATCATGCCATTATCAGAATTGCCCTCCAGTTCAATCACTTTGCCCTGCAAGGTGATTTCGAGGGTGTAACGGTGGCCGTGCAAATTGCGGCACTGGCTTTTATGGTCTGGAATGCGGTGGCCGGCGTCGAATTCCAGTTTGCGGGTAATCGTAATCATATTGTATTCCTGGCTGCGCTCAGGGGATTTGCAGCAGTTTATGTGTTTGCAGGCTCAAGCGCCAGCGCGGCATGTCCTTACATGTCTGAATCGCCAGGCGCAGATTCAAATCACGCCCGGCGCTATCCATGGCCTGCAGAAAAAAGTGTTCAAAATCAAGGCCTTGATAATAATGCAAATCCTGCAGCAATCCCGGCTTGCTTTGTGGAATGACCACTTTAATTTCATTGCCGCGCGTCACCACCAATTCCGAGCCTAATTTGGGCGAGACGCAGACCCAGTCAATTCCGGGCGGCACCGGCAAGGTGCCATTGGTTTCTATCGCAATCGTAAAACCCTGCGCATGCAGCGCATCAATCAAATGCGCATCAAGTTGCAAGAGCGGCTCGCCGCCGGTGCACACCACGTAGCGATGGCCCTGCCCTGCCGGCCACAAGCTGGCCAATTTCTGCGCTAATTCATCCGCGCTGGCAAACTTGCCGCCGTCCACGCCATCCGTGCCGACAAAATCGGTATCGCAAAACTGGCACACCGCAGTGGCGCGATCCTGCTCGCGCCCGGTCCACAGATTGCAACCGGAAAAACGGCAAAACACTGCAGGCCGCCCGCTTTGTGCGCCTTCTCCCTGCAGGGTGTAAAACATTTCTTTGACGCTGTATGTCATAGCCTTCTCTCAAAACAAAACCCCCTCAAACAGAGGGGGCCGTGCATTGTAATGTATTTGTGCGGCGCTTGGCGGCTGGCGTGAAATCTGCAGCCGCCAGCAAAAATCATGGCCAGCTCTGCCCGGCATGCACAAGCGCCAATATCCAAACTTCCTCATGATCAATCTCATATACCAGACGATAGTTTTGATGCACGATCAATTCACGGGTGGCATGAAGCAGGCCGACACGCCCAAACATGGGATGCACGGCCAGTTTTACCGCTGCCTCACTAAACGCCTCATCCAATTTGGATGCCGCTTGCGGCTTATTTTGTACAATCGTGAGCCAGATCGCTTCACGGTCTTGCAGCGCCTGCGGCGTCCAGATTACTTTCATGCCGTTTTTACGGCAGCCCGCCTGGCCGCAAACATGGCCTCCACTTCATCATTATCGTGACCAACGCCGGCTTGCATGGAAGCGCGCGCCGCCGCCACTTTCTGACTCAGAAAAGCCTCATACTCACGCGCCTGACGCTGGTTCTGCACAAATTCGCGCATCAGTTCCCGCATAATCTGCGAAGCAGGCCGATGCGCCGCTTACGCTTCCGCCAAAAAGTCGGCGCGCAACTCTTCTTCGAGCTTCATCGTAAAAACAGCTTCTTTAGACATGGTCTCATTCCCTGGTTTGATACGAAAGAAGTATATACGTTTTCATAACGTCATACTGCACTTCAACACGCCTTAAAAACCTGACGCCAGGATGCATCCCCGGCGCATAAAATAGATAGCGAAAGGAGTCGCCATGACAACACGCAACGTCATCATCGCCGGGGCCAGCGGCCTGGTGGGGCAGGAAATCTTAGCCGGCTTGCTGGCCGACCCAACGGTGGGCCGCGTCCACAGCCTGGGCCGCCGCCCGCTGGCCGCCACGCACACCAAATTACAGTCGCATGTGGTGGATTTTCACCATCTGCCCGCCCTGCCGCCCGCTGATGAAGTGTATCTGGCGCTGGGCACAACCATCAAAATCGCCGGCAGTCAGGCGGCTTTCCGCGCGGTGGATTTTGACGCCAATCTGGCGGTGGCCAAAGCCGCGCTGGCGGCCGGAGCCACGCGCGCGGGACTGGTCAGCGCCATGGGCGCGCATGCCAGGTCGGCCGTGTTTTACAGCCGTGTCAAAGGCGAATTGGAAGAGGCTTTGCAGGCGATGGCGTTCACCCGTCTGGTGATTGCGCGGCCTTCGATGCTGACGGGCGACAGAAAAGCCCTGGGCCAGCCTGAGCGCCCCGGCGAAGAATGGGGCGCAGCGGCCGGCAGGCTGTTGGGCTTTTTGATTCCGGCGAATTACAAGCCGATAGGGGCGCAGCCGGTGGCCAGGGCTTTATTGCAGCATGTGCCGCATGGGAGCGGGCTTGAGATCCTGCTGTCCGGCGCCTTGCGGGCGCATGCTTAAGCGCTGCGCCTTGACCATCGCCCAGTTGCAAGATCACTGCCCTGCAACCGCCTTGGCGCGCGCCGCGTGCAGTTTGCGGTAGCTGTCAAGCTTGCGCGCATGCCGCTCCAGTCCGTCGAGTTGCATGCTGGTCGGGGTCAGGCCGTAGAAACGCACACTGCCATCCACCGAGCCGATCACCGCGTCCATGCGCGCATTGCCAAACATGCGGCGCAAATTGGCTTCGTAGTCTTGCAGCGCAAGTTCATCATCCAGCGCAATTTCCAGCACGGCCTTCATGGCTTGATAAAACAGGCGGCGCTCGACCGTGTTGTCGTTGTATTGCAAGAATGCGCCGACCAGATCCAGCGCCTCCTCGTAATGCTGCAATGCCAGGTGAATCAGCAGCTTCAATTCCAGCACGGTGAGTTGGCCCCAGACTGTGTTTTCATCAAACTCGATGCCGATCAGGGTCGCAATATCGCCATGCTCATCCAGCTCATTGTTTTCCATCCTGTCCAGCAACGCCTCCAGCTTGTCATCATCCAGCTTGTGCAGGTTCAGAATATCGGCGCGGAACAGCAAGGCCTTATTGGTGTTGTCCCACACCAGGTCTTCGACCGGATAAATTTCTGAATACGCAGGAACCAGGATGCGGCAGGCAGTCGCCCCTAAATGCTGGTACACCGCCATATACGATTCTTTGCCAATCTGCTTGAGGATGCCAAACAAGGTGGCGGCTTCCTGCACGTTGGAATGCTCGCCCTGGCCCGAGAAGTCCCACTCGACAAACTCATAATCGGCCTTGGCGCTGAAGAAGCGCCAGGACACAATCCCGCTCGAATCAATGAAGTGTTCGACGAAGTTGTAAGGCTCAGTCACGGCTTCGCTGCTGAAGGTGGGCGGCGGCAAATCATTCAAGCCTTCAAAGCTGCGCCCCTGCAGCAGCTCGGTCAGGCTGCGCTCCAAGGCGACTTCAAAGCTGGGATGCGCGCCAAAGGAGGCAAATACGCCGCCGGTGCGCGGATTCATCAAAGTCACGCACATCACCGGATACTGCCCGCCCAGCGAAGCATCTTTCACCAGCACCGGAAAGCCCTGCTCTTCCAGCCCCTGAATGCCGGCCAGAATGCCGGGATACTTGGCCAGCACCTCTTGCGGCACATCGGGCAAGGCGATTTCGCCTTCCAAAATCTCGCGCTTGACGGCGCGCTCAAAGATTTCTGACAGACATTGCACCTGCGCTTCGGCCAGGGTATTGCCGGCGCTCATGCCATTGCTGACAAACAGGTTTTCCACCAGGTTCACCGGGAAATAGACAGTTTCGCCATCCGACTGGCGCACGAAGGGCAGCGCACAAATGCCGCGCGCCTTGTTGCCGGAATTGGTGTCGATCAGGTGCGAGCCTTGCAACTCGCCTTCCGGATTAAAGATATCGAGGCAGTATTCGTCCAGGATCTCAGGCGGCAGCGTATCGCGCTTGCCCGGCTTGAACCAACGCTCTTCGGGATAGTGCACAAAGGACGCATTGGCGATTTCTTCGCCCCAATATTCGCCGGCATAAAAATGGTTGCAACTGATGCGTTCAATGTATTCGCCCAGCGCCGAGGCCAGCGCGCTTTCTTTGCTCGCCCCCTTGCCATTGGTGAAACACATCGGCGAATGGGCGTCGCGAATATGCAGCGACCAGACATTGGGCACGATATTGCGCCAGGAGGCGATTTCAATCTTGATGCCCAATTTGGCCAGCGTCGCGCTCATATTGGCGATGGTCTGTTCCAGCGGCAAATCCTTCCCCTGGATGCGGGTGCTGGTTTCGTTAGTCGGTGAAACCGCCAGCAGCGCTTGCGCATCAGCATCCAGATTCGCCACTTCTTCAATCACAAAATCCGGCCCGGCCTGCACCACTTTTTTGACCGTGCAGCGCTCGATCGAGCGCAGGATGCCGATGCGGTCTTTCTCTGAAATGTCTGGCGGCAACTCGACTTGAATCTTGAAAGTCTGCTTATAGCGGTTTTCCGGATCGACAATATTGTTATGGGAGAGACGGATATTCTCGGTCGAGATATCGCGCGTATTGCAATACAGCTTCACGAAATAGGCGGCGCACATGGCCGAGGAAACCAGAAAATAGTCAAACGGCCCCGGCGCGGAGCCGTCGCCCTTGTAGCGGATCGGCTGGTCTGCGATGACGGTGAAGTCGTCAAATTTGGCCTCAAGACGAAGCTTGTCGAGAAAATTTACCTTGATTTCCATGGGGATTCCAAAATTGGTGGGCAAAATGCGTAAGGCCGTATTATCGCCCAAGGCGGGGATGAAGGATGCTTTACAATGTGGCGTCCTGTAACTCTGCCCCCTCACACTATGCACATCTGGGTTGATGCTGACGCCTGCCCTGCCGTCATCAAGGATATTCTGTACCGGCTGGCCGAGCGCCGCCAACTCCAGCTCACCCTGGTGGCCAACCAATTGCTGCGCGTGCCCGGCTCGCGTTTCATCCGCGCATTTCAGGCGCCAGCGGGCGCGGATGCGGCGGACGCCGAAATCCTAGCCCGGCTCAACCCCGGCGACATCGTCATCACCGCCGACATTCCATTAGCTGCGCAGGTGCTGGAAAAAGGTGGTCTGCCGCTCAATCCGCGCGGCGAGTGGTACACCAAGGACACGATTGCCCAGCAACTGAGCATGCGCGCCTTCATGGAAGAACTGCGCGGCGCCGGCGTCGATACCGGCGGCCCGGCCCCGTTCAACCAGGCCGACCGCCAAAACTTCGCCAATGCGCTGGATCGGGAATTGGCGCGCCGGGCGAAGTAATCACCAACACAGGAAATACAGAAAATATGCTGATTATCACCATCAAACAAGGCAAGGAAAAACGCTTGCTCGCCGGCGACCCGCTGATTTACGCCACCGCCATCGAAAAAGTCGAAGGCACGCCGAAGGAGCGCAATACGCCGGGCAGCACAGCGCTGGTGCAAACCTCAGCGCGCCAATTTCTGGCGCGCGCCGCCTATAACGCCAAATCCCAGGTCGCCGCTGCGCGCGTCTGGACCTTGCGCGAAGACGAGCCGATCGACCACGCCATGATCAAACGGCGCGTGCAAGCCGCCTTCAGCAAACGCGCCGCCGCACTGCAGGCTGCCGATCCGCAGGACTTGTTTTTGCTGATTGACGGCGAGCAGGAAGGCTTGCCCGGCTTGCTGGTGCAGAGCTATGGCGGCCCTGATGGTTATCTGGTGTGCCAGTTCAACGCTGCTGGCGTCGAGCTGTGGAAAGTGGCGATTGCGCAAGCCCTGATCAAAGCCACACAATGCAATAACGTCTATCAGCGCGGCGATACGCCCATGCGCAAGAGCGAAGGCTTGCCGCCCATCCAGCGCGCGCTGGCCGGCGACGAGCCGCCGCAGCGCCTGATGGTGCGCGATGGCGGGCGGCTGCGGCCTATGGATATCCGCACCGGGTTTCACTATCCGAAATAAGGGAATTGAACAGATTCCGCGCAAAGCAAGCCGCGCCTCATCGGCGCGGTTTGGCCTTTACCGGCGTCCACTTCGCCGCCAGCACGCCGCCAACAAAGCCAAACAAATGTCCTTGCCAGGAAATGCCCGCTTGCCCCGGCAGCACGCCCCATAGAGCGCCGCCATACACAAAGGCCACCGCGACAGACAGTAAAACAGCCATCCAACTGCGCTCAAAAAAACCGCGCGCCAGCAAAAAACCCAGATAGCCGAAAATCATGCCGCTGGCGCCGATATGCACCGTGTTACTCGCAGCGACCAACCATGTGCCCAAGCCGCCAATCAGCATCACCAACAAGCTGACCGTCACAAAATCCCGCATGCTGCGCAGCATCACAAACCAGGCCAGGACGGCAAAAGGCAGGGTATTGGCGATGAGATGTGTGAAATTGCCATGCAGAAATGGCGCCAACACGATTCCGCGCAAACCTATCAAGCTGCGCGGCACAATGCCATATTGATTGAGCGCACCACGCAGCACAAAATCGACCACTTCTTCAAGCCACATGAGGCCAATCAACAGCGCCAGGACTTTGGCTTGAATCGAAATTGCGCCGAGGATGCCGTGTTTTTTGTATTGGTTCATGGCTTTGTTTCTTTGGAAATTTCTGAAATCATTAGAAGGAAATTAATGCATTGATGGAAGCCGCCCGCTGTCGCAATACATGCCAAAACAGAATTCCTCCTAAGTTCCCAAGAGAACCAGACGGGGCTGGTGCACTCACTGCCAGCTCCTATCCATTGTAAGACACGATTTGTCGGCTTGGCCAAAGTCAAATGTCAGACGATCCTCACCTTTGCTGCCTCCAATTTGACGCACATGGCGATGCTGTTTGGGTGGCCTTTGTCGGGCATTGGACACCCTCAGTCCGTCTGGAGAGAGAGAAAATGGTCTGAAAAGTTGGAAAATGATGATTCTCCGAAATTATTGATTGTATTTTTAAAATATTATTCTGAAAATGATGCATTAATGAAAATATCAGCGGAAATTTTCCAGTTCTCAATGTATCCACTCAATGAGGACGTGAGAATTTCAACGCCCTGTGACAGCCTGTCCGTAGCACAGCCTTCAGATTTACCGGCTGAGATTAAGCCCTGCCCTGTTCCCACTCCGCACGCAAGAGTGCATACACACACATATCGCGATAACGCCCGCGCACAAAATTCGCGCCACGGCTGACGCCTTCTTTGCTGAAACCGCATTTCTGCGCGACCCGCTCTGAAGCGACGTTGTCAACATCCATGCGGATTTCCAAGCGGTTGATCTGTTGCGTCTGGAACAGATAATCCACCAGCATACCCACGGCGGTGCTCATCACACCCTGACGCCGCATTGCCGTCTGAAACAGGACATAGCCGATTTCACGCGCACTGAAATAGGGGGTGGATTTGAAGTGCCATAGCGTGCCGATGATCTCTCCGGCTTCATTGAGCAAGAGCAGGCGCTCAAATTCTTCGCTGGAAAAGCCGTCTTTTTCATAAGCAGCGATGAATTTCCGGTGAGAGTGCAAGCCGGCTGGAAGATATTCCCCGCGCGCCTGCAAATCGTTGATCAGATGCCAGAATTGTTCCAAATCATGTTGGCGGATGTGGCGCATATGCACGCCATCGCGGGAAAGCATGGTGTTCTCCTTTAACCGGCCAGGGACGCCGGCTGCTGTATCTGCCTATCTTGCCATGAATGGGCGGGGATTTCCTTCTGCGGCATCGCTGTTGCAGGCTTTTTCGCGACGCCCATCGCATGCAAGCCAGCACAGGTCTTGGTTTGTTCACAGTGGATGTATGGCCCAGCTTAAAAGACTGCCGGGAACTTGTCCTATTTTTCAATAAACAGATGTTGATTTTTGTATTTGATACGTGTACAGTTAAATTATTGAAAAACTGTTTTCATCGCAGGAGATGATCATGAGGCAAACCTTAATCAGCAGCGCCGTTCTGGTGTACACCTTGTCCCTGGCTGCCTGGCTGTGCCTGTCAAACAGCAATTTGTTATAAAGCAGCACCCGTTTCTTGACACAGGCTGCGACGCACGGACGGGCATACGCAAAAAAGCCGGGACATGCCCGGCTTGTATAGCGCTGCTTTGATACAACGTTTATTGTGTTGCCCCCATTTGAGTGGCGCGCTGTCGCGCTGATTGCGCTTCTTGCAATTGGCTTTCTCTGGCTGCCGCCGGAATCAGGGTTTGCCAGCCGGCCATATGCTGTTCGGCAATATCAGCCAAGGCGGCGATCCAGGCTGGATTTTCATTCAGGCAGGGGATGTAGTGAAATTCCTTGCCGCCGGCCTGTACAAATTCCTGCTTAACTTCCAGCGCAATTTCTTCCAGCGTTTCCAGACAATCGGCGATAAATCCGGGGCAAAACACATCAACCCGGCGCACTCCCTGTTGCCCCAGCGCCTGCACTGTGGGCGCGGTATAAGGTTGCAGCCATTCCGCACGCCCAAAGCGTGATTGGAAACAGACTTGCACCTGTTGCGCTGACAGGCGTAAAGCTTCGGCCAGCAGGCGGCCGGTTTTATGGCATTCGCAGTGATACGGGTCGCCCAGATCCAGGGTGCGGCGCGGCATGCCATGAAAACTCAAAATCAGCTTATCCGGGCGGCCATGCACTTCCCAGTATTGCAAAATCTGTTGTTTCATCGCGTCAATATAGGCGCTCTGATCATGATAATTGCGCACCAGGCGCAGCTCTGGCAGATCGCGCATCCTGGCATAGTGCGCAAACACTGCATCATAGGTCGAGGCGGTGGTGGCGCCTGAGTATTGCGGGTAGGCCGGCAAAATCAAAATACGACGGCAACCTTGCAGTTTTAATGCCTGCAGGCCTTGCTCAATCGAAGGATTGCCATAGCGCATGGCGGGCAGCACGATGATATCGCGGTGCCCGCGCGCGCCCAGGGCGCCTTGCAGGAGCTGCGCCTGTTTTTCGGTGTGCACCCGCAGAGGCGAGCCGTCTTTATCCCAGATGCTGGCGTATTTTTTGGCCGAGGCGCCGCTGCGGAATGGCAAAATCGCACCATGCAAAATCAACCACCAGATCGGGCGCGGGATTTCCACCACACGCGGATCCCACAAAAATTCTTTCAAATAACGCCGCAATGCGCTGGCAGTGGGCGCGTCCGGCGTCCCCAGATTCACCAGCAAGACGCCGGTTTTGCTTAACTGGCCATGGCTGTATGGCGCTTCTTGCATAAATCGCATAAATCCTCTCAATTGCATGCCACCATCTGCTGTCGCCGGCCTTGGGGCATCTCATAAAACAAAAGCGCCCGCTGTGCGCGGGCGCGATCAAAGCATCACAACGGTTTATTCGACCGCTTTGACCATATCTTCCAGCACCTTCTTGGCGTCGCCAAACACCATCATGGTTTTATCCATATAGAACAGCTCATTGTCCAGACCGGCGTAACCGGATGCCATTGAGCGTTTATTAACAATGATGGTTTTGGCTTTGTAGGCTTCCAGAATCGGCATGCCGGCAATCGGCGATTTCGGGTCTTTCGCCGCCGGGTTGACCACGTCGTTCGCGCCTAACACCAGCACCACATCGGTTTGGCCGAATTCGCTGTTGATGTCTTCCATCTCAAACACCTGGTCATACGGCACTTCGGCTTCCGCCAGCAGCACATTCATATGGCCCGGCATACGCCCTGCCACCGGGTGAATCGCATAGCGCACATTAACGCCGGCATGGGTCAATTTTTCCACCAATTCCTTCAGTGCATGCTGCGCGCGCGCCACTGCCAGACCATAGCCCGGCACAATGATCACGCTCTCGGCATTAGTCATCAGGAAGGCGGCGTCATCTGCCGAACCGGATTTCACATTGCGCTGCGCTTGCGCACCACCGCCAGCGGCTGCGCCCGCATCGCCGCCGAAACCGCCCAGAATCACATTAAAGAAGCTGCGGTTCATCGCCTTGCACATGATGTAAGACAAAATCGCACCGGAAGAACCAACCAGCGAGCCGGCAATGATCAACATCGAGTTATTCAGCGAAAAACCGATGCCCGCCGCCGCCCAGCCGGAATAGCTGTTCAACATCGACACCACCACCGGCATATCCGCGCCGCCAATCGGAATGATGATCAAAACGCCTAGCACAAAGGCAATCGCGGTCATCAAAATAAACGGTGTCCAGGCTGGCGCCGCGCCACTGGAGAAACAAAACGCCAGGCCCAGGCCAAGCATCACCAGCGCCAGCGCCAGATTCAACATATGCTGGCCGGCAAACACCACCGGCGCGCCCTGGAACAGACGGAATTTATACTTGCCGGACAATTTGCCGAAAGCAATCACCGAACCGGAGAAGGTGATGGCGCCGACAAAGGTGCCGATGAAGAGTTCGAGCCGGTTGCCAAACGGAATCGCTTCGCTGGCGTCTTTCACAATCGAGAACGCAAACGGCTCAGCCACCACGGCCACGGCAATACAGACCGCCGCCAAACCGATCAGCGAGTGCATGGCCGCCACCAGTTCCGGCATCTTGGTCATTTCGACCCGTTTCGCCAGCGTGGCGCCGATGCCGCCGCCCACCACCACGCCCAGCAGCACCAGGCCAAAGCCCAGAGTGCCGGAGCCGGCGTGTTGCGATTTGAGCTTGAGCAAAAGCCCGAGCGTGGTCACGGCGGCAATCGCCATCCCGGTCATGCCGAAAGCGTTACCGGTGCGCGCCGTGGCCGGCGAGGATAAGCCCTTCAAGGCCTGGATGAAGCAAACCGAGGCCACCAGATACAGCAGGGTGACGAGGTTCCAGCTGATGAAAGAGAAGTCCATTATTGGCCCCCTTCCTTGGCTGCCGGCTTATCCTTCTTTTTAAACATTTCCAACATGCGCCGGGTCACCATGAAGCCGCCAAACACATTCACAGCCGCCAGGCCGACTGCAACCGTGCCCATCACCTGCCCGAGCACCCCTTCAGTCTGACCAGCGGCCAACATGGCGCCGACGATGATGATTGCCGATACTGCATTGGTCACCGCCATCAAGGGCGTATGCAAGGCGGGGGTGACGTTCCAGACCACATGGTAGCCGACGTAAATCGCCAGCACGAAGATGATCAGGTTGATGATGGTGTGACTGACTTCCATGGCAAACTCTCCTATTTGCGTCCGGTGATCTGGTTCTTTTCGTTGACGAAAACAATCTTCGGACTGTAAGTGGCGATTTCCTCATCCGTCATCGGGGCATAGGCGCAGATGATCAATAAATCACCCAGCTGCACCTGGCGCGCGGCCGCGCCATTCAAGGAAATTTCCCCGCTGCCGCGCTTGCCGCGAATGGCGTAAGTGGAAAAGCGCGCGCCGTTATTGACGTTGTACAGCTCGATCTTCTCATTCGGGATGATGTTTGCAGCTTCAAGCAGATCCTCATCAATCCCGCACGATCCCTCATAATGCAAATCGCACTGGGTGACGCTGACGCGGTGCAGCTTGGCTCTCAACATAATTCTTTGCATGGACTTCTTACCTCATTTACGCAAAATTTCGCCAGCGTGACACATCAGGGTTGCTTTGATGATTTCATCTTCGAGATTGATCACCAGCTTGCCTTCCTTGTCGGCCAGCAGTTTGAAAAAATCGAGCAGATTGCGCGCATACAGTTGCGACGCATCGGCGGCCACATGGCAGGCCAGATTCGGTTCGCCTATGATGTGCACGCCGTATTTAGTGACAGTTTTACCGAGTTCAGAAAGGGGACAGTTACCACCCTGCTCCACCGCCAGATCGACGATGACCGAGCCTGGCTTCATGGCTTTCACGGTGTCTTCTGAAATCAGAGTGGGCGCTTTGCGGCCCGGAATCAAGGCGGTGGTGATGATGATGTCGGCCTGTTTGGCGCGCTCATGCACCAATTCAGCCTGGCGCCGCATCCAATCCGCCGGCATGGGACGGGCATAACCGCCCTCGCCTTTGGCGATTTCGCGCTCTTCATCGGTCAGATACGGCACATCAATGAATTTGGCGCCGAGCGACTCGACCTGTTCTTTGACCGGCGGACGCACATCCGAAGCTTCAATCACCGCGCCCAAACGCTTGGCGGTGGCGATCGCCTGCAGGCCGGCCACGCCCACGCCCATGATCAAGACGCGCGCCGCTTTCACGGTGCCGGCGGCGGTCATCAACATCGGCATGAAACGCTGGTAAGTATTGGCCGCCAGCATCACCGCTTTATAGCCGGCGATATTGGCTTGGGAAGAGAGCACGTCCATCGACTGCGCGCGCGTGATGCGCGGACAGGCTTCCAGCGCAAACGCGGATAAGCCGTGCGCCGCCATGGCGGCATTGTTCTCGGCATCGAAGGGATTGAGCATGCCGACCAGTGCGGCGTTTTTTTGCATCATGGCGCGCTCGCTGTCGTTGGGCGCGCGCACTTTAAACACCAGTTCGCAGCCCAAGGCGGCGGCGGCGTCCACCATTTCCGCCCCCGCTGCGGCATACGCGTCGTCAGTGATTGAGGCGCTGATGCCGGCGCCGCTTTGCACCAGCACCTGGTGCCCGCCGGCGCGGAGTTTTTTCACGGTTTCCGGCGTTGCCGCGACGCGGGTCTCGCCGGCCCTGGTTTCGGCAGGAATGCCTATTTTCATGAACTCCTCCTGTCTATCGAAAAAAAGCGGCAAAACGCTTGCGCATTTCGGCCCGCTTGCTGTCATCACAGCTGCGAATCAGCCCTGGAGCGTGCAGACCTCTATCGGTCTGAAAAGGCATTGCATGGCATCTTACACGGAAAAACCGGCGGAAAAATAGAACAGTCGTTCACAACAGTCATTCATTTTTGTTGCATAGCCACAATTCGATATTTCACACCGCTTGATCCCTGCGCCAAGCCTGCCATGGTAGAGAGTTTGCCAGGGCTTTGCAACCTGAGAAGATTGCTGCACGCGCATTGTTGCACGCAGCACAGCAATCGGGACTAAAAGCGGTATCAGGCTTTAAGTTTTGCAGCACAGCGCGCATGGCGCAGCTGGCTTTAGGCTACAATAGCGGGCTTTGCCTCCACCCGGTTGCAGCCACTTTTTTCAAAAACCGCCAAGCACGATGTCAAACGCCAGCCCGCCCCAACCCACCTGGAAGCCCGCCGTCACAGTCGCCGCTGTGATTGAGCATAATGGCCTGTTCTTGATGATTGAGGAAGAAACGCATGAAGGCTTGCGCATCAATCAACCGGCTGGCCATCTGGAGCCGGGCGAATCGCTGATTGAGGCCTGTGTCCGTGAAACGCTGGAAGAAACCG
Organism: Massilia sp. W12; assembly: GCF_037300705.1. Taxonomy (NCBI): domain Bacteria; kingdom Pseudomonadati; phylum Pseudomonadota; class Betaproteobacteria; order Burkholderiales; family Oxalobacteraceae; genus Massilia; species Massilia sp. W12. The sequence continues at coordinate 2,287,277 of NZ_CP147776.1, read as the reverse complement.
CGCACGATTTCACGCCGAATGCCTTAGTCGGGACATATCTGTCGCGCAATTTATCGAAAACCCAATACAAGCACCCTTCATTTTTACGCTTTGCATTTTGCGGCGTGATCGGCGCCGCGCACGCGCGCGCGCTTGATGAAGGGATTGTGCGCACCATGTGGATGAGCCGCGATGAATTGGCCGCCTGTCGCGAGCGTCACCGCAGCGATCTGGTATTGCGCTGTGTTGATGACTATCTGGCCGGCCAGCGCGCGCCGCTGGCCCTGGTGTACAGCGATCCTTCGGTATATCAAGGCGATGTGCAAGGGAGTCAGCAAGCATGAGCAAAAAAACTGTCGTGCTGGGCATGTCCGGCGGTGTGGATTCTTCTGTCGCCGCCTGGCTGTTGAAAGAACAGGGCTATAAAGTCATCGGCCTGTTCATGAAAAACTGGGAAGACGATGACGATAGCGAATACTGCTCGACGCGGGTGGATTGGATCGACGCCGCCAGCGTGGCCGATGTGGTCGGCGTGGATATTGAAGCGGTGAATTTCGCCTCGGAATATAAAGAACGTGTGTTTGCCGAGTTTTTGCGCGAATACCAGGCCGGGCGCACCCCGAATCCTGACGTGCTGTGCAATGCGGAAATCAAATTCAAGGCGTTTCTGGATCACGCCATGAGCCTGGGGGCGGACTTGATCGCCACCGGCCACTATGCGCGCGTGCGCGAGAACAATGGCCGCTTTGAATTGCTCAAAGCGCTCGACGGCTCGAAAGACCAGAGTTATTTCCTGCACCGCTTGAATCAGGCGCAGCTTTCCAAAACCCTGTTTCCGCTGGGTGAAATTGAAAAAACCCGGGTGCGCGCGATTGCCGAACAAATCGGACTGCCGAATGCGAAAAAGAAAGATTCGACCGGGATTTGCTTCATCGGCGAGCGGCCATTCCGTGAATTTTTAAACCGTTATCTGTCCTGGAAGCCCGGCCCGATCAAGAGTGATTCGGGTGAAGTTTTGGGTGAACATGTCGGCTTATCGTTCTACACTTTGGGCCAGCGCAAAGGCATAGGCATTGGCGGGGTCAAGTCGCGCGATGGCGGCGACGGCAAGCACGACGCCTGGTATGTGGCGCGCAAAGATATGGCTGATAACACCCTGTACGTAGTGCAGGGACATGATCATGCCTGGCTGCAAAGTACGCAACTGCGTGCGGAAAATATCTCCTGGGTCGCCGGCAGCGCGCCGGCAGATGGCGCATTAGCCGCCAAAACGCGCTATCGGCAAGCGGATGTGGCGGCGCATTTGCAAGCCGGCGCCGATGCTTTTTCACTCACCTTCCCGCAAGCGCAGTGGGCCGTGACGCCGGGACAGTCTGCCGTTTTATACCAAGGCGAGGTGTGCTTGGGCGGCGGCATCATCCACCACGCAACATAATCCAGCGCAAGCAGCGCAAAAAAAGCCTGCCGGCAGACAACACCGGCTGGCTTTTTTACCACATCATTTCCTCAATGTGCGCGTTCGCCGCCCAGATTGGCGCGCTGCAAGACGCGCAGCAAACGCGCTTGCAAGGCTTCATCGGCCAGCGCGACACAGCCCAGCATGGCCAAGGCCGATTTCTGTGACAGATCCTGGCGTCCTGCTTTGAGTGAGGATTGCAAGACTTGCACTTGCAAGGCCAGCCGCTCGCGCGCCAAGTTCGCCGGGCTGTCCAGGCCAAGTACGATTTCCTGACGCAACACGTCTTGCGCCAACTGGGCTTGCGCGGCCTGGGCTTGCTGCAGCCAGCGTGCGCGCCGGCTTTCCTCCTGCGCCGCCAGCGCATCATTCCAGCGCGCCTGCAAGACTTTGCCGCCATCTTGCATGCCGCGCGCCAGCGGCGGCAGCGCGTCCCAGCGCGCCTGCCAGGCGGCGGCGTCAGTTGCAGCACTCTGGGCCAATTCGGCTTCCAAACGCCAGCACAGTTCCAAGCGCAGCCACAAGGCTTGCTGCTGCGCCTGTTGCTGCGCTTGCTGTTGCGCATTCAGACGTTGTTGCAAGCCGTCTTGCGCTTTGCGCCAGCGGTTTTCCAGCGCACTTTCCTGGCTGCGCGGGACAAAGCCGATATCGCGCCAGGCTAAGCGCGCCTGTTGCAGCAATTCACGCAAAGCTTTGGCGTCGGCTTCCGGGGCGGCTTGCTCCAGTTTGGCGCACAGCTCTTCTTTTTGCTGCAGATGGCGGCGGCGCTCTTGCTGTTCGTGGTGAGCGCTTTCTTTTTTCTGCGCGAAAATCTGTTCACATCGGGCATGGAAGCGTTGCCACAACTCCTGTTCCACCTTGCGCTGCAGCGGCAAGGCGCGCGCATATTCCTGCCAACGTTCCTGCAGGCGGTGCAATTGTTCAAACGCGCCGCGCTGCTGGGCGTCGAGTTTTTCCAATTCGGCGATCAGGGCTTCACGCCGCGCCGCCTCTTTGTCGCGCTCGACTTGCAGCGGGGTCTCCAGCAGCGCCATGGCCTGCTCGTATTCTTTTTCCAGACGCTTTTTGTCTTTGCGCTCCAGGATCCCGAGTTTGCGCCATTGCTGTTCCAGCTTTTGGCAGTAAATTGCGATGGCGCGCCAATCCGGTGCGCCGTTCAAGGCCTGCGCAGCATATGCGCGGATGCCATCAACCAGCTCTTGCGCGGCTTGCGCATGTTGTGCGCGCTCTTGCGCCAGTTGTTTGAAGTGGGCGGCGGCCGGTGCGTAAGCGGTGCTGCAGGCGGCGTCGAATTTTTCCCATTGCGCGCGGTTGGCCGGGCCGGAAGCCGCGTCCAGCGCGCGCCAGCGTTCGCGCATGCTGCCGACTTTTTTGGCCAATTCGGTCAAGGGCATCTCGACCCCGATCATGTCTTCCACGGTCTTGATCAATTCTTCGCGTGAGACTTTGCCGCCCCAGCGCGCCCAGCTTTGCAGGCGGTGCAGTTCGGCGCGCGCCGCCAACAGGCGTTGCGCTTGCGATGGGCCGGGTTTGACCTGACGCAAATCGCGCAGTTTTTTATCCTGCTCAAACGCATCATGCAAAGAGCCTTCCACCAGCGCCGCTTCAAATGCAGACAGGGCGGCGGAAAATTCTTCTTTGGCGCGGTTTAATTCCGCCGGGGTGAGTTGCGGTGCGCGTTCTTTGGCCGGCTTGTCGCGCGCGCCTTTGTCGCGCCCTTCCGCCATGCCGCTTTCATCCTGTCCCGCATGCGAGTCTGGCGCAGCCTGGCTTTCTTCGCGTGCGGCCTTTTCAGCCGGCGCGCTGCTGTGCGGATGGAGTTGCTGCAAGATTTGCTGGAATTGCTTTTGCAAGCCGGCTTGCGCGGTCTGCGGCGCAGCCTGCAGCAAGCTGCGCCAACGCGCTTGCAGCGCATCACGCGCCGGGACATCCGGCGCAGGCGCAGGGACAGCTTGCGCATCGGCATCGGCATTTTCAGCCGCCGCTTCGCCCGCCACAGGCGTTTGGCGCGATTCACGCACGGCTGCCGCCAATGCGTCCCACTCTGCGAGCGCGCTCTGGCAAGCTTGCAGGGCTTGCTCGCCTGCCGCCAATTGCGCCTGCTGCTGGCGCAAATCGCCGGCCAGTTGCTGGGCCTGCTGCCACAACTGACGCGGCAGACTTTGGTTTTCGCGGCTGGCGCCCAATTCATCAAATTGCGCCAGAACCAGGCTGATTTGTGCGGCGTCGGCGGTGGCTTCGCGCATCGCGCCGACCAAGTCCAGCACGCGGCGTTGCAAGGCCGCCTGTTCTTGCAGGCGTTGCAATAATTGTTCTTTGAGTTCGTCAAAACGCGCTAATTGCGGCAAGTCCTGCGGCAGCCGGCCCAGGGCGTTCCAATTGCGTTCCAGTTCGCTTAAGTGATTGGGCAGAAATTTTTCATCCTGCAAGAGTTTTTCCGCCTGTTGCACGCATTGCGCGGCGCGCTCTTCGAGCTGGGCGCGGTATTGCAGTGCTTCCAGGCGCTGTTGCGCCAGCTTGGCCACGCGGCGGTCAATATTGCGCACCTTGGCCAAGACCTGCTGCAAGCCTTCGCGGCTGTGCACATGTTCAGCTGCGGCCAAGCGCGCGTCTGCGAATTCCGAGGCCAGGATAAATGCCACCGCCGCCGCTTCATTGCCGCCAAATGCGGCTGCCTGTTGCAAAGCAGCCTGCTTTTTTTCCTGTTGCGCCGCGCGCGCTGCGCCTGCGGCTGGCTCCGCTTGTGCGGCGGGAGGCGATTTCTTCGCTTCTTGCGCCATCGGTTTCATCTCCGTTTGGGCCGGTTCTTGGCGGCTGTTTTTGCGCTTGAATAGAAATTGGAACATGGAAAACTGGCCATAGGGTTCTGTAAGAACAGCAATCATAGCATTGTCACCCCTTTGCGCCGCAGCATTTTGCGCCGCTGCTGGAAACTCCCCGGATTTCCTCATGGAAAGCGCCAAGCAAGCAAATGTTTGCCGACTAAAGATAACTTTCATTTTTGCGTCATCCAGTTGCACAGCTGTGCGCTCTGACGTACCATGCAAGCGAATCGGATTGTCTGCCGTTGTGCAGGCGGACAATGTTGTCTGGCGGCTTAGCGATGTGACAGACTGCGATATGCATTCGCACAGCGCCCGCATGACCCCAAACAGCAGTTCCCGCAATCCGTTGTAGCGCCACATCTTTAAAATCCGGCAGCATGGCTGCATTGGGGAGACTTTATGTTTTTCACTGTTCTTGCGCGTGCGCGCAGTTTGGCGTTTTGCGCACTCGCCGGGGCCGCCCTGCTTGGCTTGGCGGCTTGCAGCGGCAATCTTGAACCGAGCGATAAAGACATCCGGCGCGCCGAGACGCTGCGCCCGAAAGCGGCGGCGCTGGCTGAGCGTTATGAGCGTTCCTGCATCACCTGCCATGCGCGTCCCGGGACAGGCGCGCCCTTGAGCGGACACGCCGCCGCCTGGAAAAAACCGCTGCAAAAAGGCATGCCGCAATTACTGCAAAGCGCGAAACAGGGCATCAACGCCATGCCGGCGATGGGCATGTGTCAGGATTGCAGCGACGCTGAACTTGAGCAATTGATCCGTTTCATGGCGGGGCAGGAATGAAGCCGCAGCGCGCACCACACAAAGCCGCGCGACAGCCAGCCTGGCGGCGGCGTTTTTTGCAAGCCGGCTTAGCTGCGCTCGGGGCCGGTTTGCTGCCGCTGCAGCCGGCCCGCGCCAGTGCGCTCAGCCAGGCCAAAGGCGCGGCGATGCAATGGAAAAACTGGTCGGGGATTGTGTCTTGCACGCCAAAACAGATCGCCACGCCGGCCAGCGAGGCGGAAATACAACAGATTTGTAAAAGCGCCAATCTCTTGCGGTGCGCCGGTTCCGGCCATTCTTTCACCCCGCTGGCGGCCAGCGATGCCGTTTTGTTGTCGTTGGACAAAATGAGCGGTTTGCTGGAAGTGGACAGTAAAAACCGGCTGGTGCGGGTGAAAGGCGGCACCCGTTTATTTCAGCTCTCGCGGGCGCTGGATGAACACAAGCTGGCGCTGCCGAATCTGCCCGATATTGATATGCAAACGATTTGCGGCGCCATCGCCACCGCCACCCACGGCGCCGGCGCGACGCTGCCGGCCCTGCATGCCCAGGTGCAAGGCTTTAGCTTGATCAATGGCCTGGGGGAAAAGGTGCGGGTCGATAGCGGCGGAACCCAACTGCTGCAGGCGGGCCGGGTTGCGCTAGGCGCCTTGGGGGTAATCAGTGAAGTCACCTTGCAGGTCGAGCCGGCCTTTAATTTACAGCGCAAAGTCTGGCTCAAGCCGCTGGAAGAGATGCTCAAGGACGCCCCGCAGCTGGCGCAAAAACACCGCCATTTTGAATTCTATTATCTGCCGCACACCGGTTACGCCGCCGCCATCGCGCATGATTTGTATCAGGGACAGGATGTATTGATGCCGCCGTCGCAAGACGAACAAATGCTGGCCGATTTGAAGCGGCTGCGCGACTGGGCCGGCAATTTTCCCAATATGCGGCGCTGGCTGGCGCAAAAACTGATTGATCCCAAGCTTGAGGAACACGCCAAAAACCGTTCCTACAAGCTGCTCTCGAATGCGCGCCCGACACGCTTTAATGAAAGCGAATGTCATGTCCCGCGCAAGCACGGCATCGATTGTTTGCGCGAAATCATCGCGCGCCTGGAACAGCGCAATGATGTGTTTTTCCCGCTTGAATTCCGCTTCGTCAAGGGCGACGAGGCCTGGCTGTCGCCGTTTTATCAGCGTGACTCCTGTTCAATTGCGGTGCATGCCCTGGCCGGTGAGCCGTATGAATATCTGGTGACTGAGCTGGGGCCGATCTTCCGCAAATACCAGGCCCGTCCGCATTGGGGCAAGCTGCATAACTTCACGCCCAAGGAATTGGCCGCGCTGTATCCGCGCTGGGATGATTTTCTGCTGTTGCGCAAGAGCATGGATCCGCAAGGCAAATTTCTCACGCCCTATTTAAAAACCCTGTTTGGCATTGCCTGATATGAGCACCAGCGAAACTTCTGCAAACAAACCCGGGCGCAAACCCTGGAATAAGCGGCGCATGGCGCTGGGCGCGCTGGCTGCCGGCGCTTTGGGCGCGGCCTTGTTGCGCCCGCGTGACGCCGGCGCCCCGCATGGCAGTTATTTCAAATTGCTGACCGATGCGCTGCGCCTGGCCGGCATGGCGCAGCCGGTTTTATTGATCGACAAAAACCGCCTGCTCGCCAATCAAACCGCGATCCGTCACCATATGACGATGATGAAGCAGCCCATGGCCCTGCGCCTGGTGGCCAAGTCCCTGCCCTGCCAGGCGCTGCTGGACTCGCTGATTTTGCAGATGCGCACGCCGCGTTTGATGGTGTTCAATCTGCCGTATTTGCAGCATCTGGCCGCTTTGGGTGAAAAAGCGGTGCGGCCTGACCTGGATATTTTGCTGGGCAAGCCTTTGCCGGCAGCGGCGGCGGCGCGTTTTTACCGCGAGATGCGCGGCGCGTTTGATGATCAACGCCAATTGCAATGGTTGATTGACAGCCCGGCGCGCCTGACGCAATACCAGCAACTGGCGCAGCAGCAAAAACGCCGTCTGCGCGTGAATCTGGAATTGGATGTCGGTTTGCGGCGCGGCGGCTTTGCCGATCTCCAAGCGCTGGGACAGGTTTTGGAGCAGATCCGGAAAGAACCGCTGCTGGAATTTTCCGGCATGATGGGGTATGACGCGCACATTCCCAAGCTGCCCTTGCAAAGCTTGCGCGACGATGCGCTGGCGCACGCCAAAAAGGTGTATCAGGATGCCTTGCAACTGGCTCTGCAAACGCTCAAACCTGCGCATGGCGGGCGCGATTGGACGCTCAACGCCGCCGGTTCGCCAACTTATCGCCTGCATGATGGAAGCGGGGCGGCGAATGAGGTGGCGATTGGCTCTGCTTTTGTGAAACCGGGTGATTTTGATACGCCGCTGTTGCAAGAACTCAAAGCGGCCTGCTATATCGCCACGCCGGTATTGAAAGCGGGCCGCGAGTTCGCCATGCCGTATGGGGTGCAGGCGTTGGGCGGTCTGGCGCGCGCCTGGGACCCGAACAGCAATCAGGCGTATTTCATTTACGGCGGGCAATGGCTGGCTGAGCCGGTGTCGCCAGCCGGTCTCTCCGCTTCCACTTTATATGGGACATCTTCCAATCAACAGATGCTGCAAGGCTCAGGCGCACAAGGGTTGCAGGTGGATGACTGGGTGTTTTTCCGGCCGCGTCAGAGTGAAGCGCTGTTTAGCCAATTCGGTGCGATTGCCTTGTTTGATACGGGACGGATTACCGATTTCTGGCCGGTCTGGCCGGCGCAAGCTTGAACTTCCAAGGGGGACAAAGCATGAACTGCAGCAAGTTTTTCGGCATCGCGCTGGCCTTGTGTGCGCAGGCGGCCAGCGCGGGCAATGGGCCGGTGCAGGGGCAGGATTTGGCCAAGGGTTTATGGCTGACGGCGGATAAGGCGGCGGTGATTGAATTCGCGCCCTGTGCTGATCAGGCCAGTGCGCTGTGCGGCAAAATCGTCTGGGATAAAGAAGCCGGCACGCCGAATGATGATTGCGGTCTGCAGATCGCCAAGTTGAAGGAATATAGCGATGAGGCCTGGCGCAATGGCTGGGTGCATGATCCACGCAGCAAGAAAAATTATAAGGCGGTGCTGCGTGTGAAAAATGATGTGCTGCATTTGCGCGCCTTTGTCGGCGCGGAATTGCTGGGTGAGACTGAGGAAATGAGCAAGGTGACAAGCTTGCCGCCCGGCTGCAAAAAATAGAATTGCTGGCAGGAAGAAGGCAGATAGCGGACGCAGATCCGCCGTGCAAATAACCTCAAAACAGGGAGACCCCAATGAAAGCAGCATTTTGCAGCATGGCCGCGTGTGGCCTGATGATGGCCGCCGCCACTCCGGCTGTGGCCGCCGATGAGCCGAAAATCCAGAGTTATGTACTGGACATTGAAGCCAAAATCTTAAGTGAGCGCCGCAATCGCGGCACGTCTGACACCTTCAACCGCCCCGGCGCGGAACTCAATTTCACTTTGGCGCATGAAAGCGGCTGGGTCGGTCTGCTGACCCTGGGCAGCGTGAAAAAAGAAATCTTTCCCGATTCAAATGGCTGGCAGATTCTGGCCGCCACCGGCTATCGCTGGGGCAAGCCGGATGCCTGGCGTTTTGGCGTCGGCCTGGCGCAAGAGTGGTTTCCATCCGCCAAATTAAATGGCCTGCCGTCCGGCATTGATTGGAGCATACCGGCCCCGACCGGTTTGGCCAATACCAAGTTTGACACTACCTATGGGGTGTTTGAATTCGGCTATGGCGCACTGGAGGGACGCTATCTGTATGTGCTGTCCAAGGATTTGCGCGGCAATAACACTGCCACGATTTGCGGTTCGCTGTATCTGCCGGCGGTGCTGGCGGGCGGCGACCCGTCCCAAGCCATGGATTGTTATGGCAGCGGGATGAAACATAGCGGCGGCACGCATTTACTCGACCTGGATTACAAACACCGCCTGGATGGTCAGAGCAAATTGCTGCTGCATCTGGGCTATCAGAAATTGCGCAATTTTTCCGGCGGCGATATCTGGGACTGGAAGATTGGCGTGACACATCAACGCTTCGGTTTGGAGTTCGGCGCGGAAGTGGTGGGCGCGCGTCTGCGCAATGCCGCATATGGCGTGGCGTTTGATGCGAATCGGCAGAGTCACCGGATTGATAAGACGGCATTGGTGCTGTCGCTTGCTAAAAAATTCTGAGGGGGCAGACTCCAGCTCCTTTGTGGCTTAGCCGGTGTCGAACGCTGTCGCTTCGCTCACTCCTGCCTGGGTGAGCGTGGCCGGGTCGGGCGGGTGTGGTTTCCTTTTTCAGTTTGTTTTTTTCCTTTTTTACAAAATGACGGCGCAATGCCGTCTGTGTCAGACACGGGCCAACGCGGCCCGTGGCCCCGGCGCTGCGCCATGCAGCCCTCCTTTGCCGCTTGATTTTCACCTCATGACTTCGCTGTAGCAGCACGCCGTTTCTGCTGTATCCGCTGTATCTGTTGTTGCACTACCGGAATGCCGGGGCGTCTCCCCGTGACTGTCCCTGGCGTATATCAATTATCAGAACAAGAGAGTAGAGAGCATGCATACCGCACTGAACACCCCTATTGCGCGCCGGCTGAGTCTGGCAGCGCTGCTGTCTTTTGCAAGTTTTTCCGCCGCCGCCGACCCCTATCTGGTCGGGCGCGGCATGAGTGATATCACCGGCGAAGCTGCCGAAGTGGGCATGATGGGCTATGCCAATCTGAGCCAGGTGGCGCACGGCATCCATATGCGCCAACGCGCGCGCGCCTTCATTGTGCACGACAGCGCTAATAATCAGCGCGTGGTGTTTGTCAATAACGACCTGGGCATGGTGTTCCAGGGCGTGCATCAAGCCGTGCTGGCTCAGCTGCAAGCCAAATACGGCAATCTGTATCACGCCGGCAATGTGGTGCTGTCGGCCACCCACACGCATGGCGGCTCCGGCGGTTTTTCCCATTACGCCCTGTATAACTTCACCACCTGGGGCCATAATAAACGCACGTTTGACGCCATCGTGTCCGGCATTGTGGCGGCGATTGATAAGGCGCACCGCGATCTCAAGCCGGGCAGCGTGAGCATCGGCAAAGGCGAGTTGCATGACGCCAGCAATAACCGCTCCATGCCGGCGTTTGAACGGAATCCGGCGACTGAGCGCGCCGCAATGGGCACGCATATCGACCCGGAAATGACAGTTTTGCGCTTCAAACAGGGCAATACCGATGTCGGCGTGATTTCCTGGTTCGCCACTCATGGCGTCTCGATGTCGCTGCAAAACCAATTGCTGACGCCCGACAATAAGGGCTATGCGGCATGGCGCTGGGAACACGATATCAAAGGCGTGCGCTATAACCGGGCGGATGATTTTGTGGCCGCCTTTGCGCAGAGCAATGCCGGCGATATGACGCCGAATCTGCATCTGGATGGGACAGGCCCGACTAAAAATGAATTCGACAATACGCGCATCATCGGCGAGCGCCAATTGCAAAAAGCGCTGCAAATCTATCACGGCGCGCTGGAAGGTTTGAGCGGCCCGGTCGATTACCGCCAGAAATATGTCGATTTTTCCAATGTCACGGTGGAGGCCCGTTTTACCGGCGCCGGGCAGCAGCGCACCTGTCCCGCAGCCGTGGGTTCGGCGTTTGCCGCCGGCACTGAAGACGGGCGCGGGCTGGATGGTTTTAATGAGGGTGATTTGAAAGGCAATCCCTTCTTTAATTTCTTAGGCGGGGTGATCGCTCCGGCCCCGCAATGGGTGCACACCTGCCAGGCCCCCAAGCCGGTCTTGCTGGCCACCGGCATGCAAAGCCCCTACCCCTGGACGCCGGAAGTCTTGCCGGTGTCGATTTTGCGCATCGGCCAGATGGCCATCATCGCCGCACCCGGCGAATTCACCATCACTGCAGGGCGCCGCATCAAACAAACTGTGCGCGCGGCCATGCCGGAACTCAAGCATGTGGTGTTCGCCGGCTATGCCAACGCCTACGCCGGCTATGTCACCACGCCGGAAGAATATGAGGCCCAGCACTATGAAGGCGCCTCCACCCATTTCGGCAAGTGGACGCTGCCGGCGTATCAGCAAAGTTTTGATGAATTGGCGCGCGCCATGCAACAAGGCAAAACCCTGCTCAATCCCCTGGCGCCGCGCAATCTGGCGGATAAGCAAATGTCTTTCCAAACCGGGGTGGTGTTGGACAATGTGCCGATTTTCAAGAGTTTTGGCCAAGTGGTGACAGACGCCGCCGCCAATTACAGCCGGGGCCAGCGGGTGTACGTCGAATTCTGGACCGGGCACCCGAAAAACAATCTGCGCCAAAACGGCACATTCCTCGAAGTGCAGCGCTGGAACGGGGCCGGCTGGAGCGTGGTGGCGACGGACAGCGATTGGAGCACTATGTACCGCTGGATCCGGGTCGATCCGGTGTGGGGCACATCCAAGGCTGGCATCAGCTGGGATATTCCAGCCGACACCCTGCCCGGCACGTATCGCATCGTGCACTATGGCGACTATAAAAATGGCTGGAACGGGCGGATTTACGGTCTGTCCGGCGCAAGCCGCCATTTTGCTGTGAACTGAGGCGATTCACGAGCAAACACAGCCGGGCGCACTGCGTCCGGCTGTATGCAAAATAGCAACAAATTTGCCCCCAATATGCATGCGCCACAAAAAAAGCGCTGTTATCCGTCTGCGCCTGCAAAGCCGGTGCTAAAGTGCGCTGGATATGTTCAAGACTTGTGGAGACAGCATGCACACCCGAATTTCCCTGCCGCAATTATTCAGTCTTGCCGCCCTCGCCTGCATCGGGCCGGCGGCGCACAGCGCGACCATGTTGGGAACGGTGTTGGATAAAACCGGCAATCCCGTGATGGATGCGGTGATCTACGCCATGCCAGCGGATAATGCGCCGCTGCCCAAACCGGTCGAAGGCGCGCCATTAGTGGTCACGCAAGAGTATTACACCTTCAACCCCTATGTCAGCGTGTTGCGCACAGGCGGCGCAGTGCGTTTTGCCAACCGCGATCCGCACGAACACCACATCAAATCCTTTTCACCCGCCAAAAGCTTTGAATTGCGCATCGCCGGCAAAAAAGATGACAGCGCGCCGGTGCTGTTTGAAAAAAGCGGCGATGTCGCCCTGGTCTGTCATTTCCACGACTGGATGCGCGGCTTTGTGCTGGTGCTGGACACGCCCTGGTTTGGTAAAACCGATAAGAGCGGAAATGTGGTCATCAACAATCTGCCGCCGGGCAAATACGATATCCGCGCCTGGGCGCCCAAAATGATAGGCGAGCCGCCGATGCAAAGCCTGCAAGTGGCGGCGAATGATCCGGCGGCGGTCAAATTCCAGCTCAATTTCATCCCGGCGCCGGCGCCAAAACCGGTGTTTTCCCGCAAACGCAATGACTATTGAGGAGGCGGCATGCGCATCCCGGCTCTGTGTTGCAGTCTCTTCTTAGGCTTGTGCGGCTTGTCGCACGCAGCCCCTGATCAAGGCAAGTTATTAGCCACCGGCGGCGTCTCGCAAGTCGAAGGGGCTGGCGGCGGCGGATTGACGCCCTGGGCCTTGATCACCGGCTACGGCACACGCGACAGCTATGGCGGCAATTTGCACGCCACCCGCGTGCAAACGCAAGACTATGCCCTCAACACCTATGGCGCGGCAGTCGGCATTGCCGACCGTTTTGAGATTTCCCTGGCGCGACAGGAATTTTATGGCAGCGTGGCGCCGCTCGATAAGCTGCGTTTGCAGCAGGATATTGTGGGGTTGAAATGGCGTTTCGCGGGTGACGCCGTGTATGCGCAAGACAGTGCGATGCCGCAATTGGCGCTTGGTTTGCAATACAAGCGCAATGGCAGCGTGGGCGGCTTAGGCGCCTTGGGCGTGGTCAATGTCAAGCAATTGGGGGCCAAGGATGACAGCGGCGTGGATGTGTATTTATCCGCCACCAAACTGCTGTTACAACACAGCCTGCTGTTAAACGGCACGCTGCGCGCCACGCGCGCCAATCAAATGGGCTTGTTGGGTTTTGGCGGCGATAAAAATGATGATTATCGGCTCAAACTCGAAGGTTCAGCCGCCTGGCTGATCAACCGGCATTGGGTGGCCGGGGTGGAATACCGGATGAAACCGGCCAATCTGTCGCTGGACAAGGAAAAAGACTACTACGATCTGTTCCTGGCCTGGTTCCCGAACAAACATTTCTCCGCCACCCTGGCCTGGGTGAATTTGGGCGATATCACCATCCTCAACCCGAAACGCCAGCGCGGCTGGTATCTCTCGCTGCAAGGCGGATTTTAAGAGGCGCCATCATGAGAACCTGCCAGACATTTTTCGCCGCCCTGCTGTTGAGCCTGTGCAGCCTGCTGCCGGCGCACGCCGATGACAGCTTGTACCGCGCTTTAGGCGAGCGCGAAGGCATCGCGCGTTTTCTGGATATTTTTGTGCAACTGGTGCAAAACGATGAGCGCATCAAACACCAGTTCAAAGAAACCAATTTTGATTTGCTCGCACGTCAGTTAAACACCCAGATCTGTCAGCTGGCCGGCGGCCCCTGCCAATATGGCGGCGATGATATGAAAAAGGTGCACAAGGGCATGGGCATTGATGAATTGCAATTCAATGCCCTGGCGGAAGATTTGCAAACCGCCATGATGCAAGCCGGCGTGCCGGCCTCGGCGCAAAACAAATTGCTGGCCAAATTGGCGCCGATGCATAAAGACATTGTGAGTAAATAATCCCGCCGCGCCGCCCCCCTCCCGGGCGGCGCCATACCGCTTGCCCTGGCACAGGCGCTGCGCCCACTGCAGCGCGCCAACTCCCACGGCCTGGACATTGCATACCAGTTGCAATACCAATTTAATGCCAATACAATCCATGCGCCAGGTCTGTCACCAACACCTGGACTGCATGCGACAAGTTTTGCCGCAGCAGACTTCATACCATCACAGGAGAAATAAGAATGAAAAAATTGTTCGCCGCAGCATGCTTGCTGCTCGCCGGCAGCGCCATGCCCGCATTCGCTGCTGAAACCCGCTATTACCAAATCTGGGGCGGTGCAGAAGTCGGGCCGGAGTATTGCAATCAAGTCTGGCCGGGTTCGCAATTCAATGGCTTGCGCCAGGGCTTTGGCGGGTATTATTTTATTTCTTGCATTAAATATTAATCGACAGCTTCGGCGCAGCCCAGTCTGCGCCGAAGCTGCGTTGCATGGTGCGACAACAGCGTCAGCACAAGCGCGTTATGCTTTGGAAATCATGCTTTTATGTGCGCCACACCGGTAAGCCAGCCAATTGGCGCTCGATTACCAGATCCTCCTCAAGCCAGATATAGCCATCTTCTCCGCCTAATACTTCTGGCGCAAATGCGGCCAGATAATCCTCATTTTCAGCGCCTTCAATATCAAACTGCCGTGCAAATACGCCTCCCTGGATTTGGTGCGGTATGACATCCTGCATGTCTGGATAAGGCCGCGCGCGTGGCATATAGCCTTGCGCATGCAAGGCCCCGCCAACGAACAAAGCGGAGTCGTTATAATGCCCGATGATATAACCCTGTGCGCTGACATGGCCATGTACAAATGTTGACATGCCGCCACGCAACCAATTCCGCATCGTCATATTGCCGCGCACAAGCAGGATGGGCAATCCATGGTAATCACAATCCAGCAAATCACCCGTAACCGTTAAATCCCCATCGATAAAAAGACATGCCAGATTGCGTGCTTCATACCAGTGGCTGGAATTTTTTTCATGCTTGGTGAGCAGCAAGTCGCCATCAATCCGCATGGCCGGCAAGATTGCCATTTGCATCTGCGCCACTTCTTGCTGCAGATAGCGCAACACACGCCAGCCATCATCAGGCAGATTGAGCGCACATTCATGCAGGGCGGAAATCGCACGTATGCTCTGACAAGATTGCAGCAGTTCTTTATAGTCCATAGCGCTTTCGTTCAATGATACATTGTGCAGCAGTGATCGCTTTGAGGCGGCCATGCACTGCCCATCGTTTTTTGGCATCCCCTCTGCAGAGTCTGGAAAAGGAAAATCCTTGTGTTGGGCAGCTTGGCCTGTTGTTTCAGCGCCAAGGGGGCGCTGTGTTTTGGCTGGGCCAGAAGCAAAAGCCGCAGCATGCGCATGCACAAGTTTGCACTTGCACAAGCACGCTGCGTCAACACCTCAGGCACAGGTAAACTGCGCCACTCTTTCCAATTTGCGCAAATACGTCACGCCATCGCCGACATTCAAATATCCTTGCGCGTCCAGCGTAAAAGAGCGGCTTTGCACGGTGCCGGTGTAGGCCCGCATCACATCGGCCTGCACGGTGAGCAAGAGCGTGCCGCTGTTCGCATGGTCGCCGGCTTGCACCTCGTATGTGCCGAAATAAGCGAAGGGATTGGGGGTGGAAAAACTCTGCAATAACAAGTCCATCGGCGGCTGCCAGGGCGCGGCGGGACTGAGCCAAGCCGGCTGCGGGTCGCCTGAGAACGGATCTTTTGGAATCGCCAGCGCAGGATTGGGGTAAATCAGCAGACTGAAATTGCCCGCCGGGTCAAACACCCAATATCCCAGCGGCGGTTTGCCCCAGGGGTAAGTGCGCTGCGCCTCATCCGCCGGATCGTCGCCGGCGTCCCAGGCTTCCACCATTTTCCAACTGCCTTGCACATGTGCTGTCGTCATCTGCTCTCTCCATAGGGCTTGATGATAAAAACCCGCTGCGGCTTGCGCCGTGTGCGGGACAGATGGCCCATTCTGGCACAGGACGTGCGGCTTGCCTACTCCCAGCGCTGACCGGGCGGCAGCATGCCGCCAAAACAGACCCGCAGCATGTGGCGGATAATCTCTTCTTTTTCCATCTTGGCAAAGCGCAAGAGATATTCCACCGCCGGATCGCAGCTGCGCGCGTAATACGAAAATAAAATCACATCGCTGGGCAGGCTCGCATCCAGCTGGCCTTGCTGCTGGGCTTGCTGCACCATTTTTTCCAGCATCTTATTGAGTTTCATCACTTTGGTGATATAGCCCAGATTTTTCATCAGCATGTCGCGCACGGCATTGCTGGTGGACGGCAGGAAGGGCAAGCCGCCATCCAGACGCACGCGCAAGGCCCATTCCAGCAAAGCCGCCAGGCGTTGCAATGGCGTCCATTCGGGCGCATGGCCGGCCAAATGATCCAGCGCGCCATCCAGCAGGCGGATCATGCAAGCCCCCACCAGCTCGTCTTTCGACTTGAAATGCTTGTACAAACTGGGTTTGGAGATGCCGATCTGCCCGGCCACGTCGTCCATTGTCATCAGATCAAAGCCCTTGGCCGCCAGCACCTGGGTGGCGGCGTCCAATATGGCGTCTTCACGCAGTTTGAATGCATGATCTTTGAAGCTTAATTTGCCAAAAATACTCATCGGTAGATTTTCCTACTCATCAGTAGCGTTTTTTCCAGAATGGTATTAATATTACCAGCATCGTAGCGATGCAGCAATCCAAGATCATCCCGGCCTTGGCAGCGGCAGCGCTTTGCCTGAAGAAAAAACAGCTATGCAAACTTATCCAAACAGACAAAAAGTGGCGGTGGTGGGCGCCGGTATTTCCGGTCTGGCGGCGGCCTGGGCGCTGCGCCAAGCGCATGATGTGAGCTTATTTGAAGCCGCCGCCTATGCCGGCGGCCACACCAATACTGTGGATGTGCAGCTGGAGGGCCGGCAAGTGGCGGTGGATACCGGCTTTCTGGTCTTCAATGACCGCACTTATCCGAATCTGCTGGGTTTGTTTGCCGAATTGGGGGTGGCCAGCTTCGCCAGTGAAATGTCGTTTGGCGTTTCGCTTGAAGATGGCGCGCTGGAATGGGCCGGGAGTAATCTGGATAGCGTTTTTGCGCAGCGCAAAAATCTGATTTCGCCGCGTTTTTGGGGCATGTTGTCCGATATCTTGCGCTTTAACCGCTGCGCCGCCGGCAATCTGGCCCTGAGCCAGCAATCACAAATCACGCTGGCTCAGTTATTGCAGCAAGGCGGATATGGGGCCGCCTTTGCGGATGATTATTTGATTCCGATGGCGGCGGCGATCTGGTCTTCTTCGGCGCAGGATATTTTGCAATTCCCGGCCAGCACGTTTTTGCGCTTTTGCATGAATCATGCGCTGCTGCAAATCAATGACCGGCCGCAATGGCGCACGGTGCAAGGCGGCGGGCGCGAATATGTGAAAAAAATACTGGCGCAATTATCTGATGTGCGCCTGAATACGCCGGTGCAGGCAATCAGCCGGCGCGGCGCGCAAGCCGTGGTGCGCAGCAAGGGGCAGGATGAATTATTTGATGCGGTGATTTTAGCCACGCACGCGCCGGACAGTCTGGCTTTATTACAAGATTGCAGCGCGCAAGAGCGGCAGATTTTAAGCCGCCAGCGCTATCAGGATAATCTTGCGGTATTGCACACCGACGCCAATCTGATGCCCAAGCGCCGCAAAGTCTGGTCAGCCTGGAATTATCTGGCCAGCCGCAAGCAAAACAGCGCGCGCGCAGTGTGTGTGACGTATTGGCTTAACCGCTTGCAAAATCTGCCGCTGCAAACCCCGGTTTTAGTGAGTTTGAATCCTGAGCGCGAAGTCGCGCCGGATAAGATTTTGGCGCAATTTCATTATGCGCACCCGGTATTTGATCAAGCCGCGCTGAATGCGCAACAGGATTTGACCCAGATTCAGGGTAAAAACCGGATCTGGTTCGCCGGAGCCTGGCAGGGTTATGGTTTTCATGAAGATGGTTTGCAATCAGGTTTGCGCGCAGCGGCAGATTTCACTGCCCTGCCCGCCTGGGCCAGTTTGCGGAGGCTGTGATGGAACAGCCTGCAGCCTATCTTTTATCTGCGCGCGTGATGCATGAAAGACGGCGCCCGGCTGTGCACCGTTTTGCTTACCGGGTATTTTGTCTGCGTGTGAATTTACGCAAATTGGATGCTTGCCAAAATGCCTTATTCGGTATTGATAAGGCGCGCATTATTTCCTTGCGGCAAAAAGATTATGGCGCGCGCGATGGTTCGCCGCTGCTGCCCTGGATTGAACAGCTGTTGCGCAGCCACGGCATAGCAGCGGATGGCGATATCTGGCTGCAAACTTTTCCGCGCATTTTCGGTTTTGCTTTTAATCCGGTCAGTTTCTGGTATTGCCATGGCGCCGATGGCGCGCTGCTGGCGGTATTGGCGGAAGTGAATAACACTTTTGGCGAACACCATTTTTATTTGATGCACCAAGCTGGCGGCGCCATGACGCATGAACAAATGCCGGTTTGTGAGAAAAAAATGCATGTCTCGCCGTTTTGTGAAATTCGCGGCGCCTATCGCTTCCGTTTTGTCGAAACCCAAAGCCATGCCGCTGTGAATATTCATTATCACGATCAACCTGCGCGCAGCGATTTGCCGGCGCTGTTGCACGCCACCCTGTGCGCGCGCAAACAAGCGCTGAATTGGCGCAATCTGGCGCGCGCGCTGTTGGCGCAACCCTGGCAAGCGCTGGCGGTCGTCGTCCAAATTCATTGGCAAGCGCTGCTGTTGTGGCGTAAGCGTACCCCTTTCTTTTCCCATCAGCCCAAGGCTGATTCCTGGATCACTGTCGAGGAGAATATCAAGTGAGCGCAAGTCTTTCCCAATCGCAGCCTTTGCATGCGCTGCCTGCCACCGCCCGTCTTTTTTTGCGCATGCTGGAAAAAATCCGCTGCGGCGCCTTATCGCTGGTGACGCCGGATTCCCAGCATTTGCATTTTGGCCAGCATCAGGCCGGCGAACCGCAAGCCTGGCTGTATGTGCATGATTGGCGCGGCATTCAGGCGCTGTTACGCAGCGGCGATATCGGCTTTGCTGAAGCTTATAGCAAAGGCTGGCTCAGTACGCCGGATTTGAAAACCCTGCTGAGTTTGGCCAGCCGTAATGAGGCGGCTTTACAGCAAGCCTTTTCCGGCAACCGGCTGGCGCAGTGGTGGTATCGCTGCAAAGCCTTATTGCGCAGCAACAGCAAGCGCGGCAGCCGGCGCAATATTCATGCGCATTATGATATCGGCAATGACTTTTATGCCCTGTGGCTGGATCAAAGCTGGACTTATTCCAGCGCTTTATTCGGCGGCGATTATACGCTCGATCTGGCGCAAGCCCAGGCGCAAAAATATCAGCGCATCATTGATGTGCTGCAATTAAAAGCCGGCATGCAGGTGTTGGAAATCGGTTGCGGTTGGGGTGGTTTTGCCGAATATGCCGGCAAACAGGGGATTGCGGTGCATGGCATTACGATTTCACAAGCGCAACTCGGTTTTGCCCAGGCGCGTATTGCACGCGCCGGTTTGCAAGATCTGGTGAAATTGGAATTATGCGATTACCGTGATTTGCGCGGGCAATATGCGGCGGTGGTCTCAATCGAAATGTTTGAAGCGGTCGGTGAAAAATATTGGCCGCAGTATTTTGATGTGCTCAAACAACGCCTCTTGCCCGGCGCGCGCGCGCTGGTGCAAAGCATCACGATTGAGCACGCGCGCTTTGCCAGTTATCGCGCCAGCGCGGACTTTATTCAGGAATACATTTTCCCCGGCGGCATGTTGCCCAGCCCGGAAGAATTCAAACGTCAGGCGCAATTGCGCGGTCTGCAACAAAAAGAGTGTTTTGCTTTTGGCCGGGATTATGCCGAAACCTTGCGCCGCTGGCGCCAGTCGTTTCATGCTGCGCGTGAACAGGTGCTGGGTATGGGCTTTGATCAGGCATTTTTACAAATCTGGGATTTATATCTGGTGTATTGCGAAACCGGATTTGATGAGGAGCGCACCGATGTTTGCCACTTTCTGCTGGAAAAACCAGCCTAAGTATTTTCTCTGTCTGGCGCTGTGTTTTTTGATGAGCGCGCCGGCTTTGGCCTGGCGGCATGAATTGCCGCAGGCGAAATTATTAGGCAGCGGTGAATTCCGCTGGTTTGGTTTGCGGATTTATGAAGCCAGGCTGTATGCGGCGCACGCGCCGTTTGATCCTGCGCGTTCTTTTGCGCTGGAATTGACCTATCAGCGCAACATCAGCAAAGAGCGTTTTGTGCAAGCCAGTCTGGATGAAATGCGCCGCATTTTCGGCGCCAGCTTGCAAGCTTATGATATGGCGCGCTGGCAGAGCTGGATGGAGCAGGCGTTTGCCGATGTCAGCCCGGGCATGCAATTAACCGGGGTGTTTGTGCCGGGTTTCGGCTGCCGCTTTTATTTACAGAACGCCTTGCGCGCTGAAATTGCCGACCCGGTGTTTGCGCAACATTTTTTCGCCATTTGGCTGCATGAAAACAGCCGCGATCAAGCCTTGCGCCGGCAGCTGCTGGGCAGCGCAAGCCAGGCGCCTGAGCAGGGGAGAATGAAATGAGTCAACACTTGATGGGGTTGCGCCTGCGCGGCTGGCTGCTGCTTTGCCTGTGTCTGGCCTTGATCAGCTGCAGCCATGATGACGCCTTGCGCTACCGCGAACGCGGGCCGGCGTTTGATGTGGCGCAGTTTTTCACCGGCAAGGTGCAAGCCTGGGGCATATTTCAAGCGCGCGATGGGCATGCGGAGCGCCGTTTTTCAGTCATGATTGACGGCAGTATGCAAGATGGCATCCTGGTGCTTGATGAGCAGTTTGTGTTTGACGACGGCAAGCGTGAGCAGCGCGTCTGGCGCTTGCGTCAGCAAGCCGACGGCAGTTGGCGCGGCACGGCGGGCGATGTGGAAGGCGAGGCGGTAGGCGTGGTGAGCGGCCCTGCCCTGCACTGGCGCTACACCCTGCTGCTGCCATATCGCGGCAGCAGCATCGCCATGCAGATGGATGATTGGATGTTTATGCTGGATGCGCAACATGTGATGAACCGCACCAGCATGCGCAAATTTGGTCTGGAAATGGGCCAGGTGACGCTGTTTTTCAGGAAACTGTCATGAAAACGGCGCTCTTTCGCTGGCCCTGGTGGCGGCCTTTGAACACGCCGATCACGGATTGGCGCGGCAAACGCGTCTGGCTTTTGGGCGCTTCCAGCGGCATCGGCGCGGCCTTGGCGCAGGAATTATTGGCGCGCGGCGCGAAAGTCGCGCTGTCGGCGCGCAATGCGCAGGCGCTGCAAGAGCTGGCCGCGCGCTGGCCGCAACAGGCGCTGGCGCTGCCGTTTGATGTGGCCGGGGGCGATTGGGTGGCAGCGCGTGAAGAATTGGCGAAGACCTTTGGCGGCCTGGACTTGGTGGTGTTTAATGCGGCGCAATATGCGCCTGAGCGCAGCTGGGAGTTGGATGCGGGGCGCGCGGCGCATACTTTGCAGGTGAATTTGACCAGCGTCTATCAAGGCTTGTCGGCGATCTTGCCGCTGCTGCTGGCGCAGGGTCAGGGCGGCGTGGCCCTGGTCGCCAGCGTGGCCGGTTATGTCGGTTTGCCGCAAGCCAGCGTATATGGCCCGGGCAAGGCGGCGCTGATTAATCTGGCGGAGATTTTGTACAATGATTTGCACCGGCGCGGCCTGGATGTGTATTTAATCAATCCCGGTTTTGTGAAAACCGCGCTGACAGATAAAAACGATTTTCCCATGCCCTGTTTGCAAACCCCGCAACAAGCCGCGCTGGCGATTTTGCAGGGTTTTGCGCATGGCGCTTTTGAAATCCATTTCCCGCGCCGCTTTTCGACTGTGGTGAAATGTTTGCGCCTGTTGCCGTGGCGCTGGCGTTTTGCTTTATTTGCGCGCTTGATGAAAGTATGACGATGCAGGCTCCCCCGTTTGTGATTGGCGCGCCGCACCCGGTGCATGCCGTGGCGCAGTGGTATCAGGAGTTAAGCCCGCACAGCCTGGGCCGGCTCAGCGCTTTGTATGCGGCAGAGGCGCGTTTCAAAGATCCGTTTAATGATGTCAAGGGTCTGGCTGCGATTGAACAGATTTTCCGCCATATGTATGCCAGCACTGAGCGCCCGCATTTTGTGATGTTGCAGGCGTTTGGCGCCGGCGATCAGGGTTTTGTGCGCTGGGAATTTTACTTTCACGCCAAGCGGCGCGATTGGCGCATAGAAGGCTGCACCTATTTCACCTTTGATGCACAGGGCAAAGTATCCCTGCATCGTGATTATTGGGATGTGGCGGAGGAATTTTGGCAAAAGATCCCGCTGATCGGCGGCCTGGTGCGGTGGCTGCGGCGGCGTTTTCAAACGCCGCCGGCCTGACGCAGATCACGCGGTATCACTCATCGCGCGCGCCGGCAATCCCCAATTCCTGAATTTTACGGGTGATGGTGTTGCGCCCGATGCCTAAGCGCACGGCAGCGTCATTTTTGCGGCCATGGGTGTGTTTCAAGGCCATTTTGATGACGGATGATTCAAACTGGCGCGCTAACACATCCATCACATTCGCCTCGCTGTTTTGCAACATGCGGGTGGCTTGCGCCTCCAGCAATTGCAACCAGCTGACCAGCTGCGCTTCGCTCACGGCCTCTGCCGGCGTCAGGTGGTGATTCTGGCTGTGGCTTGCGGCAGGCGGGGGCGGCGGCGTTTCGCTGGCCTGCTCTTGCAATAATTCCGCCGGCAAGTCTGACACTTCGACCGTCTGCGCCGGCGCCATCACGGTGATCCAGTTGCACAGATTTTGCAATTGCCGCACATTGCCGGGGAATTCCAGATTGCACAGGAATTGCATCGCCGCTTCGCTCAGGCGCTTGGCTTCGCCGCCCAGCTGGCGCGCGGATTGCTGCAAGAAAAAGCGCGTCAGTAATGGAATATCTTCGCGCCGCTCGCGCAAAGGCGGCAGACGCAGGCGGATCACGTTTAGGCGGTGGAACAGGTCTTCGCGGAACTGCCCTTCTTTGACGCGCGCTTCCAGATGTTGATGGGTGGCGGTGATCACCCGCACATTCGCTTTGAGCGGCTGATGCCCGCCGACGCGGTAAAAATGCCCGTCTGAGAGCACGCGCAGCAAGCGGGTTTGCAAATCAAACGGCATATCGCCGATTTCATCTAAAAACAGGGTGCCGCCTTCGGCTTGCTCAAAGCGCCCGCGCCGCGTGGCTTGCGCACCGGTGAAGGCGCCGCGCTCATGGCCGAATAATTCCGATTCCAGTAAATCTTTGGGAATCGCGGCAGTGTTCAAGGCGATAAACGGTTGCGCGGCGCGCGGGCTGTGTTTGTGCAACGCGCGCGCCACCAATTCCTTGCCGCTGCCGGACTCGCCGGTAATCAAGACGGTGACATTGGATTGCGATAAACGGCCAATCGCACGAAACACTTCCTGCATCGCCGGGGCCTGGCCCAGGATCTCGGGCGTTTCCATGCTGCCGCTTTCGACCTCGGTCTCGCGCAAACTCTCATCGAGCGCGCGGCGGATCAATTCGACCGCTTTATCGACATCAAACGGTTTGGCCAGATACTCGAAAGCGCCGCGCTGAAACGCCGCGACTGCGGAATCCAGATCGGAAAAGGCGGTCATGATGATCACCGGCAAACCGGGGAATTTTTCTTTCACCAGTTGCAACAGCTCAAGGCCGGAGGGGCCGGGCATGCGGATGTCCGAGACCAGCACTTGCGGGGTTTCGTCGCGCAAGGCGGCAATCGCATCGCGCGCGCTGGAAAAACTGCGGGTGGCGAGGTTTTCGCGCGCCAGCGCTTTTTCCAGCACCCAGCGGATCGACTGATCGTCATCGACTATCCAAATTGGTTTCATCTCATTCTCTTTCGTATTTTGCAAAGTCGCAGACGCCTGTATTGAAGGCAGATGCGCCTCACGGCAGCGGAATCAGAATGCGGAAGTCGGTTCTGCCCGGTTCACTTTCGCATTCAATGCTGCCCTGATGCTGCTGCACAAAAGTTTGCGCCAATGTCAGGCCCAAACCACTGCCGCCTTCACGTCCGGAAACCAGGGGGAAGAACATCCGGTCGCGGATGTGCTCCGGAATCCCGGGGCCGTTATCGATGATATGCAAATCCAATGCCAGCTTGTAGCGTTGCTTGGCCAGCGTGACCTGGCGCGCCACCCGGGTCTTGAAAATCAGCACGCCCTCCCCTTGCGCAATGCGCTCGGACAGCGCTTGCGCGCCATTGTGGGCGATGTTTAAAACGGTTTGAATCAATTGTTCCTGGTCGCCGCGAAATTCAGGAATCGAGAGATCGTAATCGCGTTTAATTTCAAGACCAAAAGGAAATTCCGCCAGAATCAGGCTGCGCACCCGCTCGCACACTTCATGGATATTCACATCGCCCACAATATGCGGGCGTTTGTGCGGAGCCAGCAGGCGATCAACCAGGGTTTGCAGGCGGTCGGCTTCTTTGATGATGACCTGGGTGTATTCGCGCAGCTCTTTGAGTTGGCGCTCGGGCAATTCGAGTTCCAGCAATTGCGCCGCGCCACGGATGCCGCCCAGGGGATTTTTGATTTCATGCGCCAGATTGCGGATCAGCTCTTTATTCGCCTGACTCTGGTCAAGCATACGCTCTTCGCGGTCCTGGCGGATTTGCTGCACATTTTCACGCAACTCAATCAACACCGGGGTCTGGCTGTCTTGCGCGGTGACGGTGACATGCACATGCAAGGCCGCTTTGCCCTGGCGCAGCAGGGTGAAATCCTGGCGCATATCGGCAAACAGCTGCAAGCGCGCCTGGCGGCAGATCTCTTCCAACTGCGCGCCATTGGCGAACAATTCGGGCAGACTGAGCTGGCGCAAGACGCGCGCTGAACTCTCCAACATATCTTCTGCCGCCGGATTGGCGTAACAGATTTTGCCGTCTTCCCCCAGGGCCAACACTGCCAGCGCGAGTAATTCCAGTCCGGCAAAGCGTTGCTGCAATTCGCCTGACAGCGCTTTGGCGCTGTTTGCGGCGGAAATTTTCTTTTGCATCTGGCTCTCTTTCAAGTGCTGCATACAGGCTGTTGCGCCTGCTGTCTGCAAAAAAAAGGGCCGCTTGCGCGACCCTTTTGCGCCATGCGCGAACTCACTTCAAATTGGCGATCTCGCGTTTCAAGGCTTCCACATTCTTTTCGGTGCGGCTGATGTCATCCCGCATTTTCTGCACCCGCTCCTGATACTTGGCGAAGTTGGCTTCATCGCCGCGCCGCTCCGGGTTGCCGCCGTTGAATTCGCGCTTGAGATCGGCCAGCTTTTTCTCTTCGGCGTTTAATTCTTCCTGGAAAATCTGGCGGCTGTCGGTGTCGCGCT
The DNA here is from genome assembly GCF_037300705.1 of Massilia sp. W12. Classification (NCBI taxonomy): domain Bacteria; kingdom Pseudomonadati; phylum Pseudomonadota; class Betaproteobacteria; order Burkholderiales; family Oxalobacteraceae; genus Massilia; species Massilia sp. W12. The sequence continues at coordinate 2,262,101 of NZ_CP147776.1, read as the reverse complement.
TTTTCTGGGTGGCGCTGTCCACTTTGGGGAAATCACTCGGGGTGCTGGCGCTTGCACCATCTTTGCCTGTTTTCGCTGCACCATCTTTGGGCGCCACGCGCGCTTTTGGTGCATTGACAGTGGTGATGGTTGGCAACTCGACTTTCTTACAGCCCTTGGTGATGCCCGTGTTCTTGTATTCCTTTTGTCCTTGTTCATTGATGCACAGATACACATCCTGTCCATCTTGCGCCAAAGCCGGATTGCAGAACCATGCCTGCAACATCAAAGGGAGGGTGAGGAAAATTTTTTTCATGACAATCTTTTCGCAAAAACACAGTCACGCCAGTGTAAGCGATGTCAGCGCTGCATGACACCGGCTTGCGCTGCTCTGGGGCAAATATGCAACAAGCACACAGGTCAGCTGCCTGGCGGGGCCGCTTTGGAAGTCCGGCGCCGGCTGCGCGGGACGAAAAAAAGGCGGGAAGGCCCAAGCCCTGCCCGCCAACCACAAAACACCTCAAAACAACTGGCGCTTACCCCTAAACACCAGCTGTCGGGCCACGGCAAAAAACACCGTGGGTGCTACAGTACTACAAACTGCGCGCTGCAACAGTGTGGAATTGTTACAGCGCATTACCGCTTAACGCCTTGGCGCGGGCTGCCCCCTTTGCTTGCAGCCCGCAGCCGCTGGATTACAGCGAGTAATACATGTCGAACTCAGCCGGATGCGTGGTCATGCGGATGCGCTGCACGTCCTGCATCTTGAGTTCAATATAAGCGTCGATCATGGAATTGGAGAACACGCCGCCACGGGTCAGGAATTCGCGATCTTTGTCCAGCGCTTCCAGCGCTTGTTCCAGCGAAGAGCAGACGGTCGGGATCAGCGCATCTTCTTCCGGCGGCAGGTGGTACAGATCCTTGGTGGCCGGGTCGCCCGGATGGATCTTGTTTTGCACCCCGTCCAGGCCCGCCATCAGCAGCGCGGCGAAGCACAGATACGGATTGGCCAGAGGGTCCGGGAAGCGCGCTTCAACGCGGCGGGCTTTCGGATTGGCGACGTGCGGAATACGGATCGAAGCCGAACGGTTGCGCGCCGAGTAAGCCAGCTTGACCGGGGCTTCATAGCCCGGCACCAGACGCTTGTAGGAATTGGTGCCCGGATTGGTGATCGCATTCAGTGCGCGCGCATGTTTGATGATGCCGCCGATATAGTACAACGCGAATTCAGACAGGCCGGCATAGCCGTCGCCAGCGAACAGATTCTTGCCGTCTTTCCACACCGATTGGTGCACATGCATGCCGGAACCATTGTCGCCGACGATGGGCTTGGGCATGAAAGTGGCGGTTTTGCCATAGTTGTGGGCGACGTTCCAGATCACATATTTCAGATTCTGCGTCCAGTCAGCGCGCTCGACCAGGGTGGAGAACTTGGTGCCGATTTCATTTTGACCGGCGCCGGCCACTTCATGGTGATGCACTTCAACCGGGATGCCCAGGGCTTCCAGAATCTGGCACATTTCCGAGCGCATATCGTGGAAGGAATCGACCGGCGGCACTGGGAAATAGCCGCCCTTGACGGCGGGACGGTGGCCCGGGTTGCCGCCTTCCGGATCGGCATCGGTGGACCAGGACGCTTCGGCGGAATCGACTTTGACGAAGCAGCCGGACATATCGATTTTCCAGCGCACGCTGTCAAAGATGAAGAATTCGGGTTCCGGGCCAAAATAGGCGGTGTCGCCCAGGCCGGAGGATTTCAGATAGGCTTCAGCGCGCTTGGCGATGGAGCGCGGATCGCGGTCATAGCCTTTGCCATCGCCCGGTTCGATCACATCACACTGCATAAACAGCGTGGTTTCTTCCATGAAGGGGTCGATGTTGGCGGTGTTCGGGTCCGGCAGCAAAATCATGTCGGAGGCTTCGATGCCTTTCCAGCCGGCAATCGAAGAACCGTCAAACGCATGGCCGGATTCAAATTTGTCGATATCGAAAGCAGAGATGGGCACGGTCACATGCTGTTCTTTGCCGCGTGTGTCAGCAAAGCGGAAATCAACAAACTTGACTTCATTATCCTTTGCCATCTTCAATACTTCTGCGGGTGTCATTGCCATGCGAAATCTCCTGTCTGAGTGGGTGAAGCGGGGGCTTTATGCAAGCCGCCCGGCGGGGCCGCATCATTATGCAGCTTAGCCCGGATGCTGTCTCATTAAGCAGATTCCGTGCCACCTTTTGCGATTTGCGCTCAAGCTTGGTTCAAACCGCAGATTGCCGCGCAATTCAGCCGTTTTACCGCTTTTCCTTTTGCCATCCAATCCCGGCTTGCGGTTTTGGCCGAATTTTATTTGGCCAGCCAAACTGGTGCGCCATCATTGCCGGCGCGCACCGCAAGCGTGCGCAAAAGCCACAACGCACCAATCAAGTGCAAACAAGGCTCTAAATTGGTGATTTGCACATATTTGGTGCAATCCATTTCTGTGCAGAGCCACCCTGCCCTTGCAATGCTGCTACACTGGATTATTTTGTCGCAGGAGAAAAAAATGCACCCGCTGTTGCAACAAGCCATGCGCGCCGATCTGCCTTTTGCCGGCGAACTCAGCCCGGCTGATGCTTTTACCCTGATGCTGGAAGATGCTGCAGTGTTGATGATTGATGTGCGCACCGACGCCGAGCGCGCCTGGGTCGGCAAACCTGATCTGCCGCCCTCGCGCATGCATGCGATTGAATGGAACCGCTGGCCGGGCGGGGTGCGCAACCCGGATTTTCTGACGCAATTGCAAAGCGTGGCCAAGCCGGAACAGGCGCTGCTGTTTTTATGCCGCTCCGGGGTGCGCTCGCGCCAGGCTGCGGAAGCTGCGCGCAATGCCGGGTTTATGCTTTGCTTTGATATTTTGCAAGGCTTTGAAGGCGATAAAGACAGCGCCGGGCATCGCAAAACGCTGGGCGGCTGGTGTGTGGCGGGCCTGCCGTGGGTGGGCGCCTGAAGCGCAAACACCTGCTTTGCGCTTTTTCCGCCGGCTTCAAAGCCGGTTTCAAAGTCTGAGCGCACAAAACAAGCGCAAGACAAACATCAGCATGCAAATCAACCCGGCGCAGTGCTCATGGCATGGTAAGGCCAGCGTCGCCAGCCAGGGCGCACCACCTGTCAAGCTTTACAGCTTGTGTGTCATTTTGCAACTGCAAAAAGTGACTTGATGCACTTTTATGTCATATTCCCCAAGTCCCGCCGCAAGCCATTGCGCACGGGGCGCGTGCACACCCCGAACCCGTGTCGCCACAATTGGAGAATATGATGATGCCAGGCGCTGATCCAGATCCGTACAGCTCACTGATTAATCAAATCTTGAGCGCTATGCTGCCGCAGTTGAATCAAGATATCGGACCGCAAATCCGCCAGGCCGGGTGGGACCCGAGCGGAAATCTGGTCAGCGGCAGTCAGGATTTCGGCATTGGCACGCTGCATTACTCTTTAGGCGGGCTGAGCGGCCTGTCCAGCTTGCAGCTGAATTCTCTGAGCGTGAGCGCGCTGGATGCGAGCAACCCCGGCTATTTGACTGGAACCATGAATTTTGCCGGCAGCTTCTCCAGCAATATCAGCGCAACCGTGGGCGCTGATTTTAAAATCTGGTTTGTTGATCCCTCTGTCAGCATCGCGCTGACGCTCAAATCCTGTTCTATTTCCGGCTCCATGAATTTTCACGCGGATATCGGGGCCGTCATCCTCAAGCTGGATCAAGTCAGCAATGGCGCAGCCTCGATTTCCTATGGCGATAGCTCGTATGACATCAGCGGCCTTGGCCCGTTTGACAGTCTGGCCGATACAATCGGCGACGCCATGATGGGCTTGCTCAAAGGCCAAATCCAAAGCGAGGTTTCGGCTGCGGCTTCGATGGTGGTGTCGCAGGCGGTGAGCGGCATTTTGCCGCAAAGCGTGCCGCTATAAGCGCCGCCGTTCCCTTTCTTGCCAGATGAAAATCCGGATTGAAGCGCTGTCGCGCACCAGTGCGCGCATCGGCGTGATCTTGCCGCCTGCTGCGCCGCAGCTGGTGGCGCAACAGCAGTTGCAGCTGGAATTGACGCCGCAATTGCGCAGCAACTGGTGCTGGGCGGCTGTCGCCTGTGCGGTGGCGGCCCATTATGGGGACAGGAGCTGGGATCAATGCAAATTGGCCTGGCGCATTCTGGGCGATGGCCATTTGCCGGGGCCGGCGCCGCAAGTCTTGCTGCAAGCGGCGCAATATGACGCCAAGGCGGAATTGGCGTATGTCTTGCGTTATCTGAATTGTTTATATGGGGTCAGCTGTGGCCGTCCGCCGTTTCGCCGCTTGATGCGTGAAATCGATGCCGGCCGCCCCTTGTGCGTCGGCATCGCCTGGGATGGCGGCGGCCTGCATTATGTGTTGCTGGACGGCTATTGCCGCAATACGCGGCAAATCCGCATTCTTGACCCGCAGCATGGCGCAAGCACGCTGCAATTTGAGGATTTTCCTTTGCGCTACCGGCGCGGCGGCGAATGGGCGCAAACCTGTTGGACCCAAAACCCGTATTTGCATCTGCCACCCCCCAAACCTGGAGAATTGCAAGATGAGCAATTATGACCTGGCTTTGATTGTTGACGCCACGACCTTCAATAAAGGTTTGCAGCAGGCTTTCAGCAATCCGCAAACCAAGAGCCTGTTTTCAGGCTCGCAAACTGTCGGCAGCGCCGGCATCACTTCGCTGGACTGGAGCATTGACACTTGCCCGGTGTTTAATTTGACTCCGCCCACGGCTGCGCAATGGAATGATCCTGCCACTTTCTTCCCCGGGCCTGGCGGCAAGCCGGCAAACGGGCCAAGCGATCAGATGTTCCAGATTTCGATTACCACCCTCAGCTTCACGCTGAATCAGGATGGCGGCGGCAAGATCCCCGGAACCTGCAGCCCGCTGATTTTTGCGCAATTGTCCTTAAACGGCGATGTGCAATTGCAAACGGTCGGCATGCAATTCGGCAATGTGCCGGCGATTACCGGGGTGATGCTGGAAATCATGGCCAGCGTGCTGTATGGCAAGGTGAATCAACTGCTGGGCGGCTACAAAATTCCGCACACGATTGCGCTGGAGGGACAGAAATTCAATGACCCGGTGATGCAAGTCGCCGCCGGGCATTTGATTTTGGCTTCGACCCTGAGCACAAACGGCACAGTGGATATCAGTCAAGTCACCTTCCCCGCCCAAGCGCTGGGCATTTTGCTCAGCCGCAATTTACTCAGTCAAATTCTGGCCTCATACGCCAGCGGGATTGAGCAAGTCCTGGATCAGCAAAACGTGAATCACAGCGGCAGCAACTGGACCGGCAGCTATTCGATCAATGGCGGCATCAGCGGGGCCAAGGTGGCGCTTGATTCGGCGCTGCCGGCCGTGGATGTCAGCGCCAACATCAGCGCTGAAGTCAAGCTGGGTGTGGCGTGGTGGGCGGTGCCCGCCGCCTGTGCGATTGAAGCCGCCTCAAATCTGCTCTGATGATGCAAGGAGAATTCCCATGGTAAATATGATTGACGCCGATATCTATGTCTCGCCAGAGCCGACCACGGTGCAGCTCAAACCTGTCGCGACAAACAATGGCGCGCAAGTCAAGATGATGTTGCAGCCGCTGCCGTCGATGACGATCGATTATAAAAAAGCAGGGGGCGACTGGAGCGGCTTTAATGACTCGGTTTGCGGCCACTTTATCGATACGGTCGGCTCCGCCCTGCTGAGTTTCGCCACGCCATATCTCGCAGATAAGGGACAGGAACTGCTGGATCAGAAAACCACATTCAGCCTGCCCGCGATTCCGCTGCAACTGGACGGCGTCACCATCACCCTGACGCCCAGCGTCAGCAGCATTGATGTGAACCCGAATAACAAAGACGACGTGATGATCAGCGCCAGCGTCAGCGTTTCCTGAGCCGCACCACCCTGGCAGACAAGGAGATTTTGCATGAATACACAAGATTTGCGCGCCGCCTGGCCGCGCCTGCAGCAAGCTTGCCTGGATGCGATGCCGCAACGCATTGAAATTGACAGCATCAGCGGCATTCCTTTGAAAACGCTGGCGGCGATGCCGCCGCAAGCCGGCTTTGAATACGGCCAATTGCTATTGTCGCTGCAGGATTTGCGCTTGCGCGCGCCGTTTCCGGGCAAGTTGACGCTGGAGCAGGAAAGCGACCGCGCGCAAGTGCTGGCGCTGCGGCTGGAGGATTGGAAGCTGTTGGGCAAGGCGCAATTGCAGGGTTTGCAAGAACGCCATCTGGCGCTGGACGCATATGGCAATGGCATGCCGCTGGGGCCGGATGGCGAGCCGCAACGCCTGGGCGGGGGTGATCCGCCGCCAAAACACCCGGACTGGATTGATAACGCGAATGCGCAGCGCGAGCGCTTGCAAAGCATAGGCGGCAATGGCCCGGATCTGTTATTGGCGTACTCCACCCACCGCACCGCGCTGGGCGATTTGTTTTCACATCAGCTCGGTTACACCTTTCGCCGCATCTGGCAAGGCCCGGGTATGACCGAAGTCGCCACTGATACCCATCTGGCAGTCAAAAACAATACCGTGATCAATCAGCAAGGCAAGACATATGGCAATGCGAAAGCAAGCTATAACGAAATGGCCGGCAATCAACAATTAGCGGTTGTTTCGGGCTTGCAGTTGCTGATCCAGCATTTGGGCGATCCGAATGGGCAATATGCGGCGGCGATTCAGGCAACCTTGCAATTCAACAGTTCGATATTGAGCAACACCAATCAACAGCAAGTGCAAAACATCCCGGAGCATACGCCGGACCAGGTGTATCAGCTGGTGCAAACCGGCAAGCCGGCGGCCCAGCTGTCAAAAGAGGAAATTGAACGCTATCTGAATGGCGAGCAAATCGGCGGGCGCGACCAGGAGGGGCGCGCCTGGAGCATGATGATGAGCGAAGATCAGCGCGCTTTCTGGCGCATGCTGCAGGCGGAGCAGGATGCGCATGTGGCGTTTCTGGCGGCGCGCAAACCGCTGGCCTTGCACACCAGTCCCTTGCGCGCGACATTGGACGCCATGCTGTATCTGGAGTTGGACAGCCAGGGCGGCGTGCAGGCGGCGCGGGTTGAACTCGAAGGCTTTGATCTGGAGCTGGATGACAGCGGCTGGGATGAGGCACTCGGCGCCGCGCTGGCGCAAGAAGCACGCGAAGCGATGCAGCAAGCGCGCTTTTTGAAGAGTCTGCTGCATGACCGCGTGGCCGATGCGCTGGAGCGCAGCCTGGTCCCGGCCATCACGCAAGCCTTGCAAGAGGCGCAATGAGATGCTGAAACTGGGACAGGAGGGCGGCGAAGATGCGCTCAGCGCGATTGTGCGCGATTTGATGGCGCAGGAAATGGCCGGTTTTGCCCTCGAATTGGAAAGCGCGCTGGCCCCGCAACAAGGGTATTTGACGCAAGCCGAGATGGATTTATATCAGGGCGGCAAAAAAGTGCGTCCCTTGTTGCTGTTATTGAGCGCCCGCCTGTTTCAGCCGCAGCAGGCTTTGCCGCGCAAGGTGTTGCGCGCTTCCGCTTCGCTGGAAATGTTGCATGTCGCCACTCTGATTCATGACGATATCGTCGATCACGCCAGCCTGCGGCGCGGGCAGAGTTCGGTGAATGCGGCGCGCGGCACAGAAATGGCGATTTTGATCGGCGATATGCAATTTCTGCAGGCGGTGCGCTGTTTTACCGACGCCATTGAAACCGAGCGCGATATGCAATTGGTGCGCTGGGTGTTAGACACCGCGTTTGAAATCTGCAAGGGCGAAATTGATGAAATGACGACCCGGCCACAGGCCAGTCCACAGGCGCTGCATGCGCGTTATTTGAGTACGATCGACCGCAAAACCGCTGTGCTGTTCAGTCTGGCCTGTGAATCGGGCGCGGCCTTGATGCAGGCGGGCAAATCCGATGTGCGCCGTCTGGGAGAGTATGGCCGGCGGCTGGGACGGGCCTTTCAAATGATGGACGATTTGCTGGATGTCGCCCACAGCGACAGCGCCGCCGGCAAGCGCAAAGGCCAGGATTTGCAGCAAAAGCGCCTGACCCTGCCGCTGATTCATGCGATGCAATTGTGGGGCGATGCGCATCCCATGGTGCGCTATCTGCGCAGCGAGGAGGCGGCGGATGAGACGCAAATTGCTCAGTGGGTGGAGCAGATCCGCCACAGTGAGGCGTTTTTGCAAAGCTACGCCGAGGCGCGCAACACAGCCTTGCAGGCGCGCGATGCGCTGCAAGGCTTGCCACAGGGGCCGCATTTGCAAGCCATGCGCGCGCTTTGCATGCAGGTGGTGGAACGCACTTTTTAAATTCTTTTCGCATGTGTCATGCGCACAAGGAGCCATGAATGGGCCTGAAACTGTTTAATTTCACGTATCAAACGCTGATGTCGCAGTCCAACGACCAGAACAGCAGCATGTTTTTGCCCAAGGTGTTAAGCAATATGCAAAACAATGGCAGCGCCTGGCTGCCCTTGATCGTCAACAACTGGAGCACCAAGAATGTGCAAGGCATGGGCGGTGTGGCGATGGGTTTTGCCAACACCTGGTTTAACGGCTATATGAATTATCTATATACGGTGTCAGCAGATAAGCCGAATCCGCCGGCCTTGACGCAGCAAATGATTGACGACGCCACCGCCCTGCTGAACACCATCACCAGCAATAATCTGGGGGTGCTGATTTGTGATAATTGCGGGCCGGATATCAACATCACAGAGTTGGAAATTGACGGCTTGGCGAATGTGCGCATCAGCGGCGCCCCGCCCCAGGTCACACAAAGCGATCAGGATTACCGCTGCACCATCACGCTCGAATTCAACGCCTACAAAAGCGATGGCGCGCCATGGAACCAGCCCTTGACGGTAAGCGGCAATCAAACCGCGCAAGACAGCAAGACCAATGCCTCGTTTAAGGGTTTCCGCTTTCAGGCCAGCCAATGCTTAAACTTTGTGGACGCCTCAAACCAGCCTATCAGTCTGCCCAAGGGGGTGGATTACCCGCCCAGCACATGCAATCCACTCGGGTTTGATGATCTCTCCAGCGGGGTGATGCAACTCGGCATCGCCCAAGCGGAATTGCTGGCCGACGTCAGCATTGGCGTGGCGAATGGCAATTTGAGCCTGACCCTGCACAGCCTGTCATTACAAAAACCGGGCGGCGGCGACCCGGTGTATAGCTTGAATAATCTATCGATCGACAGCAATCAATACACCCAGCCCTTTGTCAGCGTCTGGACGCAATTTTTGCAAGGCGCGATACAAACACCGGATATGCAAAAGCAATTGACCGGCAACTTCAATCAATCGCTCAACAGTGCGGACAATTTAAGCCAAGTGCAAAAGACATTGCAGGAGCAACTCAATAACGCCATCAATAAAGTCATGGGCAGCACCGCCTTGGCCAGCGGCGGCGGCGATGATGACAGCAATGCGGTTGATATTTATCTCTACAACCGCATGCGCGGGGCCGTGAATGACGCCAACAGTTATTTATATGTGCCGGTGCTGGTGCTGGGCAATACTTCGCCGCAGCTGGAACCCTGGAACCCCGGCCCGATCACGATTCCGGGCACGCTGGCGCAGCAGACCGTACAAGGCATCCCGGTCAGTATGAACGATCTGTCGATGAGCAATTTGAGCGCCACAGGTTTGTCGAATTTGCTGGCGCCGGCTGCCGGCATCAGTTTTTCCGCCGCACAATCCAACACCAGCTTTTTATTGGGGCGCTTAAATCCCGGGCCGACGCTCACTGTCAAGGGCCAGCGCATGACCGTGCCGAATCCGCCGTTTACCCTGGTCAGTCCATTTACGGTGAGTGTGAGCGTGAATCATTCCCCCAATCCGATTGCAGTGGGCGGCACGCTGACCCTCATGCTGCAACCGGCAGACAGCAACAGCCCGCTTGGCGTAAGCACAGTGCAAAGCGCCAGCGGCGATACGGCCAGCAATCTGGAGATCACATTCAGCAGCATCGTGCTGGCCGCCAATCCGGCGGATATCTCCGTGCAAATCACGCTCACCCAGGGCCAGGCGTTTGATCCATTTGTGAATGGCTTACTCAACAGCGATGACAGCAAGAAGCATTTGCTGGCGGCCTTGAATACTTACCTGAGCCAGAATCTGGCGCAAATCAGCGCCTCCGCCACGCAGTTTGCGCGTCAGGCCCTGGCCAATATGGGGCAATGAAATGAGCGCAAATGACGATGTGTATGGCAGCCTGAACGGCTTATTGCAGCAAGGCGGCGGCAACAGCATCAGTGTGCCGCATGATTTTTTCAGCGGCCTGATCAGCGATGTGATCAATTTTTATCTGCTCGGCATCACCTTGCAATTAGGCCCGGACGCCAGCTTGCATGTCGATCCGGCCAGCCGCAATCTGGTCTTGCAAACCAGTTCCGGCGTGAATTTAAAGCTGCAAGCGCAAAGCGATGGCGCCAGCGTGACGCTCAGCAGCACGCAATACCCGGACGCCAGCATTGTGGCGCACTTCAAAAAAACCGGGGCCGGGGTCGATCTGGAACTTAGCGCCAGCATGGGCGAAAGTCTGGCCTGGCAGCTGCAAGCGGTATGGCCGCAAATGCTGAATTGGAACCCGGCGAATCAGCTGGGTTTGAAACAGGGCGAGCTGACGCTCAAGCGCGAAGCCGGCGGCGATGTCAATTTTTCCGGCACGGGTTGTATCAGCTACAGCGGAAATGATTTCAGCCATGCCGCTTTGCGCCTGCAGTATAAAGACGGCGCGTGCGGGATTTTGTTCGGCATTGAGGTCGACAGCTGGACTCCGGGCAATATCTGGCCGCCGCTGCAGATTTTAAGATTGAACCATACCGGACTGGTGTTCGCGACCAAGGAAGCGCCTTCATCCACTCTGAGCGATTTGCAGCTCTTGAGCGCGCAGCAAGTGCCGGCGCTGGGCGCGGATTTTGACATCAAACCGGGCGTCGCTTTCTTTTCCTCCCTGTCTTTAAGCGACAGCATGCCTGCCCTCAGCCGCTTCCTGGGCGATGGCATGGAATTGGATTTGTTCGCCTCCTTTGAACGCGATGGCGGCGCGCTCAAGCTGCTGGCGATTTTGAAAGATCGATTCAGCGCGCACAGCACGAATATCTTTGAATTTGACGGGTTCAGCCTGGAATGGGACAACCCGGCCAGCGCAGGCGGCACATTGAGCGCCAGCGCCAGCGGACATTTTCACCCCGACCCCAGCATCAATATCGAACTGGATTTAAGCGGCACACTGCAGGCGGCAAGCGGCGATGTCACGCTGAAACTCAGTTTGAAAGATTGGCCGCAGGCGTTTGGCATTCCGACCCTCACGATTAATGAATGCGAAGCTGATCTGGATTTGAGCGCACAGGGCGGCGGCGTGACAATCGGCTTTGGCGGCGATATCACACTGCAAAATCCGCAACAGCCGCAATATTGTTTTGATGTCGGCTTTGAATGTGAGGTGGTGGATTTCGAGGCGCCAAACGGGGTTGCCGTGTGGACCAAGGCGCAAAACGCGCCGCTCACGCTTTCCAATCTGCTGGAAGCCGCCTTCATGCTGGATTGCTCGCCGGCGGCGCTGCGCCAGGCCGGCCAGGGCGCGATGGCGGATGTGATGCAATTTGTCGATAATCTGATTCAAGTGCAAGACTTTGAATTCTGGTTTGTCGAAGGCGCGCAGCTGGTCTCAGTCGGGCAGCATGGCCCCTATCCCATGGGGTTTGGCTTGCAAGCCGATTTCACTTTGCTGGGCGAAGGCGTGAAGCTCTCGATTGTGTTGCAGGAAAAAGCCAGCGCCAGCGCCGGCTTTAAAGGCTATCTCTTGCTGCAACAGCCTATGTGTCTGGGTTCGGTCTTGAAAATTTCAGACTGGAACCAGCAAAGCAATGCGCCCGGCAGCAGCGGCCCGAAATTGGCGCTGGCGCTGACCCCGGGCGGAGAAACCGTGCCCGGCATCAACAATGGCAATCCGGTGCGTTTTTACACCTCTTGCTACCTGTCCCTGCTCGATGTTTTCCAGGCCGACACACAAGGCATGCTGGATGAGCAAGGCGTTTTGCAATTCGATGCCAAGGTGAATGCCGGAGCCAGTGCGGGAACTTGCGGCACATGGGGCGATGACAGCCTGCATTTTTCCTGGAATCCGAAGAGCCAGGATTGCAGTGCGGCGTTTTCTTTTGATTTCGGCTGGCAAAACGTTGAGATTCCTTCATTTACAGTGTTTGGCGTCACCCTCACGCCGGCGATTCCGCTGCCGGACTTGAAGGCGGCTGCCGGCATGAATCTGGCAGCATCGCTGAGCGAATTTGTGGTGAAAGGGTATTTCGACTTCCAGCTGTATGGCGCGGATTTGCACCTCGGTTCGCAAAGCCAGCCTTGCACCCTGATCGATATCAATCTCAGTCAGGCAGCGGGCAGCTTGCAACATGTGGCCGATAGCCTGCTGGCGGCCTTGAAACAGCAATTCGGCCAGCTCTTGCAAGCTGCTTTGCATGATCTGCAAAGCTTTGTGAATTGGGTCAAAGCGGCCTGGGCCTGGCTGGGCAATAATGTGAATGCGCTGGCGCAGATATTGAAAGACTTCTTTGGCCAGATCGGCGAGGCGATTGCCAAATTCTTGCAATTCATGGGCGCCGCCGCAGCCCAGGTCAAGGCTGCTTTGCTGGCCTTGGGTTATGCCCTGGCGGATATTGAACAGTGGCTGGAAAACGCATATACCTGCGCGATTGAAGCGGCGGCGGATTTGTTATAGCCGTCATTGGCGCACACCGGATGCCGGCGGCGCCGGCAACTGGCAGCGCTTGTATCTTTGAGTGTGAAAACCGGGATAACGGTGGCGTGCATGCGCTTGAATGAATGCTGGCCTGAACATAAGACAACCATCACCATGCAAAATTGGCCGATTCTGGAACAACTTTGGCGCCGTTTTTTTGACCCGCACTAATCGGGGCTGAGTCCCGCCCGCAAGCCGTAAATTGCAGGGCGCAGACCTGATGCGACTAAGAGAAGCAGGCCAGCGCAGCAAAATTCACCCCGCCCGTGCTGCCCACACTTGGCCTGCCCGCATTTCGCACAGCCTGGAAAGCCCGGCTATGCAGCAGCGAAGCTGTCGCCCAGCGCATGCTGTGGAAACACTCCTGCCGGCATTTACTCAATGCACCGCTTGTTTTCTGCGGTAAAGCACATCCAGCCCATACGCCGCTGCGCATCCCAGCAAATACATCACGATATCCAGCCAGGAAAACACATTGCCCAGCAAGACATGCCACACGCTGCCGCGCGCAAAGCCCAGCAGGTCGGCCAGGTGGATATATTGCGCCGCTTCCACCACGCAGGAAAAAACAAACACCGCACAGGCCAGCGGGCCGGGCTGGCTGGGGCGGATGGCTTGCGCCAGGCAATACAGCAAACCCGCTACCAGAAAATCCCCCACGCTGCCGCGTATAAATGACAAATCGACAAAACGGGTGGCGATCAAAACTTCAATCACAAAAATCGCCAAGGCGAGCAAGGCATATAACAATCGGGGCGGCATCGCGGTTCACCTGTCATGTGCAAAGCCCGGATTGTACGGCGCCGTCATGTCACACACGGCGGGCGGGGCCGTTTTTTTCAGCTTTTCCCGGCTTGGTGCTGGCGGGTGCATACGCGTAAAGCAAAGTTGCGCAACGGCATCGGCGTCTGCGGCTTTTTGCTGTAATTACAACAGCAATGCCGGTACGCCATGTTAAAAAATACAGTAAAAAAGGCCGCTTGCCGCCTTCCCCTACAATCAAATAGCTCAGCAGACCGGCGCGCCAAGCCGCCCGGATGCCGGCCATCTGTCCCCGTACGGATGCTTTCAATATTATCAGGAGACCATGATGATGAACCGTAACACTTCGGCGGCTTACCGCCGCGCACTGCCCTGTTTGCTCGCCAGCCTGTTCTTGAGCTGCAGCCTGCCTGCCTTGGCGCATGAGGCCAGCGCTGTTGGCGCGCCCGGCGGCAAAAAAGTCTGGATCACGCTGGGTGAAAAAGCCATGCATGAATTGCAAGGCGTGGTTCCCGGCGCAGCCCCGGCCGCCAGCAAATGGCGGCAGGCGGTGAGTGGCGAATTTGCGCGTCAGGAGCAGGTGCATATGCTGCAAGTCGATGAGGCGCATTTGAGCCGGCTCTCGGCCGCCGTGCATGAAAAACTGCGCCAATGCGGCGGCTATATGGCGCACGCCAGCGAAGCCGAGGCGCGCGCCGCCTTAGCCGGGCCCAGCCCCACCCTGGCGGCAGTGCGCCCTTCGTATGTGATTGATCAGCAAAGCACAGTGAATGCGATGTTGCCGGGCATGCAGGCGGCGAATATCGGCCAGACCATTGTCGATATGTCCACATCCTTCGCAAACCGCTATTACAAAACCAATGTCGGCGTGAGCGCCTCGAATTGGCTCTTGAATAAATGGAAAAGCATGACTGCCGGACGCAGCGATATCAGCGTAACGCAATACACGCACGCGAATTTCCCGCAAAAGTCGGTGATTTTGACGATCCAGGGCACGGATAATGGGTCTGAGGTGGTGGTGATGGGGGCGCATTTGGATTCGATTTTATCCGGCGCCAGCATGACGGAAACCAGCAAGGCGCCGGGGGCGGATGATGACGCTTCCGGCATCGCCAGCTTGACGGAAGCCTTGCGCGTGATTGTGGCCAACGGCTATAAACCGCGCCGCACGATTAAAATCATGGGCTATGCGGCGGAAGAAGTCGGTTTATTAGGCTCGAAAGATATCGCGAATAATTTCAAGACCAATAATGTGAAAGTGGCCGGTGTGCTGAATTTGGATTTAACCAATTACAAGGGTTCCAGCACCGATATCTGGATGGTCTCGGACTATACCGATAACAGCCAGAATACTTTCATCATCAATTTGATCAAAACCTATTTGCCCGGCGTGACGGTGGCCAGCGAGCCGTGCGGCTATGCCTGTTCTGATCATGGTTCCTGGCATAACGCCGGTTTTTATGCCTCCTTCCCCTGTGAAGCGAGCGACGCCACCGATAATCCGAATATGCATACGGTGAATGACACCTATGCATTTATGGGCAATAAAGCGGATCACGCCTTGAAATTCGCCAAGATTGCACTGGCGTTTGCCGTCGAATTGGGCAGCGATGGCCCGATTGTGGTTCCGGGCGATAAAACTGAAACCTTCAGCGGCAGCCTGGCCTTAAACGCCACCAAGAGCTTCGGACCGTTTAAAGTCGGCGCCGGCGGCGCTTTCATGGCAAAAACCACCGGCACTGGCGATATTGATTTGTACACCCGCAAAACCAGCGTGCCGACCACCAGCAGCTATGACTGCAAGTCCGCCGGCTCGACCTCCACTGAAAGCTGTTCGATTAATTTCAGCGCGAATGGCGACGCCTATGTCTTGCTGAAGGGCTATGCGGCGGGGAATTATAATTTGACGGTGACGTACAGGCCGCAGTAAAGGTTGCAACACAGGCCAGCCTTGTTTGGCTGGCCTGTCTATTTCTGTTTGGCCTGCTCAATTTGGCGCAGCTGTGCTTGTTGTGGATGCAAGCGACAAGCATTTCGTGCAAAAGGTGTGAAATAAACCGGCTGCGCCGGGCGTGGCAGGCCGCCAAGGCGGCCCCCCGTCAGGCTGCGCCTGCCCCCCCCTTTTGACGGAGGGGAATTTTTGGCGCGGCGTTCAGATGGCGTCTATTTGCGCCAGGCGGGAATGACAACACGGAGGTTGACGGCTGAATAGCTGCGCTGTCTTTATTCAAAAAACTCCACATTCGGGTTAATCGATCCCAAAATCTGTTCTTTGATTTCCTTGTTATACACCCCGGTTTTCAAGATCACGCAGGGATTGGGCATATCGCGCAGGCATTGCGGCGATTGCACCATCAGACTCGTGCCGTATAATCGCCGGCCTTGCTTATTCGGGTCGTTGTCGAGCAGGCTGACGATGCGGCTTTGATCCAGGCCGAAGCCGATTAAGGATTGCGCAAAAATATGCGCGCCGAATAAAAACGTCGGGCGGGTGGTACTGGCCAGGTGTGCATTCAGTTCTGCAATCAGTTTTTTATGGTAATCCACATAATTCAGATAGCAGGCGCGGTTTTTTTCGTACAAATCCGCCGGCAAGGGTTTGTCGTAAGGCTGACCGGTTTTGACGGCGGCGTAGAAAATGCTGTGATCCGGCATGAACAGTTCTTTTTTCTCAATCTCAAAACCATATTTGGCCAGCATGTGCTCGACATAGGGTTCGGTTAAGAAAATGGTGTGTTCAAAATCCATGCAATTGGTGTAGCAGCGCTCCATCCATTCTTGCATATTCGGCAAGGCAAACAGCAGGCGCTGGCCGGGCTGGATGAAGCCGGCTAAATGCGCCATGAAACGTTCCGGCTCGTAAATATGTTCCCATAAATGCGCGTGCACAATCGTGTCGGGCGTGCGGTCGTAGGCGAAATCGGGGCCGAAAAAGCCTTTGATATAGCGCGCCGGACAGCCTTCGACCGGGGCCGGATTGGGTTCGATAATGGTCCAGTCGATTTGCGCCAATTTGCCATATTCACGCGCCAAAATACCGCTGGCGCCGCCGATTTCCAGCACCGATTTCGGCGCGTATTGGTGGATGAAGGCGGCCAGGGTTTGGTGGTGTTTGGCCCACATGGCGCCGATGGCGCCGGCGCCATGTGCTTCCGGGTACAGGATTTCCAGCGGGATCAGTGAGCGCAATTGGATTAAGCCGGAACTCTTGCTGATCCACCAATCCATATCGGCGTACACATCCTGCTCAGGCGGATGCTTGACGCAACCCATGAACACGGGAAATTTTTCAAATTTGTACAAGGGTTCCAAATCTTCGGCGCCGGTGACGGCGCAGCGGGTACGCAAGATGGTTTCCATATCGTCTTTCTGCTTCCTATTACTTTGTTTATCCACCGCTGTCGGCCGCCGGCTTATCGCGCAGCGATAAGCCGGCCTGCTGGATGTCTCGCTCCTGCGGGTTTAAAAACGGCTGGGAAACCAGGCCGGCAGCGGCAGCGGCGGCAGCGCTAAACGGTCGTTGATTTCCTTCAGGGTCAAATCAAAAATGCCTTGCAATCCAAGCTCCTGCAAATCTGTGATCTGGCGGCAGGTGGTGGTTTCGTGCTGGGTTTGCGTCATTTCCGACCATTTTTTATTTTTGGAGAGCAAAAAATCATGGTCGAAATATTTCAGATGGACGGAATAAAAACCCGGCAAAGGTTTGTATAACTCGTGGCACATATGATTGCCCGAGGTCCAGGTGGAGGGCACGGTGCTGATGATGGGGCGGATTAAAAATTCAGTGCCCAGCACATAATGTTTGCGCTGCGGCGCAACCTTGCCCGTCCAGTCAAATGGTGCTTCTTTTTCGGTGTCGTGAATCACTTCCACGCCCTGTTCCGGGGTATAGGTGCCGGGGGCGGTGTTCATCAGGGTTTGCACCAGATCGCCTTCACACACCAGCAATTCATCGGTATCGACCTTGATCACCCAATCGTATTTGAGCAGCAAAAAGCGTTGCAAATAGCCTTGCGCCTGGGAAAAATGATCGTGTTGCACCGGGGCTTCCGGCATATTGATGACGCTGGTTTTGGGGTGCAGGAGTTCGCAACTGCCATCTGTGCTGTGATTATTCATCACGAACAGGTTTTCATAGCCCACTTTGGCGGCGTAATACTCTTCCCAATATTTGAGCATCTTGCCTTCATTATAGGTTTGCGTCATCACCGCCACGCGCCCCGGTTTTTGCGGCAGTTGAATGCGCGCCACATTCAGGCTCAGGGGGTCCATGGCCAGATTGAGCATGCGCGCGGTGAAGCGGATCTGCTCGGCTTGCCACAACTGGCCGTTGACATAAAAGCCGACTTTCGCTTCACCATAGCGCGGCATCACCATGGTCAAGAGTTTTTCCGGGTAGAGCACCGGCACGACCACATTTTCGTCGCCAAAATCCATGTATTGATATTTGATGACGGCATAGCTTAAGACGCCGTCATTATTGATGAATTCAAATAGCAAGGTGTCTGAATCCAGACATTCCGGCCTGATTTCATCTTCAAAGCGGATCACCGCGCGGCTGATGTCAAAATCAATATCAATAATTGCCATAAATATTCCTTCAGTCGGCTAAGGCTTGCGCCAACATGTTTTTACCCAGTGCATACAAGAGATGGCAATACGGCGCATGGTGCAAGGCGGCAATATTGAGATAAATCAGGGCGCACATGACGCGCACTTTTTTCACTTCATAGCCGTGTTGCGCCAGCCAGTGCATGAAATATTGTTCGCATTCGACCAGGATTTGCTTGCGCAAAAAGTCGTAATGGATGCCGCTTTGATCGCTGTGCACTTCGTATAAATCTTTGGCGATCAGCTCATGGCAAATGATGAGGCCGTGCAAGAGTTTGCCCAGGTCGTAATACACATCGCCAGTGGATAAGGAGCCGCCGAAATCCTGCCGCCAGTCGAGAAAAGTAAAGCTGCCATCGTCTGACATGAGGATGTTTTCAAAATGGAAGTCGCCATGAAAGCGCCCTGCCCCGCCATCCGCCAGCCATTCCCAATCCACTTGTTGCAGCACGTGCGCCAGGGTGTGTTGCGGTTGGCCGTTGATGTCTTCGGCGCCGTCTTGTGTGCCAAAGTTTTTATAGTACAGGGCGATGCGCTCCAGGCTTTTGTCGCGGTAAAACTTGCGGCAGCTGGCTTTGAAGGTATCGCGCGCGGCGTCTGTCAACACTGCCGGCTGCCAGAAATGGCGGCAATGGGTGAGCAGCTTTTCAAATACCGGCAGGGTGACGCATTCTGATAAAACCTTGCCGCGCACATTTTTATAGCTGTACATGTTTTTGCGCAAGCCGGTCAGGCGCGGCACAAATTCGCCGATTTCCTGCGCGCGCAAGGCGCGGTTGGCGATAAAGCTTTGGTCGTCTGAAAATTTGATCACATCGTCGCCGACAAACCAGATCGCCTCATTCGCCTTGGGCAGAATATTCGGCGCGCCGGGTTCGGCATACGCCGCTTGCGCTGCCGCCAGTGCAGCCGGGTTGCCGGTGTCATACCAGGTGCAACCAAAGGCGGCGACCGGGCGCGCGGCGGCCAGCAAGGCGCGCAGGCCGTGTGCTTCGCCGGTGTTAATCGCTTCCGCCCCGCCGGTTTCCATGGCTTGCCAAAAGGCGGCATAGTCCACGATTCCGGCTAAGCCGATATAGGCAAAATGGCTGCCGGGCTGACCCTGGCCTTTTTCACACACCGCCACGGTTTGCCCGTCCTGCACCTGGAGGGTGCGGTAATGGCCCAGCTGCGCCACCTGTTCCGCATAGGCCATCCAGTTTTGCGTCAGGGGCGGCAGGGCTTGCCGCACCAGTGTGTCGCAGGACATGAAAACAAAGGGTTGTTGCAAATATTCGCGGCAGGCCAGCAAAGACAGGCCGAGGCCGGAACCCGGCCCTTCAAACGGGCTGACTTCGGCGAAGTAAAAGCGCCGTTCAGGGTAGGCCAATTCCAGAAACTGGCGCACCAGATCGCCTTTGTGGCCCAGAGCAATCACAAATTCCGCATCCGCCGGGCATTGCTCGATTAAATGGCAAATCGTGGGGCGATTCGCCAGGGCCACCAGGGATTTATTGATGAAGCGGGTTAATTCGCCGAGCCGGCTGCCGGTGCCGGCAGTCGGAATGCAGATTCTCATGCCGGCACCCGCTTATAGTCATCGGATAAGCGCACCACGTCTTCCATTTCCGGGGTCGAGGCTTCCAGATACACGCTGTCTTCCACTGCTTCCATGCGGTGCACGGTGCCCGGTTTGATGGTGATGGTTTCGCCACCGGTATAGATGCGCGCATCCAGATGTTCCAGATCCGGCCCGGCGTAAATGCGCAGCTGGCCGGACAGCACGTAAATGGTTTCGCACTTGATATTGTGATATTGCATGCTGCAGCGATGGCCCTTCCACATGGTGAGTTTTTTCATCATGTAGCGCTCATTGATTTCGATGACCTCTTCGCGGCCCCAGGGTTTTTCAATCACTTGCATGGCTCTGCCCCTTAAATTTTGTAAGCTTCGTATTCTGGATGGAAGTCAAAGAAATGGTCGTAAAAGCTTTTCACATATTGCTGCATCGACCAGCGGCTGTTAAAGCCGTATTTTTTGCGCATCCAGGCCCGCCCTTCTTCCACATACAGGCGCAGATTTTCTTCATAGCCTTCGGTTTTGATCAAATCCACTTTATTGAGCAGATGCGATTCGTTTTCGCCGGCGATCACTTCGGTGGTGATCGCCGCCGCCCAGTCATTGGCATAGGCTTTGGCGATCAGCTCGCTTTCGGCGCCATAGCCACGGAAGTTATCGCCATCAAACAGGAAATGGCGTTCATCTTCCGGGTTGAAAATCGATTCAATAAACTGGCGCCGCAGTAAATAGGCGTTGTTGTGGATGAACCAGAAATATTTGGTGGCGTGTTCGTGCATCAAGAGCCGTTCGCCCCAGCGCGCCGCGCAAGGCGACAAAATGCCCAGGTGCGGATGGGTGTCCAGAATACTCATCAAGGGGGCAATACTGGCTTTATGCTCAAATTCGGTGTCATTGGTGAGCAGAAAAAAAGCATCGTATTGGCTGAATTTTCCGTCTTGCCACAGCTGGAATAAGCCGTAATTCATGCCCCGGCAATAGCGCAGACCGTGTTTGCGCGCCTCGGCTGAATTCGCATGCCAGGTGTAATGGCGCGCTAAGCGCTCATCGTCTGAGCCGGCTTCAACGATGTAGATATCGGTTAATGCGCCATCGTAATGCTGCAAGTGATCGTACAAGCTGTTGGTCACTTCCGGCAGATTGCGATTTAATATGATTGTTGCGACCCGTTTCATCTCATCACCTTTCTCACGCCGCCACCAGTCGGAAATTGGTCAAATAGCGCATGATGCTGTGTTTGACCTGTTGTTTGAGATAGTCATTGAGTTTGATGCCTTTTTGCGCCAATTCGCTCTCAGCCCGGGCTTTCAATTCCTGGCATTCCGGGGTGGCGAAGACATAATGGCCGGCGATGATGGCGCGTTCGCGCTCATCCGCCTTGCTGTCTTTTAACATCCATTTATCCCATTTGCGCGATTGGTAGGCGATTTCGATAAAGCGATCGGCATGTTTTTGCAAGCCATTGCTCTCCAGAATATGCAACAGGGCAAGCGATTCGGCCACGCCGAATTCCGGCGCCACATTCGCCGCATGAATGCCCAAACGCGGATGCCATTGCAAGGCTTCGTTGGAGATGTAATCGGTATTGTGTTCTTTCATGAAGATGCCGAAACGGTTGCAGATTTCGATCATCTTGGGCAGCTGGATTTCCGCCGGGATTTCTTCCGCCACCCGGATCGGGCTGTCAAAAGAGCCGACATTGCGCCGTTCCATGACGCGGGTGCCGGCCTGAATCACGACGAAGGATGGCGCTGGTAAGTGGTTTTTGCGGCAAAACTGTTGAATTGCATTCAGGGTGTAAGACAGCTCTTCTTGCGAATTGGTGGAGCCGCTTTGCTCTTCGGTGCCGATTTCAAAAATCACTTCGCGCCCCATTTGCAGCGCCTGGGCGTAACAATATTCATACAGCTCAAAGACGCGGTCCAAGACTTCATCGACATGCGGCTGGCCGTGAATATCGACGCTGGGGTCAATATGCAAGATTTGAAATCCGGCTTCCAGGTCGGCGCGGTAAGAGGCTTTGGCGGAATCCATGGCGCGCCGCAAGCCTAAGTTTTGTTCTTTTTCCTTGGTGTTTTGCCAGGGGCCGCCGTGGTCGCGCGCGAGCAGGATTTTGCCTTTTTTATCGTGATCAATCACATAATCGGCAAATTGCTGCGTGGTCCAGTTATTCACATAGCCGCCGCCGAATTCTTCCGAGTCAATCTGGCGCCGGCTGGCGATCAAGATAATCGGCACTTCATGTTGATTCGCCAATTCGATCGTGGCGTCCACACAATTGACGCTCATCGGCCCCACGCCAAGCAGGGTGCACCGTTTTTTATTGAGAAAGTTCTCAAGTCGCTGATGAATCATACTTTCCACTCCCCAGACATGGCGACCTTGCTTTGCGGCAAGGCGGAAGGATCATACGCGGTAAAAAAGCGTTCCAGAATGTGCAGGCTGGCTTCGGCCACCGCACGGTCGCCGCCCATGCGCTCGGTGACATAGTGGGCATGCAATTTGGCGTTTTTATCGGCGTTGGCCGGCGCGATCGCATACGCGACTTCGCGCATCACGTAGTGATCGAAGATGCCATCGCCCATATAAATCACCTGCTTCGGGTCGTAGCGCTCGGCGATCCAGTCGATGCGGCGGATGGTGGACACCAAGTCCAGCGCAAAGCCCATGTCTTGCACGATGCGGCGCGCGCTGATGTCCCAGCCTTTTTTGTCGCCGGTGACGAAACGGATTTCAAGATGCGGTTTGAGCAGGGAAAGGCCGTCGTTGTCATCCGCGCCGAAGACTTTGAAAGCCTTGCCTTCTGCGCTGTAGTAAAACTGGCCATTGGTCATGACGCCGTCCACGTCCAGGATAAACACCTGGGGCGGCTGGTCTGCGCTGGCTGCGTCGGCGGCGCCGGTTGTGGCGGTTGCGGCCATCTGCGGCCTCCTTTTCCTCTAACGATACAGATAAAAATATAACTGATCAGTCGCAAAGCAAAACGGAAAACAGCGGGTGCTTTGTGGCCGATATCGCGCCCGATCTTGCCTGACGGGGCGTGCGGCCATCGCTGCATCATACCAAGCCGGATGCGGCTGCCGGCTGGCGTATCAAGAAATGATGAAAAAAACGAAAGGAGTAAGGCTTTTTTACCACAGCGGCGCGACAGCCGGGGGCGCTGCCGGATTGCCGCGCGGCCAATCGGGCTGATGCGGCTTGTTGATGAAATATTTGCCGGGGGCAGGCGCGGCATGCAATGCGCGCCATCAGGCTGGTGGCGGCAGTCAAATAATGCTGCGCATCGCCTCCTCTTTGCTGGCGAACATTTGCGCTGCGGCCTGATGGGCGGCAAAGGCCTGGTCAAAAAAGCCGCGCATAAAAGCGCTGCGAGTGTAGCGCGTCACGCTTTGATAATGCGCCTCCATTTCGCGCGCGAATTCGATGTAGGCGTCCAGCAGTTCCGGGCGGATGCTGAAATTGTCATAGTTGACCACCGCCACCGGTTTCACCCCGGCTTCGCGCGCGGGCTGCAGCGCGGCTTGCACGGCCTGGCGGATCGCCTCAATGTCTTCGCGGCGCATCACTTCATATGCTTCCAGATCAATGAAAAACAGGCCGCGCGCCAAATCGAGTTGCAGACGTTGCTCCCAGCCTTTGTGCAAGAGGCGCTCGCGCAAGGCCAAGGCGGCTTGCTGGAAAATCGCCGCGTCCATGGTTTTCAATTGCGGGCTGATGGCGGGGATAAAATCCATCTGCGCCAAAATATCCCGCTGCAAATCCATGCCGGGGGCGATTTCTGTTAAACACAGTTGCGGCGCGCCATGCTGATCTGCCTGAGGATTGGCTTGCAGCACGAATACCGCGCGCTCAGTAATGTAGGTAACGGCTTGGGCGCGTTTCAAGGCTTGCGCAGCGCTGTAGGTGCGGTGCTCAACCGCTTGCACAAATTTGCGCTGGCGGCCTTCTTGCACGATCCGCAAGCGCCCGTCTTCGATGGCGATTTCCAGGCCATCGGCGGTGAATGTGCCGATGAAGACCACTTTTTTGGCGTTCTGACTGATATTGATAAAGCCTCCGGCCCCGGCTAAGCGGGGGCCGAAGCGGCTGACGTTCAAATTGCCGGCGGCGTCGGCTTGCGCCAGGCCCAGCACGGCGCAATCCAAGCCGCCGCCATCGTAAAAGTCAAACTGGTAAGTCTGGTCAATGATGGCGTCGGGGTTGATGGCGGCGCCGAAATTCAAGCCGCCCGCCGGCGCGCCGCCGAAAATGCCGGCTTCAGTGGTCAGGGTGAATAAATCCAGCACATGTTCTTCCGCCGCCACGCGCGCCACGCCTTCGGGCATGCCGATGCCCAGATTCACCACTTGATTGGCGCGCAATTCGAGCGCGGCGCGGCGCGCGATCAGCTTGCGTTCGTCCAGCGCAAAAGGGGCCAGACTGGTGGCGGGCAGCCGGATTTCACTGGAAAACGCCGGGTTATAGCTTTCGGCGAAGGTTTGCATATGGTGTTCTGCGCTGTCGGCCAGCACCACGCAATCAACCAGGGCGCCGGGGATTTTGACTTGGCGCGGGTTCAGGCTGCCGGCTTCCACCATGCGCTCTACCTGGGCGATCACGATCCCGCCGCTATTGTGCGCCGCCATCGCGATTGACAGGCTGTCCAAGGTCAGGGCCTCGCGCTCCATGCTCAAATTACCGTTTAAATCCGCGCTGGTGGCGCGGATGATAGCGACATGAATCGGGAAGGCGGGATAAAACAGATATTCCTCGCCCATGAGTTGAATCAATTGCACCCGTTCTTCAAGGGTGCGCGGATTGAGTTTGCCGCCGCCATGGCGCGGATCGACGAAGGTGCCCAGTCCGACTTTGCTGATCACGCCGGGGCGGCGCGCGGCGATTTCGCGGTACAGGTGGCTGATCACGCCTTGTGGCAGATTCCAGGCTTGAATGCGGTTCTCCAGCGCCAGTTTTTGCATTTCCGGCGCTAAGCCCCAATGTCCGCCGATGACTTTGGCCAGCATGCCATCGTGGCCGAAATGGTTTAAGCCCCGCTGTTTGCCATCGCCCTGCCCGGCGGCGTACACCAGCGTCAAGTCACGCGGCTGGCCGCTTTGCAAAAAACGCGCTTCCAAGGCCAGGGCCAGGCTTTCGGCAAACCCGATGCCGACAAAGCCGCCGGTGGCGATGGTGTCGCCGCTGGCGATCAAATTCACCGCCTCGGCGGCGGACACCAGTTTATTGCGGCGCGCAGCGGCGCCGCGTTGCAGATTGGCGAATAAATGACGGTGCGGCATGGCGATATGCTGATGATCACAAAGGAATCAGCATAACACCATGCCGGGCGCTGACTTATATATGTCCTTTAATTCGCTTGCACCGGCCCGTATTGATAGTCTGCCGCGCAACCGCTGGTGCAGGTGGTGGACAGCATTTTGACGAAAATGCTGCCGCCATTGGTTTTGGCGTGGAAGTGGCCCACCCCATCCCAGTCGCCGCCCTGCTGATTCCAGGGCGAGCCGGTGCTCCAATCCCAGTTGATCGCCAGCGTGTCGGAGCCGGCCCCGATATCCAGCTGGGCTTTGAGGTTCGGCGCGCTGCGCAACAAGGGCGCTTTGCTGCAAATGGCGCGGTTGGAGACGGTGCTGCACATAAACTGGTCTTTCAAGCCGGCGTGCACAGTGTAAAAATTGACCCCGGGATTGCTGATCGCCGCATTCGGCAGCGAGCCGCTCCAGCTTGTGCCGGTCCAGGGGTTATTGCCGTAAATATTCGGATAAAAGCCGAAAATCCAGGGATTGAACACATTTTGCGAGCCGCAAGTGGGCACCATCGGGTTGGCGTAGCCGGTCCAGATGCAGGAATCCAGACCATTGATGCCGCCGGCGACATTGATGAAGCGGCGCACATTGCCCCATGCGCTGTAATAATTCATGGTGGCGATGGCAAGCGAGACGCCCATGGAATGGCCGATGATGTCAACCTTGGTTTTGCCGGTGTGTTTTTTTACGGCATTGATGAAACGCATCAGGATGTCGTATTTCGCCGGCTGGTGGTAATTGGCGTAATCGGTTCCGCGCTCGGAAGAGGAGAGCCAGGTGACGCCGAATAATTCGCAGTCTTTATAGCCGGCGGCTTTGAATTGCTGATACACCGAATGCGGCGGTTTGGCGTAGCCCGGCACTTGGGAGGGCGGCGCGTCCCAGGAATTGGCGGAGTCGCCATTGCCGTGCACGAAAATCACCGGGGTGCGGCTGGGGGTGCAGGCGGCGGCCCCGCCAAAGCCGCCGTATTCGCCGGCGTTGGGCGCAAATCCGCCGCCATATTCAAAGCCCGGGCCGGTGCAGATGAAACGATTGTATGTGCCGCATGTGACGGCCTGCGCCAAGGGGGCGGCCAGGCAGGTGAGCAGCAAGGTGGTGGAAAGCAGTGTGCGCGCCATGAAAATACTCCTGTATGGGGGGGCAGCCGCTTGCGCGGCGCTATGAATCTTGCTTGTGCAAAGGATACAAAGCGTGGTCTGATTGACCCGCTTTTGCAGGGATATTGTTAGTATGATGGCAAAGTGTAATGCTTCCTTTTGCACTTGTCTGTCAGATGTCTGCTGTCAGCAAACTGCTGACAGCCTTTATCTGGCGAAACCATCTTTATGCGCTGTCACGCCGCTCTTCCTCTTGCGCCTGGCTCAGCAACCAGTCGATCAGGGCTTGCACGCCGGGATTATCGAGCGCCGGCAAGGGGTAAATCAAATAGTAAGGCATGCGCAAATCGGCATGCCAGGGCAAGGGGACATGCAGGCGCGCGGCCTGCAGATCGCGCCGCACCAGCGCGCTTTGGCCAAGCGCCAGGCCATTTCCGGCCAGCGCCGCCTCAATACTCATGAGCGATGTCGAAAATGTCGCGCCGCGCTGATTGCGCAAAGGCGGCGCGCCGGCTGCCGCCAGCCACATCGACCAATCGGGGTAGGCGGGCATGCCTTGCAATGGGCGGTCATGCAAGAACGCCACCTGGCTCAAATCGCCCTGCCAATCAATCTGCGCCGCATAGGCCGGGCTGCAGACCGGCACAAAGGGGGTGGAAAACAAATGCCGCACGATGTAATCCGCCGCCTTCGCCGGGCGGTAGTCAATCGTCAGATCGTAATGCAAATAATCGCGGTCAACTTCGGTTTCCAGATCCAGATGCACTTGCGGATGGCTGGCGTAAAAATCCGGCAGGCGCGGCAACAGCCATTTCAAACAAAACGCAGGCCGCACCGCCAGGCGCAGGCGCACCGCTTGCAGCGCCAATAATTCCCGGGTGCTTTCGCGCAACAGGGAAAAAGCGTGGCGCACGCGCGGCAGCCAGGTTTCGCCGGCGGCGGTCAACTCCAGCCGGTTATTGCGTCGGATAAATAAATCCGCGCCCAGCCACTGTTCCAGGCTTTTGATCTGGTGTGAAACGGCGGCGTTGGTGACGTGCAATTCGCGCGCGGCGGCGGTGAAACTCAGGCGTCTGGCGGCGGCTTCAAAGCAGCGCATCGCGTTTAAAGGCGGCAGCGGGGTTTTCATGCTGTTTGATTTAAATAAATTCACTCAAAAATATTGCCACAATCACAAATCCGGCGATCAAAACCATGCGCCGCGTATGATGCGCTGCAAAACAGTGTTGTATCACATTTAGAAAATCTTAATGACTTCCCCAAAAAAACTCGATTGCGCCCGCTCTTGCCACATGTAACACTGCGCGGGCCTGTAAGGCTTGGCGTTTGACCACTCCCCCGGGTTTTGCCACGTTAATGCCGGCGCAGCTGTGTTGCACAAGCCTGCCCGGTGCTGTTTTCCCTTGCAAATCGTGAAGCTTCCATGAGTGACTCCCCATTCCGGCAGAATGCCGACCTGCGCGCCGCCACCCGGCTGGCGCATGATGCCCCGCAAGATCGCCACAGTGTGACGCCGCCCGTATTCCAAAGCTCGCTGTTTTGTTTTGACACGGTGGAAGAAATGGCGGCGCGTTTTCGCGGTGAAAACCAAGCCTATGTGTATTCGCGCGGCGACAATCCCGGCGTCGAGGCGTTTGAACAAAAAATCGCTGCGCTGGAAGGAGCAGAGGCGGCGCGCGCTTTTTCCAGCGGCATGGGGGCGATCAGCGCGACCTTGATGTCGCTGTTGCAGGCCGGCGCGCGCGTGGTCTGTGTGCGCGATGTGTATGCCGACACTTACCGCTTTCTGGAAAAACTGATGTCGCGCTATGGCGTGCGCACAGAGTATGTGGATGGCTGCGACCGCGCCGCGCTGGCCGCCGCCCTGCCCGGCGCCAGCGTGCTGTATCTGGAAAGCCCGACCAGCTGGACTTTCCGCACCCAGGATCTGGCGCATGCCGCGCAAGCCGCGCGCGCGCATGGGGTGGTGACGGTTTGCGATAATTCCTGGGCCACGCCGCTGCACCAGCAGCCGTTGGCCCTGGGGATTGATCTGGTGTTGCATTCAGCCTCCAAATATATTGGCGGGCATAGCGATACCGTGGCCGGGGTGGTGGCCGGCAGCAAAGCGCGCATCGCGGCTTTAAATGCCTTGAGCTATCCCTATCTCGGGGCCAAGCTGGCGCCGTGGGAAGCCTGGTTGCTGCTGCGCGGCATGCGCACGCTGGATGTGCGCCTGCGCGCGCAATGGGCCTGCGCCGAAGCCTTGATGGAAAAACTGGCCAGTCATGCAGCGGTGCGGCGCATCTTGCACCCGGCCTGGCAATGCGGGCCGGGCAATCAATATCTGCACGGTTTTTCCAGCCTGTTTTCAATTGAACTCGATGCGGCATACGATCCGCTGCGCTTTTGCAATGCCTTGCGCCTGTTTAAGCGCGGCGTGTCGTGGGGCGGTCACGAAAGTCTGGCCCTGCCGGCCCAGGTCGCACTGCAGGGCGCGGCGCCGAATGCGCAAGCTGATTTTGGCGTTTCTCCCGCCCTGGTGCGCCTGTATATCGGGCTGGAAGACATGCATGACTTGTGGCGCGATCTGGAACAGGGCTTGGCGCAAGCTGTGTGCTGAGGCTTTCGCGGCTGCAAAGAAGTGCTGTCCGCTCAGATTGATTTACGGTAGCATTAGGCTCAGCTCAACCACGATAGCCGCCCGCATATTGTGCGGCAGAGGCGAAACATGCGGCGCTGCCGCCGCCCTGTCGCTCACCTGCCCGCGCGGCCCCAGGAGTCGCTGATCATGGACATGTTTGCCCCGGAAGAAGCGCGCGCCAGCCTGCAAGCCAGACTGGCGGACGCCTTTCAATTGACGCTGCTGCAATTAGCGCAAACCCGGGTTGAACTGGCTTGGCTGCAGCGGCAAAGCGATACCCAGCAAGCATTGCAACTATTGCAACTGGCGGAACAGGAAAGCCGGGTGTTGGAGGCCGATCCCAAGCTGGCCCCGCGCATCCGCCTGATCCGCGCCGAAGCGCTGTGGCTCAGCGGCGATGCGCGCAGCGCGCATACCCAAGCCCACCTCGCACTGCAAGACTATCAGCAACAGGATGATCTCACCGGCCAGATCGACAGCCATTGGCTGCTCTCGAATATTGCGCTGGATCAGGGCGATGCGCATTTGCGCGAAGCGCAGCGCAAAAAGGCCGTTGAACTTGCCGCCGCCGCGAATGACTGCACGCGTTTGCAAATCATCCAATGCGCCTTAGCCACGGAAGCCTTGATGTGCAATGCGCAAAGCGCCAGCGAATATTGGCTGCCGCGCCTGCCGGCCCCGGGCCGGGCCGATTTGCCGCTGGCCTTGCGCACCTGGATTGCGGATATGCACGGCATAGCCGCCGCAATGCGCAGCGATTTCGGTCAAGCCGCCTGCCGCTGGATCGAAACCTATGACGCAGCGCTGGCCACCGGGCAGATCAAGCGCGCCATCACCGCCGCCACCAATATCGGCGATGCGTTTAACTGTTTGAATGAACATCAGGGCGCCTTGGAATGGATGCAACGCGCCCTGGCCTTAGCGCAAGAGCGCCAGTGGCCCAGCAGCATCGCGCTGTGCCAGTTGCAATGCGCGGAAACCATGCGCCGTCTGGGCCGGCTGGAAGCGGCCCAGGATTTACTCAAAGACGCGCTGGCGGTGTTGCGTCATGTCAGTACTTCGCGCAATTATGCCAACGCCCTGACCTGTCAGGCCGAATTGTATTTAAATCAGCAGGATTGGGCCGGCGCGCTGGAGAGTTTCCGCCAATTGCAAGAGCGCGCCGATGCGCTCAAACATGCCGATTTTCAGATTTCCGCGCGGCGCGGCCAGGCCCATGCGCTGGCCCAATTGGGACAGATAGAAGTCGCCTGGCGGCATGCCCATGATTCGCTGGAATTGGCGCGCGCCATGGGCGACACCTACCGCCAGATTGACGCCTGCTGTGTGCTGGCGGAAATCCACCAGAGCGACGCGCAACAACATCCGGCGGCGCCCTGCCTGCCGCCCCCCGCCGCCATGTGCGGCCCCAGCCCGCAAGTCCATTATCTGCTGTGCGCGCGCAATCTGGCGGTGCAGATTGAAGGCTTTACCGTCAGCCATGTGCTGCTGTCGCAACTGGCCAAGGCGCATGCCGCGCAAGGCGAATTTGAACAAGCCTGGCGGCTGGCCGAAGAAGCCTCCAGCGCACGCGAAAAAACCCATAACCGCGAAGCGACGCAGCGCGCGATTGCGATGCAAATCCAGCATCAAACCATGCAAGCGCGCGCCGAAAGTGAAAAAGCGCGCGCGGAAGCGCTGCACCATCAGCAAATCGCACAAATCGAAGCCAAACGCGCACATGCTTTGCAAAAAAACGCTGACACCCTGGAGCGCTTATCCAAAATCGGCCAGGAAATCACCTCAGAACTGGATATCTCGGTGGTGTTTACCGCACTCGACCGCCATGTGCATGGCTTGCTGGATGTGACCACCTTCATCATTTTGCTTTTGGCTGACGACGGACAGCGCCTGGTGCCGGCTTACAGCCGCGAAAACGGGCGCGTGCTGGCGGCGTTTGGCGTGCAAATTGACAACCCGAGCGCAGATTCGGCGCGCTGCTTTCGCGAACGCTGTGAAATTTTGCGCGATTACGGCCCGGATGACGCCACCCCGAATTTGATTCCCGGCTCACTGGTCACGCAAACCGCCCTGTTTGCGCCCTTGATGATCGGTGAGCAGGTGCTGGGCGTGATGAGTATTCAAGCCATGCCGCGCCACGCTTATGGCGAACGCGAACGGCTGATTTTCCGCACCCTGTGCGCGTATGGCGCGATTGCGCTGGACAATGCGCGCGCCTATCGCCAGCTGCAGCAGGCGCAAAATCATTTGGTGGCGCAAGAAAAGCTGGCTGCGCTAGGCTCAATGGTGGCGGGGGTGGCGCATGAATTGAATACGCCGCTGGGCAATTGCCTGATGATGACCAGCGCCTTGATTGAAAAATCACAGGAATTCAATAAAAAAGTCAGCGGCCCGGGCATCGCGCGCAGCGATTTACAGCATTACATCAGCGATGTCGATGACACCACCGCAGTCTTGATGCGCGGTCTGAGCGCGGCGGCCGATCTGGTCAGCAGCTTCAAGCAAGTCGCGGTGGATCGCACCACCGCGCAGCGCCGCCGCTTTGAACTGGCGCAAACCTGCCATGAGATCGTCTCCACCATGATGAATCAAATCAGGGTCAGCGGACATCAGATTCACACTGAAATTGAAGCCGATATCTGGCTGGAGAGCTATCCCGGGCCGTTTGGCCAGGTGATCACGAATTTCATCAATAACGCGCTGCTGCATGCTTTTGACGGGCGCAGCGGCGGCGCGCACAACCAGGCGGGCGGGCAGATGCACTTGAGCGCGCGCCGGCTGGCCCCGGAGCGGGTCGAAGTGCGCTTTTCAGATAATGGCCACGGTATTTCAGAAGCCAATTTGCGGCAAATCTTCGACCCTTTTTTCACCACCAAAATGGGCCAGGGCGGCACCGGACTGGGTTTATCGATCAGCCACACGATTGTCACCTCGCTCTTGCATGGCACAATCAGCGCGCACAGCACGCCGGGAGCCGGGGCCTGCTTCGTGCTGGAATTGCCGCTGGTGACGCCGCTGCCGCCGGCCTGAGCCGCTTCAGGCCGGCTTGGCCCAAGTCGAATACGGCTGCCGCGCCAGATTTGAATTCATATAGCGCATATCCTGGCTGACTTCGGCCCCTATCCATTCCGGCTTGTCAAACGCCTGGCCCGGCGTGTCCAACTCGATTTCAGCCAGCACCAGCGGCGCATTCGCCCCCAGAAACTCATCCACCTCCCACCAAAAACCGCGATACAAAATGCGGCTGCGGCGCTTTTCCAGTACGCCGCTGCACAGCGCATCCAACATATCCTGCGCCTCATCCAGTGGAATCGGGTATTCCCATTCAGCGCGCACCAAACCCTGCGCACCGCCGTTTTTACCCTTGATGGTCAAATACGCCTCATCGCCCTCAATGCGCACCCGCACCACCCGCTCAGGATCGGTGCTGAGATAGCCTTGCCGCAATAAAGTGGTGGCGCCGGGCGCTTTGGCCAGCTCGCGCCAGCCTTCGCCCTGCAGCAGAAATTTACGTTCGATTTCCTGTTTCATATCATTTAGCCATCAAACCTTGCAGCGCCTGCCAGACCGGTTGCAGGAATGCGATGCCCAGCTGGCGGCTGCGCTCGCCATCCCAACCCACCACCGCATCCGGCAAATCGGCATTGTCTTTAAACGGCATTTCCAGCGTCAGGGACAGGCATTTGTAATAATGGCCGATGTATTTGGACGCCAGCTTGAGCATGTCCTGATTGTATTTGTCGGCCGCATAGCCATAGCGGTTTTGGAAATCCGGGCTGGCTTGCATGTAGTCGGCGACAAATTTATTTTGCTGCGCCAGTTGTTCCGCGCTGAAGCCTTCCAGCATTTCACTGCCGGCCACAAAGTTGTAAGGCAAGCCTTCATCGCCGTGGATATCAAAAAACATATCGACCCCGGTTTCTTCGATCTTGCGCTTGACCGCCAGCACTTCCGGGCTGCGCAAGGGGTCCGGCGTCATCCATTCGCGATTCAGATTGGCCCCGGCGGCATTGGTGCGCAGATTGCCGCGCACAGCGCCATCCGGATTCATATTCGGCACAACATACCAGCAGGCATGGGCCAGCAATTGGCGGCCCAGCGGATTGGATTCATCGGTCAAGGCTTGCAACATGCCTTCGACAAACCACTCGGCCATGGTTTCGCCCGGATGCTGACGCGCAATCACCCAGATTTTATGGCGCGCATCAGGATTGCCCAATTGCAGCGCATCGATTTCACGCCCTTCCACGCTGTCGCCCAGCGCCAGCACGCGCACGCCCGGCATATGGCCGATATGCGAAATCAGATTTAAATGGCGCTCCCAGGGATAAGGCTCGAAATAGGCGTAATACACGCTGTCATGTTCGGGCGTGTGACGCACTTCCAGCACCTGGCCGTCGAAGCTGGTGTCATTCACACGGAACCAATTGAGGCGGTCGTAAGAAGCGCACACGCGGTAATCTTTCCAGCCATCCGGGTAAGCGCATTT
Organism: Massilia sp. W12; assembly: GCF_037300705.1. Taxonomy (NCBI): domain Bacteria; kingdom Pseudomonadati; phylum Pseudomonadota; class Betaproteobacteria; order Burkholderiales; family Oxalobacteraceae; genus Massilia; species Massilia sp. W12. Next base: position 2,228,898 of record NZ_CP147776.1, on the reverse strand, counting down.
CGCGGCATTCATGAAACGGATGCGGCAAGCCTGGCCGCGCGCGCCTTGCAGGCGGAAGTAAAACCATTGCGCAAAATCGGCGTGACTGTCTTTGCGGATGTCGAGTTGGATATCGTCAAAGGCGTCGGCTTGCAGCACGGTGATGGCGCCGGCGTCGAAATTCTGGCTGATCTTGATCATGGGCGAATGCAGGAAAAGGTGAAAACCTGCATTCTCGCCGCTTTTGCCCGGATACGCAAAGCTTTAGCGCCGCCAGCGCCGCCGCGCGCCTGCCTGCTGCGCTCAGAGTTGATTGATGCTGATTTTTTGCGGCCTTTGATAGTGATCCTGCAACATTAAATCCACGCCGCAGGAAAGGTTTTCAATCCAGTGCAAAAATTCGGCAATCACTTTGCGCCCTTTGAGCGGCGCGCCATGCTGCGGCACAATCCATTCCGGGTCGAGTTTTCTGACCATCTCCACCCAGAAACGGCAGACTTTATTCGAGACCATATAACGCGCATGAAAGCCGCGCATATGCGGCAAGTGCGGCCCCAGCTCTGTCACCGCGTCCATGGCTTTGCTGGCCGGCATCATGGAGGCGCCCATATCGCCGGAAAACAGGATGCGCGAAACTGGATCGTAAAATTGCAAATTGCCTTCCGAGTGCAAGAAGTGGGCCGGCAGAATTTCAAAATTGGTGTCGCCAAACGGCAGCAAAGTGCCCTCATCCGGAATCGGAATAATGCGCCCTTCGGTTTTGCCCTGGGGACAGAAATGCGGCACAAAGCGCGACCAGATGCGCGAAATCAAGAGCTTGGTGTCAGAACCCTGCAGCCAGCGCGGCAGCGAGGCGATGATATCGGGATCGGCATGCGAGGCGAACACATAGCGCAATTGCTTGGGTGGAAAAAAACGCCCCATGGAGACAAATAATTCATTGTAGGTCAGCACCCCGCCCGGATCGAGCAAGATGCCATTGCCATCCTGCACAATCAAAAACTGATTCGACTGCACCGATTCGCCATTGTCTTCTTCCACCAGATCGGAAAACATCAAGCACAGATGCTTTCCATTGTTAAACAGCTCAATCGCCATCGTTACCTCATTGTTTTCGCGCCATCCATCATGCCGGGAAATGCAAGGCGCATAAGCAAGCGCCGTCATAACATATGCAGCATGACAACAAAGGCAAATTCAAAAATGCAAAAGGGGAGCACGCCGCTCCCCTTTTGCGCCTGCAGGAATGCAGACCGCATGTGTCTGTCCCGCCGCCCAAATCCATACGTCCGCGCAGCTGCGCAGACTTCAATCGCAGCTATCCTAAAATGCTCCGTGACAGGCGTAAATACGCCGGATGGCTTAGGCAAAAGCGCCAAGTGCGAAGTCGCAGCATCCGCGCGCACAGTTTTTTTATGCGCAAAATCCGGATTTTCAAAAAACGCTGCTATAATTTTTGCTTTGGCGGGGCGTAGCGCAGCCTGGTAGCGCACCTGCATGGGGTGCAGGGGGTCGGAGGTTCGAATCCTCTCGCCCCGACCAAAAAACTCAATGCTTTTACATGATTGAGCCGCATTCAAACCAGAGAATGCACAGCCTGTGAAAGGCGACACAGCAAACCCGGAACCGGTCTTCCGGGTTTTTTGTTGCCTGGATTTTTTATTATGAATCCGGCCTCAGCCGCCGGGTGCGCCGATAGATTTCTTGCTCCCGCAAAAATCGCTTGCGGGGCGATTTTCCCGGCGCCAACTGCCGCGCCCTCCCCCATTTACTTACTCGACATGCTTAACTTGTTTTAAATACAAGAACTCCATCATCGCACGCCGATAAGCCGCGTATTGCGCATCAGACGCCAGCGCCAGCCTGTCACGCGGACGCGGAAATGCTATCTGCAAAATTTCCGCCACATGCGCGCTGGGGCCATTGCTCATCATCACAATCCGGTCTGACAGCAATATCGCCTCGTCAATATCATGCGTGACCATCACCACGGTCGGCTTCATTTCAGCGGAAATGCGCATCACCTCATCCTGCAGCGCGGCGCGGGTCAGCTCATCCAGGGCGCCGAAAGGCTCATCCATCAACAGCACGCGCGGCTCAATCGCCAAAGCGCGCGCAATGCCGACGCGCTGCTTCATACCACCCGAGATTTCATACGGCATTTTCCTGGCCGCATGCGCCAGATGCACCATTTCCAGCGCCGCCGTGACGCGTTGCGTCAATTGGGCCGGACTTTCTTTGTTGCCGAAGACGCGCTTGACCCCCAACATCACATTTTCTGCGCAATTCATCCAGGGCAACAGCGCATGCTGTTGAAACACCACAGCGCGCTCAGGCCCGGCGCCGGTGATCAAATCATCATCACAGCGCAATTCTCCGCCACTGGGACGCAACAGGCCGGCAATCAAATTCAGCAGCGTGCTCTTACCGCAACCGGAGTGGCCGATCAAACAGACAAATTCGCCAGCTTCGATATCAAGCTGCACGCCGCGCAAAGCCTCGTATGGCCCACTCGATGTGTCAAAGCGCATGTCAACATCGCGAATATGCAAAGAAGAAGACATGACGCTACTCCCTGAAGGATAAACGCTGGCCCAACTGCGCCAGGATGGCATCAAGCAGCAAGCCAACCATACCGATCAAGATGATGGCCGTGATCATCGAGGCGATTTGCAAATTATTCCACTCATTCCAAATGAAATAACCAATGCCGGACTGTCCCGCCACCATTTCAGCGGCCACAATCACAAACCAGGCGATGCCGATCGAGATCCGCATGCCGGTCAAAATCATCGGCACCGCCGCCGGGAAAATGATATGCAAAATGCGCTGTCCAAGCGGCAAATCCAGCACCTTGGCCACATTCAGCCAATCGCGCCGCACGCCTGCCACGCCAAACGCGGTATTGATCAGCATCGGCCATAAGGCACAGATAAAAATAATGAAAATCGCCGAAGCCCCGCTGTCCTTCAAGGTGTACAAGGCAAGCGGCATCCAGGCCATGGGCGAAACCGGCTTTAAGACCTGGATAAAAGGGTTTAAAGCGCGCTGCATGAGTGGCGACATGCCAAGCAAAAAACCCAGCGGCAAGGCGACTGCCAGGGCCAGCCCGTAACCGCTCAAGACGCGCTTGATCGAATACCACAGATGCCAGCCGATGCCGACATCATTGGTGCCGCGTTCATCAAAGGCATGCGTGAGCAAATCCACGCTGCGAACCCACACCTGGGCCGGCGTCGGCAAAGCGGCGGCAGGCTGGGCCTGCGCCGCCGCGCCGGCCAGGCGGGCGTACTCATCATCCACCGCAGCCGCTGCCGGGGCTGGCGCCACCGTCAGAAAATGCCACAAGGCAATCAAGCCGGCCAGAATCAAGAGCGTCAACAACCAGGGATGTCGGCGCAAGAGCTTCATGCGCGCCCCATGCGCCGCTTCAGATAGTCTTCGGGCTTATTGGCGTCGAACTCATCGCCCAGAATATATTCCTTGCCAAAGGCAGGCTTGGGCGCAGCTGTGCCCATGTCTTCCATCAGGCGTTTGGCGTCGGTGGCCAGCATCACTTCCTGCGCCAGCTTTTTATAATCCAGATCATGCTTGATCAAATTCCAGCGCCGCAATTCACTCAGCAAAAACACGCCGGAAGAATAATGCGGGAAAGGCTGGAATTCGATGCGGTCCGGCACATTGCGGATCTGCCCCAAGCCATCGGCGAATTTGCCGGTCAGCACTTGATCAATCACCAGCTCGGGTTGGTTGATATAGTTGGGCGCGGATAAAATTTTCGCCATCCCGACCCGGCTGCCGGGTTTGGAGACATGCAGGCTGGCCCCGATCACGGCGCGGTAAAACGCCAAGTGCGTATTCGGATGCTGTTTGATGAAGGACTCCAGCGCCGTCACCGAGCAGCAAGGATGTCCCTTCCAGATATCGCGCGAAAGAATATGAATAAAGCCGGCGCCCTCATACACTGCGCGCTGGCCGCCCGGCTCGCCGCCCAGAAAACCATCCACATTGCCGGTGCGCAAATTCGACACATATTCAGAGGGCGGCACAATGCGGAAAGAGACATCGCGATCCGGGTCCAAGCCATGCCGCGCCAGGTAATAGCGCAATTGCACCGCCTGCTGTGAAGACTCAAACGGCACGGCGAATTTAAAGCCTTTCCATTTGCGCGGATCACGGTTGTCCTTATGCTTCATGGCCAGCACCAGCGAATTGCCATTCTGATTCAAGACCGAAAGTATCCGCACCGGCGTCGCCGGCGCCCCCATGCCAGAACTCATGGTTAAAGCAACCGGCATGACTTGCTGCGAAAAATCCAGCTCGCCATTGATCATTTTGTCGCGGATCAAAGAAACCCCGGCGATTTTCTGCAGCTTCACATCCAATCCCTGCCGCGCAAACAAACCCAGTTGCTCGGCAAAAATCAGCGGCGTGGCGCAGGTGATCGGTAAAAAGCCGACATTGATGCTTTTTTTCTCCAGCGGGCCGGGGGCTTTCTCGGTTGCGGCGAAAGCACTGAATGCTTGCAGCGGCAACACCGTGGAGAGCGCCGAAAGCGCGGTGGAAGCGCCCAGCGCGCGTAAAAAGCGGCGGCGGAAATCGGCTTGGGGGAACATTTGAACGAAAGCCGCTTGCTGCAATTGCTGCATGATGGCTTGTTCGGGGTTTTGCGCAGCGGCGAACTGGAGTAAATCATCTGCACTGTGGTTCAAGCCACAGTCACAAGCGCCCAGACTGTGTTTCAGATAAGCGCCGTCTTTGTGCGCGGTTTGATCGACATCGTCTTGCATCATGCTCTCCTGCCAAGTTGTCAGGCGGGGCGGCAGCCCCGGCGGATACATAGTACATCGTCTTCATACTTACCAGCGATACGGAGTGAGTGTATACCCTGTTTTCCAAAGCGGCAAGACGGTTTACCCCCTGCTCTCAAAATTCTGTCCCATTGCAGCCGGCATATCGCGCCCCTGGCTGCCCCGGCGGGACATAAACACCAGCACAGCAATCGCCGCCAGATACGGCAGCATGGATAAAAACTGGGACGCTATCTGCACCCCTTGCGCTTGCGCGTGAAAGCCCAGAATGGTGACGCCGCCAAACAACCATGCCCCCAGCAAAAGGCGCAGCGGGCGCCAGCTGGCGAAGGTGGTCAAGGCCAAGGCGATCCAACCGCGTCCGGCCACCATGCCATCCACCCACAAAGGGGTATACACCAGTGACAGAAAGCCGCCCGCCAGACCGCAGCAGGCGCCGCCGGCCAATAAGGCCAGCAAACGCATGCGCTGCACAGAAAACCCCAGCGCATGCGCCGCCTGCGGCGATTCGCCCACCGCGCGCAAGACCAGGCCGGCGCGGCTGTGCTTGAAAAACCAATGTAAAAACACCGCCAGCGCGAGAGCAAAATAGGCCAGCCAGTGCTGTGAAAACAGCGCTTGGCCGAGAAACGGCAATTCAGATAAGCCGGGAATGCCGGGCGCACTGTTGCGCAAACTCGCGCCGGCATACGGCAAACCCAGATAAGAAGCCAAGCCGCCGCCCAGCAAAGCCAGCGCCAAACCGCAGGCATATTGATTGGCGCCCAAGCCCAGGCAGAGCGCGGCAAACAGCAGCGCGCCAGCCATACCGGCCAGCGCAGCGGCCAGCAAACCCAGGCCCGGCGCACCGCTGCCCAGGGCCACCGCAAAGCCGCACACCGCAGCCAAGGCCATCATGCCCTCTGCGCCCAGATTCACCACGCCGCATTTTTCATTGATCAATAAACCGCAGGCGGCCAATAATAAAGGCGTGCCGGCGCTGATTGCGCTGGCGATGAGTTGCGCCCACACTTCCATCATGCCCCCTTGACGCGACTGCGCCACACAATTTCATAGCGGATCAGAGAATCGCAAGCCAGCAAGGCGCACAACAGCACGCCCTGAAACACTGCGCTGATCGCATTCGGCAGACCGAGGCGCAATTGCGCCAACTCGCCGCCCAGATAAAACAGGGCCAGCAAGGCCGAAGCCAGCACGCAACCCAGCGGATGCAAGCGCGCCACCCAGGCCACAATAATGGCGGAAAAACCATAGCCGGGCGAAATCGCCGCATTCAATTGCCCCACCGGCCCCAACACTTCACAGGCGCCGGCCAAACCGGCCAGGGCGCCGCTGAGCAACATCACCTGCCACAAGCTGGCGCGCGCGGAAAAACCGGCAAACTTCGCCGCCTGCGGCGCCAGTCCGCCGACTTGCCAGCGAAACCCCAGCCAAGTCTTGAATAAGGCCAGCCACACCAGAATCGCCGCCAGCAGCGCAAACAGGATGCCGGGATGCAAGCGGGAGCCGCCCAGCACCGGCAATAACAGCGCATCGCTCAGCATTTTCGATTGCGGGAAGTTATAGCCTGCCGGATCGCGCAATGGGCCATTCACTAGCCAGCCCAGCAAGAGCTGGGCCACATACACCAGCATGAGGGAAACTAAAATTTCATTCGCGCGGCCCCAGTCGCGTAAAAAAGCCGTCAAGCCGGCCCACAACATGCCGCCCGCCATGCCAGCCGCCAGAGACAAAGCCAGCGCCAGCGCAGACGGCAAGCCCTGCCCATCCAAATGCAGGGCCAAGGCCGCTGCCGTCATCGCCCCGGCCAGCAACTGACCTTCGGCCCCGATATTAAACACATTCGCCCGAAAACACAGGGACAGTCCGAGCGCGCAGAGTAAGAGCGGAGCCATTTTCAAGCCCAATTCGGCCACCCCGCGCAGGTTTTTCAGCGGTTCCCAGAAAAATACCGCCAACCCCTGCGCCACCGGCTTGCCGAGCAAGAACAAGAGCAAGGCGCCGACCGCCGCCGTCACCGCCAGCGCCAGCAGCGGCGAGAGCCAGCGCCAGTGCGGGGAAGGGCTGGCGCGTAATTGCAAAGCGATCATGCGCCCTCCTCTGCCAGCGCCTGGGCCGGCGCGGCGGCAGGCCAGTCCCCGCTCATCCAAGCGCCCAGCACAGTGGGACTGGCCATGGCGCGCGGTAAAGGGGGCGACAAGCGCCCGCCCGCCATCACATACAAACGGTCAGACAGCTGCAACAATTCTTCCAACTCCTCTGAAATCAAAACAATCGCACAGCCCTGCGCGCGCAAACTGCGCAGCGCGGCATGCAATTGCGCCGCCGCATGCACATCCACACCCCAGGTCGGCTGCGCCACCAGCAACACGCGCGGGCGCCGCGCCACTTCACGCGCGAGTAAAAATTTTTGCAAATTGCCGCCGGACAGCGAGGCGGCGATTGCTTCGACTCCGGCAGCCTTCACCTGCCAGGCGCGCATCAGCTCCGCCGCCTGGGCGCGCGCTGCGGCTTGCGGCAGCCCGCCGCGCCCTTCCTGTCCCAATAATAAATTTTGCCAGAGCGCCATGGCCGGCACGCCGGCATGTCCCAAGCGCTGTTCCGGCGCATACGCCAAACCGCTGCGGCGGCGCGCCGCCACATCCCAGCCGCCGGCTGCCTGACCCTGCAGCAAAATCATTTGCGGCGCAGCGCGCTGGTCTTCGCCGCTTAAGGCGGCCAGCAATTCTTGCTGACCATTGCCGGAAATGCCGGCGATGCCGACAATCTCGCCGCTGTGCGCATCCAGATGAATATCGTGCAGGCCTACGCCATCGGGGTGTGTCGGTTGCAGGTTCAAGGCGCGCACTTGCAGGCGGATCTCTGTGGTCTGGCTGGCGGGGGGCGGAGCTGGCGCGGGTGCGGCGTCAGTTTCGGTTATGACATCGCCAGTCATCAAGGCCGCCAACTGCAGCGCGCTGTGGCTGCGCGGATCGCAATGCGCAATCACGCGCCCGCCGCGCAACACCGTACAGGCCGAACACAGGCTGCGGATTTCTTCCAGCTTGTGGCTGATATACACGATGCTGCAACCATCCCCGGCCAATTGGCGCAAGCTGACAAACAGCGCCTGCACCGCCTGCGGCGTGAGCACGGAAGTTGGTTCATCCAAAATCAAGACTTGCGGCTCGCTCAAGAGCGCGCGCAGGATTTCCACCTGCTGGCGCTGGCCGACTGAGAGCGTATGCACCAGGCGTTGCGGCTCGACCGTCAAACCATAGCGCGCCGCTTTTTGTGCGATGCGTGTTTCCAGTGCGGCTTTGTCTTTGCATGCAGCGGCCGGCAGACCGAGGGCGATATTGTCAAATACGCTCAAGGCTTCAAACAGGGAAAAATGTTGAAACACCATGGCAATGCCGGCCGCGCGCGCCGCCGCCGGCGTGGCTGGCGCATAGGGCGCGCCATTGCGCCACATCCGTCCCGCATCCGGGCTTTGCACGCCGTAGATGATTTTCATCAGGGTGGATTTGCCGGCCCCGTTTTCCCCCAGCACGGCATGGATTTCGCCGGCGGCCAGGGTGAAGTCGATCTCACTATTGGCCGCCAGCGCGCCGAAATGCTTGCTGATGCCTTGCAATTGCAGGCGCGGCGGTGAACTGGCGGTACTGGCTGGGCGGGTCATGGCGGGCCGGGATGTGTTGGGGAATTGGGATATGCGATTGTATGACAGTGTGGGGTAAAACGGGTAGCATGGCCTGGTGTGCGGATTGGGGGGATGGCATGGAGTGGGATGATCCTGAAAGGGCAAGACGGCAGGCGCTGGATGCGCAAGCCTGCCGCGCTGAGGTGGGCGGCTTGATTGCGCAGGAAGCCATGCGGCAAAGCGGGGCGCTGGATTTGTCGTTTTTTAGCGCGCTGCAGGCTTTGCCGGCGGAATTGGGGGATTTGCGGCATCTGCGGGCCTTGGATGTTTCAGTTTGTGGCATAAGCGATCTGACGCCGCTTGCCGCTTTGACGGCTTTGCAAGAGCTGGATTGCGCTCACACCCAAGTCAGCGATCTCGCGCCGCTTGCCGCTTTGACGGCTTTGCAATTGCTGAATTGCGCAGCCACCCAAGTCAGCGATCTCGCGCCGCTTGCCGCTTTGACGGCTTTGCAATCGCTGGATTGCTCAGAAACCGAAGCCAGCGATCTCGCGCCGCTTGCCGCTTTGACGGCTTTGCAATCGCTGGATTTCTCAGCCACTCAAGTCAGCGATCTCACGCCGCTTGCCGCTTTGACGGCTTTGCAAGAGCTGAATTGCTCTTACACCAAAGTCAGCGATCTCGCACCGCTTGCCGCTTTGACGGCTTTGCAAGAGCTGAATTGCGGCGGCACCCAAGTCAGCGATCTCGCGCCGCTTGCCGCTTTGACGGCTTTGCAAGAGCTGAATTGCTCTTACACCGAAGTCTGCGATCTCGCGCCGCTTGTAGCTTTGAAGTCTTTGCAAAAGCTGTATTGCAGCAGCACCCAAATCAGCGATCTCGCGCCGCTTGCCACTTTGACGGCTTTGCAAGAGCTGAATTGCTGGAACACCGAAGTCAGCGATCTCTCGTCGCTTGCCGCTTTGACGGCTTTACAAGTACTGAGTTGCTATGAAACCCAAGTCAGCAATCTCGCGCCGCTTGCCGCTTTGACGGCTTTGCAATCGCTGACTTGCTATCGCACCCAAGTCAGCGATCTCGCACCGCTTGCCGCTTTGACGGCTTTGCACGCGCTGGATTGCTCTTACACCGCAATCACCTCCCTGCCGCCCTGCTTGCCTAAGCTTAGGAAATTGGATATCTCAGGCTGCCATTTGCAGACAGCTGATGCAGCTTTTTTGCATTCTCCAGCACTGGAAGAACTTATTGCAGAAGACAGCCAACTCCCCGACATGCCAGCCGAAATTCTGTCACATCGGCATGATGACAACTGCCTGCCGCGCCTGCGCGCTTATTTACATGATTTGCAAAGCGGCGCCAAGCCCTTGTGCAGCGCCAAGCTGATGATTTTAGGCAATGGTCGCGTTGGCAAAACCCAGTTATTGAATCGCTTGCGTGATATCGATTTTGATGAAAACGCCGACTCCACCCATGGCGTGCAAATCCAGCGCCTGCAAGCTGATGACAGTGCGTGGCATGCCTGGGATTTTGGCGGCCAGGATATTTATCACAGCACCCATGCCCTGTTTTTACGCAATCGCGCCGCCTTTCTCATCGTCTGGTCGCCGGATTGTGAAAGCGGTGAACATATCGACCAATATGGCATGCGTCATAATAATCAAACGCTGGAATATTGGTTGCGCTATGTTTTATGCAATGCCGGCGCCGAATGCCCGGTGATGATTGTGCAAACGCGTTGCGAAACGGCGCAGCAACAGCGCGCCCAGCTGCCGGCGCCGGCGCATCTGCTGGCGCAATTCAAACAATTGGAAATCCTGCACTACAGCAGTAAAAACAAGCGCAAACACAGCGCATTGGAAGAGGCTTTGCAGGAAGCGCATGTATATTTAATGGCGCAACACCCTGCCCATATTCCCAATGGCTGGCAGCGTGTGGCGGATGTGCTATGCGCCTGGCGCGAACAGGATAACAACTGCGCCAGCGCAGATAAACAGCACCGCCTGGTGACGCAGGCGCAATTTGCCGAATTGTGCGCACAAGGCCATGGCGATGTCAGCGCCGCGTCTGCGCTGCTGGATTATTTACACCATGCAGGCTTGGTGTTTTATCAGGCAGGCGTGTTTGATAACAGCATCATCCTTGACCAAGCCTGGGCCTTGGATGCGATTTACACCGTATTCCAGCGTGACACATGTTATCAATGGCTGAAAAACGCCAAAGGCCGATTTACCCGCAATGATTTGGCCTTGCGGGCTTGGCAACAATTCAGTGCCAGCGAGCAGAAATTATTTCTTGGCATGATGTGTTCTTGCGGGATTGCTTTTTGCATTCGCAATACCGGCCATCAATCCGAGGCGGAATACCTTGCCCCGGATTTCCTGCCTGAACGAGCCGAAATCAGCACCCAACTTGCCAGCGAATGGGATGCGGATTTGCCTTTTGCAGAATCCATTCTCGACTATGATTTGCTGCAGCCTGGCTTGATGCGCACCCTGATTGCCAAAATTGGCAGCCAAGCCGGCCAACATGCCTTGTATTGGCGCCATGGCGTTTGCGTGTATGAGCTTGCATCCAGAAGCAAGGCCTTGATTGTGCAAGAAAGCACAGGCGCATTCAGTGGCCGTTTGATTTTGCGCACCCAGCGCGGCGACGCCAAGGGTTTGCTGCAAAAACTTTTGATGATGCTCGATCATGATCGTTGGCAATGGCGCGATCAAGCCCAGTTCAAACAATGCCCACAGGAAAAAACCATGTCTGAGCACGCAGAAAAGCCCCAATTCGGCCCCGAGCCGCCGGATGAAAGCCGCATTACCTATGCCGTGTCGTATAAATGGGAAGAGCAAAGCACAAACATGGTGGACAAGCTGTGCGAACAAGCGCAGCAACAAGGCATGCGGATCATGCGCGACAAAGACGATGTCAAGCTGGGCGACAGCCTGAGCACATTCATGAACCGCTTGACGCACCAGGACAGGGTGTTTGTGATTTTATCGGACGCCTATTTAAGATCACCGAATTGCATGTATGAATTATGGCAAATCTGGCGCCTGGCCCAGCACGATCCGGCACAATTTATGCAGGCGGTGCGGGTGTATGTGATGGCGGATGCGAAAATTTTCAGTTTCAAAGAGCGCGCTCCATACGCCATCTATTGGAAAACAGAATTTGAGCAAATGGATGCTCTGCTGCGTGAACATGGCCCGTCCATCATGGGCGCCAAAGACTACGAGCAATACCGCCTGATGCAATTTTTCTCGCTGCATGTTTCAGAAATCTTGTCGTATTGCGCAGATACGCTTTTGCCCCGCAATTTTGAAGAATTATGCCGCTATGGTTTTGCTGAGAGCGCAAAGCGGCAAAAGGGTATGTGATTAGCAAAAAAACCGGATCGGCTTTAGCCGCGAATACGCGCCGCGCCATATCAGCCGCCGGTTTTCGCGGCTAAAGCCGCTCCCACCACAAACTCACAGGTTTTCCTTGCACAGGCTGTTGCGCGAAGCGCAGGAAAATCAACCAATCCGCACACCCGAAAATCCACCATCGGATCAAGCTGTGAATTAACAAAATACCGGTAGGAGCGGCTTTAGCCGCGAATACGCGCCGCGCCATATCAGCAGCCGGTTTTCGCGGCTGAAGCCGCTCCCACCACAAACTCACAGGTTTTCCTTGCGCAGGCTGTTGCGCGGAGCGGGCCTTAATCAGACTGCAACAAGCCTATTTCCCTGTGCGGCAACACCCTGCCCTTGCCCCCCGGCGGGATGCAACACACCACGGGCTTTTCCGCCAGCAGCGCCACCACCAGCGCCATGCTGTTGCAACCATAAACCGTGCGGGCGGCGGCGATTTGGACGTATAGCGGGGTGGCGCTATCGACATGAATATGCAATTTCGGATGTTTTAAATAGGCGTCGAATTTATCCGCCGCTTCCGAGGGATGGGGGCGGATCACCACATGACTGTTGGCCGGCAGTTTTTCGATCAGATAATCCAGCGCTTCCAATTCGGTGTAACCCCAGTGGCGCGGGTCGCCGTATTCGCGTTCGGCCAGCGCCGCCAGCGGTTCGCTGACAAACAGCAAATGCGGGCTGTCGGCAAAGGCTTGCGGGGCCTGGCTTTTGAGGCGGGCGAATTGGGCGCGGATTTCTGCAAAATAAGGATTCGGATACAGGCTGAGCGCCACCTGCTGCGCGCCCTCTGCCTGCAACATGGCCTGCGCCAGTCTGTGCGCATCATCATCGCCGACCCAGATCTGGCTTGGCCACACGGTTTGCCCCTCGCGCGTAAAGCGCTGGCGGTAATTCACCCAATGATCGAGAAAAGCCGCGCTGGGCATGCCGGCCTGTTGCGCGGCTTGCATGGCGCGCCATTCCAGATCGCTATGCCAGCCGGTGCCGCACAGCAAGCCTTGCGCGCCATGCATGGCGGCTTCCAGTGTGAAGGGATGAAATTTCATCTTGCGTGCAAACACCGCCGCCGCCGGGCCGTGCGCGCAGATGCGCCAGGCATATTCGGCATGCTGCAGCGCCAGGGCGGATAATATTTCAGCGCCGCCGGCGTCGTGCGCCACCAGGGCGATTTCTTCCATCTGCGCAAAGGGCGCGGGCAGGCTCGGGGGCGTCATAGTTGTTTTCTATCCTCGTCCGGCTGACCGGGGGTCAGGTGGGCGTCAAAATACAGGGTTAAGGCGGGGTTGAAGCTGAGTTTGAAATCGCCGCGCTTTGGCGAGTTGACGCCAACCACATCCACCTCAGGCAAACCGCGCAGGCGCGCATGTTCAAAATTGGCGAAGATGAGCCGGGTCGCGCCGCCGCTGTGGCGCAGCGCGGGATTGTTCGCCGCAAACAGGTAGTAGGCGCGCTTTTCATCATGCACAAACAGGGTGCTGGAGGCGATTGCCTGCAAGCCGGTTTGCGCCGGACTCCGGCATGCCGACAAGCAGCCAAACCCGCCCGCTTGCGCCGCATGGCACAAGCGCGCCACCGTTTCACGCACCGCCGGGGCCAGCGCAATGCCCTGGCGCGCAAAGGTTTGTGTGTATAAATCCATGAAATCGCCCAGGCTGGCGTGAAAATCGACGCTGAAGGCGGCGGCTTTGCGGTTTTCCTGGCGGCGGCAGGCGCGCGCCTGCGCCTGCATATACGCGCTGTCTTGCAGATGCAGCAAGGCGGTGTAGCGCGGCTGCAGGCGGAATTGCCCGAGTTGCGGCTTGTGAAAATTGTGCCACAGCAGGGGCCGTATATCCGGCGCCAGCCAGGAGAGTGACATATCAATATTTCTGTAGGTCTGGCACAAGCGCTCGATCATGAATTCGGCAATGCAAAATTGCTGCTGCACCTGTTGCCGTGAGAGCGGCGGCGCGGCGCGCTCAGGCGGCGCGGCGAACAGCAAGCCCTGATAGGGGGTGAAGGGCATTTGGCGCAAATCTTCGCCGTTTTCGCTTTCACAGGCGGCGATCATGCCAAGCGCGCGCGCGCCATCCAGCGCCAGCCAGCAACGGTAGCGGCAGCCCAGCGCCTTGAGCCAGGCATGGCTTGAAAACAGCGTGCCTTGCGGCGAAGCGGCCACCAGGCTGTCCCAGTAGCCGGGATCAAGACACTCTTGCCAGCGCAAGTCGGCCATGCCGCGTCCTTTCCTGGTAGGCTGCGGTGTTATGCGCGTGGAATCTGGTCCAGGTTGTGCAGCACTTTATGAAAAGCCGCCGCCACATCGTCCATATCGCGCTCAGTGAGCGGTTCACGCACAATCGGGGTGAAAATCATTTGCTCTTCATGCATTTTTTCCACCACCGGGCAGCTGCCTTTGGCGTAGTTGTACTCCACCTCCGGCTGCAACGTCCAGGGAAAACCTTTGCTGCCAAGCGCGATTTTCTTTTGGTACAGCGCGGCTAAATAGAGCGGCTTGACATAGGCTTGCGCCAGCACGGTTTGCTCCCAGTGCGCGGCGTGCGGCAATTCGGCATTCACGGCGCGCACCAAGTCGGCGCGCGAGACGCCGGTGACGGCGGCGTCATATTTGATCGGGTAAAGATAATAGGCGTGGCCGCAGTTTGGATCTGTTTTGGGCGGGGTCACGCCGGGCAAGCCTTGCAAGGCGGCGCTCAGATGCGCGGCTAAACGCTGGCGCAGCGCCAATAAACCTTCGAGTTTATCCAGTTGCGCGCTGCCAATCGCCGCCTGGATCTCGGTTAAGCGGTAATTGCTGCCTATCATATTGCACATGTCTTCCATGCCGGTGTATTCGAGCAGGTTTTCGGCATGGTTGCGGATCAGTTGGCAGCGTTTGGCCAGTTGCGCATCCTGCGTCACCAAGACCCCGCCTTCGCCGGTGTGAATGTGCTTGTGGTAATTCAGAGAAAAGCCGCCGATATCGCCTAAGCAGCCGACTGGCCGCCCTTTGTAGCGCACGCCGGGCGCTTGCGCGGCGTCTTCGATCACTTTTAAGCCGTGCTGGCGCGCCAAGGCCAGAATCGGATCCATGTCCGCCGCCTGGCCGAAGATGTGCACCACCATAATCGCCTTGGTGCGCGGGCTGATCACTTTGGCGATGGTGTCGGCTGTGATATTGAAGGAATCCGGGTCGATGTCAGCGAAAACCGGGATGCCGCCATAAAACAATATCGAGGTGGCCGAGGCCGACATGGTGTAGGGCGAGACGATGACTTCATCGCCCGGCTCTATGCCAATCGCGCCAATCGCGGTCATCAGGCCGGTGCTCCAGGAATTGACGCTGATGGCGTGCGCAAAGCCATACGCCTCGGCCCATTTGCGCTCGAAGGCTTGCACATATTCGCCGCCCAACCATTGGTCGCCGGGACTGCCGAAGAAGCCGGAAATTTTGTCCGTGTCCATCACCGCCATGACTGCCTGTTTTTCGGCTTCCCCCATGGTGCGCCGCATCGGAAACGGGGCCACGCGCACCGGCGTGCCGCCATTGATTGCCAATTTGCTCATTTGCTCTTCCTCTCTGCGCTCACAGCGCAATCCAGTTGCCAGATTCGGTCGCCGCGCTGCGCTTGAGCGCATGCACGGTGTGCGCCACCTGCAGGGCTTGTTCAGGGGCGCATGCCAGTTTTTCGCTGCTGCCGCGCACCCAGTCGAACGCCTGCTGCGCCATGTTTTGCATGGCGTCGAGTGTGCTGCCGGCGATTTCCTGCGCCGGGCCGGGGATGCGGTAATTGGCGTAATGCGGATCATCTTGCACTGCGCGCAGGCTGATGGCGCGCCCGCCCTGGCTGATGTCGATGATGGCCTGCTGCAAGATGATGCGCAGCTCAAAACAGGTGAAGTCGCGCTGATCAGTGGCCAGCATATCGAGCCGCCATTGCTGGGCGCCGTCGCCATATTCCAGGCTGCAGTCCAGCGCCAGATCGGCAGACTGGCCGGCGCCGGCGCTCCACTGCGCTTCTTCCGGCGGCAGCGGGGCGCAGCTTGCGCGCACCCGCACGACCTGCGCTTGCAGCAGTTGGCAGACCAGATCAATCATGTGCGAACCATTGTTGGAAAGGCCTTTGCCATACCAGGCTTGCAAGCGCTGGATCTGGCCCCAGCGCCGGGCGCGGATGTGGGCGAACAGGGTTTGCAATGCACTGTCCCAGTTGCGCGAGTAATTCACCAGTGCGGCTTGTCCGGCCTGCTGCAAGGCGTGCACCACGGCTTGCGATTCTTCCAGGGTGGCGGCAAGCGGTTTTTCCAGCACCAGCAGGCGCACGCCCTGCCCCAGCAAGGGTTGCAAAATACGCATTCTGGCCTGGGTGGCGGCGGCAATCGTGACGATGTGCGGGCGCTGTTGCTGCAGCATCTGCGCCACGTCGTCATAAGCATGCGCCACACCCCAGCGCGCGGCGGCTTGTTGCGCGCGCGCTAAATCTGTATCGCAAAACGCGCACAATTGCGCGCCGGGAATGCGGGAAAAGCCGGCGGCATGGGTTAATGCCGGCGCCGTGGATTGCGGGCTGTCCCACATGGCGCCGATCTGGCCGCAGCCGATAATCGCCACGCGCACCGGTTCTGCGTCCGTCATCATGGCGTCAATTCCTTGATGGCTAAGCGGCCGCGCAGCTGCAGGCCGAGCAAAATCGCCAGTGCGCGCAAAATTTTAAAATTGGCGCGCAAGCGGCGCGCAAAGCGCGGCGCGTCCAGTCTGTCACGCGTGATGACGGCGGTATGCGCCACGTTCACCTTGCTGGCCACTGCGCGAATCGCCAATTCGGTGCCGATCGATTCAAAGCTGTCAAAGTGTCCCAATGCGGCGTACAGGCGCATGTGGTAGCCCTTCATGCCGCACAAGGGATCCGGCACGCGCCACACGGCCCGCCCGACCCAGGCGAACACATATTCTGAGAAGCGCTGCAGGCGGTCGCGCGCGCCCAGCACCAGGTCATGGCCTTGCTGCAAGAGCTGAATGTATTCGCGCAGCTGGCCGGGGTTGTGCTGGCCGTCGGCGTCGATGGTGATGGCAAAGGCAAAGCCCATCTGCGCGGCTTGCGCGAAACCGCTGGCCAAGGCGCGGTCGTAGCCGCGATTTTCAGCATGGCTGACCACAATCGCGCCGGCCTTGCGCGCCAGTTCTGCGGTAGCGTCTTGCGAACCGTCATTCACCACAATCGGCTGGCCATAGGCCGCCACTTTTTGCACCACTTGGGCAATCGTGGCGGCCTCATTCAAAGCCGGGATGATGATGGCGACTTGCGCCACGACTTGAGCGCCGCTTTGCGTCATGCCAAATCGCCCCAGCTCAAATGTTCGCCGCCCTTGACTTCGCGGCGCAGGGTGCGGCCTGGCACGGCTTGTTCATCCGCCGCGCTGATTGCGCCGGTGGGACAGGGCCGCAACACTGTCACATCGTCTGCCGTCAGAACGCTGCCGGCGGCCAGATCGCGTGTCACGCGCACTGCGCGGCGCTGCAATATCGCGGTTTGTTTTTCGTTTTCTTCGACCCGTTTGATGCCATTGCCCAGCGCGTTTTCCAGTTCGCGCGTGGCGTCCACCATGGCGCGCCAGGCTTGCGGGTCCATCGAAAAACCATGGTCCGGCCCTTCGCGCTTGGTGTCGTCGGTGAAATGTTTTTCAATAATGCGCGCGCCCAGGGCGACAGCGCCCAGCACAGTGGTGTGGCCCAGGGTGTGGTCGCTCAAGCCCAGCACCATTTCCGGGTACATGATGCGATAGCATTTCAAGACATTCAGTTGGATGTATTTGAAATTTTCCAGGCTGGCGGTGTAGTTGGTATTGCATTGCAAGAGCGCGAGCCGGGTATTCACCGCCAGCGCGGCTTGCACTGCGCGGTCCACCTCATCCATGCTGGAGGCGCCGCTGGCGATGATGTAGGGTTTTTGCTTGGCTGCAATGTGGGTGATGATGTCGAGCCAGGTGATGTCGCCGGAGCCGATTTTAAACGCCGGCACATAGGGGTCGATATGATCCACCAGCGCCTTGTCATAAGGACTGGTGAAAAAGGTGATGCCGGCGGCGTCGCAGGTTTCTTTCAGGGTTTGCGTCCACAGCAGCGGCACACTGGCGTCCTGATACACTTCAAACACGCTCTTTTTCCATTTCGCCTGGTGCGATTGCTGTCCGCCCAGACTTTTAAAACCATGGTCGCTGACGATGGTTTTGGCTTGGAAATGCTGGAATTTGGCGGCGTCAGCGCCGGCTTCGGCGGCTTGATAGATCAAATCCTTGGCCCGCTCCAAGTCGCCATCATGGTTGGCGGCAATGTCGGCGATGAAGTAAGTCGGGTGGTTTTCGCCGATCAGGCGGCCGGAAATATTGAGTTCGGTGTCAGGGCGTTGCACGATATTCTCTCCCGCATTGTGTGATTTCGTCTGCCAGCCGTGGCATGGCTTGCTGTAAATCCTGTTCCAGTTTGCCGCAATCCATGCGCATATCGCGTGGCCGCTTGGCGCGTAAGGCGGCTTGCGCGCTGTCGCTGCGCTGCAATCCCTCAGTTGGCAAACCTGCCGCCTGCGCCAGCGCAAAGGCAAAATCGGCCTTGCTCATGCCTTCCCGGCTGCCCAGGTTGTACACGCCGCACAAGCGCGCTTGCAGCACTTGCGGAATCAGGCGGCACAGGCTAGCGATGGACAAGGGCGAAAACCAGACGTCTTGAAAGACCTTGATTTGCTGCCCCTGGCGTAAGCTGTTGATGATCCAATCCGAAAAACTCGGGCGTCCGGGACACGCGCTTTTGCCATAAAAATTACTGCGCAGGCAGGCGCTGTGACAGGCTTGCGCCGCCAATTCGGAAGCCACTTTGGAAAAGGCGTAGGTGTTTTGCAAAAACAATTGCGCTTCTGTGCTGCCGCTTTCCGCCGCGCCCAAGACGCTGCCGTCATACACCTGGTCGCTGGAGATGTGCACTAAATAGCCATCGCGCGGGGCCAGCCAGGACGCCAAATCTTGCACCAGGCGCACATTCAAGTCATACGCTTGCTGCGGTTGTTCTTCGCACAGATCGACATTGGTCAGCGCGGCCAGATTGATGACAGCCTGCGGTTGCAGCGCATCGAGCATGGCGTGCACCGCCTGGCGGCTGTCCAGTCCACCTTGCCAGTAGTTGGCGTGCGTCCCGGCCTTACGGCCCTGCCCTGTCACGTCCCATCCGGCGGCGCGCATTGCCGGCAGCAGGCTGCTGCCCAATAAACCGCTGGCGCCGGTGATCAAAATCCTTTCCATCCACATCCCTTCACTGGTTCAAGCCAAATCGCCATTTTGCTGCAAAACGCGGTACATCAGTTCGGCGCGTTTCCAGTCTTCCGGGGTGTCGATGTCTTGCACCATATAGCGCGGCAGCACATGGGCCATGGAATCGGTGGCGAAAAAGATTTTTCCGCTCATATAAGCTTCCATGCTGCCCCAGTAAAATTGGCCGGCGTCCTGATAGGCTTCTTCCAGATCCTGCGAGCGGGTGTTGTAGTTTTCCGGGTGGAACATCTCAACCAAACCATTGCCGTGCAGCTTGAAGGCGCGCTGAATCGGGAACGGGAAGGTGGTGGCGGAAAACACATAGCCTGTCACTTTGTTCTGGATCAGCTTGTCATGCGCGGCGCGCAAGGCGGATGCCTGCACAAACGGGGCGGTGGCGTAAATGCAGCAACCGTATTCAACCGGCCCCATGTGTTGCGCCACCCATTCCAGCGCATGCCGGATCACCGGCACGGTGGTGGCGTGGTCGTTCGCCAATTCCGCCGGGCGCATAAAGGGTGTCTCTGCGCCCAGCGCACGCGCCAGCGCGGCGATTTCCTCATCGTCAGTCGAGACAATCACATGATCAAACAAGCCCGATGCGCGCGCCGCGTCAATCGAATACGCGATGATGGGCTTGCCGCAAAATTCTTTGAGGTTTTTGCGCGGAATGCGTTTGCTGCCGCCGCGCGCCGGGATGATGGCGATTTTCATGATTCAGATTCCTCCTAGCCGCTCAAGCCGGTTTGCACCAGTTTCTGGATCGCCGGGATGTCTAAAAACACGGGATTGCTGCCCGAGCTGTAATCAAAGCCGGCCGGCACCAGTTTGCCGACTTCGCCCAATTGATTATGGGTGTAATCGTCACGCACATTGAAGGTGATCGAGGGTTGAATCACGAAATGGTCGTCAAATTCCAGCGTCAAGTGAGCGTCATCCGCCGGACACATCACTTCATGCAGTTTTTCGCCGGGACGGATGCCGACGATTTTCAGCGGCATGCCGGGAGCCATGGCTTCGGCCAGGTCGGTGATACGGGCAGAGGGGATTTTGGGAACAAAAATTTCACCGCCATGCATGCGCGCGAAATTTTTGATCACGAAATCGACGCCTTCTTGCAGCGTGATCCAAAAGCGCGTCATGCGCGCATCCGTGATCGGCAATTCTTTCACGCCTTCTGCTAAGAGTTTTTGAAAGAAGGGAATCACCGAACCGCGCGAACACACCACATTGCCATAGCGCACCACGGCAAAACGCAGGTCGCGGTTGCCAACCATATTGTTGGCGGCGACAAATAATTTGTCAGAGGCCAGCTTGGTGGCGCCGTATAAATTGATGGGATTGGCGGCCTTGTCGGTGGACAGCGCGATCACGCGCGAAACGCCACAGGCAATCGCGGCCTGAATCACGTTTTCGGCGCCATAGATATTGGTTTTAATACACTCCATCGGATTGTATTCCGCCACCGGGACATGCTTTAAGGCGGCCGCGTGAATCACATAATCCACCCCGTCCATGGCCTGTTTGAGACGCGACTGGTCGCGCACATCGCCAATGAAATAGCGCATTTGCGGGGCGTTGAAGGTTTGCGCCATTTCATATTGCTTGAGTTCGTCGCGCGAATACACGATTACTTTTTTCGGCGTAAAGCGGCTCAAAATCGTCTTGACGAATTGCTTGCCAAATGAACCTGTGCCGCCGGTGATGAGGATGGTTTTATCGTTAAGCATAGCGTGTTCCCGTTGTGTTCATGCCATGCCAGAAGGCATGACGGTTGCTGCCAAAAAGCCTCACGGCTCACGGATCGATTCATCCAGCGCCTTGGTCAAGGGCCAGATCAAATAAGACATCACCGAACGTTTGCCTACCACTATTTCCGCACTCAAGGTCATGCCCGGCAACAGCCGGGTGCGCGGGCCCATGTTTTTCAATTTCAAATGCTTCATCGCAACCCTGGTCTGGTAATACGCTTCCATGCCGGGCGCGGAATTGGTTTCGCGGCGGAATGCGTCTTCGCTGATGGTGCGCACTTCGCCATCCAGCATGCCATGGCGCTGGAAGGGAAAGGCGTCGAGCTTGACGTGCACTTTATCGCCCGGTTTGACATAGCCCACATCCACCGAATCAATCTGGATATCCGCTTCCATCTCAGCGCCCAGCGGCACGATGGTGAGCATGGGTTCGGCTTCTTTGATGATCGAGCCTTGCGAAAGCTTGGTGATTTCCAGCACCACGCCGTCAGCCGGTGCGTACAGGGTTTCCAGGCGGCTGCGCTTATTCGCTTTTTGCAACTCTTCGGCCAGCGCATCGCGCTCGCGCGTGATGGTCAGCAACTCTTCCATTTGCTTTTGCCGCCAGCCTTTTTCCAAGGCGGACAGTTCGGCATCCAATGCGGCCAGATCGCGCTTTAATTCCTGTTCGCGGTTTTTCGCGGTGAGCAAATCGCGTTCGATTTCCAGGCGTCTGTCGCGCGCAGCCAGCAATTGCGCTTTGGCGCCGAAGTTTTGCTCGACCAGTTTTTCTTGCATGCTTTCCATTTCGCGCGCCGCGCGCATGCGGTCTTGCAGTACGCTTTGCTCGCGTTTATTGCTTTCCTGGGTGGCGCTGATGCGCGCCTTGCCTTCTTCCAGGCGTTTGCGCTGGGCCGAGAGATTGGCGCGCCGTTCGCTGGATAAATTGTTTTGCAAATTGGCGTCGGCGTCTTTGCCGCCGTCGTGCAAAGCGAGTCCTTCCAACTCATTGCGCAAGGTGCGCTGCTGAATTTCCAGGCTCTTGATGCGGTTTTTGATCTGGCTTTCATTGGCCTGGGTGAAGGTGGCGTCAAGCATCGCCAGTTTTTCCCCTTTGCGCACGACCTGCCCGACGCGCACATCGATGCTTTGAATAATCGAAGTGCCCAAGGGCTGGACGATGATGTTAGGGGCAGGATTGACCAGCTTGCCCTTGGCGATCACAACCCGATCCACTTCAGAGAAATTGGCCCACAAAATGAAGCTGATAAAAGCCAGCAACATCAGATGCAGGGTTAAGCGCGCCATACGCGGCAGCGGGGTGCGCTCCAATTCGTCGGCATCGGCCAGGAATTCCACCGCCAGGGAATCCTTGCGCTGCGCCTTCACAGGTGGCTTGTTTGCTGGTTCCATAGCTGTTGGTAGGTTTGACAACGCTGCAATAATTCTTCATGCCGGCCACTGTCCATCAAGCGCCCATATTGCATGACCAGGATGCGGTCGGCATTGACTAAGGTCGATAAGCGGTGCGAAATCATGACGACGGTGCGGCCAATCGCGATTTTTGACAGATTGCGGATAAAAATCGCTTCGCTTTCAGGGTCGAGCGCGCTGGCGGCTTCGTCCAAAATCAAGATTCTCGGCTTGGCCAGCAAGGAGCGCGCAATGGATAAGCGCTGTTTTTGCCCACCGGACAGGTTCGAGGCGTTTTCTTCCAGCAAGGTGTCGTAACCTTGCGCCAGGCGTTCGATGAATTCATCGGCGCCAGCAGCTTGCGCGGCGGCCACAATTTCTTCAAAGGTGGCGTCAGGCTTGGCGGCGCAAATGTTTTCCCGCACCGTGCCACGGAAGAGGAAATTTTCCTGCAGCACCACGCCGACCTGCCGCCGCAAATGGGACAGCTCAATTTCGCGCGCATCCACCCCGTCAAAACGCACAATGCCTTCCTGCACGCCGTACAAGCCCTGGATCAATTTGGTGACGGTGGTTTTGCCGGAGCCGCTTCTGCCGACAATCCCCACCACTTGCCCGGCGCCGATGGTGAAGCTGGCGCGGTTTAACGCGCTGTTGGCGGCGCCTGGATAGCGGAAGGTCACTTCATCAAAGCTGATTTCGCCTTGTAATTGCGGGCGCAAGCCCCCTGCCCCGGCGCGTCCTTCGGGCGCGCGGTTCATGACTTCGCCCAGCATGCGCACGGATAAGGCGGTTTCCTGATATTCATTCACCAGGCTGACGATTTGCAACAGCGGCGAGACAACGCGCCCGGAGATCATCTGGAACGCGATCAAGGCGCCGACAGTCAGGTTTTGCTCGAAAACGTCCTGCGCGCCGATGATGATGATCACCACCGGCAGCAATTTGCCTAAAAAATCGGTGATCGAGCTGCCGGTAATCGAGATCTGGCCGACCCGGTAATGCATTTGAATCGCTTCGGCGGAACGCTGATCCCAGACGCGGCGCTGGGCCGGCTCCAAGGCCAGCGCTTTCACAGTGCGCATGCCGTGTATGGTTTCCACCAGCATGGCCTGACGGCGCCCTTCGGCGGAGTACAAATCATTTAAGCGGCGCTGAAACGGCGGCACCATCAGCGCCACAATGATGCTGATGATGAGGGTGAAAAACAGCACAATCATGGCCAGCTTGACGGAATAGCTGAACAGAATCGGTAAGAAAATCAGCAAGGCGGTGCAATCCAGGCCGGTGAAAAACAGGCGCCCGGTGAGGAAATTACGGATTTTTTCCAGCTGCTGCATGTGGCGCGTAATGACGCCAGCGGTATTGGTTTCAAAATAATCAATCGGCAGCGAGAGCAAGTGGGAAAAAGTGCGGCGCGTGATGCGGATGTCTATCTTATTAGTGGCGGCCAAGGTCAGTATCTGGCGCAAAAAGCTGAAACCGGCGTCAAACGCCAGCGCCAAAATCACGCCCACGCCCAGCACAGTCAGGGTGGACAGGCTTTGGTGCACCAGCACTTTATCAATCACCAGCTGGAAAAATACCGGCGAAGAGAGGGCCAGAAAGTGCATGGCGATGGCGGCTAAGGCAATATCGCGGAAGGCGGCTTTTTGTTTCAGGATTTCCGGGATGAACCAACGCAGGGAAAACGGTTGATTCGGATCGGTCAGCGCGTGTTTGCGCTTTAAGAAGATGACCTGCCCTTTCCATTGGGTGGAAAATTGCTCTTCCGAGAGCAAAATAATGCCGGCATCGTTTTCCAGCGGATCAAGCAGCGCAACTTTGGCCTGTTCCCCCTCGCCGCGCACCCCTACCACAATCACGGCGCGCTGATTTTGCAAGCGCGCTAAAAAAGGAAACACGCCCTGTTGCGAGAGCAAGCCTTGCCAGCTCAAATGGGTGACGCTGGCTTTCAAGCCGATATCAGCCGCCATGCGCAAGATCAACGCGTCTTGCGGCTCTTCGGCGCGCAAGGCATAGTCATCAATCAATCGTTCAGGATTGATTTGCAAGCCATGGTGCTGCGCCACCGCTGTCAGACATTGCACGACGGTATGTGGAAATTTCTCTTGCATGCTTGCTTGTCCTGGTCGCTGCATCCCATTATCTGTTATGCGTCTTTGCCTGCCTAAGCTTACCCTTGCACATTTTCTGCGCCATTTTGCTGCCACCTGCAAAAAGCCCTGCTGCTGCAGTATGCCATGGCTGACGCCGCTGTTTGCCGCATTTCCCAGCAAATCATGGCTGTGTATGCGCGGCACAACATTGTTACTACATTAGCATCATCTGGCTCCAGTGTAGCCGGGCTTTGAAGCTTGCAAAGATGGGAATACATGGGACAAAGCATGGTATTTCTGCGCAGCAAGGCCGGGCGCTGCGTTTTTGACGGCTCCAAAAGAAAAAGGCGGCGCTGCTTGCACAGCGCCGCCAACCCGTCACGGCTG
This sequence comes from Massilia sp. W12, assembly GCF_037300705.1. Lineage (NCBI taxonomy): Bacteria > Pseudomonadati > Pseudomonadota > Betaproteobacteria > Burkholderiales > Oxalobacteraceae > Massilia > Massilia sp. W12. The sequence goes on along the minus strand of NZ_CP147776.1, from coordinate 2,204,175 downwards.
CCCGAAGCCTGGCAGCCGCACCGCTTTATGCCTTAGTGTTTGATACCCAGGATGCCTTTGGCGAACGGGTTATCAAGCTCGTGTTTATTACCCAGATCCACCGCAGCATGTTGATGCGACTTGCCGGCATCGAACTGCTTGAGCAGATCCACCATTTGCGCCACGCTGAGCTGGTTGGCCGCCAGGGTCTTGCTCACTTCACTGCCTTGCAGCAATTGATTGAGCTTGGCGGTGTCGCCGGCCTTGAGCGCTTCCTGGAAGCCGCTGATGCCTTGCGCCAGACTGCTGACCTGATCGCGCAAGGTGTCAGCCTTGCCGTTCTTGTCGGCCACGAACCAGACGTCGGCGGTGGCATGGCTCTTACCGTCAACCGTTTCGTAGCTTGAGGTCAAGCCCACCCAGTTGCCGTTGTTCTTCACCGCTGCCTTATCGGCATGGGTGTTGATCTTGGCGATGCCCATCGCTTCCAGGCTCTTGACTTCACCAGCCTGGCTGACGCCGTCGCCGTTGCCATCGACCCAGACGCGCAGATCTTCGAAGGCGGCGTCATTCTTATCGATCACGCCATCCTTGTTCTGATCCAGATCGCGCAAGGCTTGATAACCGTCATGCGCTTTCTGACCGTTGGACAGGGTGGTGGCCGAGCCGAACAACTCAGTACCGCTGCTGATCATGCCGTCGCCATCCCGATCCATCGCCAGCAAGCCGTCGTTCTTATCCACCCAGCCGGTGGCGACTGCCTGACCGGAGCCGAACAGATCGAACTGCACGCCGGAGGAGATGCTGCTGGTCATGACCCCGTCGCCGTTCACATCCAGCACCACCGGCGTACCCATCTGCAGGTAGGAAATCTGGGTTGTGGTCAGATTTGCAATCTGCGTCGTGGTCAGCGCTTCCACCTGGCGGGTGGACATCGCCGCGATCTGGCTGGTCGTGAAGTTCGACAGCGCCGAGGTGCCAATCGCCACAATCTGCGAGGTGCGCATCGCCAACAGGTCGATGGTTTCCAGCGCGACCGCCTGACTGGTGGTCAAGGCTGCAATCGCGGTGGTGGACAGCGCCGCCACTTGCGAGCTGCGCAGCGCTTCGATCTGACTGGTGGTCAGTTCGACGAAGGCGGTGGTGCCCAGCGCATTGATCTGGGTCGAGCTCATCGCCGCCAGGCTGCTGGTGGCGATTGCCGCCACCGCCGTGGTGGTCAGCGCCGCCACTTGCGCGGTGCGCAGACCGGCCAGTTGCGCGCTGGTCATCGAATCAACCTGGGTCGAACCGAGCGTCGCCACACCCGAGGTGTTCATCGCAGCGAAGGCGGCGGTGGTCATCACCTGGATTTGCGAGGTGGTCAGGGCTTCGATCGCCGAGGTGCCCAGGGCCGCCACTTGCGCGGTGCGCAGCGCTGCAATCGAGGCCGTACTTATCGCCACCACCTGGCTGGTGCCCAGCGCGGTGAATTGGCTGGTGGTGAAGGCCGCCACCTGACGCGTCAACAAGGCTTCAATCTGCGTCGTGCCAAGCGACTCAATACCGGAGGTGGTGATCGCCGCCGTGGCGCTGGTGCCCAGTGCTTGAATCTGACTGGTGCCCAGAGTCGAGACCGCCGAAGTGCCCAGAGCTGCGATCTGCGCGGTGCGCAAGGCCGCCACATCACTGGTTTCCATCACCGCAATCTGCGAGGTGCCCAGTGAGGAAACCTGGGTGGTGGTCATGGCCGCCACTTGCGAAGTCCGCATACCTTCGATTTGACTGGTGGTCAATTCAACCACTTGCGTGGTGCTCATGGCCGCGATGCCGGCGGTGGTAAGCGCCGCCACATTGGCCGTGGAGAGCGCCACCAGATCCGAGGTTTCCAGCGCAAACACCTGAGCGGTGCGCATATTCGCCACTTGCGCCGTGGTCAGCACATCGACTTGCGAGGTGGTCAGCGCCGCCACATTTGATGTGCCCAAGGCCGCGAAGTCCGCCGTTTCCACCGCCATCACCTGGCTGGTGGTCAAGGCTTCAACCTGGCTGGTGGTCAGCGCGGCTGCCTGCGCCGTGGTCAAGGCCGCCACACCCGAGGTCTGGATTGCGGCCACAGCCGAGGTGCCCATATTGCTCAATGCCGCAGTGGTCAGCGCCGCCACATGACGGGTCAGGAAGGCATCGACTTGCGTCGTGCCCAGGGCCGCCACATTGCTGGTGCCCAGCGCCACGATAGCTGCTGTGGTGAGCGCCTGGATCTGCGTAGTGCTCAGCGCTCCGACCGCCGTGGTGCCCAAGGCCGCCACTTGCGCGGTGCGCATTGCGGCGATGCCGGATGTGTTGATTTCCACCAGCTGCGAAGTGCCCAGGGCGGCAATCTGACCCGTGGTCATGCCGGCGATGTGCGAGCTGCGCAAGGAACCGATCTGGCTGGAAGTCAGCGCGGTCACGGCGGTGGTGCCCAAGGCCGCAATCTGGCTGCTGCGCAAGGCGCTCAAGTTGGAGGTGGACAAGCCTTCAACCGCCGAGGTGCCGAGCGCGGCGATTTGCGCAGTGCGCAAGCCGGCTGCCTGCGCCGTCGTCATGACATCCACCTGAGTGGTGCCCAACACCGACACATTGGTGGTGCCCATCGCAGCCAGGCCGCTGGTGGACAGTGCGCCAAACTGGCTGGAAGTCATGGCTTCGACCACCGAGGTGCCGAGGGCGGCGATTTGCGCGGTGCGCAAGGCGTTGATGGCGCTGGTGCCGATCGCGGCGAATTGCGTCGTGCCCAGGGTCGTCAACTGGGTGGTGGTGAAAGCCGCCACCTGACGCGTCAGCAAGGCGTCGATTTGGGTGGTGGCCAGACCGGAGACGCTGGTCGTGGACAAGGCCGCCACAGCGCTGGTGGTCAAGGCTGTGATCTGACTGGTGTCAAACGCCGCCACGGCAGAAGATCCGAGCACCGCCACCTGCGTCGAGCGCAAGGCCGCGACATCGGTGGTTTCCATCGACACCGCCTGACTGGTGGTCAGCACATTGAGCTGGGTGGTGGACAGCGCCGCCACTTGCGAGCTGCGCAGGCCGCCAATCTGGCTGGTAGTCAGTTCGACAAAGGCTGTAGTGCCCAGCACAATCAGGTTGCTGGTGCGCATTTCCGCCAGATTCGTGGTGGAGATCGCCACCAGATCCGAGGTTTCCAACGCCGCCACTTGCGCGCTGCGCATATTCGCCACCTGGGCCGTGGTCAGCACATCGTACTGGCTGGTGCCCAAGGCTGCGATATTCGAGGTGCCCAGGGCGGCAAAGTCTGCCGTTTCCATCGCCATCACCTGGCTGGTGGTCAAGGCTTCGACCTGGCTGGTGGTCAGCGCTGCCGCCTGCGCAGTGGTCAAGGCTGCCACACCCGAGGTTTGGATCGCCGCCACTGCCGAGGTGCCAAGGTTGCTCAATTCAGCTGTGGTCAAAGCCGCCACCTGACGGGTCAGCAAGGCATCGATCTGGGTCGTGCCCAAAGCCGCCACATTGCTGGTGCCGAGTGCTGCGATAGCCCCGGTAGTGAGCGCCTGAATCTGGGTGGTGGTCAGCGCTTCGACCGCCGTGGTGCCCAGCGCAGCCACTTGCGCGGTGCGCAGCGCGGCGATGCCGGATGTGTTGATTTCCACCAACTGCGTAGTGCCCAGGGCGGCGATCTGACCGGTGGTCATGCCAGCGATGTGCGAGCTGCGCAGCGAACCGATCTGGCTGGTAGTCAACGCTTCCACCGCAGTCGTGCCCAAGGCGGCGACCTGGCTGCTGCGCAAGGCGCTCAGATTGGAGGTGGACAAACCCTGCACCGCCGAGGTGCCGAGCGCGGCGATTTGCGCGGTGCGCAAGCCGGCTGCCTGCGCAGTCGTCATCGCATCCACTTGCGTGGTGCCCAACACCGCCACATTACTGGTGCCCATCGCGGCCAGGCCGCTGGTGGACAGTGCGCCAAACTGGCTCGAAGTCATCGCTTCGACCACCGTGGTGCCGAGGGCGGCGATTTGCGCTGTGCGCAAGGCGCTGATCGCGGTGGTGCCAATCGCGGTAAATTGCGTGGTGCCCAGCGAGGTGATTTGCGAGGTGGTGAAGGCCGCCACATGGCGCGTCAGCATCGAGTCAATCTGAGTCGTGCCCAGGGCTGCCACGCTGGTGGTGGACAGGGCTGCGATGCTGCTGGAGCCGAAGGCCGTGATTTGACTGGTGTCAAGCGCGGCGACTGCAGAAGAGCCGAGCGCGGCGACTTGCGCGGTGCGCAAGGCCGCCACATCGGTGGTTTCCATCGCCGCCATTTGCGAGGTGCCAAGCGAGGACACCTGGGTAGTGGTCATCGCCGCCACTTGCGAGCTGCGCAAAGCGGCAATCTGGCTGGTGGTCAATTCCACCACCTGCGTGGTGCCCATCGCCGCCAGGCCGGTGGTTCTGATTTCGGCCACGTTGGAAGTGGACAGCGCCACCAGATCCGAGGTTTCCAGCGCCACCACTTGCGAGGTGCGCATATTCGCCACTTGCGCCGTGGTCAGCACATCAATCTGCGATGTGGTCAGCGCGGCGATATTGGATGTGTTCAGCGCAGCAAAATCGGCGGTTTCCATCGCCCCGACTTGCGAGGTGGTCAGCGCTTCCACCTGGGAGGTGGTGAGTGCGGCAGCCTGCGCAGTCGTGAAAGCGGCAATGCCGCCAGTGGTGATGGCGGCGACAGCGGAAGTTCCCAGGTTTGATAACTGACTCGTCGTAAACGCAGCCACCTGCCGGGTGAGTAATGCATCAACTTGCGTGGTGCCAAGCGCCGCCGCATTGGATGTTCCCATACTCGCTATCGCACCTGTCGTCAGCGCCGCTATTTGACTCGTTGACAAACTCTCAACAACTGTTGTGCCCAACGCCGCAATCTGCGCCGTGCGTATCGCGGCGATATTTGATGTGCCGACTGCGGCAAACTGACTGGTGCCCAATTCGACGATTTGCGAAGTCCGCATCGCAGCAAATTGCGATGTCTTCATCACTTCCATTTGCGAGGTGGTCAGCGCAGCGACTGCGCTGGTGCCCAGGGCGGCGATTGCCGTGGTGCCCAACACCATAAAATTGGAGGTGGTGACTGCGGCGATTGCCGTGGTGCCCAGGGCGGTCAATTGCGCCGTGCGCAGATTGGCTGTCTGCGCCGTGGTCATGACATCGATTTGGCTGGTGCCCAGGGCGGCGATGCCGCTCGAATTCACGGCTGCCATGTCGGCAGTTTCCATCGCTGCGATCTGGGCAGTGGTCAGTGCTTCAACCTGGGTCGAACCCAAGGCTGCGGATTGTGCGGTGGTCAAGGCGGCAATGGCGCCGGAGTTGATGGCCACTAATTGTGAGGTGCCGAGATTGGACACGCTGGCGGTGGTCAAGGCCGCTAATTGACGGGTCAGGATGGCGTCAATCTGTGTGGTGGTCAGCGCCGCCACATTGCTGGTGCCCATATTCGCGACAGCGTTGGTGCTCAATGCCTGGAATTGGCTGGTGGTAAACGTGGAAACGGCGCTGGTTCCCAGCGCCGCCACCTGCGCCGAGCGCAAGGCTGCCACATCTGCCGTATCCATCGCTTCAATTTGCGTGGTGCCCAGGGCGTTGACTTGACCTGTGGTCAGGTTCGCTGTCTGGCTGGTGGTCAGCGCGCTGATTTGCGAGGTGCCCAGTTCGGCGATATTGGTTGTGCCGAGGGCGACGATTTGCGATGTCCGCATCGAGGCCAGATCGGTGGTTGTGATCGCCACCACTTGCGAAGTGCCCATGCTGGCCAGCTGGCTGGTGCGGAAGGCATTCACTTGACTGGTGGAGAGCACATCAATGTGCGAGGTGGTCAGCGCGGAAATCCCTGCGCTGGAAAGCGCCGCAATCTGTGCTGTTTTTATTGCTGTGATCTGGGTTGTGGTCAGTGCACCGACCTGACTGGTGGACATCGTTGCATAATCGCTCGTACCCAGAGCTGCGATCTGGGCGGTGGTCAGCTCGGCGATCTGTGATGTTGTCATCCCATCCAAGATTGAGGCCATTTTTCTTCTCCTTGGTACTACTAGATAGTTCCCGTTTAACAAGGGGCTACAGGAAACGGTCCTTACTCACTTCCCGGCTCACCGCCCTACCGAATACTCTTGCTGCCGCTGCCTTCACAACTTCAGCCGAGACTGCGCTTGCCTTCTTAACGTCTGTGTTCTTGCGAACTTTAGGCCGGAGTGCAAATTGTTTTGCATGAAAATCTCACTTGTTAACAATTATTTCCGCATTCCGGGACACGTTTCTTTGTGGATAAATTTCCACAACTCCCGGCACATCAACTCCCACTGTTGGCGTGCCGATAAAGGCTGTGCGGCGTGAATAAAAATTTCCTCACGGAAACAATGCTAGCAGGCATTTAATAAATAGGAAGAAAAAAAACGAAAAAAAACGCTCTCCTTCGCGCATTTTTTTCTTTTTTTAACCCTAAAGTTTTGCCAGGATGCGCCGTCTAAGCGTGCATCAGGCGCAGGACTTGAGAGCGGAATAAAAAAATTTTCTTTGCTGGCGGCTATCAATTTTTCACAAGACGATCCGATACCCGGTACAACTGCGGTTTAAGTGCCTCGAAGCGCCAGAGGCAGACCAAGGTCGAAGCTGGCCTGCAGGCCAATAGCAAGACAATCAAAGGAGAAATACCATGGTTGCAGTAATTAATACCAATATCTCGTCGTTGAATGCACAACGCAACCTCAACACCTCGCAATCGGCCCTGTCCACTTCTTTGCAACGGCTGTCTTCCGGTTTGCGTATTAACAGTGCAAAAGACGACGCTGCAGGCTTGGCGATTTCCGAACGCTTCACGTCGCAAATCCGCGGTCTGGATCAGGCCAAGCGCAATTCCAACGACGGTATCTCGCTGCTGCAAACTGCTGAAGGCTCGTTGCAATCCACCGGCGACATTCTGCAGCGTGTGCGCGAACTGGCGGTGCAATCCGCGAATGCGACGAACTCAGCCGGCGACCGTAAAGCGATCCAGGCTGAAGTCGGTCAGCTCTTGAACGAAGCCGACCGTATTGCGCAAACTTCGGAATTCAACGGCCTCAAATTGCTCGACGGCAGCTTTGGTTCGGCGCAGTTCCAAGTCGGCGCGAATGCCGGCCAGACCATTACCGCCACCACCGCCAACTTCCGCACCAATAACTACGGCAATAATGAATACCGCACCAATGGCGTGGCGGCTGGCGATACTGCTGCAGTGGCTTACACTGCCGGCACGTTCGACATTCAAGGTTTGTCCACCCAGTCTGTGACGGTAACAGCCTCGGACACTGCAAAAACAGTGGCCGCCACTGTAAACGGCTATGCAGCAGTGACCGGTGTGACAGCGGACGCCGAAACCAAAACCCAGTTGAGCTTCACCGCAGGTGAATCTTATTCTCTGGCGATCACCTCGGACAACGCAACTGCGGCCAACGTGTCCTTTGCTGTGACCTCCAACACCAGCGGCGGTCTGGCTGCTGCAGTGTCGGCGATCAATGACGCTTCTTCCAAAACCGGCGTGTCGGCCAAGATCAATGACGCCAGCAACGGCATCATCCTGACCAACTCCACCGGCAATAACATCTCGATTCAGAATAACAGCACGAACGCAACCGCTTCGTTTGACAATCAAAACCTGGCGGCGGATGGCACGAATCAGGGCGCGGCTTACACCGTGGCCGGCGGCGCGACCAACTCCACCACCTCGATCGGTTACGTGCGTTTGAATTCTGACAAGGGTTTTGCTGTGGGCGGCACGATTACTGCAACTGACTTCACCGGCGCTTCCGCCACCCTCAACACGATCTCGACGGTTGACGTCTCAACCGTGTCCGGCGCTCAAGCCGCACTGAAGATTGTGGACTCCGGTTTGGCGGCAGTGAATGGCCAGCGCGCTACCTACGGCGCATTGCAATCACGTTTTGAAAGCGCGGTTGTGAGTGTGCAAACCACGTCTGAAAACCTGTCTGCATCGCGCAGCCGGATTCAGGATACTGACTTCGCCTCGGAAACAGCAAAACTGACCCGTGGCCAGATCCTGCAGCAGGCCGGTACAGCGATGTTGGCGCAGGCCAACTCTCTGCCCAACGGCGTATTGTCGCTGTTGCGCGGTTAATCGGCGCAAACCGGCGGCGCGGCCTTGGGCGGCGGCGCCGGATAAACGTCGAAAGACGCGGATTACTCAAGTTGAAGGGTTCCCTGGCCGGACTGGTTCCGTCCGGGGAATTTTCGCGAAGGATGTAGATCATGAATATCCAATCGATAGGCGCAAATGCTCAGCCGAGGCAGGTGTATGCCGAACGCAATGAGCGCGCTGGCGCTCCGCCGCAGGCCACAACCCAGCCTGCTGCCAGCAATGCGTCGAATGCGGTGGAAGAAAAATACGCCGCCACCCCGGCTGACAGCAACAAGGCGGTAGAAAAAAACAAGTCGGCGATTGCGCCGGAAAAGTTGAACGAGGCTGTCAAAAATATCAATAAGCAGTTGCAGTCGCTGGCTCAGGATATTGAATTTAAAATTGACGATGACACCAACATCACCGTGATCAAGGTGGTGGACCGCAAGACCAAGGAAATATTACGCCAGATTCCTTCTGATGAAGCACTGGAAATCGCCAAGGCTTTGGACAATGTGCATGGTTTATTGATTAAGCAAAAAGCCTGAACTCCGCCTGACGCGCTCGCGTTGGCAAACGCCTTGACTGCATGCTTTGCGCCTGCAGAGGCGCTTCTTTACGCCCGATTTTCCTCTTTTCACCTCTTTTTTCCACATTTAGCGCTCAGGCGGAGGCCTGACTCTGTCTTTTGCACAATAAATCGTCTATAACGCAAAAAGCAGTCAAGAAAAGGAAAAAGCAGGCTTTCTCCCCTCTAAAGTCAGGTTTGCCAATGCCGATAATCCACAATAATGAAGCATTCTGAAACAGGAGATTGAAGTGGGCATTTCTTCCCCCGGCATTGGCTCCGGCCTCGACATCAACGGCTTGATTTCCAAGCTGATGGCGGTCGAGGCTCAGCCCCTCAAAGAGCTCGATGCCAAGGAAACCGCCTTGCAGGGCAAGATCAGCGCCCTTGGCAGCTTGAACGGCGCCGTCACCAGCCTGCAATCTTCCTTGAGCAGTTTATCAAATCAGGCGACCTATCAATCGGTCTCCGCCAACGCCAGCGACAGCGCGGTGTTGAGCGCGAGCGCGACCAGTAAAGCAGTGGCCGGCTCTTACGCCATCAATGTCAAACAAATGGCGCAGTCGCAAGCCCTGGCCACCGCCGGCAAAGCCAGCACAACAGCGGCGATTGGCGGCGGCGGCAGCACCACCCTCACCTTCCGCTTCGGCACAGTTTCCGGCGGTGTGTTTGGCATTGCTGGCAGCAATCTGTCAGCCACGGTGGCCAGCAATGGCATTGCCGACGGTTCTTTGAGTTTGAACGGCGTGGCCATCAGTACTGACAGCAACACCAAGAGCGCGAAAGCGCTGGCGGCGGCGATTAACGCAAAATCCAGCACCAGCGGAGTAACCGCCACCGCCTCCACCACCGCCACCAGCGCGACGCTGTTTGGAAACAGCGGGGCCAGTACATTCGGCGATATCGACACCAGCGGCAGCGGCACTTACAGTCTGAGCGTGGGCGGGGTGGAAATCGCCAGCCAGGCCAGCGGCGTGGGCGCCGGCAGCGGCGTCACAGCGGCCAGCCTGGACGCCACCCTGGCGGGCACAAATGCCGTCACGAATGCGCTGGCGGCGGCGAATATCACTTTCAGCGGCAACGCCGCTGACGGCAGCTTGCAATTTTTCAGCGCCGAGGGCGCAAATCTGACGGTGGCGGAAACAATCTCGGGCACAGTCACCGGCGGCATCGGCAACAGCGGCAGCGCCAACAGCGGCTCCACAGTCACCACCACCGCCAGCGTGACGCTGGCGTCCAGCAGCGCCACGCCGATCACGGTGGCCGGCAATGACGCCACGCTGGCGGGTCTGGTCGCGGGCGCCGCCGGCAGCTATATCGGCAGCAGCTTTGCCGCCGACGCGAATCAAAGCATTGGCACGGTGACGATTGATTCAAGCAATAATTCACTGCAGGGTATCCGCGACGCCATCAACAAGGCCAATATCGGTGTTTCTGCTTCGATTATTTCGGATGGTTCCGGCAGCAATCCCTATCATCTGGTGATTTCCTCGACCAAGAGCGGGGCCAGTTCCACCTTGAAAATCGATGTTGGCGGCAGCAGCCCGGACGCCACAATTTCTGATTTGCTCAGTTATGACGCGGGCGGCACGCAAAAATTGAATCAAATTTCCGCCGCGCAAAGCACGAAGTTGACAGTCAACGGCATTGAGGTCAGCAGCAACAGCAATACCGTGACGGATGCGATTCAGGGGGTCAGTCTGACGGTGAGCAAGACCGGGACTTCCAATTTGACCGTGGCGCGCGATACCGGCGGCGTAAAAAGCGGGGTGCAAGCCTTTGTCAAAGCGTATAACGAGTTCAACACCACGGTTAAAAGCCTGATTTCCTATGATCCGGCGACCAAGAAAGCCGGCCCGCTGCTGGGCGACTCGACTGCGCAGTTAATTCAGACCCAGGTCAAAAAGCAGTTATCGACCGCAATTCCGGGTTTGAGCGGGAGTTTGTCGAATCTGTCGCAAATCGGCATCGCCTTCCAAAAAGATGGCAGCCTGTCCCTGGATTCGGCCAAGCTCAGCTCAGCCATGAGCAGCAATTATGAAGACATCATCGGCTTGTTTGCGGCAATCGGCGACGCCAGCGACAGCCTGGTTTCTTACACCAGTTCGAGCGGTAAAACCAAGGCCGGCACGTATGCGGTCGATATCACTTCGCTGGCCACGCAAGGCAAGCTGCAAGGCAGCCGGGATTTACGCAGCGAATCCATCACCATCGCCAGCGGCACCGCCTGGAGCGTGACATTGAACGGCACATCGCCCTCAAGTTCCAGCACCATCGCCAGCGTCGCGATTCCGGCTGGCACATACAGCGCAAGCGATTTGGCCTCGCTGCTGCAGTCGGCAATCAATGGCGCGAGCAATTTCAGCAGTTCCGGCGCATCAGTCAGCGCCAGCATCAATGATGACGGCTTGATGGAAATCAAGTCGGGCAAGTACGGTTCTGTATCGAATATCAGCATCGCCAATCTGACCGGCAGCACGGTCGAAGAAGTGCTGGGCAGCAGCACCAGCACGGATGGCGCGGATGTGGCTGGTTCGATCGGCGGCGTGGCCGCCACCGGCTCGGGTCAGTTTTTGACCGGCGGCGTCGGGGCCGATGCAGAAGGTTTGAAGATTGAAGTCACAGGCGGCAATACCGGGGCGCGCGGCACAATCAGTTTCTCCCAAGGCTATGCGTTCCAGCTCAATACCCTGGCCAGCAGTTATCTTGGCAACAAAGGTTTGATCGCCAACGGCTCGGACGGTTTGAAAGCCAGCGTCACCGATCTGGAGAAAACCCGTGATCGTTTAAATGACCGTTTGAGTGATGCGGAAAAACGTTATCGCAAACAATTCACCGCGCTTGATGTGACTTTAAGCCGTATGAATTCAACCAGTCAGTACTTGCAACAGCAATTGGCTTCGCTTGCCAACAACACCAAGTAAGCGATGCTATTTTTTGGGGAGAAAGCCTGATGTTCGGATCAGCACAACAAGGCGCCAACGCATACGCCAATATCGGCATAGAGACGGGGGTGGCGGCAGCCACGCCGCATCGCCTCGTGATCATGCTGTATGAAGGGGCGATGGTGGCAATCGCACAGGCGATTGCGCATATGAAAGCCGGCAATATACCCGCCAAAGGGCAAGCCATCTCCAAAGCGGTGATGATTATCGAGAGCGGTTTGCGCGCCTCGCTGGACAAAAAAGCCGGCCAGGAGATTGCCCAGAGTCTGGACTCGCTGTATGAATACATGGGCAATCGCTTACTGCTGGCGAATTTGCGCAATCAGCCGGAAATCCTGGAAGAAGTGCATCGTCTGTTGACTGAGTTAAAAACCGCCTGGGATCAAATCGGCGATTCAGTCAACGCAAAACTGCCTGAACCTGCTAAAGTGGCGACATCCCCGTATGATGGCGTCAAGCAACGGTCCAACCCTTATGCGAGCGCGTGATAAGCATGAACAGCCAAGAAATCATTACTTTATATGAATTGGTGTCGGACATCACCGGCAAGATGCTGGCGGCGGCGCGCGCCGGCGAATGGGACAGATTGACGCAACTTGAAGAACTCTGCAGCACGCATGTGCAGACTTTGCGCAATGGCGAGCCGCCGGAGCCTTTGAGCGGCCCCTTGCGTGCGCGCAAAGTGCAGATCATTCACAAAATACTGGCGGATGACCGCGAAATCCGGAATCTGACCGAACCCTGGATGGCCAAACTGGCCTCCCTGATCAATCATACCGGGATGGAGCGCAAGCTGACTAACGCCTACCGTACCGGTTGAGGCCGCATATGTTGCCCGGCGGCGATGGAGTAGGACTCAGGCAGCTGGCGCCGGTCGATCCTGCGCGCCCGGTTACCGCGCTCAATGATGCACGTGAAGAACTCTATCAACGCGCTTTGCAGCGCATGCTGGGGCAGCAGTTAGTGGGCGAAGTGATGTCGCGCCTGACCGATGGCAGTTATATGGTCAAGTTTGGCGAGACTTCCGCGCGCATGCAGTTGCCGGCGGAAACCAAGACCGGCGATAAATTGCCGATGCGCTTAGTCAGCATTGAGCCGCGCCCGACATTTGTGCTGGGTTCTGAGGCGAATCAGCAAAACGCCGCCGCCATTGTCGCGCTCTCGACTGAGGTGCAGGAAGAAGTCGAAAACAAGCGCCCCACTACGCCGCAATCCCCTCCAGCCAGCGCGGAAGATGCGCCGGACAGCACGCAACAACAAACCGCACTGGCATTTGGCGCGCCGCTTGCCAATAACCGTCTGGCGCAAAAATTCACTCAAATCGGTTCGATGTACCGCCCCGAATTTGATATCAGCCGCAGTGAAGAAAGCGCCAGCACAGGCGCGATTGACAAAGATGGCGCGCTATTGGCGGATATGCAAGCCCCTCCTCCTCCCTCGCGTCACGCCAGCAATGCCTCGTTTTCGCAGGCCGGAAAATTAATCAATCAACTCTTAATGGCGGCGCAACGCGAAGGCGCGCCCAGCGCTTTGCAAGGCAAAAGTGCGATTGTGGCGGACCCGCAAAATCCGCCGCAGCAAGTCGCCACCGCCCTGGCCGATACGCTCAATAAAAGCGGCCTGTTTTATGAATCGCATGTGGCGCAATGGGTGGATGGCAAGCGCCCCTTGAGCGATTTGATGGCCGAGCCGCAAATGCAAAACCCGGACAAAATCGGGCAGCAGGATCCCAACCGGCTGGAATTTGCGCAATTGGTGAATCTGCAATTGCACAGCCTTGAGCAACAGAATGCGCGCTGGCAAGGTGAAATCTGGCCGGGGCAAAAAATGGAATGGGAAGTGCGCAAAGACAGCCAGCAGCAATCCGGCGGCCAGGGCGGCGCGCCGCTGGAAAGCTGGCAGAGCATGGTGCGCTTTGCGTTTCCCGGCCTGGGACAGATTTCCGCCAACATTCATTTACTCGGGCAACGCGTGCATATTCAGGTGCAGACCGGTGATGAAGGCGTGGCCTCTTTATTGCGCGCGCATGCTGATGCGCTGGCTGAGGCCTTGGGCGCCGCCGGTTCGCCGCTCGACTCTTTATCGGTGAGTACGCATGAACGATGAAAATGCGCCGCGCGTGCCGCCCAAATCGGCCGCCGCCCTGGCGTATCAGGCCGGGGCCAGCGCGCCTAAAGTGGTGGCCAAGGGACGCGGTCTGGTGGCGGATCAAATCATTGCGCGGGCGCGCGAACATGGGGTGTTTGTGCATGAGTCGCGCGAATTGGTGGCTTTATTGATGCAAGTCGAGCTTGACCAGCATATTCCACCAGCCTTATACCGTGCGGTTGCAGAACTGTTGGCCTGGCTATATCATATAGAAGAGGCCAAGAGCAAAGGGACAGCGATGCCCCCCGGCTATATTGAGGCGGCGCCGCCTGCGCTGCCAGATGATCTGCCTGAAGATTTGCGTCAAGCGCGTCAGGCGGAAACTGAGAAAACCGGCCCATAAGACAAAGCGCCATTACACTTTTCTACACTGACAGATGCCAGATAAACACGTATCCGATATCGAGAATTGGCATAACTATCAAATCCAATCCCGGCGCGAAATCATCGCTCTGTTACGATCGATCGGTGAGAAAAACCAGCTGCTGAGATTGCTGATCAATGGCGAAGCCGATGTCGCAGTCACTTCCATTCTTGACGTGGACGTGGATGAAGAGGAAGTCATCATTGATTGCGCAGTCAGCCGCGATCAAAATCAACGCATCATTTCCGCACGCAGGCTGGGCTTTGAAACCACGCTCGACAAAATCCGTATTCTGTTCTGGTGCGACCGCGTGTATGAGGCTGAATATGCGGGCCGCCCGGCGCTGTCGTTTCCGATTCCTGACAGTCTGATCCGCTTGCAAAGGCGTGATCTGTACCGGGTCGAAACGCCGCTCACCAATCCGGTGCGTTGCGTGATCACGTTGCCGGATGAATTGGGCGGGGTGCAAAATTTCCCGCTCACGGATATCAGCGGCGGCGGCATCGCCATCACGGATGAAAAAATGGTGCTCGACAACACCATAGGCCGGCGTTATGAAAACTGCCGCATTGATTTGAAAGATGTGGGGACAGTGGTGGTGACGCTGGAAGTGCGCGGTTCGATGGAGCAGAAATTACTAAATGGCAAAGTCAATCGCCGCATCGGCTGTCAATTTGTTAATCTGTCGCGCCAAATGTCCGCACTGGTGCAAAAATTCATCACCAAACTTGAACGGGAACGCAATGCCCGTCTGAACGGTCTGGCTTAAAAACGGGGCTGCGGCCCCGTTTGCACAAGCCGATCACACCTGCATATTCATGATTTCCTGATACGCGGTGAGCAATTTATTGCGCACCTGCACGGTTCCCTGGAATGCAATCCCGGCTTTTTGCGAAGCGATCATGGCGTCTGACAGGCTGACATTCTCGTCGCCGGCGGAAAACGCCTGGGTCAATTCGCGCGCCCTGGTTTGCGCTGCGGCGACCTGATCCAATTGCGCTTTGAGCGCATCTGAAAAACTGACCTTGGTGCTTTCCTGCACCACTTCCGGCTTGGCCACACGCATCGATGGCGGCGTGGCTTGCGCCTTGAGCTGCGACAGCAGGTTTTGCGCGTGTGCGGGATCGATCCCGCCCAATCCTCCGATTTTCACTTTCGGCTCCCCGATCATGGCTGCGTCCTTTGCTGCAGTGGCCGCCATCTGCGCCGATCTTCTTGCGCAGCGGCGTGCACACAAGATCAAGCCATGACAGAATAAGCCACGGCGGCGCGCACAAGTCTGTGAGCACACGGCCAAAGGGGCCGCTTTTCAGGGCATTGCGGTTTGTGGCGTGCGGGCATAATCTGCAAAAGCATGATGCCGGGGGCGCGTGAAAGCCTGGCGCAAACCAATCATTCACAGCAGGAAAGCATATGGCGGCAGCAGAAGAAACAGCAGATTTAGCGCAGGAAGCGGCGGCGGCTGCCGCTGAGCAGCGGCGCGGCTTCTGGCAAACGCCAACCGGGCGTAATTTCTTCCTTGCCATTTTTGGCGCGGCGGCGGTGGCCATCCTCACCGGGGTCTGGTTATGGAGCCAGCAACCCGAATATAAAATCCTGTTTGCCAACTTCAATGACCGCGATGGCGGCGCAATTGTTGCAGCTTTGCAACAGATGAATATTCCCTATAAATATGCTGAAGGCGGTACGGCCATCTTGGTGCCGGCGGCGAATGTGCATGATGTGCGTTTGCGTTTGGCCTCGCAGGGTTTGCCCAAGGGCGGCAATGTCGGCTTTGAGTTGATGGAAAACCAAAAGCTGGGCACCTCGCAGTTTTTGGAGCAGGTCAATTTCCAGCGCGCGCTTGAAGGCGAGTTGGCCCGTTCGATCCAGTCTTTGGCGCAAGTGCAATCGGCGCGCGTGCATCTGGCGCTGCCCAAGCCGAGCGTGTTTGTGCGCGAACAGCAAAAACCGACCGCCTCGGTCTTGCTGAATCTGCATCCGGGCCGCGCGCTCGATATCGCCCAGGTCAACGCCATCGTGCATCTGGTGTCTTCCAGCGTGCCCGAGCTGCCGCTGGCGAATGTCACGGTGGTCGATCAAAACGGCGCCCTGCTCTCTGACAATGGCAAAAACGGCAAGGTGCTGGACCCGAATCAACTCAAATACGTGCAAGCGCTGCAGGCCTCGATTGTGAAACAGATCGAGTCGATTTTGACGCCGATTGTCGGCCCCAATAATGTGCGCGCCGAGGCCACTGCGGATGTCGATTTTTCGCAAATTGAGCAGGCCGACGAAACCTTCCGTCCGAACCAGCCGCCGGACAAGGCTGCCGTGCGCAGCCAGCAAAGCAGCGAGTCCAGCGGCCCCGGAACCGGGCCTGCAGCCGGCGTGCCGGGCGCTTTGAGCAATCAGCCGCCGACACCGGCCACAGCCCCGGTCACGCAGCCGCCCGGCGCAACAGGCGTCAACACCACCAATACCAGCACCGGGCCTTCGCGCAAAGATCTGACCACCAATTTTGAGGTCGATAAAACGGTACGCTATTCACAACAGGCCATGGGCGGATTGCGCCGTCTGTCGGTGGCGGTGGTGGTGAATTACCGCCGCATCGTGGACAAAAACGGCAAAGTCACCATCAAGCCGCTGACCCCGGCGGAAATGGAAGAAATCAATAAGCTGGTGCGCGAGACGGTCGGTTATTCAGAAAAGCGCAACGACAAAATCAGCGTCTCGAACACGCCGTTTGACGGCGTGGACAAGCCCGATCCGGTGCCGGAGCCGATTCCCTGGTGGAAAAATCAGGAATACATCAGCATGGCCAGCATGGCGTTGAAATGGGCGCTGGTGATATTGATCAGTGCGTATTTATTCTTCCGCATTCTGGTGCCTTTGATCCGCCCCCTGATGCGCAAATTTGATGAATACACCAAGCCGCCGCCCGAGCCGGAACCGGAGCCGGAACCGGAGCCGGAACCGGAGCCTGAAGAGACTGAAGAAGATGTGCAGCAGCGCACCGCTTTGCAGGAAATGGAAGCCAAGCTGCACCAGGGGTATCGCGAAAACTTGCAAATGGCCAAGAATATGGCCAAGGAAGAGCCGCGAATTGTCGCCAACGTGATCAAGACATGGATGGGCACAAATGAGTGATAGCAACGCAGCGGGGGTGCAAAAGGCTGCGATTCTGATGCTGGCCATCGGTGAATTTGAAGCCTCGGAGGTCATGAAATATCTGTCGCCGCGCGAAGTCTTGAAGCTGGGCGCGGAAATGGCCAAGATGCGCGGCATCGTGCATGAGCAGGTGGTGGAAGTGTTGGAGAGCTTTATTGCGCAAACCGAACTCAATTCGACAGTTGGCCTGGATTCCGATGAATACATCCGCCAGGTCTTGACCAAGGCGCTGGGCGACGATAAGGCCAGCGTGCTGTTGTCGCGCATTCTGGGCGGTAAGGACGCCAGCGGGATTGAGAGCTTGAAGTGGATGGATGCGCCGTCGGTTGCCGAATTGATCAAAAACGAGCACCCGCAGATTATCGCCACCATTTTGGTGCACTTGGAACGCGATCAGGCCTGCGAAATTTTGCAGCAATTCACCGAGCGTTTGCGCAATGACGTCATGTTGCGTATCGCCACCCTGGACGGGGTGCAGCCATCGGCCTTGCGCGAACTCAATGACGTGCTCACCAAGCTGCTGTCCGGCAATGAGAACATCAAGAAATCCTCGATGGGCGGGATTCGCACGGCGGCTGAGATTCTCAACTTCATGAGCGGTGAGAACGAGCAATCGGTGATGGACAACATCAAAAACTATGACAATGACATGGCGCAGAAGATCATGGATGAGATGTTTGTGTTTGAAAACCTGATCGACATCGACGACCGTGGCATCCAGTTGCTGTTGCGCGAAGTGCAATCGGACATGCTGATTATCGCCTTGAAAGGCGCGAACCAGGATTTGCGCGACAAGATCTTCAAGAATATGTCGCAGCGTGCGGCGGAAATGATGCGCGAAGATCTGGAATCGAAAGGCCCGGTGCGCTTGTCGGAAGTGGAATCGCAACAGAAACAGATTTTGCAGATTGTGCGCAGGTTGGCCGACGAAGGCCAGATAGTCCTGGGCGGAAAGGGCGAGGATTCTTTTGTCTGATCCGTCTGACAAAAGCGGTAATTTCCGCCGCTGGCAATTCGACAACTTTGGCGACAACCGCCCAAGCACGCTGGCGCGCATTGCGGCGGAGGAAAAAGCGCGCGTGCCGATGCCAAGCAAGGAAGAAGTCGCGCGCATCCGCGAACTGGCTTTGCAAGAAGGCTTTGCACAAGGTCATGCGCAAGGTCTGGATCAGGGCTTGCGTGAAGGCCGCGCCGAAGGCATGGCGGTCGGCTTGAATGAGGGCCGGGTGCGCGCGGAAACTGAAATCGCTTATTTGCAACAATTGGCGCAGGATTTCACCCGCCACATTGCGCAGGCGGATCAAAACATCGCACATGATTTGCTGGATCTGGCGCTCGATATTGCCAAAGCCATGCTCAAGACCGCCTTGCAGGTCAAGCCGGAACTGGTGTTGCCGGTGATTCAGGAAGCGGTGCAATATCTGCCGGGAGTGCAAATGCCGGCGCATTTGATTTTGCATCCGGATGACGCCGCCCTGATTCACGCTCAGCTGGGCGATGAATTGGAAAAAAACGGCTGGCTGATTATCGAAGACGAGATGTGCATGCGCGGCGGCTGCCGCATCGACACCCCCAGCAATCAAATTGACGCCAGCGCCACCACGCGCTGGCAAAGGATTGCCGCCGCCCTGGGTAAAGACGGGGATTGGCTGGCATGAGCGGCCAACACCCCATACCGCACAGCTTGCGTGCGCAGGACTTGCCGGCGAGCGCGGCGCGCCAGCATTTGCCGGCCTCACGCTTGACGCCGATGTGGCGTCATTATCTGGACGACTGCGCACAGCTGACGCAACTCACGCAAAGCCTGCACATCACAGGCCGGGTGACGCGCGTGGCCGGGCTGGTGATGGAGGCGGTCGGCTTGCGTTTGCCATTGGGCGCCGCCTGCAGCGTGGAGATTCCCGGCGGGCGCATCGAAGCCGAAGTGGTCGGCTTTGAAAATGAGAAATTGTTTTTAATGCCGCAAAGCGATGTCGAAGGCGTTTCGCCCGGGGCCAGGATTCATCCGGTGGAAGGGGCGCAGATTTTACCCAGGCCGGGCGAGGTCGATCACCCGCGCCGCCGCCCGACTGACCGCGCGCGCCATTTGCCGGTGGGCTGGGAATTATTGGGACGGGTGCTGGACGCCGCCGGCCGCCCTTTGGATACGCTGGGCCCGGTGCGCTCGCGCTACAGCGCGGCTTTGAATGCGCGCGTGATCAATCCTTTAGAGCGCGCGCCGATTTGCGAGATTCTGGATGTCGGCGTGCGCGCCATCAATTCCATGCTGACAGTCGGACGCGGCCAGCGCATGGGCTTGTTCGCCGGCTCCGGCGTGGGTAAGAGCGTGCTGCTTGGGATGATGGCGCGCTACACCACGGCGGATGTGATTGTGGTCGGCCTGATCGGCGAACGTGGCCGCGAAGTCAAGGAATTCATTGAACAGATTCTCGGCCAGGAAGGCTTGCGCCGCTCGGTGGTGGTGGCGGCCCCGGCTGACAGTCCGCCGCTGATGCGTTTACAGGGCGCAGCCTACGCCACTGCAATTGCCGAATATTTCCGCGATGAGGGCAAGAATGTTTTGCTGATCATGGATTCGCTCACGCGCTACGCCATGGCGCAGCGCGAGATTGCACTGGCGATTGGCGAACCGCCCGCCACCAAGGGCTATCCGCCTTCGGTGTTCGCCAAGCTGCCGGTCTTAGTGGAGCGCGCCGGCAACGCCAACCATGGCGGCGGTTCGATCACCGCGTTTTACACCGTGCTGACTGAAGGCGATGATCAGCAAGACCCGATTGCCGACTCTGCGCGTGCGATTTTGGACGGGCATATCGTCTTGAATCGCCAGCTGGCCGAAAGCGGGCATTACCCGGCGATTGATATCGAACAATCGATTTCGCGCGCCATGCATTCGATCACCAGCCCCGAGCATCAGCAGCTGGCGCGCAAACTCAAGCAACTGTATTCACGTTATGAGCGCAGCCGCGATTTGATCAGCGTCGGCGCCTACAGCGCAGGCAGCGACCCGGTATTGGATCAAGCCATCAAATTGCGCGGCCAGATTGAGATGTTTTTACAGCAGGATATCCACGAATGCGTGCCCATATTGGAGAGCTTGGGGCAACTCTCCTCGCTATTCAACTGATTGAAGGCTGCTGCGCTGCCTATAATATAAGCACGCAACATGGACGCAATACCAGCCCGGGGCAAACCGATGGCCACTAATTCACAACTGCAAACCTTGATCGAGCTGGCGCAGCAAAAAACCGACGCCGCCGTCAAACGGCTGGGGCAGGCCACGGCAGCGGTGCAGCAAGCGCAGCAAAAGCTGGAGATGCTGCACAGCTATCGCGACGACTATGTGGCCAAGATGCAAGCGCGCGGGGCCAACGGCATCAGCGGTCAGGCTTACACCAATTATCTGGCCTTTATGCAAAAGCTGGATAACGCGATTGAGGGGCAAAAAGATGTGATCCGGCTGGCTGAGCGGCGCCTGGAGGCGGAAAAAAAAGCCTGGCAGGAAGAGGAAAAGAAGCGCCTGTCATACGAAACCCTGCATAAGCGCGCGCTGCAGCGCGCTGTGCAAAAAGAAAACAAGCGCGATCAACGCGCAATGGATGAATTTGCGGCGCGGCGCGCCTTTGATCAACGTTAGGGATGGGCAATATCATGCAAACCACCAGCATCCAGCAAACCAACGCCGGCATCAATGCGCTGCAAAGCGAACGGAAAACCGATAAGAGCGGCAGCAGTGAATTACCGCTTTCATTTGACCGTATTCTTTCGCGCGAACTGGGCGAGCGCAGCAATCTGCAAACCGGCAATCTGGGCAACTTCACCGGCGCGCTGGGCGCCACGGGCATGAAAACGCCGCAGGCGACGCCGCACAGCGCGCCGAAAAATCCACAGCAGCAAGCCGACAAAGCGCAAGCCGCCAAGCCGGCCGCCACGCAAAACAATAACGCCAATCAGGCGCAAAACAATGTCGAGGACAAAGCCCAGGCGGCTGACGCAGGCGAAGCCGCCGCCGTAGCCAAAGGCGAAACCAATCCGCAGAACGGAACAGCAAAAGCCGGCGAAGAAGCCGGCGCCAGCACAAAAGCGGATGCAGCCAGCCAGGATCAGGCAGCGCAAGACGCCGCCGCCCTGGCCGGCATACCGGCGGATATGCTGGCCCTGGTCGCCAGCCTCAATCAAAGCACAGTCAACACCCAGGTCAGCCAGGATGCCGGGGCCGAGCAGCAAGTCGATCTCAGCTTGCAAGGCAAGCGCGCCGATCCGGCCTTGGAGCAAACCCAGCGCCAACTTGAAGGCGCGCTGCAGCAGGATGAGGCCAAGGCCGATAGCGGCAAGCTGCAGCAGGCGCAGCAATTTGATGACAGTTTGCAACAAGCCAAGGAAGCGCAAGACCCGGCGCGCCTGCTCAAGCCGGCGGCGCTGGCGCGCAGCGAAGGCCCGCAAGTGCGCGAGGGCATGCCCAAGTCTGAGGACGGCAAAGCCGCCTTCAGCCTGCCGCTGGAAATGGAAAAAGGGGAAGCGGCGCCACAGCAATCGGCGGCCACCCGGCCTGCATTGAGCACGAATGAAGGCATGCCGAAAATGAGCGATATTCTGGCCGCCGCCAGCCAGCACGGCCAGCGTGCGGCGGCGGATCTGCAAAACAGCGCGCAAAATCTGCAAATCAATCCGCAACAAGGGGCCGCGCCAGTGCGCATGGAAAGCCAGGCGCCTAAAGTCGCCAGCGCCGCCGCACAAGAATTGGTCTCGCCCAAGGTCGGCAGCGAGGGATGGGATGAGGCGGTTGGACAAAAACTGGTGTGGATGAGCACAGGCGGCAAACAAAGCGCCGAGCTGACCTTGAATCCGCCCGATATGGGCCCCTTGAAAGTGGTGCTCAACATCAATAAAGATCAGGCCAGTGTGGAATTCACCGCCAGTCAGCCGGAAGTGACGCAAGCGCTGGAAACGGCGATGCCGAAATTGCGTGAAATGATGAGTGAAGCCGGGGTCACGCTGACCAGCTCCAGCGTCTCGACCAGTCTGCCGCAGCAAACCCAATCCGGCCAACAGGATCAGGCCAGGCAGCAAGGCGGCTCGCGCAACGATGGCCAGTCATTCAAGCCGGGCGAGGATGGCGTGGCGCATGAAGTCGCGCTGCCGCGCGCCAATCGCAGCGCGCTGGGCGAAGTGGACACCTTCGCTTAAAGCATCCCGCTTTCAAACACCGCAAGCCGGCGCACTGCGCGCCGGCAGTTTTACGCCCCGAATCTCCGCACAAGCCAGCCCAACTCCTCCCCGCCTTGCCAGCTGGCAAGGAAAACCACAAGAAACCACTGCTTTCCCCCTCTTTTCTCCGCATCCTGATGAGACAGCACTGCTGATAATGACATAATAAGAACACCGCAACGCATTGGAGAGGCCAAGTGAAAGCAGATCCCAAGGCAAAGGGCGCAGCAGCTGCAGCGGCTGAAGCCGCCCCCGCCCCGAAGAAGAAGATGTTGATTTTGATCATCGCCGCACTTGTCATGTGCGCCGCCACCGGTGGCATTGTGTTCTTCCTGACCAAGAGCAACGCACCGCCCGCCAACGCACAGCATGCGGCCCCGGCGACGCATCCAAGCGGCAAGGTGGAGCCGCCGGTGTTTGTGCCGATTGAACCGTTCACGGTCAATTTGCAGCCGGAAGCCGGCGATCAATATCTGCAAACCACCTTGACCCTGCAAGTCGGCGGGCAAACCCAGGTGGATGTGATCAAAGCCAATATGCCGCTGGTCAGAAGCCGCTTGCTGCTCTTGCTGTCGAGCAAAAAAGCCTCTGAGATCAATACTGCGGAGGGCAAGAAAAAGCTCTCGGAAGAAATCGTCGAGCAAGTGAATCAGCCTTTCATTGAAAAAGGCCCGCAACAAAACGTGCTCGGCGTGTACTTCACTTCCTTCATCATCCAGTAAGGCCATGGCTGATAATTTTCTTTCCCAGGAAGAAGTTGATGCCCTTTTAAAGGGCGTCAACGGGGATCAGGACGACACCCAGGTTCAGGAAGAATCCTCGGGTATCCGTACCTATAACCTCGCGACCCAGGAAAGAATTGTGCGTGGGCGTATGCCTACGCTGGAAATCATCAATGAGCGTTTCGCCCGTTTGCTGCGGGTCGGCCTGTTCAATTTTTTACGCCGCAGCGCCGAAGTCTCGGTCGGCTCTGTGCGCGTGTCCAAATACAGCGAATTCATCCGCAATCTGGTGGTGCCCACCAACCTCAATCTGGTGCATATGAAGCCATTGCGCGGCACTGCTTTGATGGTGTTTGATCCGGGCCTGGTGTTTTTGCTGGTGGACAATCTGTTTGGCGGCGATGGCCGCTTTCATACCCGGGTCGAAGGGCGCGACTTCACCCAAACCGAGCAGCGCATTATTTTGCGCATTCTCGATATTGTGTTTGAGGCTTACACCAAATCCTGGGAGCCGGTGTTTCCAGTCGAGTTTGAGTATATCCGTTCAGAAATGAACACCCAGTTCGCCAACATCGCCACCCCGAATGAGGTGGTGGTGGCGTCCACCTTCACGGTGGAACTCGGCTCAGTCAGCGGCCAGATTCACTTCTGCATGCCCTACTCCATGATTGAGCCGATCCGCGACGCGCTCACCTCCAGCCTGCAGGGCGAGGCGCTGGAAGTGGATAAGCGCTGGATCCGTTTGATGACGCAGCAAATTCAGGTC
Organism: Massilia sp. W12; assembly: GCF_037300705.1. Lineage (NCBI taxonomy): Bacteria > Pseudomonadati > Pseudomonadota > Betaproteobacteria > Burkholderiales > Oxalobacteraceae > Massilia > Massilia sp. W12. Next base: position 2,180,209 of record NZ_CP147776.1, on the reverse strand, counting down.
GCCGAAGTGGAGATCGTGGCCACCCTGGGCACCGCCAAGTCAAGTTTTGCTGAGATTTTGAACTACAAGCCGGGCGATATCATTTCCCTGAATATCCCCGAATTCATCGAAGCCACGGTGGACGGCGTGCCGGTGCTGGAGTGCACGTATGGGGTATTCAATGGCCAATATGCCTTGAAAGTGGAAAAACTGCTCACCAATAATGATTCTAAACACGATGGCAAACCTGATGTGCGGCGGATTCATCAGGATTTGACTGAAATGGACCGTGAGCCGGATATCCGGCCGCATGATGAATAGCAAACAGGAGCAGTACGATGGACGACAACAGTTTCGACGAAAGCTCACTTGAAGACGATTGGGGCGCGGCGATTGCCGAGCAAGCCAAAGCGGAAGCCGAGGCCGCCGCCGCGCTGGCGGCGCAAAATGCGGCGCAAGCGGCTGTTTTCAAAGACTTTTCCGCGCCAGGCCCGAAAACCGAAACGCAAAACGATATCGAATTCATTCTCGATATCCCGGTGCAATTGACCGTGGAATTGGGGCGCACCAAGATCGCCATTAAAAACCTGCTGCAATTAGCGCAAGGCTCGGTGGTGGAATTGGATGGCCTGGCCGGTGAACCGATGGATGTGCTGGTGAATGGCTGCTTGATTGCCCAGGGTGAGGTGGTGGTGGTGAATGACCGTTTCGGCATCCGCTTGACCGATATCATCACACCCAGTGAGCGGATTCGCAAACTCAACAAATGAGCAGGTTTTTTTTCATGCGCCCACATTCTGCACCCCGCTTGCGTTGCGCCATGACGCTGTGTTTTTTGCTGGCCGGACATGGCGCATTCGCCAACCCCGCCAGCGCCCCGCCGCCCGCTGCCGCCAGCGCCGGTCAGGCCAGCGCCACGCCGCCCGCCGCCAGCGCCGCTGCGCCAGCCGGCGCGGCCAATGACAGCGCACGTTTAGTCACCCTGCCGCCCCCGGCCAAAGAACCGGCCCCGGCATACGCCGGCCCCGGCATGCTGCAAATCTTCGCCTCTTTGATTGTGGTGTTGGCCCTGCTGGGCCTGCTGGCCTGGGGCTTGCGCCGCTTCGGCCCGCAGCACATCCAGGGCGGGCCGCATATGCGTATCGTCGGCGGCATCAGTCTGGGCGGACGTGAACGCGTCCTGGTGCTGGAAGTGGGTGAACAATGGATTGTGATCGGCGCAGCGCCTGGCCGCGTCAGCATGCTGACCACCCTGCCGCGCCAAAGTGCGCCGGCGGACAATTTGCCGCCGGGGGAAAAGAATTTCGCCAATTGGCTCAAACAGTTCATGGAAAAAAAGCATGACGCCTAAGCAATTACGCCTTTGCGCCGTGCCATTCTTATGCGCCGGCTTGCTGGCCAGCGGCGCCGCCATGGCCCAGCAAGCCGGCTTGCCGGCCTTCACCAGCACGCCGGCGCCGGGCGGCGGGCAAACCTATTCGCTCTCGCTGCAAACCCTGCTGTTCATGACATCACTGTCGTTTTTGCCGGCAGTGTTATTGATGATGACCAGCTTTGTGCGCATCGTGATTGTGCTTTCTCTGCTGCGGCAAGCCTTAGGCACACAAAGCGCCCCGCCCAACCAGGTGATTATCGGCCTCTCACTGTTTCTGACCTTGTTTGTGATGAGCCCGGTAATGGACAAAATCTATGTCGAAGCCTACAAACCGCTGGCCGATGACAAAATCACTATGCAACAAGCCTTGGAAAAAGGCGTGGTCCCGCTGAAAACCTTTATGCTCAAACAAACCCGCCAAGCCGACCTGGCGCTGTTTGTCAAATTGGCTGGCGTGCCCTCATTACAGGGGCCGGAAGAAGTGCCGCTGAAAGTGTTGATGCCGGCATTTTTAACCAGTGAATTGAAGACCGCGTTCCAGATCGGCTTTGCCATCTTCATCCCGTTTTTAATCATTGACATGGTGGTAGCCAGCGTCTTGATGGCGATGGGTATGATGATGATGTCGCCGGCGGTGATTTCGCTGCCATTCAAACTCATGCTGTTTGTGCTGGTGGATGGCTGGCAATTATTGATCGGCGCCCTGGCGCAGAGTTTTTATTAGGAGGCGCAAAATGACGCCGGAATCCGTGGTTGCAATGGGCCGACAGGCAATGGAAGTCACGCTGCTGGTCGGCGCCCCGATGCTGTTGACGGCCTTATTCATCGGCCTCTTAGTCAGTATCTTCCAGGCCGCCACCCAGATCAATGAAGCCACCCTCTCCTTCATCCCCAAGCTGGTGGGTATTTTCGTGGTGATGATCTTAGCCGGTCCCTGGATGCTGACTATCATGCTGGACTATATGCGCAAGGTATTTACCGGCATTCCCGGCCTGATCGGATAGATTGCGCAGATGATCAGCATCAACAGCCAGGATTGGTACGCCTGGATCGCCGCCCTGCTCTGGCCGCTGGTGCGCATCCTGGGCATGATCACCGCCTCTCCAGTGCTGGGCAACCGCACCTTTCCGGCGCGCGCCAAGGTGCTGCTGGGACTGGCGCTGACCCTGCTCATCGCCCCCCTGCTGCCGCCGCTGCCGGCCAGCATCAAAGATCCGCTCTCACTCAACGGCATGCTGATCCTGGCGCAGCAATTTCTGATCGGCATCGGCATCGGTTTATCCATGCGCATCGTGTTTGCCGCCGTGGAAATGGCGGGTGAAAGCATAGGCTTGACCATGGGCCTGGGTTTCGCCACCTTTTTTGATCCGCAGTCGCAGGGACGCTCCTCCGCCATTGCGCAATTTCTGGCCTTGCTGGCCACCCTGAGTTTTTTAGCCATCGACGGCCATTTGCTGATGATACAAATTGTGGTCGAGACCTTTATCACCCTGCCGATTTCAGACCAGCCGGTCTCAGCATATGGCTTCAAACTGCTGGCGGACTGGGGCGCGAAACTGTTTTCCGCCGGTTTGCAACTGGCGCTGCCGATTCTGTGTGCGCTCTTGCTGGTGAATATCGCTTTAGGCATTTTGACGCGCGCCGCGCCGCAGCTCAATATCTTTGGCATCGGCTTCCCGCTCACCCTGGGTTTAGGCTTTTTAATGCTGACCCTGATCCTGCCGTATTTGAGCATGCCGCTGCAAACCCTGCTCAACCAGGGCTTTGAGCAGGCGCGCGAAGTCCCGCGCAAACTGCAACAAAGAGAGCCACGCCCGCCGGCCCCGGCCCCGGCGCTGCCGGCTGCGCGGCCATAAACAGGCCGCCCAGCCTACGTCCCCGTCAAGCGCGGCAAAACCGCACACACGTCCCTTTCTTGTGGACTGAAATGGATTTTTTTGCGAAAAAAAAAATTCACCTTATCAAATACCCGGGTCTATACTCCCTTGAGTATGGAGGCAAATGCCTTGCGCCATTTTTTGGGTTTATTTTTTTGAATTAACCGGGAGTCGTGCGATGTCTCAACCTACCTATTCCAGCGCAGACGGATACATTGGTGAAACTTTTTTCACGATCTTGATGAGTGCAGATCTTGACGAAGACAATCCTCCATTAATCAACGCGCTTGAAGTCCAGGTCAATGGCACCGATGTCACGGTGACCGGAGTTACCATTAACAGCACCGCCCGCACCATTATCGTCGCCCTCAACACAACCCTGCTGCCGGGCGACATCATTGATTTTGTCTATACTGACCCGACTGCCGGCAATGATGCGAATGCGATTCAGGGACTAGATGGCGCCGACAGCGCCAGTTTTTCACACTCGATTGTGGTCGCCATCCCCCGCCCCGGCCCCTCAGCGCCGTCAACCCCCACGCTGGATTCAAGCAGCGACAGCGGCACACTGGGTGATTTTCAGACCAATGACACCACCCCACTGGTCAGCGGGAAGGCAGATGCCAACGCCACCGTGAAACTGTATGACACTGATGGCTCCACCTTGCTCGGCACGACTACTGCCGATGGCTCCGGCAAATGGAGCATCACCAGTTCTGTGCTGTCCGAAGGCAGCCATACCTTGAAAGCGACGCAAACCGATGGCAAGGCCAACACCTCGCCGCTGAGCAACGGTTTATCCTTGAATATCGACACCACCGCCAATGCGCCGACTTCGATGGCGGTGTCGGCTGGCAGCGACAGCGGCACGCTGGGCGATGGCATCAGCAATTCCGGCACACCGGTGATCACCGGCAAAGGAGAAATCGGCGCCAAGGTCAGCCTGTACGACACGGATGGCGCCACCGTGCTGGGCACAGCCACCGTGGATGGTGCAGGCAAATGGAGCATCACCAGCAGCACGCTGGTGGAAGGCAGCCACACCCTGACCACAAAGCAAACTGATGCTGCCGGCAATGTCTCCAAAGCCTCCAGTGACTTCACCTACATCATGGACACAGTGGGGCCGACCAGTTTCAAGCTGGGCAGCACGTCCATAGAACAAAGCAAAGCGACCAATGGCGCCACCATCGCCTCACTGAATTCAAGCGATATCACCAGCGTCACCTATGACTTTGCAGTGGGAAATGGGGTGATTGATGCGGATAATGGCAAATTCACGGTGTCCGGCTCAAATCTGCTGGCGGCGCAAAATTTAAGCAAAGGCTCATACCACATCTACATGAGCGCAACCGATGCGGCCGGCAATGGCGCATTTCAGATTTTCACCATCACAGTCACCAGCGGCCCGAGCGTGACGTCAATTGTGCGCGCCGGCAGCGCCAGCAGCACCGTCCCGGGCAGCGCGACCTCGGTTGACTATACCGTCACGTTCAGCGAATCAGTGACAGGAGTTGACGCAAGCGACTTTACGCTCACCCCAAGCGGCAACGCCAGCGGCGCAGTCTCAAATGTGACCGGCAGCGGCGCGACTTACACCATCACGGTGGACTCACTGACTGGCGATGGCGACCTGCGCCTGGACTTGAACGCCAGCGGCACCGGCATCAAAAACGGCTCAAGCGATGCCATCCTGAGCGGCTACACCAGCGGTGAAACTTACACCTTTGACCACACCGCGCCAAACGCCACCTCCACACCGTCGATGACAGCGGGAACGGACAGCGGTGTTTCATCCAGTGATGCGATCACGAAAAACACCACACCCGTCTTTACCGGCACGGGCGAAGCCAACGCCACTGTCACCTTATACGATACAGACGGCAGCACCGTGCTGGGCACGACCACGGCGGATGGCAGCGGTAAATGGAGCATCACCAGCAGCAAAATGAGCGAAGGTTCGCACACCCTCACCGTCAAACAGAGCGACGCAGCTGGCAATGTCAGCAAAGCCAGCAGCAGCCTGGCAGTGGAAATCGACACCAGTGCGCCTTCCGCCCCGGCCACCCCGGTCTTGTCGCCCGGCAGCGACAGCGGAACCAGCGGCGACTTCTTAACCAATGTCAGCACGCCAGTGATTACCGGCACATCGGAAGCGAATGCGACGGTTAAACTGTACGACACCGACGGCTCGACCCTGCTGGGCACGACCACGGCAGACGGCTCGGGCAAATGGAGCATCACCAGCTCGACCTTAAGCGATGGCTCGCACAGCCTGACCGTGAAACAAACCGATCTGGCCGGCAATGTCTCCAGCGCCAGCAGCGCGCTGACGCTGGATATTGACACCAGCACCCCCGGCACGCCCGGCACACCGGCATTGGATGCGGGCAGCGACAGCGGCACACTGAGCGATGGCATCACCAATATCAGCGCGCCCACCCTGGTCGGCACGGGCGCCGTGGGCGACACCATCACCCTGTACGACACCGACGGCTCGACCGTACTGGGCACGGCTGTGGTGGATGGCAGCGGCAATTGGAGCGTTACCAGCAGCAGCCTGGCGGATGGTGTGCATACCGTGACGGTAAAGCAAACCAATGCCGCCGGCACGGCCTCCAGCGCCAGCAAGAGCTTTGCCCTGACCATTGACAGCAGCGCACCATCCGCCCCTTCCGCACCGTCGATGAGCGCCGGCACAGATTCCGGCGTCTCGTCGAGCGACGCGATCACCAAAAACACCACGCCAACCTTCACCGGCACAGGCGAAGCCAACGCCACAGTCACGCTGTACGACACAGATGGCAGCACCGTGCTGGGCACGACCACGGCGGATGGCAGCGGTAAATGGAGCATCAGCAGCAGCAAGATGAGCGAAGGTTCGCACACCCTCACCGTCAAACAGAGCGACGCGGCTGGCAACGTCAGCAAAGCCGGCAGCAGCCTGGCGGTGGAAATTGACACCACCGCGCCGACCGCGCCCGCCACCCCGGAATTGTCGCTGGCCAGCGACAGCGGCACAGGCGGTGACTTCCTGACGAATGTGAATACGCCGGTGATCACCGGCACATCGGAAGCCAACGCCACGGTCAAACTGTATGACACCGACGGCTCAACCCTGCTGGGCACGACCACGGCGGACGGCAGCGGCAAATGGAGCATCACCAGCTCGACCTTAAGCGATGGCTCGCACAGCCTGACCGTAAAACAAACCGATACCGCTGGCAATGTCTCCAGCGCCAGCAGCGCGCTGACGCTGGATATTGACACCAGCATCCCCGGCATAACCGGCACGCCGGCATTGGATGCCGGCAGCGACAGCGGCACAGCCTCGGACAACATCACCAATATCACCACCCCGGTGATCACCGGCACAGGGGTGGCTGGCAATATTGTCAGCTTATACGACACCGACGGCTCCACCTTGCTGGGCTCAGCCGTAGTGGATGGCAAGGGCAATTGGAGCATCACCACCAGCGGCTTAGCCGATGGCGCACACACCCTCACCAGCAAACAAAGCAATCCCGCCGGCACCGTCTCCACCGCAAGTAAGGGTTTGAGCCTGACCATCGACAGCAGCACACCGTCCGCCCCTTCCGCGCCCTCGATGACAGCGGGCACAGATACCGGCCTCTCGTCGAGCGATGCGCTCACCAAAAACAACACGCCAAGCTTCACCGGCACAGGCGAAGCGAACGCCACTGTCACGCTGTACGACACAGATGGCAGCACCGTGCTGGGCACGACCACGGCGGATGGCTCAGGCAACTGGAGCATCACCAGCAGCAAATTAAGCGATGGCGCGCATACGCTCACGGTCAAACAAAGCGACGCCGCCGGCAATGTCTCCAAAGCCAGCAGCAGTTTATCGGCGCAGATCGACACCAGCGCGCCGGATGCGCCGGCCACGCCAGTGTTATCGCCAGCCAGCGACAGCGGCACAGCGGGCGACTTCCTGACAAATGTGAATACGCCGGTGATCACCGGCACATCGGAAGCCAACGCCACAGTCAAACTGTATGACACCGACGGTTCGACCCTGCTGGGCACAACCACGGCAGATGGTTCCGGCAAGTGGAGCATCACCAGCAGCAGCTTGAATGACGGTTCGCACAGCTTGACGGTTAAGCAAACCGATGGCGCCGGCAATGTTTCCTCCGTCAGCAGCGCGCTGAGCATTGAGATTGACACCAGCATTCCCACCACCCCGGCCACCCCGAATCTGGATAAGAGCAGCGACAGCGGCGTGCCAAACGACGCCCTGACCAATGTGCAAACCCCGCTGATCACAGGCACGGGCACAAAAGGCAACACTGTCAATCTGTATGACAGCGATGGCGTGACCGTACTCGGCAGCACAGTGGTGGATGGCAGCGGCAATTGGAGCATCACCAGCAGCAAGCTGACCGAAGGCAAACACAGCCTGAGCGTGAAACAAAGCAATCCAGCCGGCACAGTCTCAAGCGTCAGCAAAGGCTTAGATCTGGAAATCGACGTCACGCCGCCCGCCACCTTGGGCGCGCCCACACTGGACCTCGGCAGCGATAGCGGGAATGCCGACAATCTGACCAATTTCACCACCCCGCTGATCAATGGCAAAGCCATGCCCAACAGCATGGTGAAACTGTATGACAGCGATGGCAGCACAGTACTCGGCTCGGGCACGGCGGATGGCAGCGGCAATTGGAGCATCACATCCAGCCAGCTTACCGCCGGTTTGCACACCATCATGGCGCGCCAGTATGATGTGGCCGGCAATATCAGCGACGCCGGCGCCCTGCTCAATATCACCATTGACCCGGTCGGCCCGAGCGCGATTACGCTTTCCAACAGCAAGATCAGCGACGGCGCGGCGAAAAACTCCCTGGTCGGCAATCTCAGCGCTACCGACTCCACCAAAAATGACAGCTTTGTGTATGTATTCGCCAGCGGCGTGGGCGATAGCGGCAACGACCTGTTCACCTTGAGCAATGGCGCGCTGTACATCAAAGATCCTGCCAGCGCCGGGGCCGGCTCACACAGCGTGCGGCTGCAAGTCACCGATCTGGCCGGCAATGTGCTGACGCAAACCTTAAGCATCACCGTCGATACCAATTACGCCCCGCAAATCAGCGGCCTGCCGGGCGATAAAGGTCAGGCGGCGATGTTTGGCAAGAGCAGCACACTGGGACAATTAGCCGTCAGCGATGCGGAAAACGATGTCTTGAGCATGAGCATCGTCGCCGTCAATGGCCGCCTGGAGAATATTACCGACGCCGATCCGAATAGCGCCGGGGTGCAATTAAGCGGCACGGCAGCGCAAATCAACGCCGCCCTGGCCGCGGCCACCTTCACCCCCAGCGTGGTGGGCAGCGCCTCGCTCAGTCTGAGCCTGAGCGATCCGCAACACGCCACCCCTGTCAGCGCCACTTATCTGTTTGACGCCGCCGCGCAACCGCCGACCAAGGTGGACGGGGTGGATGTCAACATCGACCCAAGCCCCCTGCCCGGCGGCGGCGCCGGCACAAAAGTCACAATTCCGATTGTGGACGCCAGCCGCGTGGATGACACCGGCAATGGCGCGCTGGCGGATATTCCGCTGGTCGGCTCAAAAGACAGCCCGCTGCTGTCCGCCCATGTGCCGCTGGGATTTGGCTTAAGCAGCAGCGGCGGCGAAAGCAAAGCCGCCGGCAATTCGCTGGAAGATTTAATCGCCGCGATTATCGCCACCACGCCAAACAATGCGCCGGCGGATCAGGCCCATTTGACCGGCAACGGGCAAAGCTTCCTGAATTTGCTGCCGTCCAATGTGCCGCTGCTGGTGCAAACCGTGACCATGCAAGCCAACGCCAATCCGCCAAGCCAGAGCCTGACCTTAAATGGCAGCTCCGATACGGCACAACACACCGCGCTGGTGATTGATGTGCGCAATTTGCCCACGGACAGCAAAATCACCTTAAACGAAGTCGATTTTGCCGCCGTGGTCGGCGCAGCTCACGTCAGCAGCAATAAAGCCGGACAGATTCTGACCGGCGACGCGGCGTCACAGCATTTCTCGATTGTGCCCAACAGCGGCAGCAAGGTGTTTTCCGGCAATGGCGATGACGGCTTGCAATTTAATGACCTGATCACGCCGCAATTGCTGGCCACGCTGGATGGCGCGCCAAGCGCGACCATGGAGGATGGCAAGCAAGCCATGTTGCACGGCGGCGCCGGCAGCGATAAGGCTTACTTCTCACAAAACAAGGCGAATTACAAAGTTGAGCAATTCGACGGCTATGTGATGGTGAGCAATCTGAGTGCGCCGGATCAGACGGTGAAGCTGGTGAATGTGGAAAGCCTGCAGTTTGCCGACGCCGGCAGCAGCGTCAGCAGCCGCGCCGAGCTCAACACAGTGGCCGGGCTGTATCTCTCGATTCTGGGCCGTCAGGCCGATGTTGGCGGCTTTGGCTATTGGGGCGGTTTGCAGGCCGCCAATCACTCGCTGGGCGAGCTGGCGCTGGGCATGATGGGCACAGCCGAAGGTTTAGCGCGCGGCTTTGCCATGACTGGCCAGTCAGCGCATGACGTGGCGGTGCTGTACCGCGCCATCTTTGGGCGGGAAGGCGAAGCCGGCGGCCTGGCTTACTGGACAGATTTGCTCGATACCGGCAAATTGAACCTGGTGGGCGTGGCCAACGGCTTCATCAATGCCGAGGAAATGACAAATCACAAACTGGGCACGACCGGCTGGGATTTTCTGACTTAAGGCAAGCGCCAAAAGGCGCAGTGCGGTTTCTCTTGCGGGCAATCTTTGAAGGGGGATTGCCCGTTTTTTTCAATGGCGCGCGGCGCCAAACAGCCTTGTGAGGGGTGTGGCCAAACGCCGGCCTTGCCGCGCTAAGCCGCCTTCCGCCACGCCTGCTGCGTCTGCGCTTCTTCCTGCCGCAAGCTGCGTTCAAACAGCCACAGCGCGCCGGCGGTGGCGGCGCCCAGGGCGGCGAACAGCAGCCACATCGCCGTGCCCTGCCCTTGCCGCGCCAGGGCGCCGTAAGCCCAGCCGGACAGTAAGCCGCCAAACAGATTGCCCAACGCCATTGAGACAAAGTAATAGCCCATAAACATCGCCGTCTTGTGCGGCGGCGCAATCGCCGCCACGTATTCCTGGCTTTTCGGCGAGGCGATCATCTCGCCCAGGGCGAACAAGAGCACCGCCGCCACCACCGCCAACCCGGCCAGGGCGAACCACTGGCCGCCAGCCGCCAGCGCCATGGAGGCGGCTAAGACCAGGGTTCCAAGCACCAATACCGGCAAGGCGCGCAGGCGCTCCAATTTTGCGCTGATGAAGACTTGCAGCAACACAATCGCGGCGAAATCAAGATTGATGATGTATTCCGGGTTCACCTGGCGGTAAGCCTGCGCCCATTGCGCCGCCAGCGCAGCCGCACTCACGCGGCCTTGCTGCAGCGCTTGCAAACCGGCTTGCAATTGTTCCAGCGGCGGCATGACTTTGTAATTCACCACTTCCAGCCGCAGCGTCTGCCAATCCACTGCCGCGCCTGTGGTCTTGGCGGCCAGCGCCGGCAAGGCTTGCGCTAACTGGCTTTGATTCACGCCGGCTAAAAAATCCACGCTGCCGGGCAGCCAGGCTTGTAAAAAGCGCACCAGGTCTGCGGTATCGACAAAGTCACGGATGTACAGGGGCAAGGTCAGGAAAATCTGGTTGTACACCATCCAAAAACCGGCCAGGATCAGCAAATACGCCACAAAACGGCGGTTGCCGACTTGCATGCGCTGGCGATACCAGGGCGTCGGCCCTTCAGCCTGCGCTGGCACGGCCAGATTCCACAGCAGATTGAGCGCCAGCCAGGCCGCGCCCAGGCTGATGAACAGCAAATAAGAAATCCCGCCCTTGGCCGCCGCCATCAAACCGGCAATCAAGGGAAAAATCAATAAAGCCAGACGGCCATTGCCCAGCACTTCGCGGGTCTCGCCCAAGACTTGCGCCAAGGTGCGCTGATCTTTGTGCGCCGGGGCCGGCTCTTTGTATAAAAACAGGGCCGGCACAAAATTTATTGCGATCCACAGCGCAGACATCACAAACACCATGTCCCAGCTGATGGCGCGCAGATAACCTGCCGCCAGCGGCCCTAAAAAACCGCCCACATTCACCATGGTGTAAAACACGCCAAAACCCAGGCCGCGATTGCTGTCGTCGGTGCTGCGCCCGATGGTGCCAACCACCACCGGCTTGAAGCAGGCGGCGCCGATGGCGACCGCCAGAAAACAGGCGCAAAACGGCCAGAAGCCCTCCGCCTGTCCCAGTAAATAATAGGCCGGACACATAATCGCAAACGACAGTAAAAACATGCGGCGATAGCCATAGCGGTCAGCCAGCGCGCCGGTGAGCACCGGCAGCAGATACAGTAAAAACGGAATCATGCCCTGCAAGAATCCGCGCTCCTGATCAGAAAACCCCATCCCGCCCTGGCTGCGCGGGCTGGTCATATACAGCGATGAAAGCGTGAAAAAACCATACCAGGCCAGCCGCTCGAAAATTTCCATCGTGTTGGCGACATAAAAACTGGCGGAAAAAGGGCTGCGCCCTTTGGCTGCGGGCGCGGCTGTGCTGCTGTGTTGCATACATTCTCCTGCTGACTGAGTGAGGCGCGGATTTACAGATGACGGTGGATGAATTGCGCGGTCAATAAATCGGCCAGCGCCGCGCCAACTGATTTGAACAAGGTGGGACGCTCCTGCGCCCCGCTTTCGCGCGGGCTGGCGCGCAAGCTGCATAAATCGCTCAGCTCGCCGGCGATCATGTGCGGCGCAAACACGCCTTCCTGGCAAGGCAGCAGAATTTCGCCGGCCTCGGCTAACACATTCTTTTTACTGTCCACCCAAACCTGGCTGCGGGTGACAGCGCTGCTATCGCATTCGCGCTGATTGGGCGCATGATTGCCCAGCAGATCCAGATGGCTGCCGGCATGCAGCCAGAGGCCGGAAACCAGCGGGGCCGGCGCAGCGGTGGCGCACACCACCAGGTCTGCCGCCGCTACCGCCGGCGCCAGTTCTTCCTGCAAAACATCGATCTGCGCCACAGGCTGCGGCAAGTCCAGCCGGGCGGCGGCGGCGCGCGCCGCCTGCACGGCGGCCTGCGCCTTGGCCGGGTCGCGCCCCCATATCCACACTTGCTCCAGTTGTGCGCTGGCCAGATGCGCGCACACCAGCGGCGCCGCCAGGCGTCCTGTGCCGAGCAGCAGCATGCGGCGGCGTTGTGGCCGCGCCAGCAATTGCGCCGCCAGCGCTGATACCGCCGCCGTGCGCCACAGGGTCACGCTTGCGCCATCGAGCAGCGCCAGCGGCTGACCATGGGCGCGCGCAAACAGCAAGACCTGGGAGTGCAATAGCGGATAGCCAGCCTTGCTATTCTGTGGCATGTGGGTGAATGCCTTTACCGCCATCCCTTCTTCATTCCAGGCCGGCAGCACCGCAAAACAGTCATTCTCCTGTCCCTGATGCGGCGGCAAACCATACAACTGCCGCTGCGGCAGGTCGGCCGCGCGCGCGGCGGCGAAACCCTGGCGCAAGGCCGCCAGCAAAGCGGGCCAGCCGGCCTGCTGCAAGACGCGGTTGACGCCCTGCGCATCAACGATTTGCATACTTCCTCCCGTGAATTGCACAATCCCGCCCAGCATAAGCCCGGCCCGCGCCGCTGTCTTGACGCCGCAGCCAGGGGCGCTTGCGCAATTTGGCATAGCGGCGGGATTTCGCCGCAAGCCGGCAAGCGGTTTTGCCGCAATTCCAGGCGCAACCTCCTGATGTTGCGTTGCAAGACGGCATATTTGCGCATCAAACTGCGGCCAAAGCATCAAGCCAGGCGGATGCGGTAAGCGGCACAATGGCGAACAGTCGCCAAGGCCCTCCCGGGGCCGTTTTTGCGCCTGCTTATCTTCTTTCGCATGGAGTACAGTATGTCCCACCTGACGGGCGCAGCCGCGCTCCCCTCTTCTCTTTGGCAGCTGGCGCAGGGCAAGCTTGCGGCCTGCCTGCTGGCCCTGTTGTGCAGCGGCGCTGCGCAATCGGCGAATGCCGCCGGCCCGGCCCAGCCGGGCAAGCCGGCGATGCTGCCTGCGCTGCCCGGCGTTTCTCAGGTATTAACGCGCGTGCATCAGTGCAGCCCGAGTCTGGTGCTGCGCACCCAGGCTTTCAGCGCGGAATTGGAAAAGCAAACCTGCCAGCGCTTGCAGCAGGTGGAAGCGCGTTTTCATCAGCTGTTCGGGCAAGACGGCAAGCCGCGTGCGCCAGTGTTACACGACCACAACCACAGCTTGCGCGCGAATATTTACGCCAGCCGCGCGGATTATGAGAAATATGCGCCGGCGCATTTTCAGATGCCGACCGACAATGGCGGCATGTATCTGGAAGGCTTGCCGCATCTGCCCGGCAATCAGGCGGAATTTGTGGCGAATCAGAAAAAAGATGGCCAGGTGCACAATCTGGAACATGAATTTGTGCATTATCTGGATGGGCGTTTCAATGTGTATGGCGATTTCTGCGCCAATTTGCACGACTCTCACGGCGCGCCGGAGAACTGTCCCAAGCCGGCGCCGCTGACGCCGTATTTGATCTGGTGGACTGAGGGCATTGCGGAATACGTGGCGCATGGCGACAACTATCCCAAGGCGCAAACCGCTCTGCAGGGCGCGCATTTTGCGCTGAGCGAATTATTTGACACCGGCTATGAAAGCAATAACGGCACAGAGCGGACGTATTACTGGGGTTATCTGGCGACCCGCTTCATGCTGGAAAAACAGCGCAGCAAGCTGGATCAAATGCTGGCCTTCACGCGCAGCGGCGATTTTCCGCGTTATCAGGCGCTGGTGAAAAGCTGGGGTAAGCAGATGGATGGCGAATTCGCCCAATGGCTGCAGGGTTTGCCAAGCAGCGCCAAGGGCCAGGCCGGGCCGCAATAAGCAGTTCAATCAGCGCAAACCGGCTTGCTGCGCGGCAGCGCTTGGCGTGCTTGGCGCCGCAGCAAAATGTGCACAAGCGGCGCCAAGCCGGGATTTTTTCTTACACGGTAATTATTCTTAATGGTTAATGACGCCGGGTGCTTTTCTTTTTGAAATCGCTTTCAAAACCAATCTAAAGTAAAGAATAAGAAATTCATTTTTTCAAGAAATCGCTTTCATACCGCCAAGATTATTCCTTTACCCCAACAAATCTTCCGGCAAGCCGGCCAAACTCAGCCGCGTCAGCTCTTCTCTCTGTAAAACAGTAAAGGCATGCCCACCCCGGGTCTATTTTCTGGAATACAACTGTCTTTATTACATCTTTTTTGCAGGATCGCTGCCGCCATCGCAATACCTGGAGGAAACTTTTTCTGAAAACTCAGGCTACGCACTCTGTAATGCCGGGTAATGTGCGGTAATCCCGGGTAATGTATTACAGCGGGCAAGACAGGCATGATTCCACCTGTGCCGCACTTACGGCACAGCAAAAAACAGCCAGAGCAAGTGCTCGAAAAAACACTGCATCGAAACTGTTTGCTTGCATTACCATAACCACACTTTTTTACTCGGGAGCAATAAAGATGTCCTTCAAGAAATTCGCACTCGCCGCTGTGTTTGCCGCCGCCACCCTGAATGCCCACGCTGCAATTGAAATCGTTGGCGGCCGCCTGATCGTAGCCGATACCGGCGACGTGAATGTGACTTTCCTCGGCTCCGACGCCGGTTACACCGACGTGGTGTTCTTTGAAAATGATGGCCGCAAATTGTTCACCGGCCACAGCACCCCGGTTGGCAGCAGCATCAATCTGGGTTCTTTCGCCCGTGGCACGGAATTGACCTTCCGCATGCACGTCAGCAACACTGGCGATAACTTCTTCACCGGCCCGGCCAGCGCCAACCCGGACAATCTGATCCACGCGCACGCTTCGCTGGATGACAATGGCAATGCGGTGCTGGGTTTTGAAGACATCCTGGGCGGCGGCGACCGTGACTACAACGATATCCAGCTGCGCGTCTCGAATGTGGCCGCACCGGTGCCGGAAGCGGAAACCTGGGGCTTGATGCTGGCTGGTTTGGGCGGTCTGGGCTTGATCGCTCGTCGCAAAAAAGCAGAAAAACTGGCGTAATCCTCTGCCTTGATATGCAAAAGAGCGGGCTTTTTGCCCGCTCTTTTCATCTGCGCCGCCTGCTTTGTGACAAAGCCCGGCTTGAGCCAATCGATTTCAAGCCACGCCCTTGAGCCACTCGGCCAGCGCCTGCAGTCCCGGCCTGGCCTGACTGCTGTGCCAGGCCCATTCGCGCTGCTGGCCCGCTTGCGTGATGCACAAGCGCATTTCAAAATCCCAGGATTTGGGCGCAGCGGCCCATTGTTGCGGCGGCTGTTGCGCCAGATCAGCGGCTTGCAGCAGTTGCGCCAATTGCGCTTGTTGCGCGGGGTCCAGTTGGGCGGCGTGAATGCGCCAGATGTGCGGCGCGGCGGGGCCGGCAAAACCGCCCTGCTCGCGCAATTCCAGACTGCAATCCGGCGCCAGCCTCATCGCAAGGCCAGAGCGAAGGCGCGTTCCAGATCGGCGCGCAAATCGGCCACTTCTTCCAAGCCCACATACAAACGCAGCAGGCAACCGGCATGCGGCCAGGCGTCGCGCATCTGTTTGATGTCATACGGCATGCACAGGCTGTGCGCGCCGCCCCAGCTGAAGCCAATGCCGAAATATTCCAGCGCATCCGCCACGGCATCGATTTGCGCGCTGCTGTAGTGCGGCTGAAAAATCAGGGAAAACAGGCTGGCGGCGCCGCTGAAATCACGCCGCCACAGCGCATGGTCGGGGCTTTCCGGCAAGGCCGGATGCAAGACTTGCGCCACTTCGGGACGGGTTTGCAGCCAGGCTGCGAGTTCGCGCGCGGCGCGGTCTTGCGCTTCAAAGCGCAGCTTTAAATGCGGCAGATTGCGCAAGATCAGATACGCATCATCAGCGCCCACGCCATAGCCCAGACGCATATGACAGATATCCAGCTTTTGCGCCAGTTTGGCATCGCGCGTCAAAACCGCGCCCATCAGCAAATCCGAGGCCCCGGCCTGGTATTTGGTGAGCGCTTGCATGATGATGTCGGCGCCATGCTTGAAACCGTCATAGGCGATGCCGGCTGACCAGGTGTTGTCCAGCGCCACCGGCACGCCGCGCGCCTGGGCGGCGGCGCAAATCGCCGGCAGATCGGGGATTTCCATCGTGATCGAACCGGGCGCTTCCGTCCAAATCAGGCGCGTATTGTCTTGAATCAAAGCAGCGATGCCCGCGCCAATGCCGGGCGCATACACGCGCACGCTGATGCCGTGTTCACGCGCCAGCCAGCGCGCGATATCGCGGTTCGGGCTGTACACATTGTCGGGAATCAGCAAGTCATCGCCGCTTTTGAGCAAGGCGAAATTGATCAGGGCGATGGCCGCCAGACCGCTGGGGGCCAGCAGGCAATGTTTGGCGCCCTCGATCTCACACAAGCGCGCTTCCAGCGTGAAGGTGGTCGGAGTACCGTGCAAGCCGTAGGTGTAAGTCGATTTGTCTTGCCAGGTGGTGGCGCGCATTTGCGCGCAATTTTCAAACAAGACGGTCGAAGCGCGCTCGGTGGCCGGGGCAAAAGAGGCAAAGCCTTGCGGCGCCTGGTAAGGCGAATGGCACAGGCGCGTGGCCAAGGCCGCATCCGCAGTTGCGCTGCGCCGGGCTTTGCGATTGCTCATGCCTGCGCCCACATATCGTGGCTGTCGGCGGTGGTGATGGTGGCGTCCACAAACTGGCCGACCTGCCATTTCAGATGCGGCTCATAGGGCGCTTTCAGATACACCACGCCGTCAATTTCCGGCGCATCTGCGCTGCTGCGTCCCACTGCCGAACCATTGCGCTCCACCTGGTCAATCAAAATACGCCGGGTCGTGCCGATTTTTTTGGCCAGGCGTGCGCGCGAGATCTCTTCCTGCGCCTGCATCAAGCGCGCGCGGCGCTCTTCTTTGACTTCTTCCGGCACCGGGTTGGGCAAGTCATTTGCCGTCGCCCCTTCCACCGGCGAATAGGCAAAGCAGCCCAGGCGGTCGATTTGCGCTTCTTTGATGAAGTCGAGCAAATACGCGAATTCGGCTTCGGTTTCGCCGGGGAAGCCGGTGATAAAGGTGGAGCGGATCGTGATATCCGGGCAAATCGCGCGCCAGGCGCGGATGCGCTCAATATTTTTTTCGCCGGAGGCCGGGCGCTTCATGCGCTTCAACACATCCGGGTGCGCGTGTTGCAAGGGCACGTCCAGATACGGCAAGACATGGCCGGCCACCATCTCGGGAATCATGTCATCCACATGCGGGTAGGGATAGACATAATGCAAGCGCACCCAGGCCCCGTATTGTTTGGCCAGCTGGCCCAGGGTTTGCACCAATTGGGTGGGATGGGTTTTGACCGGCTTGCCATCCCAGAAACCGGTGCGGAATTTGATATCCACGCCATACGCCGAGGTGTCTTGCGAAATCACCAGCAACTCTTTGACGCCGGCTTTAAACAGGTTTTCCGCTTCGGTCAGCACCTCGCCAATCGGGCGCGACACCAGATCGCCGCGCATCGAGGGAATGATGCAAAAGCTGCAGCGGTGGTTGCAGCCTTCTGAAATTTTCAGATAAGCATAGTGCTTGGGGGTCAGCTTAACGCCAGCCGGCGGCACCAGATCCAGAAATGGATCATGCGGCTTGGGCAGATGCTGGTGCACCGAATCCATCACTTCGGCCAGGGCGTGCGGGCCGGTCACGGCCAGCACCTTGGGGTGCACTTTTTGAATCAAATCGCTGCCATCAGCGTCTTTTTTTGCGCCCAGACAGCCGGTCACAATCACTTTGCCGTTTTCCGCCAGCGCCTCGCCAATCGCATCCAGCGATTCCTGCACGGCGGCGTCGATAAAGCCGCAGGTGTTGACGATCACCAGGTCGGCCCCGGCATAGGATTTGGCGGTTTCATAGCCTTCCGCGCGCAATTGGGTGAGAATTTGCTCAGAATCCACCAGCGCCTTGGGGCAGCCTAGGGAAACAAAGCCGACTTTGGGCGCAGGATTGGCGTGTTGTGCTTGTTCGGACATGTCAGTTCGGTGTGATGCAGGGAATCGCGCATTATACGTTTTTTGGCGCAGCTCCGTCAGCCGCTGCGCAGCCGGCTTTGGCCTGAGATGTGCGCCTGACGGCGCGGCGGGAATGGGATAAAGACAGGTTTGCGCAAAATTTGGGGCTGCGCTTGTTTGCGCCTGGCCGCCAGCCTCAAGCCGTCTGCTGCTGTTGATACCAGCGCGTGAGCAAGGCCGCTTCGCGCTCGCCAAAGCCGCGCCGGCCATCGTGCAGCAGCAGGTAGGGGCAGTCCGGGTCGAATAATTCGGCCCGGTCGTCCAAGGCGATCCAGTGGCCATTGCTGTGATTGATGCGATTATTTTCCAGCCAGGCTTCGATTTCACGCTGGCGGATGCCGCCCTGCAGGGTATGCGCGCGCGGCAGGGAGGGCGTGCCGCCGATGACGCGCATGCGGATGGCCGGTGGAAACGCTTCTTGCAGCTGTGAAATCGGCCGCATGCTGCGCCAAGTCGAGCTGATCACGATTTCCAGCGCCGGCAGCGCCGCCACGCAGGCGGCAAACTGTGGCATGCGGGCAAAGCGCATATCGCTTTCCGCGTGCAAGACACCGTCAAAATCCAAGAACAGAATATGGCGCATTATGATCCGCAATCGTGGTGCGCCACAGCCGGCGCATGAGAAAAGCGGCCCGCACAGCGGCAGGCCGGTTTGCCGGCTTTATTTTTTATCCGTCGGCGGGACGAAGGGGAAAGCGCCGAAAATCGATTTGGCCTGGTTTTGCATCTGTTCCTGCATTTGCACAAACAGTGATTTGCTCTGGTCGATGTAGTTGTTCATCATGCCCTGCATCATCGGCCCTTGCACATTCAGGAACTGGCTCCAGAGTTCCGGATTCAGGCCGCGCCCGTCATACAAGCCTTTCGAGCTTTCGGCCAGCTTGTTTTGGATCTCGGTGAAGGCTTGCACATTCTTTTCCAGATAGGAACCCATCATGCCCTGCATTGCATGACCGTAAAAACGGATGATTTGCGACAGGGCCGCGCTGGAAAACATGGGAGTGCCGCTGGCTTCTTCCTCAAGAATGATTTGCAGCAGAATGCTGCGCGTCAAATCCTCGTTGTTTTTGGCGTCAACCACGGTGAATTCTTCATTGTCCAGCACCAATTGTTTGACATCGTTCAAGGTAATGTAGGAACTGGTCTGGGTGTCGTACAAACGGCGATTGGGGTATTTCTTGATCAGCCGTTCATTGGTCTTTCTTGCACTGTTCATCGCGTTTCCCATGGTGTTAGCGCCGCAATAAGGCGCGTGATCAAGTGGCAGTGCGGGATTTGCCCTGCATGATGCTTTTTTCAGTGATTATATGCGCAAGATGGGCGAAAACGCCCATGCTTGCGTAATCATTTTGCTGCAGCGCATTCATTTTTGTCTCAGTCGCCGCGCACTTTGACGTAACGTCCCGGCGCGGCTTCGATCGGCTTGTATTTGCCCTTGCCGGGCTTAGCCGGCGCCTTGATCTGTTTGCCGCCGTGCGCTTCTAAAAACGCAGCCCATTCAGGCCACCAGCTGCCGGCGCGCTCTTCGGCTTTTTCCAGCCATTCCTCCTTGGTTTTGGCGGCGCCGTCATACACCCAGTGGCTGCGCTTTTTCTTGACCGGGGAATTGATCACGCCGGCGATGTGGCCGGAGGCGCCCAGCACAAAGCGATTGCGCTTGGGCTGTTTGGGGTTGAGGATGGTGCGCGATGAAAACGCCGCGCCCCAGGGCACAATGTGGTCTTCGCGCGAAGCGTAAATAAACACCGGGGCGTCGATCTTGCCCAAATCCACCGCTTCGCCGCAGACCGTCAGCTTGCCCGGTTCTTTCAGGCTGTTTTCCAGATAGGTATTGCGCAAATACCAGCAGAACATGGGGCCGGGCAAATTGGTGCTGTCGCCATTCCAGAACAGCAAATCAAATGGCGGCGGCTCTTCGCCTTTCAGATAATTGGCTTGCACATAATTCCACACCAGATCATTCGGGCGCAGGCTGGAGAAGGTGGCGGCCAGATCGCGCCCCGGCATCAAGCCGCCCTGCCCCAGGGTCTGCTCGCGCATCTGCACTTGCGGCTCATCGACAAACACTTCCAGCACGCCGGCCTCGGCGAAATCGAGGAAGGTGGTGAGCAAGGTCAGACTGGCGGCGGGATGTTCGCCGCGCGCAGCCAACACCGCCAGCGCGGTGGCGATGATGGTGCCGCCAACGCAAAAACCAAAGCAATGCAACTTGGGCGCGCCGCTGATTTCCTGCACCACGGCAATCGCTTTCAAGGCGGCTTGTTCGATATAGTCATCCCAGCTCAAATGGCGCAGGCTTTGATCCGGGTTGCGCCAGCTGACCATGAACACGGTATGCCCTTGCGCCACGGCATAGCGCACCAGCGAGTTATCCGGCTGCAAATCAAGAATGTAAAACTTGTTGATGCAAGGCGGAACCATCAGCAGCGGGGTTTGCTGCACCTGGGCGGTGAGCGGCTTGTATTGAATCAATTGGAACAACTCATTTTCAAACACCACATCGCCTTCGGTGGTGGCGACATTCACGCCGACTTCAAACGCGCTTTCATCGGACTGGGTGATACGTCCCTTTTGCAAGTCAGCGAACAGATTGGCGATGCCGCGCGTCAAGCTCTGGCCATTGCTTTCCAACAGTTTTTGCTGGGCTTCGGGGTTGGTGACAAAGAAATTCGCCGGCGACATGGCGTCGATCAATTGGCCGACCGAAAACTCCAGCTTGGCGCGCGCCTTGGGCGGCGCTTGCACCGCGTCCACCAGATCGCGCAGATATTGCGCATTTAACAAATAGCTGGCGGCGTTGAAGGCGTTCAAGGGGTTTTCGCGCCAGAGTTTGGCGGCGAAGCGGCGGTCGTGCAATTCAGGCAATTTGTTTTGCAACATGTTTTGCCACAGCTGGCCGAATTGTTCCAGATAAGCTTGCTGCAATTGGGAAAATTGTTCCGGTTTGATGCTGGCGCCGGCTTCTTGCAAAATCGTGGCCACTGCTTCCGGCAGACGGTTATTGCCGCCCTGGGTCATCATTTGCCCCATCATGCGGCTGACCAGATCGGGGGCCATTTGCAACCAGGCTTGCCACGGCGCGTCCGGCGCAGCCGGGCCGAATGGTGCGCCGCTGTGCGCGCCGCTTTGCTGCGGCATGCTTTGCATCCAGCTGCTCATACCCTGGTTCATCAAGGAGCCCATGTGGTTCAACCACTGGCCAAACATTTGCTGCGCATCACTCATCGTGCTCTTCCTTAGTCGTTCGCAGCAAAGCGCAGGGTACAATCTGCGCTTTGCATTGCGGAGAGTAAAAACATGCTGATCGTCGTCATCGCCTGGGCGTATGTGGTCATGATGATGGCCCTGACCGAAGAATCTTTCATCGCCGGATTGATGGATGTTCTGTTCTACCTGCTGGCGCCATTGGCCCTGGTATTGTATCTGCAACGCAGCAAAATGCGGCGCCAACGCGCAGAACATCTTGCCAGACAGGCGCAATCAGCGCCGCCATCGCCACAAGACGCCGCGACGGCAGCGCCGCCCGCGCAAACGGAAGAAAAAAATTGAAGCGCTATGCTGCGGCGCGCCACAGCAAACTCGCAAAGCGCCCGGTGCGTGCTTGCCGCCGGTATGAATAAAAGCGCGCATCGCTGAAAGTGCAGACGCCGCCGCCGGCGACTTGCGTGACGCCGGCTTGCGCCAGGGCAAGGCGGGCCAGATGAAATAAATCGCCATGCACACGGTCTGCGCGCCCGGCGACAAACGCCGCCTGCGCCGCCTCCCCCAGACTCTGCACAAACGCGGCCAACACTTCCGGCCCGACTTCAAAATGCGGCTGACTGATGGCCGGCCCCAGCCAGGCGTAAATTTCCTGTGCGCCGCGCGCGCGCATCGCGCCCGCCGTGGCTTGCAAGACGCCGCCGGCCAGCCCGCGCCAGCCGGCATGGGCCGCCGCCAGCACCGCGCCATCCGGACTGCACAGCAAGACCGGCAGACAATCAGCGGTCAAAATCGCACACACGCCGCCTTGAGCACTGGTGACCGCATCAGCGGTGGGCGGCGCGGCATGCCTTTGGTCAGCATCCGCCAGCGCCACGCCATGCACTTGATTCAGCCAGCAGGGTTCTTGCGGCAGCGCCAGACGCTGACGCAAGATAGCGCGATTTTGCAGCACCGCCTGCTCAGCGTCGCCAACATGGGCGGCCAGATTCCAGCCGTCGGCCTGCCCTGTCGCCTGTCCGTTCCAGGGTGGCGCACTGACGCCGCCTGCGCGCGTGGTGCAAGCGGCCTGAATCTGCGGCGCCACCGGCCCCGGCCACTGTACCGGCAAACAATCGGCAAAGCTGCTCACAGCCCGCCCTTACGCTGTGCAGACAGCGAGATCAATCCCGCTTTTTTGCAGCAAGTCTTGCATGTCTTGCGGCAACGCGACTTCCCACTGCATCGCCTCGCCGCTGGCCGGATGCACCAGCCCCAGGCGTTGCGCATGCAGGGCCTGACGCGTGAATGCGCCTTGCAGATGCGGCTTGCCGTACAGATTGTCGCCCACCAGGGGAAAACCCAAATGCGACATATGCACGCGGATTTGATGGGTGCGCCCGGTTTCCAGGCTGCAGCGCACCAGCGCCACCGGCTTGCCTTCACACTCGCCGCTGGCCAATGCGTGGTAATGGGTGCGTGCGGCCTTGGCGTCGGGGTGTTTGGAAACCGCCATTTTGATGCGGTCGCGCGGATGGCGGCTCATGGCGGCGTCAATTGTACCCTGCACGCGCGGACGGCCCCAGACCAGGGCCAGGTATTCGCGCTTGACGCTGCGCGCTTGCAGCTGGCGCACCAGATCAATATGCGCTTCCAGGGTTTTTGCCACCACCATCAAACCGCTGGTGTCTTTATCCAGGCGGTGCACGATGCCGGCCCGTGGCACATTCGCCAATTCCGGATAGGCGTGCAATAAGCCGTTTAACAAGGTGCCCGACCAGTTGCCGGCGCCGGGATGCACCACCAGCCCGGCCGGTTTGTGCAACACCAGCAGGCTGTCATCCTGATACACCACGTCCAGCGCCACTTCCTGCGCGGTGAAAGCCTGGTGTTGCGGTTCGATTTGCGGAATGACTTCAACTTCCTCATCGCCGCTCACAATATGCTTGGCGCGCGCCGGTTTGCCGTCGATCAGAATATGGCCTTGCTCTAACCAGGTTTGCAGGCGGCTGCGCGAAAATTGCGGTAAATGCATGGCCAGCGCTTTGTCCAGCCGCAAACCGGCGTCTTCTTCCTGCAGCGTCAGGCTGAGCGGGCTTAAATCGGGCGGCGGCGCAAATTCTGTGCCGGCGGCAAAGCTGGTCGCGCTGTGCTGGAAGTCTTCATCCGGCAAGCCGTCCTCTTCATCGTCCCAATCTTCATCGTCTTCCTCTTCGCCGATCACGATCATTTGCACATAATCCTGATTCGAGGGACGGCGCGGTTTCAATTCTTCATCAGCGGAGCGACCGCCGGTTCTCTTATTCTTTGTCATTACTTCGATTCCAGGTTAATTCATCGGCCAGCCCTTAGGCTATAATCTGCCTGTTTTGAAAACGGCGAGCAATTCCTTGCCCGCGCTCTATCCATTTTTTGTCAGCCTTTATGCATAAACACAGCAAAACCCTGGTCGCCGCGCTCCTGTGCGTATCGCTGTCGGCCTGCGGCCTGTTCCCTGACCGCGCCGACGAGACCAAAAACTGGACCGCCACTAAATTGTACACGGAGGCCAAGGAAGACCTGACGAACGGCAATTACGAACGTGCGGTGCAGTTGTTTGAAAAACTCGAAGCGCGCTTCCCTTTCGGCACTTACGCCCAGCAATCGCAGATGGAAATCGCCTACGCCCACTACAAGCAGGGCGACCAGGCGCAAGCCCTGGCGGCCATCGAGCGTTTTATCAAGCTGCACCCCAACCACCCCAGCGTGGACTATATGTACTATCTGCGCGGACTGGTCAATTTCAACGACAAAAAAGATTTCCTGCACGCCATCTACGATCAGGATCCGACCGAGCGCGACTCAAAAGCCACGCGCGAAGCGTTTGATGCTTTCCGCCAATTAGCGGAAAAATTCCCCGCCAGCCAATATACGCCGGATGCGGTGGCGCGCATGAAGTATTTGATCAACGCCATGGCGCAATATGAAGTGCATGTGGCGCGCTACTATATGCGGCGCGGCGCGTATCTGGCGGCGGCCAACCGGGCGCAAACTGCGGTGCGCGATTATAACGGCTCGCCGGCGGTTGAAGAGGCTTTGTGGATCATGGCGCAAGCCTATGACAAGATGGGCTTGAACGATTTGCGCGATGATGCGCTGCGCGTGTTTAAGCTGAACTATCCCAAGAGCGCCTATCTGGGCAATGGTTTGCAACAGGATAAGGCCTGGTGGAAATTCTGGTGACGGGGTAAAGGGCGGGTATCGCCCGCTCCGCTTCCTTTGATCATCCAGTTGTCGGACGCCGGGTTCTCGCGCAGCGACCACCCGGCCTGCTGCTTATGGCGCTGTCATCGCCAGCCACATCACATCCATATCCCAGGAATAATCCGGCTGCACATTGAAATAGCTGCGCACTTCCTGTGCCGCCTGATCAAACACATCGCGAATCGCATCAGCACGCTGCAAGCTGGTGTTCATGCGTGCAATCCAGACATCAAACACCATGGTCAGCTTCCATTGCATGAACTCGCCGCAGGCCAAGCCGGCTTGCAGCGCCATTTCCCGCCACTGGCTGGCGCTGTAGTCGCGCACATGGGAAGGATCGCGCAAAATTTCCACCGTTTGCAATACGGTGTCAAACAGGGGCTGCGGCGGCGCAATCACATCCACCAGAATGCATTGCCCGCCAGGCTTTAAGACCCGCCGCACTTCGGCCAAGGCCGCCGGCACATCTTCCCAATGATGGGCGGAAAACCGGCTGGCCACCAGATCAAAGCTGGCGTCGGCAAACGGCAGGCGCTCCGCCTGCCCCTGGCGCAGGCTGAGGCGGCAAGCGCGCCGCTGCGCCTCCTGCCCCACCACTTCCAGCATCTTGGGCGAAACATCATAGGCGGTGACAGTCGCGCCGCCGGCAGCCAGGGCAAAACTGACATGCCCGGCGCCGCAACCCAAATCCAGGGCATGCAGCGCCGCGCTGGCGCGCGCCAAATCCGTCATGCGCTGCAGTTCCGCCCCCTGGGCGTGCACTGCGCTGCGCAAATAAGCCTGCGCTTGATTGCCGAATTGTTGACTGACCAGGCTGCTCTGCTGCATACAAGGTTTCCTTTCGAGAGTGAAAAAGCGGGCGCAGGCTTGAAGCGCTGCGCCCAGAGTAGCAAATCATAGATGGAATTTGATGCCGGCATATTTAAAAAATATCAAACCCGGCGCGCCCAGCTTGCATTTCATTACAATTATTGCAATGCAACATTGTCATCTTTTCTGCGCAAGCCGGCGTTTGCCGCCTATCTGTGTCACATGTCAGGAATGATCATGAAAACCGCACTGCAAGCCGCATCCGCCGGACAAATCCTCAAATTCGTGGCAAGTCTGGGCGCCCTGCTGATCCTGTCCGCGCCAGCCATGGCGGATCACAAGCACCACCATCACGATTGCCACCATCATCACAAGCATCACCACAAGCACCACCATAAACACCACCATCATCATGCACATCATCATGGCCATCGCCACGGACATGACGATTGTTATGTGGAAAAAAGAGTATATGTGACGCCGCCGGCGCAAAGCTATGCGGCGCCGGTGGCGTATCAGGCCCCGGCGTATTGCAATAATTGCGGCGTGGTGCAGTCAGTGCGCCGGGTCAGCCTGCCGGCTGGCAGCAGCGGCGTGGGGGCCGTCACCGGCGCAGTGGTGGGCGGCATCATTGGCAATCAAATCGGCGGCGGCGATGGGCGCAAAATCGCCACCGTGGCCGGAGTGGTGGCCGGCGGCATCATCGGCGATGCGATTGAGCGCGACCACAGCGGCAATCAGGTGGTGTATGAAACCCGCATCAAAATGGAGGGCGGCGGCGAGCAAACCATGCGCTATGCGCAACATCCGGGCTGGCGTCAGGGCCAGGCTGTGGTCTCAGCCAATGGCGCCTGGCATAGCCGTTGAAGTCAATAGAATTGCGCCGCACGCAGCGCCTGCATGCCGGGCGCACAGGCGTGCGCGGTTTGCTCGCGCAAGCGCGGCGCCAAGCTGCGCCAATCTGAGGACGGCTTGGCGATCAGGCTTTGCGCCTGCTGCAACCAGGTGTGGCGCAAGGCGGCGTCCAGCGCTTGCTGCGGCCCGCTGATAAAGTCATACAAAGCCGCCAGCGACTGCGCCGGCTGGCTTAATAAATCCTCATAGCGCAGATGCAGGCAGCGTTGCGGCGGCAGCGCCAGCAAATGCGGCAAACCCTGCATGATTTCGCCCGACCAGTACAAGCCGCACAGCGGGGCCGGCGCATCAAAAGCGTGTAAAGCCTGCGCGCTGAAATTTTCCGGCAACAACGCCGCCTGCTCATCGCTTAAATCGCCCTCCCAGCTGCGATCCGCATTTTCCCAGGGATCATGGCCTAACACCTCGATCAATTGATATACCCCGAAGGCCATGCGAAACCCGCGATGCCGGCTCATGGACAAGGCAGTGTCCGGGCCATCGCGCAAAATATGCACAAAGCGGGCATTCGGAAAATGCTGCAGCAAGCGGCCAATGATGCGCAAACCGCCGCCCGAACGTTCAACCCAGATGCGGCGCTGCATCTGCTGCGCCAGCCAGGCAAACACACGCTGATATTGCGCACCGATGGGAGCCGCCGGCAGCGCCAGACAAAACGCCTGCAGACGCGCATACCATTCCTGCGCCGCCAAATCAGGCTCCGGCGCAGATGCGCACAAATGCGGCAAACAGGTTTGCAAGAGCGCCGGCACGCCATCGCGCCCATACGCCCGTCCCGCCGCATCGACGCGATACAACACTTCCGCCATCTCCACCCTGTGCTGCAGCATGGCGTTCAAACGCGGACGCTGCGCGCCCAAAATGCGCCACAGCGCCGCGCCATCCAGCTCACCCTCTGGAAAACATTGTTCCAGCAAGCAGCCCAAATCGCTTAAAAACGAAAAACACTCCGACAAACTCAAGATTTGCGGATGCAAATTCAGCATCTGGCTGAGCAAGGTCGAACCGCAACGCCCGGTGCCGACCACAAACACCTGCGGGAAATCGTTGTGCATACTCACCTCTGCGCCGGACGGTTTTGCGCCGCCAATTCGGCTTCCAGCACTTGCAGATACCAGGCGCAATAGGCGCGCAATTTGGCATCATCGAGCACATGCGGGGCCGCCTCGTCCGGCCCGATCAAGGCTTCGCTGCGATTGCGCAAAAAGCGTTTGTCCTGATAAAACTGGGCGCGGTAAAAGCTGATGCGGCTGTTGAATTTTTCATCCAGCCATTGCATTTCCTGATGTTGCGCAGCGCTGCGCAACATCAGCGGCGGCGGCATGCGACAGGTTTCAAACACAATGCGGATCACATCATCGAGCAGCGGCGGGGTTGGATTATTGATATGAAAACACAGCGGCTGCCCAATTTGCGCAGCCTGCGCGCCGCGCACATCGGTGGCCTGCCACAAACGGCGGATGCGCTGCGCAACCTGATCCACCGCCACCAGATCCAGGCGCAAGCCGGCGCTCACACGCAAGCGCAGCGGCTCGCGTTCAAGCAAACCTGGCTGGGTGCGCTGCATCAAACGGTGAAAAGCATGCAATTGGCGCATAAAGCCATACATGCCGGAAAAATTCATCGCCGCCAGCGTGCGGCTGTGGCCAATCACAATGCTCGGGCGGAAGATGCGCACCGCAAACGGCAGCGGCGCATGCAATAACGCCTCCATCTCCATCTTCGATTTTTCATACAGATTATTCGCCTCCAACTGCCCGGCATAGGACTCGCCAATCGGGCCGCATGTTGTGCCTGAGACATAACAGGTGCTGATGGTGTTGCACTCGCGCACGCCGAGAGCCTGCGCCAAGTCCAGCATATGGCGCGTGCCGCTGACATTGGTTTGCATGATTTCGCGCGCATAGCGGTCTTCATATTTGAGCGAAGCGGCGGCATGCCAAAACACATCCGCCGCGGGCAAATTGGCCGCATCCAAACCGCACAAAGGCAGGTTGACATCGCCCGCGCGCGCATCCACCCGCGTCGCAATCTGCGCCAGCGCCTGCGGCGCGCATTCATACATACGGCCCACCTCTTGCAACAGGGCATGAATGCGCGCACGCGCCGCCGCATCATCCGCCGCCCGCACAATGCAAAGAAAGTTATCCGCCGTGTGTTCAAGCAATTCAAGCAAGAGCGCCGCGCCGACAAAGCCGGTGGCGCCGCTGATCACATGACGTAAGGGTGCAACAGGCGGACGTGCGCCGATATCAGTGCAGGCATTCATGGGTATCAAATGGGGTTGGAAGCGGCGCGCAGTGTAGCACGGAAATTTCACATTGGAAACAAAAGTTGGCAATGAGGCATTTTTATACCGCTTTTTGATTCAATCTGAATTAATCACAAGTCCGGCGCCAGCACGGCGCCTGCTGCGGGCTTGATTTGAATCTGTCCCAGGCCGCGAGCGTGGGCGCAACAACGCTGCCACATTCAGCGCGTCAGGATAAAAAAGAAGGGAAAGCAGAGAACAGCAGGAAGGAATGGTGCCCGAGGCCGGAATCGAACCGGCACGCCCCTTTTACGGAAAGCGGCGGATTTTAAGTCCGATGTGTCTACCAATTTCACCACTCGGGCACAACTGCGCGGAGCCGCACAGAGGGTGGCATTATACAAAAAAAACGGCTGATGGGGGCTGATCCACGCAGAAATCTGCAAAACAGCTACAATCTCAGTTTTTCGCCCCGCAAAAAAATGAGCCAAGCGCCCTCCTCTGCGTCCCCAACCTCGCATCCGTCCCCGCTCAAACGCCTGTTCGCCCACGCCGCCCACTACAAGCGCGACGCCCGTCTGGCCACGCTGTACTCGGTTCTGAATAAATTTTTTGACATCCTGCCGGAAGTCTTGATCGGGGTGGCGGTGGATGTGGTGGTCAATCGCCAAGCCTCTTTTTTAGCGCGGCTGGGCGTGACAGACGTAATGCAGCAGCTGCTCTTGCTGGGCTTGCTGACCCTGCTGATCTGGGGCGGCGAATCGCTGTTTGAATATTTATACAATCTGAAATGGCGCAATCTGGCGCAATCCATGCAACACGATTTGCGCCTGGAAGCGTATCGCCATGTGCAAAAACTGCCGATGCAGTATTTTGAAAACCGCAGCACCGGACGCCTGATGTCGATTTTGAACGAAGACATCAATCAGATGGAGCGCTTTTTAAACAGCGGCGCCAACAGCATTATCCAGGTGTTGTGTTCCTCCATCATGGTGGGCGCGGTGTTTTTCGCGCTGGCCCCGCAACTGGCCGTGGTCTCGCTGCTGCCCGTCCCCTTTATTTTGTATGGCGCCTTCTGGTTCCAGCGCAGCCTGGCGCCGCGCTATGCCGAAGTACGCGAAGCCGCCGGCGTGATCAACAGCCGCTTGAATAATAATCTGCTGGGTCTGTCCACCATCAAAGCCTTCACCGCAGAAGAATTTGAAGCGCGCCATATGGAGCAAGCCAGCCAGGCTTACCGCGAAAAAAATGCGGCGGCGATTGCGGTATCGAGCGCCATCACGCCGGTGATCCGCATGGCGATTCTGGCCGGCTTTGTCACCACCCTGGTGTATGGCGGACATTTGGCGCTGAGCGGCGCGATTGGAGTCGGCAGTTATTCCGTGCTGGTGTATTTAACCCAACGTCTGCTGTGGCCGCTGACGGGACTTGCGGAAATCGCCGACCTGTATCAACGCTCCATGGCTTCCATAACGCGCGTGCTGGACTTGCTGCAAACCCCGGTCGGCATCGCCTATGAAGGCGCAGCGCTGCCCAAGAGTGGCGTGCGCGGAGAACTGCAATTCAAACAACTCAATTTCAGCTATGGCGAGCAACAGCTCTTAAGCGATATCGACTTGCACCTGCCGGCCGGGCAAACCGTGGCCTTAGTTGGCGCCACCGGCTCCGGCAAGAGTACCCTGGTCAAACTCTTGCTGCGTTTTTACACGCCGCAAAGCGGGCAGATTTTGCTGGATGGCCAGGACATCGCCAGCCTGGACTTGCGCGCCCTGCGCCGCAGCATAGGCTATGTCAGCCAGGATGTGTTTTTAACGGATGGCACGGTGCGCGAAAACATTGCCTACGGGGTGGAAGCGACAGACGCGCAAATCGAAGCCGCCGCACGCGCCGCCGAAGCGCATGATTTCATCAGCGCCCTGCCGCAAGGCTATGCGACGCAAATTGGCGAACGCGGGCAAAAACTCTCCGGCGGCCAGCGCCAACGCCTGGCGCTGGCGCGCGCGCTCTTAAAAAACCCGGAAATCCTGGTCTTGGACGAGGCCACCAGCGCGGTGGACAATGAAACCGAAGCCGCAATTCAACGTTCGCTGGACGTGGTGACGCAAAACCGCAGCACCCTGATCATTGCGCACCGCCTCTCCACGGTGCGTCATGCGCATCAGATTCATGTGCTGGAAGCGGGCCGCATCGTTGAATCCGGCGAGCATGACAGTCTGCTGGCGAAAAATGGGGTGTATGCGCAATTGTGGCGGCTGCAGACGGGGCAGAGGTAAAAGCGGATGGTGCAATACGCTGCGCTATTGCCCCCTGCACTGGCTTACTTCACTTGAACAAAGCCCCAAACACCATGGCATCCCATTGAAATGGCGGACAGCTGGCGACTTTATCCTGGAAATCGGATAGCTGCCAACGCTTGCCGCTCACCCTGACAGCGCGCAAATGGGTTTCACAATCATTGCTGTCCGGCAGCTTGCGCGCTGATTCAATCATCAAATACAGGTGCTTGCCCTGCTTCACTTCCCGAATCACGCCATGCTTATTCAAATGGAATTGGCAGGCGCCGGGCAATTTGACATCAATTGATGCCGCATCCGATTTACCGGCGCGAATCAGGCAGACGCCACCCACTTCATGTAATTCAAGTTGCAGATGTGAGCTTTGCCACACTTTGCCATCAGATATCGTCCCGGCCAGACTGAGGCCAGGCAGCATCATGGCGGCGATGAGGATGTGCCTTGTTTTTTTCATAACATCCTTTTCTGATTCGGCATTGATCCAAATCTATGCTGATTATGCCAATGCTGAGCAATCTATGAACTTTTTTAATAGTCACATATGGCATTGCTGCTGAATACCATGATTGAAAGCCTCATCGTAATGCATAGTCTCTTACCGAACCATACATAATTCAGGTGTAAAGCAGACTTACATCACTATCCACACCGGGCAAGAACAATGACGATGCTTCCTTAA
The DNA here is from genome assembly GCF_037300705.1 of Massilia sp. W12. Classification (NCBI taxonomy): domain Bacteria; kingdom Pseudomonadati; phylum Pseudomonadota; class Betaproteobacteria; order Burkholderiales; family Oxalobacteraceae; genus Massilia; species Massilia sp. W12. The sequence continues at coordinate 2,148,490 of NZ_CP147776.1, read as the reverse complement.
CACAAAGGCCGGCGCCAGCCTGTTCTCCCTCTCAGGTATAATCCCGCGCGGCAGCCCCATAGTGCTGCCACCGAATTCACCGGCAGGCCGCGTGTGCGCCGCCTGCCTTGTTTTTGCGGCTTACGGCCGCATCACCAGGAAAAAATATGAATCAGCCATCTTTCCTCGCCCGCATTCCCTTAGCGTTGCGCGCACTGTTTGCGATTTTGTTTGACGGCGCCTATGCGCTGCGCGTGCAGCAGCTGGACAACCCGCCGCCCGCTCCCGCCCCGGCGCCGGCCCCTGTGCCGGCCCCAGTCCCCGCCCCCGCGCCTGAACTCAAGCACGCCGACAGCGCCAGCGCCTTGCAATTGCTGGCCCTGCTGCAGCGCGATGCGCGTTTGCTTGATTTTGTGCATGAGGATTTGCGCGGTCATGCGGATGCTGATATCGGCGCCGCTGCGCGTCTGGTGCATGAGGGTTGCGGCAAGGTCTTGCGTGAACATTTCAGCCTGGCCCCGGTGTTGCAAGCCGAGGAAGGCAGCCCTTATCAGGTGCAGGCCGGCTATGACGCCGCCAGCCTGCATGTGAGCGGCAATGTGGCGGGCGCGCCGCCGTTTGCCGGCACCCTCACCCATCGCGGCTGGCAAGCGACTGATGTGCGCCTGCCGCAACTCGCCGCCGGCCACGACACCCGCATTCTGGCGCAAGCCGAGGTGGAAGTATGAGCGGGGCGCGTTACAGCATCGGGATTGACCTGGGCACCACGCATTGCGCGCTGGCCTGGGTGGATTTGGCAAGCAGCGATGGCGAACAGGCCGTGCAAGGCGTGTTGTCTGTGCCGCAACTCTCCAGCGCCGGCAATGTGCAAGCCCTGCCCTTATTACCCTCTTTTTTATATCTGCCGCATGAAAGCGAGTTTGCGCCCGGCGATTTGAGCATGCCCTGGCAAAGCGCAAACAACAATCCGCCCGCCTTTGCCGGCGAATTTGCGCGCACGCGCGGCGCGGGCACGCCGATCCGTCTGGTGTCTTCGGCCAAAAGCTGGCTGTGTCACGCCGGCGTGGAGCGGCGCGGCGCGATTTTGCCGGAACAGGCGCCGCCGGAAGTGACGCGCATTTCACCGCTGGAAGCCTCAACCCGCTATTTGCAACATTTGCAAGCGGCCTGGAACCATGCCTACCCGCAAGCCCCGTTTGCTGAACAACACATCACGATCACGATTCCGGCATCCTTCGACCCGGCGGCGCGTGAATTGACGCTGGAAGCGGCGCAGCTGGCCGGCTATCCGTCCCTGACGCTGCTGGAAGAGCCGCAAGCCGCGCTGTACAGCTGGATTCAAAACAATAGCGCTGCAGATGATGCGAACTGGCGCAAGCAAGTCAAACCGGGCGATGTGCTGCTGGTGATTGACGTGGGCGGCGGCACCAGTGACTTTTCGCTGATCGCGGTGACAGAGCAGGATGGCAATCTGGAATTGCAGCGGATTGCGGTGGGCGAGCATATTTTGTTGGGCGGCGACAATATGGATTTGACGCTGGCGCATGTGGTGGCGCGCAAGATTGCGCAAAACGGCGGCGCACAGCTGGACGCCTGGCAAATGCGCGCGCTGACGCTGGCTTGCCGCAGCGCCAAAGAAGCGCTGTTGTCCGATGCTGCGCTGGAATCTGCCCCTTTACTGATTCCTTCGCGCGGCTCGAAGCTGATCGGCGGCTCGATCCGCAGCGAATTGACGCGCGCCGAAGTGACGCAAATCATTCTGGAAGGTTTTTTCCCGCAAGTCGGCGCTGAGGCCAGACCGCAAACCCGTCCCCGTATCGGCTTGACGCAAATCGGCTTGCCGTATGCGCATGATCCGGGCGTGACGCGCCATCTGGCCGCGCTGCTGGCGCGCCAGGCGCAAGCGACCGATGCCTTAAACGGCTTTGCTGCGGGCGGGGCAGATTTTCTGCGTCCCTCGGCGATTTTATTCAATGGCGGCGTGTTCAAGGGCGAAGTGCTGGCGCAACGCTGTCTGGACACCATCAATGGCTGGCTGCAGGCGGCCGGCGCTGCGCCTGCGCGCCGTTTGCAAGGGGCGGATCTGGATTTGGCGGTGGCGCGTGGCGCGGCCTATTACGGCTACGTGAAACGCGGCAAGGGTGTGCGCATCCGGGGCGGCACGGCGCAAGCCTTCTACATTGGGATTGAGTCGAATATGCCGGCGATTCCGGGCTTTGAGCCGCCGCTGCAAGCGCTGTGCGTGGCCCCGTTCGGCATGGAAGAAGGCCATGCGCTGGATTTGCCGGGCGAGGAACTCGGCCTGGTGGTCGGCGAGCCTGTCACTTTCCGCTTCTTTGCTTCGTCGGTGCGGCGCACAGATGCGATCGGCGCCTTGCTCGAAGGGCCGGACGCGGATGCGCTGGAAGAATTGCCGCCGCTGCAATTAGCCTTGCCGGCGGGCGAGAATGCCGGCGCCGGGCAAGTGGTGGCGGTGCGTCTGCAGGCGCTGGCGTCGGAAGCCGGCACGCTGGAATTGGCGGCGGTGGCACGCGATGGCCAGCGCTGGAATATCGCCTTCAATCTGCGTCAATAAGCCATGGCGCGCGCCAAATACATTGTCGGCATTGACCTGGGCACCACCAATTGCGCCCTGTCGTATGCCCTGGCGAGCAGTCGCGCCGCGCAGCGCCAGATCAATTTATTGCCTGTGCCGCAGTTGGATGGGCCGGGCGCGGTGCAGGCGCTGCCGCTCTTGCCGTCGGTGCGCTACCACGCGCTGGCGGGGGAATTGGCCAGCGCCTCGCTTGACTTGCCCTGGGCTCACGGGACAGACGGGCAGCCGGTGTTGGGCCGTTATGCGCGCCAGCTGGGGGCGCAAACGCCGGGCCGGCTGGTCAGCAGCGCGAAAAGCTGGTTGTCGCACCCGGCGATTGACCGCAGCGCAGCGCTCTTGCCATGGGGCGCGCAAGGGGTGGACAAGATTTCCCCGCTGGCCGCCTCCAGCTCATATCTGGCGTATCTGCGGCAAGCCTGGGATCACGCTTTTCCGCAAGACCCCTTAGCCGCGCAAGAATTAGTGCTGACGGTGCCGGCCTCGTTTGACGAAGGCGCGCGCGCCCTCACCTTGCAGGCGGCGCAAGACGCCGGCTTGCCTGCGCCGCGTTTGCTGGAAGAGCCGCAGGCGGCGTTTTACGATTGGCTGTACCGGCATCAAAAAAACCTGCGCGCCGAACTTGCCAACAGCCGCTTAGCGCTGGTGGTGGATGTGGGCGGCGGCACCTGTGATTTTTCTTTGATCGCGATTACGCCGCAAGATGAGGCGCAACACTCCGCCCCAAAGCTGTCCCGCATCGGGGTTGGCGAGCATTTGATGCTGGGCGGCGACAATATGGATTTGGCGTTGGCGCATTTGGCTGAACAGCGCTTTGCGCTGCCGCAAAAGCTTTCCGCCAGCCGGCTGGCGCAATTGATGGAGCGTTGCCGCGCAGCCAAGGAAGAATTATTGGCCGCAGATGCGCCGGAGAGTGTGAATATTACCCTGCTGGGCAGCGGTGGCAGCTTGATCGGCGGCAGTAAAACCATCAGCCTCGCCAAAGCCGAGGCGCAAGCGCTGCTGTTGGATGGTTTTTTTCCGCTGGTGGACGCCAGCGCGCGTCCGCAACGGCGCCTGCGCAGCGGTTTGTCTGAATTCGGTTTGCCTTACGCCAGCGATGCAGCGGTGACACGTCATCTGGCGCAATTCCTGGCTGAGCATGCGCAGGCGATCCGCCAGGCGCTGCAGGTGGCGGATGACGCGCCCACGCCCTGGCCGGATACGCTTTTGTTTAATGGCGGCGTGTTCCGCTCGGCGCTGCTGCAAGCGCGCGTGACTGCGCAATTGACGGCGTGGCGCGGCGCACCGCCGCATGTCTTGCCGCATACCGACCCGGATCTGGCGGTGGCGCGCGGCGCGGTGGCGTTCGCCCTGGCGCGGCAAGGACGCGCGCCGGCGATCGAGAGCAGCAGCGCACACAGTTATTTTCTGTTGTTGCAGCATGGCGCGCACAAGCAGGCGGTCTGCGTACTGCCGCGCGGCGCCGCGCCGGGACAGGAAATCCTATTGCAGGGACAGCAATTTGCTTTGCGCTTAGGCCAGCCGGTGCAATTTCATCTGGTGTATGCCGGGGCCGGACATCAAGCCGCCAGCAGCGCAGCCGCCGGCGCTTTGCTGCCGTTTGCGGCGGAGGATTTTCATCCGCTGCCGCCCTTGGCCCTGGTCTTGCCAGCAGATGCCGGCGGCAAACCAGAGGTGCAGGTGCAATTGGCTTGCTCTTTGACTGAGCTGGGCGTGCTGGAAATGCATTGTGTGGCCCAGGATGGGCGGCGCTGGCTGCTGCCGTTTCAACTCAAGAGCGCGCAGATTGATGAGGCGCTGGAGATTGAGGAATTGCCGGAGCGCCTGCCGCAAGCCTTGGAGCAGATTGAGCGGGTGTTTGGCAATCGCGGCCAGCAATTGGGGGCAAAAGAAGTGCGCCAGTTGCGCGCCCAGCTGGAGCAATTATTAGGGCCGCGCGAGCGCTGGGGTTTGCGTTTAACGCGCAAGCTGGCTGACGCGCTCCTTGCGCGCGCCAAAAACCGCCGTCGCAGCGTGGAGCATGAAAAACTCTGGTTGAATTTAAGCGGCTATTGCCTGCGTCCCGGTTTTGGCGATGCGCTGGATGAGTGGCGTTTAAATCAACTCTGGCCGCTGTTTGCACAAGGGGTGCAATTTCGCCAGGATAAACAAACCTGTGTCGAGTGGTGGACGATGTGGCGGCGCGTGGCCGGCGGCTTGCAGCAAGATCAACAATTGCGCCTGCTCGACGATTTTGCGCTGAATTTGCAAGGGACAGAGGAAGATTGGGCCGCGCAAGGCGGCCATACGGTGCGCGGGCAATATGCCGATATGTTGCGCCTGGGCGCGACTTTAGAGCGCATTCCTGCCGAATACAAGGCGGAAATCGGCAATTGGCTGTTACAGCATGCGGCCCAGGCCCCGGCTGGCGATGCCGCGCAGGATATCCGCTTTTGGGCCTTGGCGCGCCTGGGTGCGCGCGTGCCGCTGCATGCGCAGTGGCAGCAACTGGCGGCGCTGGAACAGGTGGAAGACTGGTTGCAGCAGTTGCTGGCTTACGATTGGCGCAAGGTGGAGAGTTGCGCCTTTTGCGCGGCCCATCTGGCGCGCATGAGCGGGGAGCGCAGCCGCGATATCAAGCCGGAATTGCGCCAAGCGGTGCATGCGCGCTTGTGTGAAGTCGATGCGCCGCAGATCTGGCGCACGATGCTGCTGGAAGTGACACAGCTGGACAGTCAGGCGCAACAGCGCTTATTGGGCGAGAGCCTGCCGCCGGGTTTGCGTTTGCTGAAAGCCGGCTGACAAGGGCTTTATGGAATCAAGCGCAGGCGCGCTGCGTCTTTGCAGGTGATGGTGGCCAGGGTGAATTCCTGCTGGGCGCGGATGCGTCCCATTTCCGGGCCACGGCGGGTAAAGCGCAACTCCGGCAGGCCGCCTTGCAAGCTTTCCTCAACCCGGTAGCGCAAGTCGGCTTCGCCATCCACCAGACTGCATTCGCCTTGCACCAAAACCTGTCCCGGCAAGGGAAGATCAAGCACGCCTTCATTTTGCACTTGCAAGCGCTGCCAGCCGGGATGGCGCGGGGCCGGTTGCAATTCGGCGTATAAAGCGGTGTTTAAACGTTCGCCGCGCAATACCGCCTGCCAGGTGGCCAGGCTCCAGCTGCGCTGGTCGCGCGCAGTGGGCAGGCGGAACCAGACTATTCCATGCAAATTCGGCGGTGCGCCATGTTGTTCCAGTTGATGAATAAACGCCTGCACCGCGCGCGGCGAGACCAGCACTTCTCGCATGCGCATGCCTTTTTTGGCCAGCGGCGCTTCCGCTTCAACCCGCGCTGCAGTGTGCGGTGCGTCCCAATGCAGACGCACGCCATAGTTGGGCAGCGCAATCCAGAATGGGCGCTGACTGCGTGCGGCCAATTGGCGCACCCAGGTTTGCGCATGCTTGGCGTCAAAAATCTGTCCCGGATTTAAATGCGGGCCGTGCAATTGCAGCACCACATGATTGCTGGCGGCTTCCACTTCGGCGTATGCGTTATGCGTCAGCCAGTCCGGCAATGCGGTGACGGAGATGGCGGGATACAAGCCGGCGGCATGCAGTTTGGCGCGCAGCTCTTGCAAAAACAGGGCGTATTGTTGCAAGTCAGCGCTGGCGGCGTCGTGGTCGATTTCCATGCCCTGCCACAACAATCCGCTGGCGCGCAATTCCTTCATATGGCGCACCAATTGCTGTATCACTTGCTTGCGCTGGTGCATCGCCAAGTTGCCCTCCAGGCGGAACACGGCCACCAGCGGCAGCCCCGACATGCGCAGCGGCGCGCCCTGCCAGGCGCTGCGTTGCCAGGCGCCATTGCCATCCAATTGCGCCACCAGCACCCGCCATTGCGTCAGCCACTGGCTGGAGCTGTCAATCGCATCCCCCAATTCCGCAAACCAGACGCGCTGCCAGATGTAGGCGTCGTGGGTTAAGCGGCGCGGCTCCTGCTGCGCGCGCTTGTCATCCGTGACCGACGGCTGACAAGCCGCCAGCCCCAGACAGAGCAGGCCGCACAGCAGTTGACGGATGAGGGTTTTACATTTATTCACGTTTGCAAAATTTACTGACAAATATTCTGTTTGCGCGCCAACCCCGAAACAGGGCATGCTGCGTTACATCCATATCAGACTCACATTACGAAAGGATCTGACATGTTGCGCTCCCTTCCCTCCGCTTTCCGCCACAGCCTGTTGTGCTTGTGCGCTGCCGGACTTTGCCTGACGGGACAGACCGCCAGCGCAGGCGAATTAGCCGCTTTATCCATCATCGATCTCAATAGCGGCAACAACTTGCCGATCTGGCGTCATCAGGGGCGCAATTATTGCGCCGGTCAAGCCGGCCAGCGCTATGCACTGCGCATCACGAATAAAACCGGACAAAGGTTGCTGGCCGTGGTGGCGGTGGATGGCGTGAATGTGATCAACGGTGAAACCGCGCATCCGCGCCAAGCCGGCTATGTGCTGGACGCCTGGCAACAAACATCTATTGAAGGGTGGCGTAAAAGCATGTCGGAGGTGGCGGCTTTTTATTTCACCAATCCAGCTGATTCTTACGCCGGGCGCACTGGCCGCGCGCACCAAAGCGGTGTGATCGGCGTCGCATTGTACCGTGAAATGACGCCGCCGCCCGTGCTTTTCAAACCGCCGCCGGCAATTTCTGCTGAGGCCGGACGCCTGGCCGAACGCGATGGCCCGTATTCTGAAACGCCGGCAAAGGATGCTTCCGCGCAGGGCAGCATGTCAGCGGAAAGCGCAAAACGCGCCGCGCCAGCCGCTGCGCCCACGGAAAAACTGGGCACCGGACATGGCGAACGCATCAACAGCGAAAGCAGTTATACCGATTTCAAACGCGCTTCGCGCCATCCGGCGGAAACCTTGACTGTTTATTATGACAGTTACGCCAATCTGCAAGCACGCGGGATTATTCCTCGCCACCGGCCAAACAGCCCCAACCACCCCAGCCCCTTCCCGGGCGGCTTCACCCCTGATCCGAATTAATCTGCCTGAATTGGAGAATCTTATGCGTCACACATTACTTACACTGTCCCTGCTCTCGATGTTTGCCTGCAGCGGCGCAGCGCTGGCCCAGGACGAGGCGAAACATATCAGCGCGCCGCAAACTGAGCGCAAAATCGAACTCGTGTTTGTGCTCGACACCACCGGCTCGATGGGCGGCTTGCTGGAAGGCGCGAAAAGCAAAATCTGGGGCATTGTGAACGATATCATGCAAAAGCGCGGCGGCAAGGCGCAAGTCAAAGTCGGCTTGGTGGCGTATCGCGACCGTGAAGACGCGTATGTCACCAAAGTCACACCCTTATCCGCCAATCTGGATGAGGTGTATGCGCAGCTGATGTCATTCAAGGCCGAGGGCGGCGGCGATATGCCGGAAGATGTGCGCAGCGCCATGCATGACGCCTTGCAAAAAACCGGCTGGAGTAAAAAGGCCGCCGACACCAGCCAGATTCTGTTTTTAGTGGGCGATGCGCCGCCGCATGATGATTACCGCAATGTGCCGGACACCATCGCCAGCGCCAAGGAAGCGCGCCGCCTGGGCATGATTGTGAATACGATTCAATGCGGCAATATCCGCGAAACCACCCGCCCCTGGCGTGAGATTGCGCAGTATGGCGGCGGCGAATATTTTGCGATTGCGCAGGATGGCGGGGTGCAATCCATCGCCACACCATATGATGCCGAGCTGGCCAAATATGGCGCACAAATGGGCGACACTTATTATGCCTATGGCGGCGCGGCGATGGAGCGCAGCGAAAAGCGCGCCAAGCAGGCGAAAATGGAATCCAGTCTGGCGGCCGCGGCCCCCAAAGCGGCAATGGCCGAGCGTGCGGTGAATAAGGCGCTCAACAGCAGCGCTTATGAGGAGTCGGATTTATTGCAGCAGCTCGAAAGCGGGAAATTGAGCATGGATAAATTGCAAGAAAGCGATTTGCCGGAGGAGTTGCGCAAATTATCCGCCGCCGAGCGCAAAGCGAAGCTGGAGAAAATGCTGGCCGAGCGCAAGGAATTGAAGCAAAAGATTCTGGAATTGAATAAGCAGCGCGAGCAATTCCTGGCCAAAGCGCAGCGCGAGCAGGATAAAAAAGCCGGCAAGGCCGGCTTTGATCAGGCAGTCTCGGATGCTTTAGGCAAGCAGATCAAGTAAGCCCTCACACCGGCGCTGCCACAGGCAGCGCCGCTTGCTTACAGTGATTGACCTTGCAAACGGTAAAATGGGCCGAAACAGGCGCGCAAGCTTTCCTCCTGACATACGATGAAGCGCTCGCCATCTTCTAAAAAGCGGATATAGCTGACCGACTCACTGCCCACCCGCGAAACTTTGCCGGAACAATCTTTTTTGCCATTGTCTTTCACCAGTTTTTCGCTCCAGCGGTAAAAACCGGCGCGGCTGGGTTTGGGGCTGATTTCAAACACGGTTTCAGCCACCTCTTCGGCGCTGGTGACCAGGGTAGTGCCGTCGGCGCGGAAATAATACGTCTCCAGGCATTCGCCATGGCGCGGGTGTTCAATCGGCAAGACCCAGGAACCTAAAATCGGGTGACGCGAATCGAGCGGAAGCGGTGGCCGCGCTGCCGCGTGCGCCGCAAAACCTGCCAGAACAACACAAATCATGCCTCGGATCAAGGCGGTCTTCATAACAGCTCCATTGAAATTCAGCGCTCAACTGCTTACTTCAGCCATTTTAACAAACGCCGCACCAGGTTGCCGCGCCCGTCCCCTTCGACGATACGCGCCAAAATCACAGAAACATTATCGCGGCCGCCGTTTTGATTGGCGGTGTCAATCAATTGGCGGGTCAGCAAATCCAGTTCACCGCCCTGCGCCAAAATGGTCGCAATGCCGGAATCATCCACCATATCGGATAAGCCATCTGAACACAGCAGCCAGATATCGCCGATGTGCAAATCATGATCAGCGATCTCCAAATTGGCGTCTTCCAGCACGCCAAGCGCACGCGTGACCAGATTTTTATGGCTGGAATGACGCGCCTGCTCTGCGGTCAAGACGCCGGCATTGATTTGCTCTTGCAAAACCGAATGGTCGCGCGTGATTTGCTGCAAGGCGCCGCCACGGAAACGGTACAGGCGCGAGTCGCCCAGATGCGCCACGGTCAGCTTGCTGCCATGAAACACCACCAACACCAGCGTGGTGCCCATGCCATTGTATTGCTGGCGTGAGTTGGCCATCTGGTAAATCGAGCGGTTGGTTTGCGCCACCAGTTCGCGCATCAGCGCATGCAAGTCGCCGCCTTGTGCGGCCAACTGCGGCAAGCGGATTTCCAGATCATTTTTAAGCATGGCGGTGGCCATGCCGCTGGCGACTTCGCCGGCATTGTAGCCGCCCATGCCATCGGCCAGGATGACGAAGCCAAGCGCGGCGTTGTGTGTCACAGAATCTTCATTCTGCTCACGCTTTTGCCCGGTATCCGTGATGGCGGCGATTTCCAGCGTATGGTTCATAGCGCTTTTGTTCAGGATTGTGGTTTTTGCATGCGCACTGTGCCCTCATCCGTGTCCGCCGCGCTGGCGGGCGCCTGAGCGGCGGCGGGCGGCAGCGGCGGGGCCGGCAAATCCACTTTGCCGCCGGCCAACAGGGTTTTCAGGTCGCGCGCCATTTCTTCGCCGCTTTGATAGCGCTGGCTGATGTCTTTTTGCATGCCTTTGAAGATCACCGCCACCAGGGCCGCCGGCACATTGCTGCGCACTGTGCGGATATCCGGCGTCGGTTCATTGGCGATTTTATACATCAGCTGCCCCATGGAGTCGCCGACAAAAGGCAAATGTCCGCTCAGCATTTGATACATGCTGACCGCCAGCGAGAACAGATCGGAGCGGCCATCCACTTTCTGGCCATACAACTGCTCCGGCGACATATAGGAAGGCGTGCCCAGCACCAGCCCGGTCTTGGTTTTGGAGGAATCGGTGATGCGGGCAATCCCGAAGTCTGTCACCTTGACCACATCATCATTGTTTTCATACATGATGTTGGCCGGTTTGATGTCGCGATGCACGATGCCTTGCGCATGCGCGTAATGCAGCGCTTCCGCGACACGCGCGACAATGCTCATGACACGCTTGGGCGGCAGCAGATTATCCGGCTTGGTGTGCGGGGCCAGATCATGGCCGCGCAAAAATTCCATCGCGATATAGCACAAATCCTGCTCTTCGCCGGCATCGTAAATCGTGACGATATTCGGATGCGCCAGACGCCCGGCGGTTTCGGCCTCGCGGAAGAAGCGTTCTTTGGCTTCCTGCACCTCTTCGCCTTCAAATTCCTGGCTCAAGGCAAAGGTTTTGATGGCGACAATCCGCGAAATCTTGGGGTCGCGTCCCTGGTACACCACGCCCATGGCGCCTTTGCCGAGTTCTTTTTCGATCTGATAACGGCCCAGCATCGGTTTTTCCCCGCCTTCGGTTGAAAGCAGGCTGGCGTTGCTGCGCGCCATTGTGCCGCCGCCCAGAATGATGGTTTCGGACATGGTTTTGGCGCGTTGCAATTTTTGCTCCAGGTCGCGGAACTTGGGATTATGGCCGGACATGTATTCATACACCGACTGCGCCTTGTTGAACTGGCGTTTGCGCTCAAAATCCAGCGCCAGATTGTATAAATTGTCCATCACTGCATCGTCCAGCGGGCATTTGCGGAATTTATCAAACGCCATATCCAACTGGCCCTGTCCCTGGAAGGCGAGACCGAGCATGCGATTCGATTCGGCGGATTCGGAATCGGACTTTTGCTTGCCGGCTTCCGTGATCAAAAAGCGTTTGGTGGTCAGACAGATATGGCCGATCAACAGCAGGCTGGCCGGCAACATCAGTTGCAGCCAGATGCCGCTGCCCAGCATCAGGCCGAAATGCGCCGCCACCAGCAAGGCCAGACAACCGGCGGTGATGCCGGCCCCCATGCCAGCCGACAAACGCGGCAACAGCACCATCAAATACACGGCAATCAAGAGCAGCAGCAGATTTTCTGCATAGCCGCCCCAGGTCGGCGCAATAAAGAAATGCTCTGACAAAATACTGGACACCGAGTGCGCCAGAATTTCAACCGAGGTCATGGATTGCGATACAGGGCTGGCGAAACTGGCGCCGATGCCGGGCGCGGTGGCGCCGATCAAGACGATTTTGCCGGCATATTTGGCCGCCGGGATTTTGCCGCTGATCACATCGTAAAACGAATCCTGCGCGAACACCGGTTTGGCCCCATTCCCTTTGTAGAAATAGGTGCGCATATGGCCTACTGAATCGAGCGGGATTTTCAGCTTGCCGACTTGCAAAGTGTCATCCGCTTGCAGGCGGATATCCTGGGCGCTCAGGTTCAGGCTTTTGGCCGCCGTCATCAGGGACAGCGAAGGCAAGACATTGTTATCAAAGGAATACAGCAGCGCTTCCTCACGCAAGGCGCCATCCACGTCCAGCGTCACATTCGAGGCCCCGAGCGCGGCGGCGGCCTGTCCCAGTGCAGGAATCGGCGCTTTGTAGGCCTTGGTGTATTCAAACGCTGCACCCTGTGCGCCGAGTTTTTGCTTGAGCATGAAGTCCGGCAAAGGCTTGTCGGGACGCCCCACCATTTCGCCAAAAGTCATTTCAAACGGCAGCACCACATTCGCCGCGCGACTCATACTGGCAGCCAGGGTGCGGTCGGTGTTCAAGGCTTTTTCGGCTTCATTCAAAATCGGACAAAACGCGCTTAATTCGCCGCCCGCCCCCTGGCAATTCAAAGCCCCGTCAGTCTGCGCAGCGGCGGGAACTTGCTTGCGGTAGGCATCCAGCAGTTTGTCGATATAAGTCAAGCCGGCGTCTTTTTGCGGCTCAAAGAAGAAACTGGTGTTGACGATCACTTTGGCGTTCGCGGCGGCCAGCTGATCGGTGAGTTTGGCGTGCAAGTCGCGCGGCCAGGGCCAACGCCCCAGGTTGGCGATGCTGGTTTCATCAATCGCAATAATGGCGATATTTTCCGCCGGGGCGCGACTGCCGCCGGCCACCGCCATATCGTACATTTTACGTTCCAAGCTCTTGAGCAATGAGCTGGTGTTGTACAACACCAGCACGGCGATCACCACGATCAAGCCAAGAAACCAGTCTTTACGCCAAAAGCCGGATTTCATGCCATCTCCTCCCCTCATGAACGCTAAAGGCTACGGGCCGCCTTCAGGTATTGATACCGCTAAAATGTGTCTGCGTCAACCGGCAATGCGCATCCCGCCCCAGGCAGGTCACAGATGCCAGGCTTTCCACAACATATACGCACCCAAACAGTACAGCACGATGGCGAAGGCCTTCTTCAAGGACGCCACCGGTAAGCTGTGCGCCACCTTGGCGCCCAGCGGGGCAAAACTGATGCTGGCGATGGCGATGCCAAACAAGGCGGGCAGATAGATAAAGCCCAGCGAGTATTGGGGCAGATGCGGAATACTCCAGCCATTCCAGATATTGGAGAGCGTGCCGGCAAACGCCAGCGGGAAACCGAGCGCAGCGCTGGTGGCGACTGCATTATGGATGCGCACATTGCACCAGGTCATGAAGGGGACGGACATAAAACCGCCGCCGGCGCCAACCAGACCGGCCAGCGAGCCGATCATCACGCCCATTCCGTTCATACCGCCGGCGCCGGGCAGCTGGCGGTGGCCTTCCGGCTTTTTGCCCAGCAACATCTGGGTGGCGGAAACCATCACAAAGGCGGAAAAACAAAATGACAGCGGCAGCGTATTCATGTGCTTGCCGGCCAGCGGCCCCAGCCAGGAGCCGAGCAAAATGCCGGGCGTCATACTGCGCACAATATCCCAGCGCACCGCGCCATGTTTATGGTGTGCGCGCACTGAAGAGAGCGAGGTGAACATCACCGTCGCCAGCGAGGTCGCAATCGCGGTGTGCACAATGTACTCTTTGGGAAAACCCTTGGCCGATAAAATCATGGTGATAAACGGCACCAGCAGCATACCGCCGCCTATGCCCAGCAAGCCGGCAAAAAACCCGCCGAATGCCCCCATCAGCATCAGCACCAGGATCAAATTCAGATCCAAGCCCATGCACCCTCCTCCCTTACCACAGCCAAGATTGGCGGATCATAACATTTCCCGAATTCAACGCACTGTTTTCATGACATAAATCCGGGGTCAGACTGCAGGTCTGTCCTTATTTTTGCAGCAAACCGGGATCCAGATGCAAATGTTGCAACACCGCCTGCCAATGTTCCGGGGCCACCGGGGTAATCGACAGGCGGCTGGCTTTTTGCAGCACCAGCATGCCTTCCAATTGCGGCATGGCGCGCATTTCGGATAAGAGCAGCGGCCCGGCCTTGCAGTGCGCGCGCACATCGATTTGCAGCCAGCGCGGCTCCTGCGGCGCAGACTTCGGATCGTAATAGTGGCTGGCGGGCTGGAACTGGGTAGGATCAGGATAGGCGGCGGAAGCGATTGCGGCAATCCCGTAAATGCCGGGCTGGGCGCAGCTGGAGTGATAAAACAGTACGCCATCGCCGATTTGCATGCGATCGCGCATGAAGTTGCGCGCCTGATAGTTGCGCACCCCGAACCATGGCGTAATGCGTCCTGCTGCTGCGAGCGCATCGTCAATGCTCACTTCATCCGGTTCGGATTTCATCAACCAATATTGCATGGGAACTCCGCTTACAAAGTGGGACGGAAAAACAAAAAGCGGCTGTGCGCCGCATGCAGAAATCCAAACCAAGATGACTGCCCAGCCACAACCGCTTTCTTTACTGCCGGCCTTGCGCGCCAGCAGAGTGACAACATTCAGTACCCCGCCTGTGCCGCTTTGCCGGCATCCCGAACCTAAAGGCTCAGGTGGTCACGGTTAGTTCAATTTCGGGTTCATCGAACAAGCGACGCTCTCGCCCATCGAACAAATTTCCATAACCTATGCAACAAAATGGTTCAAGGAATATATGGCAATGGCAAACACCGCAGGGTTGGAACCATGATACCCGATTCGCTATCTTTGTCAAATCATCCGGATTGCTGCATGGCAATTCACCCGCTCGGGACTTTGCCTCAGAATAAATCTTCCTGTGGCGTCAAGGCCTGATCCAGCACCGCATGCATTTCCTCCATCTGCTGCTTGACTTCGGCCATGGTCATATCGGAAAACGGGCCTTGCGGGGATTTCATGGCGAGTAATTCAGCGGCAATGGAAATCGCCGCCATCACGGCGATACGGTCATTGCCGCGCACTTTGCCGCCATCGCGGATGGTGTTGAGCTTGCTGTTGAGATAACTCACGGCGTCATGCAGCATTTTTTCTTCACCGATGCGGCAGGACAGCTTATAAGCCTGGCCCTGGATCGTAACGTTCAGTTCGCTCATGCGCACTCCTCCTCTGCGGGTTGATCCAATGGCGGCGGCGGGGGCAATTTATCGATTAATTGCATCACTCTTTCCTGCGCCTGCTGCATGCGCTGGGCCTGCTCCTGGTTTTGGCTGCGCAATTGCGCCACCTCAAGACGCAATTGTGCGTTCTCTGAGCGCAGGCGCTGCGCTAATGCAGCCAATTTCCCGATTTTTTGCGTAAGTAACTGAAATTCGGAGATCATGTCTTCACGGTTCCCGGTGTATGCGGCGATATTGTCGCGCCGCAAACTTCTATTTTAGCGCGCAATGCGGCGAATGCACTTGCAACGCTGGCGCGAAGCAAATAAAATTTCCCTGCCCGTGGGGAGATAGCTCAGCTGGGAGAGCGCTGCGTTCGCAATGCAGAGGTCGGGAGTTCGATCCTCCTTCTCTCCACCACCCGTTTTCCTGAAACAGCCCGCCTTGTGCGGGCTGTTTCGCATGTGCGGGCTGAACAGCAATACAAGCGGCAGATTCTGCGCAATTTATAAAATACGCTTATCATTTCTCTTCCGCACACCTTGCAAAATCCATATGCAAACCATTACTTTACAGCCCATCGGCATCATTCAAAATGCTATCGAGCACCCGCAAGACGACCACTGGGGCGCCGTGATTTCCACCCTGACACTCGACGCGCAGCAGTTCACGCAAGAAGCCTTGGCTGGCATTGAGGAATTTTCCCATCTGGAAGTGATTTATTTTATGCACCAGGTCGCGCCGGAGAGCATTCCCGCCGGCGCACGCCATCCGCGCAATCTGACGCACTTGCCCAAAGTCGGTATTTTTGCGCAGCGCCCGAAAGCCCGGCCAAACCGCTTAGGCCTGTCACGCTGCGAGTTACTCCAGCGGCAGGGACTGGTCTTGACCGTGCGCGGACTGGATGCGATCAATCAGACGCCGGTATTGGATATCAAGCCGTATTTTGCCGAATTCATGGCGCGCGGCGCAGTGCGCCAGCCGGCCTGGACGCAGGAAATTTTGCAAGCCTATTTTTAATCCCTCTGCATCAGCTCATATAAATACCTGCCGCACTGGCGCAGCCTGCAATCCGGCACGGCATGCCAGGTTTTGGCTATCGTTGCGATAGTTAAATTTAAATTGCACACAATTTAATTGTGCGCTATTATTCTATCCATCGCAGCCCCTGCTGCTTCTCTTTGAAAAGGAACACATCATGCAAGCTCTGTATACCGCACAAGCGAATGTCACCGGTGGCCGCGTGGGTCATGCGCAAAGCGATGACGGTCTGTTGAATGTGGATTTGTCCACGCCCAAAGCGCTGGGCGGCCCGGGCGGGAATGGCACGAATCCTGAACAATTATTCGCTGCCGGTTACGCTTCCTGCTTTTTGTCGGCGCTGAAACTGGTGGCCGGCAAGCAGAAAATCGCTGTGCCGGATACGGCGGCGGTGCATGCGGAAGTGGGGATTGGCCCGAATGGTCAGGGCGGTTTTGCGTTGAGCGCCAGCTTGACGGTCAGCCTGCCGGGCGTGGATGCGGCTGTGGCGCAGCAATTGATCGACACCGCGCACCAGGTTTGCCCCTACTCCAACGCCACACGCGGCAATATTCCGGTGCAAATTAAGCTGGCTTGAGGCGCGTTTGATGCTGTCGGCGCCGGCGAACTTAGGCCTGCGCCGGCAGACTACAGCCGTAAATACCAGCCGCGCCGGGCTAAAAAATGCGCGCTCAGCACACACAGGCCGAGTGCGCTGAAGGCGTACATCAGCGAAGCAAAGCGCATATCCAGCGCGCCGAACAGCGGCGCATACACTGCGGCAAACAGATAATCGTATGCCACTTGGCCGTTTATCTTGAAGCTGATCAGCAAGATTACCAGGGCTTCTCCCAGCACATACATGGCCAAGGCATTGCGCCCCAGGGCGAGACAGGCGCGCATCGGCAAACTGTGGGCTTGTGCTTGGGCTTGTGCTTGGGGGCGGCCAAGCATGCCGTGCAAGGCCGCCAACAGTGCGCAGCATAAGCCGCTGCTGAACAAGGCGTAGCTGGCGCTCCATAATTTTTTATTCAACGGCAGCCAGGGGGCGATCAGCAGGCCGGCCAGGGTCAGTCCCAAGACCGCAATCCACAATTTGCGTGCGCCGCCTGGCCCGCCGGCCAGGATTTGCCCGGCGTAAAAGCCGGCTAAGAGATTGGTGCAACTGGAGAGCACGCCCAACAAGCCTTCCGGGTCAAAGGGCAAGCCTTCGCCCTGATACAGATGCTGCGGGCCGAGCAACCACAGATCGAGTGCGCGCGCCGGATTGTGTTGCAAGCTCATATCGCCCCAAGTCAACAGCAGCGCGCTGTGCGCCGCCAGGCCCGCGCCGGCCAACAGCAGGCTGCGGCGCCAACCCAGCAGATACAGGGCTGCGCTGCAGAGCAAATAACAGAGGGCGATTCTTTGCAAGACGCCGGGCAGGCGCACCCGCTCCAGACCGATCCAGACCATTGCGCCATCCGGCCCGAAGCGGTAAAACGGTATCCAGTGCAATACCACGCCCAGGGTGAACAGCAAGAGACTGCGACGCAGGGTTTTGCGCCAAAATACGGCCGGGGCCAGGGCTTGCAAGCGGCCCCAGCTCAAGGCCAGGGCATTGCCCAGCACAAACACAAATGCGGGAAACACCAGATCGGTCGGGCTAAAGCCATGCCAGTCGGCGTGCAACAGCGGCGCATACACATGCGACCAGGAACCCGGCGTATTCACCACGATCATGCAGGCCACGGTTAAGCCGCGCAGCACATCCAGCGCCAGATTGCGCTCCCCTTGCATACTGCCTCCACCAAAAAAAAGGCAAGGCTGCGTAAGCAAACCTTGCCGAACTACACCCCTGGAAAAGCGCATCAGACAGTCCCCACTGCCCGATGTTTGCACATGTGCAAAGCGGGGCCGCCGTGATCCATCCACAGCGGGCCGGCTTTGCAGCCGCAAGCCGCCTTGCGGGCGGCTTGCGGGCCATGCTTGCCTTACATCTTGCCGCGCAGGCTCAGATAGTACTGACGTCCATTGCGATAGAAAGCATTCGGACGGTCTGGATTATCGACGTAGTATTTCAGCGTCGGGTTATTCAGATTCAATGCGTCAAACGAGACAGACAGATTGTCATTGATCTTATAACCCAGGGACGCGGCCAAGACGCCGATCGAATCCTGATAAGCCGCCGAGCTGCGGTTCAAGCCATTGAAGAAGCTGGAACGGTAGGTGTAGGCCAGACGCGCATTGAACTTGTCGTTCTCGTAATAACCGGTCAGGTTATAGGTATTGCGCGAAGTGCCGACCAGGTCGCCGCCGCCCTTCTCTTTGCCATCGGCGAAGGTGTAGTTGGCCAACACGCCAAACCCATTCGCAAACGGTTGTTGATACGCCAGCTCCAAGCCCTTGACTTTGCCGCTGCTGTTGACCGGCGAAGTCACCGCATAGGTTTCGTCTTTGTTGGTCTTGATGTTCTTGAACACCATGTTCTGCACGCCATAGCTGATATAGCTGGTCAGATCCATGTAGAACACGCCGGCGGAAACCATGGACTTGGGTGCGAAATACCATTCCACTGTGGCGTCGAAGTTGTTCGAGACCACCGGCTTCAAGTTCGGATTGCCGCCGCTGCCGGTCTTGTTGGTGTCATCCAGCGAGACCGAGCCGCCCAGGGCCGAGAAGTCAGGACGGGTCAGGGTGCGCGAGGCCGCCAGACGCAACACGGTTTCCTTGTTCAGGTCGATACGGAAGCTGGCGCTTGGCAACACATCGTTATAGGTGTTGTTGATTTCCTTCTGGTAGTAAGAACCAAAAGCGGAAGTCGTGATCGCGCCCGGCACCGAGCACGGTTTCAGCGCTTCACACACCGAACCCGGAATCGCCACATTGGTCAGCACGCTTTCCTTGGTTTGCACCAGGCGCAGGCCGATATTACCCGTCCATTTGTCGCCTTCCAGACCGGTCATGATGTAGGCGGCGGTATTCTTCTCTTTCATCGAGAATTCGCCAGTCCAATTGCGGCGTGTGACCGGGTCACGGTTGGAGAATTTATTACCCCAGGCTTCCAGCACATTCTTATCCAGCTGCCACACATTGCGCGGGAAGTTGCCGCCCAGGCCGGAGGCAAAGTCAGACGGATAGGTCTGGCCATTCCAGGCCGGCGCATTGGCGTCGGCAAACGGGTCAGCCGACCACAACGGGCCTTGCGAGACCAGTTCGGAGGAGCGCTTATGCTCAGCAAAGCGTGCGCCGAATTTGACATTGGTGAAGACGCCGGAAGCGATTTTATATTCGCCATCCAATTGCGCCCACGATTCCTCATCCTTGGTGCGGGACGGGCTGGCGCCGAAGATCCAGTCCAGTTTGGAGCCGGTGAATTTGGATGCGTCGCCGGCTAACAGTGCCGCATCCGCTGCACCGCTCATGCCGCGCAGGGTGTAGGAAGCGCCGGTGTTGAACACATCGCCTTCGTACACGGCTTGCGACGGGGTTTCGCCGCCGCCCTTGGTGTAACCCAGTTTCGAGGTGAAGGTCAGGGCGTCATTGGCGCGGAACTTGGCGTCAAAGTTATAGAACGAGGTGTAGGAGCTGGCGCCCGGACGGTAGATTTGATCCACCACCACATATTGATTGCCGGCCACCGGCGAGAACTTGGCGCTGACCAGGGTGCCGTTACGCACGGTGTAGCCAGGGTCCGGGGCCTGTCCGGCGCCCTTGTTCAAGACCTTGCTGATCCACACCAGGTAGTTGCGGTTGTAGTTGGTCGCTTCCATGTCGGAACGGAAGGCGCTGAAATCCAGGGTCAAATCTTTGTTCGGTTTGAATTGCAGATCGATCAAGCCGCCTTTGCGGTGACGGGTCTGCTCAAACAGTGCGGAGCCGATTGCGCTCGGGAAAGCGACGCCGGCCAGATCCGGGTTGGACAGCGCGATCTTGCTGCCGGCGGCGATTTTTTCATAGCCCAGCATTTCCTGGCCGTCGCGGCGCAGGCTGCGTTTTTCAGAGAAGGCTTGCAGCATGATGCCGAAAGTTTTCTCTTCATTTTTCCAGTTCAACAAGGCTGAAATCTGGTGATCGGTCTTTTTCGGCAAATCGGAGTACACCGCGCCGACCGAACCTTCCAGCGTCAGCGATTTGCTGAAGTCCAGCGGTTTGCGGGTGATAATGTTGACCGTGCCGGCCACGCCGCCTTCCACCAGATCCGCTTGCGAACTCTTGTTGACGATCACAGAGCCGACCAATTCAGAGGGCAGCAGGGAATACGAGACGCTGCGGCCCACATCGCCGACCTGATTGAGCACAAACCAGTCGCCGGAAGCGATCATATGACCATTGATCATGGTCAAGGTCAGGCTGGGATTGGTGCCGCGCATGGAGACGCGGTCATTCTCATCAAAGCCGCCTTCGCCGGCGGAGGCCGCGCTGATCGTCACGCCAGGCAGACGTTGCACCGCGTCAGCCACGTTTTTATCCGGCATTTTGCCGATATCTTCAGCGGTGACGACTTCCACCAGCCCATCCGCATTGCGCTTTTGCGCGAGCGATTTTTGCAGGGCGGCGCGGACACCGGTAATAACCACTTCCTGGGGCTTGGCTTCTTCAGCTTTTACGCTGCTGATAGCGCCAGCGAACACCATCACCCCCACCGCCAGTGCGATCGGCGTAAGGCTGTTAGGCACAGGCGACGACAACTTTTTCATGCACTCCTCCTTGGTAATAGACCTCATGGCTTGCATCGGTATGCAAGCACGGTCTCAATCTGCGCCAGCTGGTATTGGCTGGCGTGAAGTTGATAAAACCACCTACAAAACCAATCTAACGCCAATATACACCTAAACAATACCACCTGACTACCAATTTCTTACAAAAAACCTTGTTCGCTTGCAATTTTTACCCTTGCCCTATGCTGTTTCTGGCATGAATGCTTGCAAAATGTATAAAGGATAATTAAAAAACGCATATTTTATGCATCAAAAGAAAGATGCCAATACAAGACCACTACAAACCACTGCCACAAAAGTGGTTATGCGTTGGTTTGCTGCAACAAGCCTTGACAAAGCACTCCGGATTCATAACAGCCGCGCCGGCGCATGCCGCCGCACCGCCCTGCCCGCCCGCAGCGGCCCCGGACGAGGCGGCGCAAGGGCGCGCATGCGATGCGATTGCGCATGAAATCTGAAGAAAAATCAGCAGAAGTGCCGGAAAGCAAGCAAAAAAATGGCACTGGTATTTTTTTTGGTATCATTACGTATACGGAAAGCCAGCGTGCTTTTCCGAATGAAAACAAGCTAACAGGCGATACGCCAGGATGGAGAGTGGTATGAGTTCCCTCGTGCAAATCATGCGGCAAATGAATCAAACCAGCAGCATGCCGCTATATCAGCAATTGCAGCATGCCTTGCGCGAAGCAATTGATAAGCGCATTTTGCGCCATGACGAGGCGCTGCCGGCAGAGCGGCAACTGGCCAGTGAGCTGGAAGTCTCGCGCATCACGGTGCGCAAAGCGATAGACGGCCTGGTGGCGGAAGGTTTATTGGTGCGCCGTCCGGGTTCGGGCAATTTCATCAATACCCGGATTGAAAAGAATTTCGCCAAGCTCACTTCTTTTTCAGAAGATATGCGCTCACGCGGGCGCAATCCGCACAGCGAGTGGTTAAAGAAAGTCGAGGGCACGGTGACGCCGGATGAGGCGCTGCGCCTGCGTCTGTCGCCCGGCGCGCCGGTGTACCGCTTCCACCGCATCCGCTATGCCGACGATATGCCGATGTGCCTGGAGTACGCCACCATTTCCGCAGAATGCCTGCCCTCGCTGGAGATGGTGCATGACTCCATGTATGAGGCGCTGGAAAAAGCCGGCAACCGCCCGGTGCGCGCGCTGCAGCGTTTGAGCGCACTGTTATTGAATGCGGAACAGGCCAAACTCTTGCAAGCCAAAGAAGGCGATGCCGGTCTGCTGGTCGAGCGCTTAGGCTTTTTGCGCGATGGCCGCGCGGTTGAATTTTGCCAATCTTTCTTCCGTGGCGACACTTATGATTTTGTGGCCGAATTGAGCACGACCTGAACCCCACGCCCGGCCAGCCACCCCGGCCGGCAGGATTGCGGATTTTGTTAGCGCCTGCGCAGCGCAAGCAAGCGCGGCTGGCGGCGCGGCGAAATAGCCCTATTTGCGCAGTGGCCATGCCGACTTGAGAAAATTGACCGCAAAACCGGCCATGCCGCATTCTTTCTTTGTTCAATCGCCAGGCTATCGGCGGCGCCAGGCCGGGTGTACGGCCGCATTCAAGGTAAAATGGCGTGTTTTTGCCAGCCCGATTACGCAATGCGCCAATATCTCGACTTTATGCGCCATGTTGCAGAACATGGCAAGCTCAAAACCGACCGCACCGGCACCGGCACGCGCTCGGTGTTTGGCTATCAAATGCGGTTTGACTTAAGCCAGGGTTTTCCCCTGCTGACCACTAAAAAACTGCATCTGCGCTCCATCATTCACGAATTGCTGTGGTTTTTATCCGGCTCGACGAATATCGTCTATCTGAAGGAAAACGGGGTCTCGATCTGGGATGAGTGGGCCGATGAAAATGGCGAACTGGGGCCGGTGTATGGCTATCAATGGCGCAGCTGGCCGACGCCGGATGGCCGTCATATCGATCAGATCAGCCAGGTGGTGCAGCAGATCCGCAATAACCCGGATTCGCGCCGTTTGATTGTGTCGGCTTGGAATGTGGGTGAAATTGAGCACATGAAGCTGCCGCCCTGCCATGCTTTCTTCCAGTTTTATGTATGCGAAGGCAAGTTATCCTGCCAGCTGTATCAGCGCAGCGCGGATATTTTCTTAGGCGTGCCATTTAATATCGCTTCGTATGCCCTGCTGACCCATATGGTGGCGCAGCAGACTGATCTGGAGGCGGGCGAATTCATCTGGACTGGCGGTGATTGCCATTTGTACAGCAATCATATGGAACAAGCCGCGCTGCAACTTACGCGCGAACCGCTGGCGCTGCCGCAATTGAAGATTGCGCGCCGCCCGGATGATTTGTTTTCTTACCGCTTTGAAGATTTTTCAATTGAAAACTACCAAAGCCATGCGCATATCAAGGCCCCGGTGGCGGTGTGAGGGTGATGATGCGGATTTCCATGATTGTGGCGGCGGATGCCGCCAACGGCATCGGCATTGACAACCGCTTGCCCTGGAAACTGGCCGAGGATATGGCTTTTTTCAAGCAGACCACCAGCGGCCATGCGGTGCTGATGGGGCGCAAGACTTTTGAGTCGATTGGCCGTCCGCTGCCGCAGCGGCGCAATCTGGTGCTCAGCCGCGATTCCGGCTGGCAGGCGGCGGGCGTGTCGGCGCATACCTCGCTGGAGCAGGCGATTGCGGCCGCGCAAGCAGCCGGTGAAACGGAATTGTTTATCATCGGCGGCAGCCAGATTTACGCCGCCGCGATGCCGCACGCTGAACGCATTTTGCTGACCCGGATTGAGCGGCGCTTTGACTGCGATGCGCATTTCCCCGCGCTGCCCGACGATGTTTGGCAGCTCACTGCGCAGCAAGACGGCTGGTCTGAACAAAACGGCTGCGCCTATCACTTTCTTTGCTACCAACGGCGTTAAAGCCCACACATTTATTACAAGGAGCACACAAGATGTCTGGACACGGTTTTCACGTACATGGCCCGCATGATCACGCGGTCGAGCACGCAGGCCATGGCGGCGATGATTTTTCCAACAGCATCGCGGTCACCACTGCGATTCTGGCCACAGTCGGCGCGATTTTCGGCTATATGGGCGGGAAGACGCAAAACGATGCGGCGATGTTCAAAAATGATGCGGCAATCGCTAAAACCGCAGCCTCCAATCAGTGGAATTATTATCAGTCCAAATCTTCCAAGCAAAATCTGTCTGAGCTGGCGCTGGAATTGGCCCCGCAAGACCGGCCTGAAGTAAAGGCGCGCTACGAAAAAGAGATTGCCCGCTACAAGAAGGAAAAAGAAGGCATCAAGAAAGAAGCGGAAGGCATGGAAGCCAAGTCAGCCGATTTTGAAAAGAAATCCGACGCCTCCATGCACTCGCATCACCAGTGGGCGCAAGCCACGACTGCGGTGCAGGTGGCGATTTCGCTGGCGGCAATCACCTTGCTGACACGCAAACGGCCCATGCTGTACGCCACGTATGCGGTGGCGGCGGTCGGGATTGTGCTGGGCGGCCTGTCCTGGTTCCATTTCGATCCCCTCGCCTTCCTTGGCAAAGGCGGACATTAATCCACATAGCGCCGCGCGCCTGCTAGAATCAGGCGCGATCAAGTAATCCGGCGCATTCTCATCCCGCCGGCCATATCCCCGCCTTACTTCACAAGGAGCAATCATGGCTGAAGAAGATTATTGCTATCACCTGACCACCAAGGGCAGCGCGCTGCGCATCAAAGAAAACGGCATGTCCAGCGCCTATGAGCGCACCAAAACCTATGAGGCCAACCCGAACGGGGCCTTCATCACCAATCGTAATGCGAAATATGCGGGCGGCTTGGAAAATCGCCTCAAGCGCAATCTGATGTATGCCTGCGCCGCCAACAAGACCTTGAGCAAGACCAAACTCAAAGAGATCAAGACATTCTTGGCCCAGGTGGCGCAGTGGGATGAGAACGGCATCAATTTGTATTATGTGCCGGCATTTCGCGAAAATGACCGTGAAAAACTGGATGACATGGAGAGTCAAACCCTGGATGTCTTGTGCAAAAAGAAGCTCGGCGATGACTATAAAGCGGTCGAATCTGATGGTAAATTAGTGCCCTACTTCCGCAACTCCGATCTGGCCACAACCGCGACGCTGCTGCTCAACTCGCCGCAACATGTGTTGACGCGCTTGGCGCGCCAGCATACTGACGCCTACTACCGGATCGAAGAAATCCAAACCTGCTCCCATATTTATTTTTCCAAACCCGGGCAAGCGGTCAGCAATTATGCCTCTTATAAAAAAGACATCGGAGAGTCCGGTGATAAGCTGGTGATTTTGCGGGTCCTGATTAAAGATTTGATCCAGCCCATGCAAGACCCATCCGATGCAAACGCCATCCGCACCCGCTTTGCGGTGGATCCCAAATTTATCATGGTGGTCGAAGACCATGAAAATTTCCCGGATAAAGAATGGCGCACCGATGAAAAGAATTGGAAAGCGCTTAGCAGCTTGAGCGAATAAGTTTTTTGCGCCGGGCTTGACCGGACAGGCCCGGCAGCGGCTGCAAACTTGCTGAAAATTGTTTCCCGTTGCCGCCGCATTTCTGCGAGAATCCCGCTTTCGTTTTTTCCGGCGCGCCTGCCATACCTGAAGAAGCATGTCATTGGCGCCCATCTGTTTTGGAGAATTGCATGAAATTCCGCTTTCCTATCGTCATCATTGACGAAGATTTCCGCTCCGAAAACACTTCGGGTTTAGGCATTCGCGCCTTGGCTGATGCGATTGAAAAAGAAGGCATGAGCGTGCTGGGTGTGACCAGCTATGGCGATATGGCGCAATTCGCCCAGCAGCAATCGCGCGCATCGGCCTTCATCATGTCAATTGACGATGAGGAATTCGGCGCCGGCAGCGTGGAAGAAACCGATTCCGCCTTGAAAGCGCTGCGCGCCTTTGTGCTGGAAATCCGCCACAAGAACGCGGACATCCCGATTTATCTGTATGGCGAGACCCGCACTTCACGCCATATCCCGAATGACATCCTGCGCGAGTTGCACGGCTTCATTCATATGTTTGAAGACACGCCGGAATTCGTGGCGCGCCACATCATCCGCGAAGCCAAATCCTATCTTGACGGTTTAAGCCCGCCCTTTTTCCGCGCCCTGGTGGAATACGCCAATGACGGCTCTTACTCCTGGCACTGTCCAGGCCACTCCGGCGGCGTGGCGTTTTTGAAATCGCCGATCGGCCAGATGTTCCACCAGTTCTTTGGCGAAAACATGTTGCGCGCCGACGTTTGCAATGCGGTGGAAGAACTCGGTCAGTTGCTCGACCATACCGGCCCGGTGGCGGCTTCGGAGCGCAATGCGGCGCGCATTTTCAATGCCGACCATTGTTATTTTGTCACCAACGGCACCAGCACCAGCAATAAGATGGTGTGGCACTCCACCGTGGCGCCGGGCGATATCGTGGTGGTGGACCGCAATTGCCACAAATCGATTTTGCACTCCATCATCATGTGCGCCGCGATTCCGGTGTTTTTGCAGCCCACGCGCAACCATCTGGGCATTATCGGCCCGATTCCGCTCGAAGAATTCACCATGGAGAGCATCCAGAAGAAAATCGAAGCCAATCCTTTCGCGCGTGAAGCGGCGCATAAAAAGCCGCGCATTCTGACCATCACCCAATCGACTTACGACGGCGTGCTGTACAACGTGGAAACGCTGCGCGAAATGCTGGATGGCCAGATCGACACCCTGCATTTTGATGAAGCCTGGCTGCCGCACGCCGCCTTCCATGACTTCTATAAAGATATGCATGCGATAGGCAAAGACCGCCCGCGCCCGAAAGAATCGATGATTTTCTCGACCCAGTCCACGCACAAGCTCTTGGCCGGCTTGTCGCAGGCCTCGCAGATTCTGGTGCGCGAGTCTGAACAACGCCAGCTGGATCAGGTCGCTTTCAATGAAGCCTATCTGATGCACACTTCAACCAGTCCGCAATACGCGATTATTGCCTCCTGCGACGTGGCGGCGGCGATGATGGAAGCGCCCGGCGGCGCAGCCCTGGTGGAAGAGTCGATTCTGGAAGCGATGGACTTCCGCCGCGCCATGCGCAAGATTGACCAGGAATGGGGACGTGATTGGTGGTTCCAGGTGTGGGGGCCGGAAAACATCAGCGAAGACGGGGTGGGCGCGCGCGAAGACTGGCTGTTGGATGGCGACGATAACTGGCATGGCTTTGGCAAGCTGGCGCCGGGCTTTAATATGCTCGACCCGATCAAGGCCACGATTATCAATCCCGGCCTGTCGCTGGATGGGCGCTTCGCCGGCAGCGGGATTCCGGCCTCCATCGTCACCAAGTACCTGGCTGAACATGGCGTGATCGTGGAAAAATGCGGCCTGTACTCCTTCTTCATCATGTTTACCATCGGCATCACCAAGGGCCGCTGGAACACGCTGGTGAGCGCCTTGCAGCAATTCAAAGACGACTACGACAAAAATCAGCCGATGTGGCGCATTTTGCCTGAATTCTCTTCACGCAATCCGGTGTATGAGCAAGTCGGCCTGCGCGATTTGTGCCAGCAGATCCATGATTTTTACAAGCAATACGATGTGGCGCGTCTGACCACGGAAATGTATTTGTCGGATATGACCCCGGCCATGAAACCGTCGGATGCCTTCGCCAGCATGGCGCACCGCGATATCGAGCGGGTTGCGATTGATGATCTGGAAGGCCGCATCACGTCGATTCTGTTGACGCCCTACCCGCCCGGCATTCCGCTCTTGATTCCGGGCGAGCGCTTTAACAAGACGATCGTCGATTATTTGCGTTTTGTGCGTGACTTCAACGAAAAATTCCCCGGCTTTGAGACCGATGTGCATGGCCTGGTCAAGCGTGAAGTGGCGGGACGCAAAGATTATTACGTGGATTGCGTCAAGCAATAAACGCTGGAGCACAGCCGCATCCAGGAAAAAGCGGAGGGTTGCTCCATTTTTTCCTGATGCAATATCAACCAGGCTGTCAACCAGACACCGTCATGTCGCGTTGTCACATCTGTGATGCCTTGTGGCAACATTGATTCAGGAGTGTCAGCAATACCGCCTTACTGCTCTATGAAAAGCATGTGCTGAGGTTTGCACATCAATTGAAATAAATGTATATTTGTCCCGTCGTTCAACCAAAGGAGGCATCAAATGAGCAAATTGTTCCGTCAAATCGCTCTGTGTGTGTTAGCTGGTGGTTTGAGTGTCAGCGCCCATGCAGGCTTGACTAAAGATCAGGTTGTGGAACGTGTGAAAAAAGCACACGATTTTTACAAAAAGAACGGCAAAGACAAGGCGATTGAGGAATTCAACAATCAGTCCAGCCCGTTTAACTCTGATGACGCTTATATGTTCGGTCAACTGTTAGACGCTGGCGCAACCCAACCCATCCACAGAAATCCTAAAATCCGCGGCAAAACGATGGGTGAGTTGAAAGATGCCGACGGCCGCTTCATCATCAAAGAACTGAACAAGATTTGCGAAACCAAAGGCGCCGGCTGGTTTGACTACAAATGGCCGAAACCGGACAACACCGGCATTGATCTGAAATCCAGCTATGTCGAAAAAATGACGGATGGCGCAGGCAATTCGATGTGCATCGGCACAGGCATTCCGACCCCGAAATAAGCTTTCTGATGCGACTGAAAACGCCAGCCCCGGGCTGGCGTTTTTATTTGTACTGCCCCTCCTGCATACTGACCGGATTTTGTCAGTGCACACTTTTCCACAAGCCCAAATTTGTCATCTGCCAGCCCGGGCTGACATGAATTGTCGCTCTCTGCTCACGATAAACAATAACCATCTGACAAGCATGTGCCGATTACCGCGACATGTTTAAAATTTTCCACAGGGAAATTTTCGTTTCCTTGCGGTAATTTTCGCCGTTTTGCGCAAAACCTTGTCTAATGTTTCACTTCCTTAAAGTCCGGCTGAGATGCGGTACAGCTGGCACGCATGTTGCTGCATGGAAAGGTGAGCAGCAACACCCTATTCCTCCAAGCTGCCACCGTGGTAAAGCAGATCCTCCGCCGGCGCGACATACCGGCTCCCGCAATGACAGACATCACCTGATCGAGGGAAAAAATGCGTAATTTTCATTCTCATCTGTTGGCAGCGTTCGCCGCCACACTATTGAGCGCCTGCGGCGGCGACACCGTCCAGGAACAAAACAGCAAGACGCCTATCTTCAGCGGCAGCACATCCAACTCCTCCGCAGCCAAAGCCCGACGCTCCAGCCAGACCCCGAGATTAGCGGCTGATCCCGCCGCCAAGAAAACCGCATCGCGCTTTCTGGCGCAAGCCAGCTTCGGCCCGACCATGAGCGAAATTGAAAGCGTGGCGCAAAGCGGAACCGGCGCCTGGCTGGAAGCGCAATTCAACAAGCCGCAAACCTTGCACCGCACCTATCTGGATCAAGTCGCCGCCAGCCTGCCGCCCGGCGGCAAATTGCAACAAGTCGATTTCTTTCAATCTTTCTGGAAGCAGGCCGCAACAGCGCCTGATCCCCTGCGTCAACGCGTCACTTTCGCCCTGTCCGAGATTTTTGTGGTGTCGTTTCAAAACAGCGTGCTGACTTCCTACCCGCGCGGCGTGGCTGCTTACTACGATATGCTGGGACAGCACGCTTTCGGCAATTTCCGCAATCTGTTGGAAGGCGTGGCGACACACCCGATGATGGGCGTATATCTGTCAATGCTGGGCAATCGCAAGGAAAATGAAGTCAGCGCACCGGATGAAAATTTTGCGCGCGAAATCATGCAGCTGTTTTCCATCGGTCTGTATGAATTAAATGAGGATGGCAGCATGAAGCTGGTCAACGGCGCGCCGGTGGAAACGTACAGCCATGCTGATATCGTCGGCTTGTCCAAAGCGCTGACCGGTTGGAGCTGGGCCGGCCCGGATAAAAGCGATAACCGCTTCATGGGTTACACGGCTGACCCGGATCGCGATTGGAAGCCGATGCAAAATTACCCCAACTGGCATTCCACTTCTGAAAAGAAATTCCTCGGCCAAACCATCAGCGGCGCCAGCAGCGGCGAAGCAGACCTCAAAATCGCGATTGACACCCTGTTCAATCACCCCAATGTCGGCCCCTTCATTGGCCGTCAGTTGATTCAACGCTTAGTCACCAGCAATCCCTCGCCGGCCTATGTGCAGCGGGTGGCGCGCAGCTTCAACGATAATGGCGCCGGGGTGCGCGGCGATATGAAAGCGACATTGCGCGCGATTTTCAATGACCCGGAAGCGCAAGGTTTGGATCCGGCCAATCAACCGCGCAAATTGCGCGAACCGATTATCCGTGTGACGCACTGGATGCGCGCTTTCAATGTGTATTCGACTTCAGGCCGCTTCATCATCGGCAATATAGATGATCAAGTGGTGGGAATTGGGCAAAATCCGCTGCGCTCGCCTTCAGTCTTCAATTTCTACCGGCCCGGCTATGTGCCGCCGAACACCGAAATCGCGAACGCCGGCTTAGTCGCGCCGGAAATGCAAACCACCAATGAAGTCACGGTTGCCGGTTATCTGAACTATATGATGGATGTGGTGGAAAACGGCATGGGCAGCGGCAGTGTGCGCGATGTGTTGCCGGATTACAGCGCGGAACTGGCTTTATCTGAAAACACCACGCAATTATTGGACAGAATCGACCTCTTGTTATTAAATGGGCAAATGCCCGGCGGCTTGCGCGAGCAAATCAGCAGCGCGATCAACTCAGTGGCGATTCCAGCGCCGAATGGCAGCAATGACAGCGCGATCGCTTTAGCCAAGATCAGCCGGGTGCGGCTGGGCGTTTTCCTGGCCATGGCGTCACCGGAATACATCGTGCAGAAGTAAGCATTTCCACCGCACTGTCCACCATATGGAGTCTGTGATGAGCCAATTTTCCCGTCGTGCATTCCTGCGCGCAGCCAGCGCCACTGTCGCCACCCCGTTTGCCCTGAATCTGGCCGCGCTTGGTCAAGCCGCCGCCGCCAATGCCGTGAATGATTACAAAGCCCTGGTTTGCATCTTCCTGGCCGGCGGCAATGATCCGTTTAACACAGTGCTGGCGACCGATCCCGATTCCTGGGAACAGTACAGCAAGCTGCGCACCACCAATAATGGCAGCCTGTCGATTGCGCTGCCGCGCGCCGAGTCGAGCGGCGGCGTGCTGCCGATTCATCCCGTCAACAGCCAAGGCAGGAGTTTTGCCCTGCATCCGCAACTGGGGGTGATGCAAAATATGTTTGACAATGGCCGCATGGCGATTGTGGCGAATGTCGGCACCCTGTTGGCGCCGATCACGCGCACCCAATACCGCGCCGGCCTGTATGTGCCGTCCAAACTGTTTTCACATAATGATCAGCAAAGCATGTGGCAGGCGTATGCGCCGGAAGGCGCGCGCACCGGCTGGGGCGGGCGCATCGGCGATTTGCTGGCCGCCAACAATACCGATCCCACCTTCACCTGCGTCTCTGTGGCCGGCAGCGCGGTATTTTTATCCGGGCAAAGCATCATCCCCTATCAAATCGCGCCCAGCGGCACGCTGGCGATCCGCAACTTGAACGGCAATCTGTTTGGCGCCCGTGGTGCGAACAATACCTTGCGCGCCATCATCAGCGGCAACCGCAACGATGTGTTTGAAAAGGATCACGCAAATATCGTCAACCGCTCAATCAATGCACAAAGCACGCTGGCGGCGGCGATGGCCCCGGCCGGCGCCGCCGGCGTGCCTGATCCAACCCTGTATCAAAATCCTGTCACCGGGGTGTGGGCCAGCAATCCCCTGGCGCAGCAATTACAGGCGGTGGCGCGCATTATTGCCGGACGCAACAGCCTGGGCGCGCGGCGCCAGGTGTTTTATGTTTCCCTGCCCGGCTTTGACACCCACGATGCGCAGCGCGCCCAACATGCCGACCTGATGGCCAAACTGGCGCATGCAGTGGCGTATTTTGATGGTTTGATGGGGAATTTGATGGGCAGCGATTTGCGCAATCAAGTCACCTCTTTCACCGCCAGCGAATTTGGCCGCACCTTTACCAGCAATGGCGATGGCAGCGACCATGGCTGGGGCAACCATCACTTTGTGTTTGGCGGCGCAGTGCGCGGCAAAGATATTTATGGCAGCTTCCCGGTGACAGGCATCGGGCATGATTTGGATGTGGGTTCCGGCGCTTTGCTGCCCACCCTGGCGGTGGAACAATATGCGGCGACCCTGGCCGCCTGGTTTGGCTTATCCGGCAGCCAGATTGCCACGGTGTTTCCGAATCTGTCGCGCTTTAGCGGGGCGAATCTGGGCTTTATGCAAGCGTAAGCTGGCGGCATCCCGCAGAAAGCGTCAAGCGTTACGCTTAGCTGGCGCCGCACAAGCGCCAGCTTTACAGAAACCCGCCCAGCCAGTGCGATACCAGGCCAATCAAAGTCAGATACGACAGCAGCAGTATGGCAAACTTGGTGCGACGCCAAAAAATTTCACCGGCCGATAAATACATTGTTGCTTTCGAGCGCGCAAAGGCTTGCGCCACCACATGCCAGAATGAAGCAAACAGTGTCAATAAGGGGACGGACATAAAACAAAGCACGCCCCAGCCCCACCAGTGAGACGGATGCCAGGGCCAGGCAAATAACAACAATAAGCCGCCGCCGAGCAAGCTGAGGGCAGCGCCAATGAATACATATCGCAGATTCTGCAGCGTGGTGGAGGATGTTTGCATAGCTTCAAGCTGTTTTCACAGCGCATTAACAAGATGCAGGCATGGTATATGCACTTTGCAAAATAAAGCTTCTTGAAAAACGCAAACATCCTCAGTCTAAAAAGATGAAAAACTGATGTGCATCAGGCCCGCAGCACATCCTGCAAGATATTCCCCAGCTCAGTCACATCGCGCGCCACCGCATACGCGCCAGGGAAGGTGTAATCCAATGTCAATGCCGATTGCAACACCACGCAACGCAAGCCGGCGGCGCGTGCGGCCAATAAGCCGCGCGGCGAATCTTCCACCGCCAGACAATCCCGGGCGGGCATTTTCAGCCGGGCCAGGCCGGCCAGATAGGGGTCCGGGGCCGGTTTGCTGTTGACATAGCATTCATCTGTCAGCGCAAACTCAATGTGCTGCTTAAAGGGTAAATCTGCATGGATCAAATCAAAATGTTCGCGGATCGCGCTGGTCACCACGCCCATGCGTGCGCAGCTGGCTAATTGCGCCACCAATTGCGGCATGCCGGGAATGGCCAGCTGGCTGTTTTGCGCCAGCCGCTCACGCAAGAGCCGGGTTTGGATTTGATTGCGCTGCTGGCGCAAGGCCGGAATATCCGCCGGGCCATAGCCGCGCCCATACAGCAAATGCCAGGCCCCGCAGTTGTCCAGCAAATACCAGTCGAGAAACATGCGCGGCGTCAATTCAACCCCGAGCGGGGCTAAAATCTCGCGGTTGGCTTCAAAAAACAGGTGTTCGGTATCCACCAACACCCCATCGTTGTCCCACAAAATCGCTTTGCTGCTCGTGCTCATACATTAAAAAATCGAAAGTTTGGTCAAGGTGGTGAATCTTTCCAGCGCATACATGCCGGCCAGCGAATTGCCGGTCGGATCAAGTCCCGGCGACCAGACCGCCACGCAAGCCACGCCGGGCAGCACGGCGACGATGCCGCCGCCGACCCCGCTTTTAGCCGGCAGCCCGACGCGATACGCGAATTCGCCGGCGGCGTCATAGGTGCCGCAAGTCAGCATCACAGCATTGATGCGTTTCGCGCTGCTCTGATCCAGCACCACTTGCTCACTCCAGGGAATTTTGCCATGTCCGGCCAAAAAACTGCCGGCGCGCGCCAATTCCAGACAATTCACGGTAATCGAGCATTGCCGGCAATAACTGCTGACCACGCGCTTGACCGGATTATGCAAATTGCCAAAGTCTTTGATCATATGCGCAATCGCAAAATTACGGTGCGCGGTTTCGATTTCCGATTCCGCCACCGCGCGGTCAAAATCCAGGCTGTTGCTATCGGCCAATTGGCGCATGAATTGCAAGACCGCGATTTCCGACTCGACAAAGCGGCTGGCCAGAATATCCGTGATCACCAGCGCGCCGGCATTGATGAAGGGATTGCGCGGTTTGCCGCGCTCGTATTCGAGCTGCACCAGTGAATTGAAGGGATTGCCGGACGGCTCCTTACCCACGCGCTGCCAGATTTCATGGCCTTCGCGCCGGTATGCCAAGGCCAGCGCAAACAGCTTGGTCACGCTTTGCGCGGAAAAACGGGTGTGCGCCGCACCGCAGGAAAAACTGCGCCCATCCAGCAGATACACCGCCATGCCGAACTGTTCGCGTTCGACCTTGGCCAATTGCGGAATATAGCTGGCGACTTTGCCCTGGCTGAGCATGGGCTGCACTTCTTCTTCGATACAATGCAAGATGCTGGCGTAGTCTGGCGTGCCGGACTCATTGGCGAACATGGTATTTCCCCTGATTTTTTGCCTGGCCACAGGGTAACACTTCAGACTGCGCAACGGTGCGAAGGATTCGCCGGCGCGCCTTCACAAAGCGCAATGCTGGAATCAGGCCCCCGCTTTCATCCCGGCGTAAGCGGACTTGATCCCATTTTCCGCCCAAAGCTGCAGCGCTGCTTTATGATCAATCCGTTCACACTTACCTGGAAATCGACCATGAAAACAGATCTGCACACAGCCCCGCAATCAAGCATGTTGGTCTTGCCGCCTGAATTACTGCAACACGTTTGCGGCGGCGCTGTCAGCGATGACCTGACATTCGCGCCACGCCGTGATGACCGCTCAGAAAACGGGCCTGACAGCCTGCCATGAGGCGGCCGCTGGCAGCGCTGCGCGATTTGCGCACACGCTTTGTACTGCGCAAGGACTCATTGCTGCCGGCCCTGCTGTGCGCGCTTGCCGCCTGGCTGCTGTTATCGGTGCTGGCGGCGCTGGCGAATCAGGCGGATAACGTCAAACTGGGCGGCAACGCCACGGTTTTGATGCATCTGCGCTTATTCGCCGGCTTAATGACGCCAACCCTGCTCTTGGCGACAGGCTTGATTTTCCACTTTGCCAATCGCGATCCCGCCGCATTACTCAGTAAGCGCACATTTTTTCAGTTAAGCGGTTTTTTGTTAGTCTTTCAGCCGCTCAATATCCTGGTGCAAGCTTACTGGCCGCCACTTCTGCGTGGCCGCGCGCTGCCGGCTTTGCATGAAATCATCAATTTTTTTTCCGCCAGTTTTATCCTGGTGGACAGTCTCTTATATCTGTTTACCTGCCTGGCCTGCCTGGCATGGGGCGTAAACCGTGGCCGGCGGCGCCAGCAAATCGCGCAGGATGCCTTGACGCATGAAAACCTGCGCCTGCGCTTGCGCCTCTTGCAAGGTCAGTTGGAACCCTATTTTCTGCTGGCGTCGCTGCAAGGCATACACGAACAGATTTTGTATGCCGAACGTGCACAAGCCATTAAAGCCATCAGCAAATTAAGCCAGTTATTGCGCTATGTATTGCAGAGCAATCAGGAGGACAAGCACAACAGCGTGGCCGATGAGATTGATTTTTTGCGCAATTGCATCAGCCTGCATCAACTTCGACCCGAAAACGCCTGGCAAGTGACATGGGATATCGGGGAAGAAGATTGGCATGCCCTGCACTGCCCGCCGCTACTGCTGTATCCGGCGCTTGGCGAATTGCTGCAATATGCGCCGCCTGCATTCGCCTTGCGCAACTGGCGATTACCCGCATTTCGATTGCGCATCGCGAGGAAACGATCAAGAGCGCGGATCGGGTGTTGCGCCTGCAGCAAGGCGGTTCCATTCTGGCCCCGGCATGAGGCAGCCGGCCAGCATATCAGGCGCCGGCGCGCCAGCGCGCCAACATATCTTCCAGCACGGGCGCCACGGCGGCAATCAGCAAAAAAATCGCCAGCGGGATGGTGGCGGCGAAGCCGATATGTTTAAAACCCAGCGCCCCCAGCACGCCGCCAATGAAAAACATCGCCAGCAGCGAGAGTAACAAGCGGCACTTTCCCCAATCGGCGCGCACCGCCGGCTGGCCCGGCTGATTCCAATACAGGGCGCGCCCCAATTCGATGCCAATATCAGTCACCAGGCCGGTGACATGGGTGGTGCGGATTTGCGCCTGGGAAATTTTGGTGATGATGGCGTTTTGCAAGCCCATGATGAAGCACAACAGGGCAATGGTGAGCAAGACGCCCCAATGTGCGGATAAATACGCGCCAACCAGACCAAACAACAGCAGCAACACCGCTTCGCATAACAAGGCCAGGGCGAATTCGCTTTGCAGATTACGCAGACGCGCCCAATTCACCAGCAAGGCGCAGGCCGCCGCGCCGGCGATAAAGCTGCCCAGCGCCAGCAGCGCGCCCCAGGCCAGGCGCCAATGGCCCAAAGCCACATCGTCGGCCAGCGCGGAGACAATCCCGGTCATGTGCGAAGTGTATTGATGCACGGCGAGAAAACCGCCGGCATTGGCGGCGCCGGCGACAAAGGCCAGACACAGGCCGAGGTCGCGGTTAGCCGCCGCACTGCGGCGTTTGCCGCTCAAGCGCCGCAGCCAGCCGAACGGCATGTCAAGTCTTGGGCAGGGTTACGCCATGCTGGCGCTGATATTTGCCGCCGCGATCTTTGTACGAGGTTTCGCACACTTCATCGCTCTCAAAGAACAAGACCTGGGCGCAACCTTCGCCGGCGTAAATCTTGGCCGGCAACGGCGTGGTGTTGGAAAACTCCAGCGTCACATACCCTTCCCATTCCGGCTCGAACGGCGTGACATTGACGATGATGCCGCAACGCGCATAAGTCGATTTGCCCAGGCAAATGGTAAGCACAGTGCGCGGAATGCGGAAATACTCAATCGTGCGCGCCAGCGCAAAAGAGTTGGGCGGAATAATGCAGACATCGCTTTTGACATCGACGAAAGAATTTTCATCGAAATTCTTGGGGTCCACGATGGTGCTGTTGATATTGGTGAAGATTTTGAATTCGTCAGCGCAGCGGATATCGTAGCCATACGAAGAGGTGCCGTAGGAAACGATTTTCTTGCCATCGACTTCCCGCACCTGGTTGGGTGCGAACGGCTCGATCATGCCGTGTTCTTGCGCCATGCGGCGTATCCATTTGTCGGATTTGATGCTCATTTTGTTTTTTCTGAAAGTGACCGCGCACAGACGCGCACAGCGCGCATTGTACGCCAAAAGCCGGGGCCGCCCGCTTTTGGCTGAGCGGCGTTACGCCATCATTTTTTCCATCTCGCGCCCGGCCAGCCAGCCGCGCACCAGCGCGTACAGGGCGTAGGCATGCAACAGCAAGCCAATCGGATTGCTGCCATCGACCTTCACATAAATCAGCAATTGCAGCAAACTGTCCACCGTCATCACCCCGATCGCAGCGACAAACGCCATCAGCGAAGGCTTGCGCGCCTGCAAACCGAGCACGCCAAACAAGGCCACCAGCAATAAACCGCCCAGATTGAGCACGATGCGCAAGACAAAGGAAATATCGTTTTGACCGGTGGAAAAAGCGCTCAGCAAGTCCGGCAGGCTCAAGCCGAGTGCAAAACCCCAATGCATGCCGCTAAAACTGAGCACCATATTCACCAGGGTCAGGCCGGCCACCCAGTAACACCAGTTGGCGGATTGTTCGACCTGCACTTGCAGGTTTTGCAGGCGCTCCATGGCTTCATCATCCAACTCCGGGGCGTCAAACGCGCTGTCGCTGGTGGCGTAGGGATTGTCGCCGCCATGGTTGGCGGCATTATTGCCCATCACCAATTGCGCCGAATTGTGAAAAGAGGCGGAACCGCGCATTTCGCTGTGTTGCAAGGCCAGCAGCGGCTGGCGGGAAAAGTCATCGCGCGCCGCATCCAGGGCAGTCAATTCGCGCTGGCCGTGTTTTTTCAGCTTTTCTGTGCTGCGCGCCCATTTGAATTTGGGATCAGCGTCAAAGCGCTCCATCTCGCGCAACATGGCGAAACCGCCCTTTTTCTGCAGACGCCGTTTGAGTTCGGCCTGGTGTTCGCGCATTTGCAGCACATAGCGCTCAACATTCCAGCCGGCGCTGGCTTGCCAGCCGCTGCGCTTTTCCACGGTGGCCAGCATGCGCTGATGTTTATCCAGCAATTCCATCAAACCCATGGCCGGGTAGCAGCTGCAGACTTCGCATTCGCTGCGCAGCAAATGCATATGGGAATCCGGCATTTGATTGGTGGTGTGCAGCTTGATCGTGCCGCCCACCATCGAGGTGAAGCGGTAATGCACGCCGTCATGTTCGGGGCTGCCGCCATGCGCTTCGTAAAACATCAATTCAGCCATGGTGCAAGTGCTGGGGTCAAGCAGCAGCGCAAAAGCCTGGGTCACACGCGGTTTGGCCGGCTCGACGGTGAAATAGCCCAGCAATTGAAAGTGCCGGGTAGCCAATTGCGCCACCCCTTCATCAAAGCTGCGCCATTCGATACGCTCATCGTCCAGCGTGGCGCCGTATTCGATTTCGCGATAACTGATATCTTCCTGCAAACCTTTGAGCAATTCCTGCTTGACGCGTTTGTCCTGCAGCCAGATTTGCCCGGCGGTGGCCAGGGCGGTGACGATGACGCCGAGTAAAAACGCCGCTTGCAAACTGGATACCGCCAGCCACATCGAACCAAAGCAAATCACAAAGGTCAGGCCTGAATACAGGGCGATATTGCGAACCAGTTTTTCGCGTACAGACACGGGGCACTCCAAGGGAAGGTAATGTATTGCGGGGGATAAGTCAGCAGCCTGCTGGACGGTGTCATTATTTACTGTAGCGGCGGGCTGCTGGCGGTATTTTCGCTGATGTTGGCAAAAAATGCACGGAATATTTCTTCCAAGCATTATTATGATATGGATTTATACAAAATCCGCCGCACATGCGTTCTGAGGACTACGTTTAGATTCGGGCTAGCGTAACGAAGCCTGGATCTGAACCGTTACTTGGAAAAGCCCTGACCTTGGGCTGTGGTGGGCTATTTTTACAGGTGAATGGTTCGCCATCGAAGACGGGGTCTGTCCTTGCCTTTTGCAGCTTATAGATTTGGCATATCAAGGGCAAGAACTGCGCCTCCAGTCTTGTGACTGGATCACAGCAAAGGAAACTACCCGTTGCGAATCGCCAACACTCTTTGCTTTTTTTAAAAATTTCCTGATATCGGGAACTTTCCTGATTTATCATCGCTATCCTCTTTGACTGCTGGGAGTAATTTAAATTATTTCCGGTCGATGCCAGCCTGAACCGCACACACAATTTCCTGAGAGTTCTCATGCAAGACTTTTTCATTATTCAAGATTGGCATGCCACAACAGCAGTACTACCCATTACGGCAACCGTGAAGCCAAACATTGGTCTTTCCGGAGAAAATTTCTACCCAACCTACAATACCATGCACGACAACTTCCCAGACCCCCCAAAGCCCAAATAGACATTACACCCTAAAGCAGTTAGA
The DNA here is from genome assembly GCF_037300705.1 of Massilia sp. W12. Lineage (NCBI taxonomy): Bacteria > Pseudomonadati > Pseudomonadota > Betaproteobacteria > Burkholderiales > Oxalobacteraceae > Massilia > Massilia sp. W12. Next base: position 2,109,387 of record NZ_CP147776.1, on the reverse strand, counting down.
TTTTAATTTCATCCAATTTGAGGCACTCATGCAATCAATTAGAGCCATTTTCTTTTCTGACGCAGCAAACATAAAATCACGGATTACCATATATTTAACATACTATTTATCACTTGAATTTACGCGCTATTTCATTTCTGCAAGTGCTGCAGCTAACCCATACATAGCTATGTGGGGAGCAATATTTTCTGCAGTCACATTAATTATCATTTTGGATTTGCTCTATGGCGATAGCAAGGTTGGGAAAGATATAAATACATTAATATCTTACATTGCCGTTGCCCATCTCCTTTACCTACCCTTCTACTATCATGGTTATCAGGTAGCCATCTATCATAATACTGCAGTAAAAATCATAAATGCACTAATCATATTCCGCTTATTTTATCTTGGTGATCGGACACTATTTTCAGCTATTGCATTCATTGAAAAAACTAAGCTCATTATTCCAAACAAAAAGCGTCCATTTAGTAATTACGTTAATGGATTGACAGTAACGCTTTTCATTGTTTGCGCAATCCCATTTTTTACTTTGATTTACATCATCAACACAGACAAAATGCGTATTACAGGAATTGCTGTTGTATTGCTAGTGTTTTTTATTGCAATAGAATTCTCGAACCGAAAAAGAAGCGATGACGCCATTGACTCAGTAGTCAGCAAGTCACAAGAATCAGACCTGGATGCGGTAGCGCAAAGTAGAGATCTTTTTAAATATTTGACAAAATCACTTGGTATTGCACTGATTCTGTCAATCCTTTTTTAGGCGTATCAGTCCGCACCACAGCAAAAAAATATTTTGATTATGGCTACTATGATGGCTACAAGGACGGAAAGAGTGGTAAAGCACCGATTACGGAGGAACACAAAGAAAAATTGCTAGCCTGCTATAGATCTGATTCAGATATCAGAAGAATCCCAAAAGATCCTGACTGTGAGAAAATTGATCGATCTGACTGGAAGTAATTATTGGAACAATGGAGTCAGTAAAATCGGAGCAGTCCTTGCCTTTTGCAGGTTGTTGATTTGGTATGGTGAGAGGCAACGACTGCCAAAAATTTACGGAAAAACGCAGCCGAAGATTTTACTGTTTGCCACCCACAGATAGAACCGTTCATCGAGCCAGCAATCCAGCGACTCATGGCACAATCCATTTTTGATCAGTTAGTACCAAACTATTTCTCTTACCCCACCTTTTTTTGTTGCACTTGAGAAAAATCCATTTCCAACAGGAGCAAATTCATGGCAAAACCACCTACCAGCGGCGGCTCACACAGCAACGCACAACAAATTCAATCTTTACGCATAGTTGCAAATCAAACGCTGGCCAATACAGGCGTCAATCCTTATCAGACGGCTAACACCCTGATGTTGCAGCAACAAAAGAAGCAGCTGCTGCAAGCACATTACGACAAATTGGGTCAAACTTGTCCAAATCAAGCCGTTTCGCTGGCAATGGATGCCGCCCGTCCAGCCAACCATTCCCGCATTCTTGCGCGTAATCTCAATCGCAACACCGGCCAAACCAGACCTCAATATGTCGCTGCGCATCATATTGTGGCGCGTTTGGCTGCAGATGCAAGAATTGCGCGCATGTGCCTATATGGTTGGGGCATTGCCATCAATGACGCAGATAATGGAGTATACTTGCCGCGTTATTTATCATCCAATGTGCCCAGTTTGCCATTGGCAACAGCGCATTCAACTATACATACAACAATCTATTATTTAGCTGTTAACGAAAGATTGGATCGCATCCAGCATCTTCCCACGCTTGTGGGTCGCAAAGAGCTGCGAAAAATCCGGCAGGAAATTATTTCCGGCATATTTCCATATTGAGGATTTTATGATATTTGAAATACGTGTTGCTGATGTGAATACATACGCCACTTTAGTTGCAGATGATTCACTGGATCCTATGTCAAAGATTTTTGTTTGCGATGGGCAAGCGAAGTCATGGCATGAAAGACCGGTGGTAAAACCATCACGCGAGCCTAGAAAGAAAAAAAATGCCGCTCGCGCGGATGTAAGTTATTTATGGACGGGATCGCTGGTATTAAATCAGCGCGCTTACGATGCTTTGCATAAATTACTGCTTCCATTTGGCCAGCTGCTGGAAGTGGAGTGCCAAGGAAAAATTGAGTATCAATACAATATTACTAATGTATTGGATTGCCTTGATAAGGATAAGACTGAATTTGATGAAAATGGCATAGTAATAAGGGAAGCTTTCGCACCAGAATTTGATGGGCAAGAAGCGTTGATTTTCAAAGCACCTGAAACCGTGCGCAACAGGATGTATGTGAACCAGGCGGCTAAAGAACGCATTGCGCTCATTATTGCGCAAGAGAATTTAACAGGGATTAAATTCTCAGCGCCTGGCAGTTGGCCACCTTGATCGAAAAAGCACGCAGATGACGGGATTGCGCACGCGCCAGAATCCCCTGGACAGGACATGTTACAGCCCAAGCCTGCGCAAGTGCGGGAGAGGTGCGCATTCCATTGTTGATGGCGCGTTTTTGCGTTGCGCCTTCGCGCAACAAGGCCGCTATAATCGTTTTTTTCCCCTTACGCCCGCATCATGAAAATCGAACCCGGTCACTTGCTGGCCATGCTGTTTGCCAAAGCCACTGCCGCCACCCAGGCGGCAAATTGTCTGCCGCCGCATCTGCCGCCGCCGCCGCGTGGCCGGATTCTGGCGCTGGGGGCCGGCAAGGCTGCCGCCGCGATGGCGCGCGCAGTTGAGTTGCACTACCCGCAAAGCCAACTCTCTGGCCTGGTGGTGACGCGTTATGGCCATCGCGTGCCCTGCCAGCGCATCGAGGTGGTGGAAGCGGCGCACCCGACACCGGATGAAGCGGGTGAGCAAGCCGCCGCGCGTATGCTGGCGCTGGCGCAGGAGTTGGGCGAAGACGATTTGTTGCTGTGTCTGATTTCCGGCGGCGGCTCGGCCCTGTTGCCCCTGCCGGCTGCCGGCATCACGCTGGCGGATAAGCAAGCCATCACCCGGCATTTACTCTCATGCGGGGCGCCGATTGCTGAAATCAATGTGGTGCGCAAGCATTTATCGGCGATCAAGGGCGGGCGGCTGGCCCAGGCCGCCGGGGGCGCGCAAGTATTGACCCTGATTATTTCCGATGTGCCGGGCGATGATCCGGCCATGGTGGCCAGCGGCCCCACCCTGGCCGACGCCTCCACCTGCGCCCAGGCGCTGGCGATTTGTGAACGCTGGAAGTGTCCGCTGCCGCCGCATGTGCAAAGCGTGCTGGCGCAAAATGAGAGCGTCAAGCAATTGCCGCCGCAGCACAGCGCGAAAATCATCGCCAGCAATCAGCATGCTTTGCACGCTGCTGCCAGCGTGGCGCAGCAATTCGGGGTGCGGCCCTATATTTTGTCGGATGCGTTTGAAGGCGAAGCGCGCGAGGTCGCCAAAATCCATGCCGCGCTGGTCATGCAAGCCCTGCGCAATGATCCGTTTTGCCCTTTCCAGCGCCCTTGCCTCTTGCTGTCCGGCGGCGAAACCACGGTTACGCTGGAGGGCAATGGGCGCGGCGGGCGCAATACCGAATTTTTATTGGCGCTTGCGCTGGCCCTGCCGGAAGGCGCGCCGGTGTACGGCATCGCCTGCGACACCGACGGCATTGACGGCTCCGAGCAGAACGCCGGGGCCGGCTGCCACCCCGACACGCTGACGCGCGCCAGGGCGCTGGGCATCAATGGCCTGGCGCATCTGAATAATCATGACGCATACGGCTTTTTCAGCGCCCTGGGCGATTTGATTGTGACCGGCCCGAGTCTGACCAATGTGAATGATTTCCGCGCGATTTTGATTTTATAAAACGCTTATTCCTGCTCGCGCCGCGCTGCGCGCCATTCCCAGGGCGGGGTCGGGCTGGATTCGCGCCACAAGCCGCTCTTTTGCTTGCGCGCCTGTTGTTGCGCCTGCTGGTAGCGCGAAAACTCTGTCCCGCTCTGGCTCTTTTTGGCGTATTGCGCATAGTGCCAGGCGTGCCCGCTTTGCAATTGCGCCAGATTGATATCCTGGCCGCCGCGCTCAATCCGCGCCACGCCGCGCCCATAACGGTCAACATCATCCACCCTGGCCTGCACCTGCTGGTTTAAAACCAATTCCTGCAGATGATTTTTCGCGGCAGAGCCGCCGCTCATGGCTTTTTCCGGCGCATCGATATACGCCAGCCGCAAACGGTATTCCTTGCGCTCCTGATCGCGCAGGGTGATGGTGTCGCCGTCGGCGACTTGCACCACCTCGCCTTGCAACAGGCCGCCCCGGCTTAACTGGCCGGGTTTGACCTGGTTTTGTTGCCACCAGCCAAAGGCGGCAATCAGCAGCACCAGAATGGCGCCGACGCGCACGCTCCAGGATTTAGCGGTAAACACTTGCTGTAAAGCGCGCTGTTGTGATTTTGTGACTCGCATGATTCCACTTCTTGAGTTGATAAAAGCAAAAACGCCGCATGCGCGCATGCGGCGTTTTTTATCTTACAGGATGCAGAATTACGCTGCAGCCTCTTCCGCAGCAGCGGCTTTCATCGACAGCTTGAGACGGCCACGGTCATCGGCTTCGAGCACTTTAACGCGCACTTGCTGACCTTCTTTGAGGTAGTCAGCGACCGCATTCACGCGCTCATTGGCGATCTGGCTGATGTGCAGCAGGCCATCTTTGCCCGGCAGCACTTGCACGATGGCGCCGAAGTCCAGCAGCTTGAGGACGGTGCCTTCGTAGATCTTGCCGATTTCAACCGAAGCGGTCAGCTCTTCGATGCGGCGTTTGGCTTCCTGGCCGCAAGCCGCGTCCACCGAAGCGATGGTCACCACGCCTTCGTCGCTGATGTCGATCTGGGTGCCGGTTTCTTCGGTCAGCGCGCGGATCACTGCGCCGCCCTTGCCGATCACGTCACGGATTTTCTCCGGATTGATCTTGATCGTGATCAGACGCGGCGCAAAGTCAGACAGCTCGGTCTTGACTTCCGGCATCGCGGCTTTCATCTTTTCCAGGATGTGCAGACGGCCATCTTTGGCTTGCGCCAGCGCCACTTGCATGATTTCCTTGGTGATGCCCTGGATCTTGATATCCATTTGCAGCGCGGTGATGCCGTTGGCGGTGCCGGCCACTTTGAAGTCCATATCGCCCAGGTGATCTTCATCGCCCAGGATGTCGGTCAGAACGGCGAATTTATTGCCTTCCTTGATCAAGCCCATGGCGATGCCGGCCACATGCGCCTTCATCGGCACGCCGGCGTCCATCAATGCCAGGCAGCCGCCGCACACCGAGGCCATGGAAGAAGAACCATTGGATTCGGTGATTTCCGACACCAGACGCACCGAGTAGGAGAATTCTTCGCTGGTCGGCAGTGCGGCCACCAGGGCGCGCTTGGCCAGACGGCCATGGCCGATTTCGCGGCGCTTGGGCGAACCGACGCGGCCGGTTTCGCCGGTGGCGAACGGCGGCATATTGTAGTGCAGCATGAAGCCTTCGCTGTACTCACCGGTCAGGGCGTCGATTTTTTGCGAATCGCGCGTGGTGCCCAGCGTGGCGATCACCAAAGCCTGGGTTTCGCCACGGGTGAACAGGGCCGAACCGTGGGTGCGCGGCAGAACGCTGGTGCGGATTTCGATGGGGCGCACGGTTTGCGTGTCGCGCCCGTCGATGCGCGGTTCGCCATCCAGAATTTGCGAACGCACGATTTTGGCTTCCAGATCAAACATGATGGAGCCGACTTCCACACTGTCGATATCCGGATTTTCGCTTTGCAGCGTGGCCATCACAGCGGACGACACTTCATTCAAACGCACGGTGCGCGCTTGCTTGTCTTTGATGCCATAGGCCTGGCGCAGATTGGCTTCGGCCAGATCGGTAATGCGCGCGATCAGCGCTTCATTCTTGGCCGGCGGGCTCCATTGCTGTTCCGGCTTGCCGCCGTCGCGCACCAGATCGTGAATCGCATCGATCACCACGCGCATTTGCTCGTGACCATACACCACTGCGCCCAGCATGACTTCTTCGGACAATTGCTGCGCTTCCGATTCCACCATCAAGACCGCGCTTTCGGTGCCGGCCACCACCAGATCCATTTGCGAGGTTTTCAGCTGGCTGATGGTCGGGTTGAGGATGTATTGGCCATCGATATAGCCCACGCGCGCAGCGCCCAGCGGGCCATTGAAAGGAATGCCGGCCACGCACAAGGCGGCGGAAGCGCCGATCATGGAGGCGATGTCCGGATCGATTTCCGGATTGACCGACAAAACGTGCACGATGACTTGCACTTCATTGAAATAACCTTCGGGGAACAGCGGGCGGATCGGACGGTCGATCAGGCGCGAAGTCAGGGTTTCTTTTTCCGAAGGACGGCCTTCGCGCTTGAAGAAACCGCCCGGGATGCGGCCAGCCGCATATGCTTTTTCAACATAATCCACGGTCAGGGGGAAAAAATCCTGACCCGGTTTGACGTCACTCTTGGCGACCACAGTCGCCAACACCACCGTATCCTCCACCGAGACCATCACTGCGCCGGATGCCTGGCGGGCAATTTCGCCGGTTTCCAAGGTGACCTGATGTTGGCCATATTGGAAAGTCTTCGTCACTTTATTAAACATAAGTATTCCTTTTCTCATTTTGCCGACAGAATTCCAGGCGCTGTCGTTCGCCTCACCACTGACCGCAAGCGATCAACTCTGCCGGCGCGGGTGCAGCCAGCCGGCCTGCCCTGCCTTCGCGGTCAAAACCGCCTGCGCGCAGGGCCGCGCAGATGTGACAATGCCTGCGGCAGCAGGACTGGCGCAGGCATTGTGTTCACTTGCAACCGGGAGTGCGGATTACTTACGCAGGCCCAGCTTGGCAATCAGATCGCGATAACGGGTCGCATCCTTGTTCTTCAGGTAAGCCAACAGGCTCTTACGGCGGTTAACCATCATGATCAGACCACGGCGGGAATGATGATCTTTGGTGTGGGCCTTGAAGTGGGTGTTGAGCTCGTTGATGCGGGCGGTCAGCAGGGCCACTTGCACTTCCGGAGAACCGGTGTCGTTGGCGCCACGGGCATTGTCGGCAATGATGGCGGCCTTGTTGATGTTTTCTACAGTCATGATTTACCTTTCACATGCGGCAAATCCAGTCATTTGCATCGCTTTTCAAGCAGCCGATGCGACCGGGGTTGCCGTGTTTATCTGTTTAAAAAAATCCGGTTCAAAAACCGGACGCGCAAGTATAACCGAAGTGTCTGCGCGCAGCAGCAATTTGTGTAAAAAAAATCCATCCCGCTTGGCGCAATGTGCGCATAGCATCGTAAAAACGCCACGCCGCCATGGTAAGCTGCCGCTGTCATCTTCTGCTTTTTCCAGCGCCATGAGACTGCCATCCGCCGCTTTCCGCCCCCTTGCCCTGTGCCTCACAGCGCTCTGCCTGCTGGCCGGCTGCGCCCAGCCGCCCGCCTTGCCGCCCGGCGCGAGTGAGCGCGAGGTGCTGGCGCGACTCGGTCAGCCCAGTGCAATTTACGCTTTTGAGAATCAAAAAATTCTGGAATACAACAGCTGGCCGCATGGGCAGCAAACCTGGATGGCGCACCTTGGCGCCGGCGGCGTGCTGCTCTCCTTCACACAAAGCCTGAGCACAGAGCAATTCAGCCGCTTGCACATCGGCCACAGCCGGCAGGAGCAGGTCTTGCGCCTGCTGGGGCAGCCATATGAAGTCAGCCGCCTGCCGCTGATTGATAAAGAAGTCTGGTCATACCCCTATCGCGAAAGCGGGGTGTGGGACAACATGATGCACTTGTATTTTGACAAACAGGGAATCTTACAGCGCATGGAAAACGGCCCGGACGACCGCATCGAACGCCAGGAGAGAATGATGCGCCGTTTGATGCGGCCTTAAAACAGGCGCCGCACGCCGCATATTGCGCGGCTCAACCCAAGCGCTGGTAGCGCAAAATCTCAGGCGCCGCCGCCAGCAAGCCCTGCGTCCGCGCCAAGGCGGACTGAATATGCGGGGTGCCGAAATGCGCATCAATTGCGACATCATCGCGCCATTCTTCCAGCATCACGAATTCGCAAGGATTTTCCTTATTCACATGCAAATGATAAGACAGGCAACCAGCGTCCTGACGGCTGGGTTCGAGCAAGCTTTGCAAAATCTGCTTGAGCGCATCTTGCGCGCCGGGACGGGCGATAATCCGTGCAACCACATGAACAGTCATCTCAGGCTCCTTGATGTGACGCTGTGCACAGCATAGCAGAAGCTGGGCGCAATGCCGGATTGGCAAGGGCTTTGCCGCTGCGCATGGATGCAGTATGCTCGGCGCAATCACCACCCACTCTGCCCATGCACAACCATGCCTATCATCGATATTGAATGGATCGCCGCCAGCGCCGACGCCGCCCCGCCGGCCAACGCCCAAGCCTTGGCCGACGCCCTCGGCACCCTGCTTGGCAGCGCGCCCGGCCACACCTGGCTGCGCTTGCGCGCCCTGCCTGCAGATTGCTATGCCGAAAATGAGGTCAATCTGACGCCGGCGCAATGGCCGGTGTTTGTCACCGTTTTGCTCAGAGTCTGGCCGGATGAGGCCACGCGCGCCAAACAGGCGCAAGCCATCAGCGCATGCGTAGCCGCCGGCATGGGCTGTGATGAGACGCGGGTGCATGTGGAATACGCGCCGCCAGCCGGGGGACGGCTGGCGTTTGGCGGGGTGTTGACGCCTGGCGGGAGCGCTGTTTTTCAAGCCGGTTAAGGATTCCAAACGCTTCCGCCGGGCCTGTCTTAAGGCCGGATCGCTAAAGCTTTACTGATTGGCTGCTGCTGCGCCAAGCTTGGTGGCAGCGGATAAAAATGCTTTGACCACGTCCCGCCGATCTGCCAGTTGCTTACGGATCAAGGCATCAAACTCTTCTTTGACGATTTCAGCCGCCTGATTCTGACTCCTTTGCGCCAATCTCAGGTTGTCCTGAGCAGCGCTTAGCGCTTCCTTGATCTTATTGATTTCGCCCTCATTAATGTTGCTCGTGTTTTTTGCATCGACATATACTTTTTCTGCATCAAGCAGTTCTTTACTTGCCGGTTCACCCTCTTTTTGCAATCCCTTTTTTATCTCAACGGTTTTCCTGGCGATTTCAAGGTCAATATCCAATTTTTTTTGTTTTTCCATGGCCGCGATCAATGTTTTTTGGTTCTCCTCAACCTTTTTGAGCTGTGGTTCAGTCAATCGCTCATCGCGCATCACCTTCTGCGCGATGCTGTGGCGGGCAATCTTCAACTCGCGCAGTACGCCAATTATGGCCTTACCCTGCTCTTGTGCAAACTTGAAATCATCAATCGGCTTGGTGGAATTCGCCTTGTTTTTCACTGGCGCGGCATCAGTCAAAACCTGCTCAAAACGCCTTGATTCTACCGTAGCATCTTCTTTCAACGCACTCTGGCTGGCCTGATTCTCACCCACATCTTTACTGAAACTCAATTTCCTATGGCGGTTACTGATTTTTTCAGACAAGCCTGCGAGCGCAAGCAAAAAATTGCTTCGATTTTTCTCAGTGTCGTCCAAATATTCTTTTTTATACTGCTCATGAACGCGCGCAATCCCGGCTGTCGCCGCGCCGCTGCTGCCATGGCGTTTATCTATCCTGTCTTGTAATTCCCGACGCTCAGTGCTGGATAAATCTGGATCGTTTAATTTACGTCTATCCTCCAAATTCCCCAATAAATTCAAATCCAACTTCCCGCCAAGATTAAACATGGCTAAACTTTGTGCGCTTCTGAACATTTCCTCCGGATCAGAGGATAACCCTTTTACGTACCAGTTGCCAACATCATCTTTGACCAAGGCAAAATTACTGGCAACCCCACCATCCACCTTGATCTGGTTGATATTTTGCCAGTATTGTTTATCCATCTCCAACTTGGTTTCAAAGAATTTATCATCGTAAGACTTACCAATTCCGCTTAACATTGACTTAAACAGAAGATTGTTTGGCATTTGATTATTGCCTTGAATTGCCGTATTTGCAAATGCATTGCGCAAGTAGCTGCTGGCTGGACGTAAAAAACCCATATTCGCCTGCTGCTCTTGCGCCAATGTTAATGCCTTTTGCAAAAAATCCGCTTCCGCTCCATTCCCTCGCCGCGTCGCATCCAGTAATTGATAGCGCAATTGCGCTATGACCAAATCAAATACTTCCCTCCCTGTCTCGCCTTGTTTTTTTATCAATGAAGTATCCACATCAGAGAAAATCAAATTAACGTTCTTAATTTCCCCCAACAGCAAATTCAACCCTGCGCCTGCAGTCTTAGCTTCAGGCAGCGCATTTAAGTCAGCCGTCAATTGCTCTTTATACCGTGAGACACCATCTTTACTCTCAAATTTCAATTCTTTTTCTTTACTCAGTGCATTTACATGAAGCGCTTGCAATAATGTCAGCGCTTCATTATAGCTTGCAATTTCCCTCTTCATATCCTCCTTCGAATGTTTCTTTTTATTTACACTATTTTTCACCGCCAGCATTTCTTTTTTCTTTTTTTGAATTTCCGCATAAGGATTGAATAAATCTATTTCCAATTTCCTTTCCCACTCGCGCGCCAGAGCACGCAGCATCCCCGTCGGGGGCCCTTCGATAGCCAATTCCTTGGTTTCATTCAATGCCAGAAAATCAATAGAGGCTTGGCGACGTTCACGCACCATCGTCGACACGCCGCCACCTTGATTCAGCAGGGATAATTTATTACTCATCTCGCTCAAAAAATCCGCATAAGCCTTATCCTTTGGCATAGCTTTAACAAGCTTATCCAAAACCTTCCAATCAGAGATCACACTTGAATCGAATTGACCGAGCAATTCGCTCTGCCCTTTTAAATTTTTTAAATTACCAGAGATTGTTTTATATGCGAGCACAAGATTTTTATTTGCATTCACCAGCTGCTCGCTTTCTTTATCAAGGTCAGCCTGTGTAGCGCCAAGCTTGCCCTCTGCATCTTCACCTGTATCAGCCTCCAATCTTGCATTTAATCTTTCCAGATTACCTTGCAATTTGTTTTTGACATTATTAAAAAGCTGCACAGAACTGACGCTGGCGAACACGCTCTTATAAGCATTCCTCTCTACAGCGCCAGCATTTTTTTGCTTCTCCAAATATTTTTCCTGGCGCTTCAGATCATCAATCAGCAACATCAGATTATTGCCAAGCGATTGCAAAAATGCCATGCTTTGGGCAAAGCTTGCCTTCTCCTTTTCGTTCAACACATTCCCGATTTCAGTCAAATCTTTATTATTTACAATATACAATATTTTTTCTGCAAACATCAGCAGCGCATCTTCCAGTCTTAATTTAACATCCGCACAGCTAAACTTCTCACCATCAATATCCAATTTATTTCTCGCCCCCATATCAGCAGCACAATGCTGTATCAACACTTTAACCAATTTATCTAATCCATGCTGACTCCGAACATCAAAGTACGCATTACTATTATAAAAGAAAACTACTTTCTGAATTTCCTCATCAATCCTAATGCAAGCATTTTTATTTGCGCCTTCCTCCTTACACAACTGAAGCCTCTTAGAAAATAAATCATAAATCCGATTTTCATCACTTACAGGAATTTGCTCATATCGAATGATGACCGAAAGCTTCTCTCTGGCATACTGATCAATATTACATCCATTTTTTACAATTCCAGCACCACCACACTCCCGATTAAAAACTTCAATCAGAGATTGGTAATTTTTCTTGAAGTTTTCAACATCAACCTTTTTATCATTATTGCACCCGTCAACATTATCAAAATGTCTCTGGCAATTATCATTGTAAAGCTCCAAAATCCCTTTCAAAAAAACAAAATTCAGATTCATATCTTTCTTGTTGGTTGAAGATAATCTGACCGTTTCCAACACATGGGCAATCAGGGGTTTGGCCGCAATCGCCATCACAGCAAATTGCTTATACTCCACCTCTTGTTGATTGCTTAAAGGTCCTTTATAAACATCCACATCCACTTGCAAAGCAGAACAAGCGCTCAATAATGAGGCTGCGGCCACCGCCCAGATACTTTTCTTAGAATTCATCATCATCCTCTATAGTTTTATTCTTTATCGCTTGGAAAATAAATGTTATCCAAAATATCCTGTTCAGCCTGCAGCAATTGGATTTCTTTGAACATATTCCTTTCCAATTCAATGCTGCCTTGACCTTGCTTAGCAGCCGCGACCAGACCCATCGCCTCATTGGCGATATTAAAAAATTTCTCCGGACTGGCTCCCATGGTAATCACCAGACGGTGGTTGCGCGGCGCTTCACGGAAGCCTTCCGGGCCAAATAGCACCAGGCCACGACCATTCAGCGCATTTCTGCTGAGCGGTTCATTCTTTTCCAAGTTGATATTGCCATTTTTACTATTGAAGCTGATATTGCTGGTGAGTGAATCAATCACTTCCGCCGCCACCCAGCCTGAGGCATAACGGGTCAGATTCCAAAAGCTTGACTGGCCTTTGACACGCACCCGATAAATAGTGGGCGGCAATTGCTCAAGCGGATCAAACACGCCCAAATAATAGGTTTGCTCCATTTTGCTGCCTGGCACAAACGTGCCAACAGTGCCTACGCCGGCGCCGATAGCGCTATTACGTTGAACCACGGTTAAACTCGAACATGCGCTAAGTGATAGCGTCAATGCGCTTATTGTGAAAATACGAATATTCATAAGCACCTCCAGCTTAAAGCCCGGGATAGTTTTTTCCAGCCAACTTGCGCTGCGGTATTGGGAAAATGGCAAAGTCCAGAGTGTCGAGGTACACGCTGGCCACGGCTTGCGCATCGCTTGCATCACGCAAACTTTGCGCCAGAATACGTACGTACAAGACACAACTGTGCTTGACTTCCACAGTCAGGCTTTCAGAAAAATTCCGGCTTTCTTCACCGCCATGCTCTTGCTTACGCCGCCCGGCCATATTAATGCTGAGTTGAGACCAGCTGTCATGTCCCAGATTGATGAAAGCGCCGCGCGCATCGCATTTCACAAGGCTGGGCGCATCCAGCTGTAATTCCAGATGAAGATGAATATCGAGAGACTCAATCCGCCCCGGCTGGTCTTTTGCGTCATTGATGCATTCGGCTTGCTTAAAGATAATGGAAAGCTCATTGCTATCTGGCGACAAAGTAGCAGCCGCCAAAGCGGTCCCTGTCATGTCTTTGAGATGAATGCTGCTCATACTGTCCCTTTCATGAAAATCAGATATTCAACAAAGTAACAATAAAAAACAGCCATAGTGTAAGGCAATTTCTTTCAAAACCATGAACTCGTGAAGTATTACTTCCTCTTTGGTTTCATAAAGGAAACATTTCATTTTAAAATCAACAAATCAGTTGCTTTTTCAATCAGATCATACAGTCGAGTGTATCTCCTTGATAGTTCGGAGATTGTTTTTAACAAATATTTTCTGCCTGAATGTTTCAATAAGGAAATTCTATTGAAAGAATTTCATGCTGGAAATGTTGTGTTTAATTGACGATGAAATTCAAACTTCAATTAAGTGCAAAAGCTATCGATCAGAGATGGCAGGGAATATTGCAGATCTCACTCGTGAATATTGCTAAAAAAATAATTTTAAATAGTATCTGAAGTGGTTGAGTTACTTACATGTAGGATATATGGTAAGTGAAATGAGAATCCATTGATGTATTGGCAAGTGATTTTCATGTAGATAATCTGCTCGTGCTTAAAACCTGCTTTTGAATAGCAAACGTCACCAGCAGACACATTCTGGGAGAAGATGTGGCTACCTAATGGGAAGGTAATGAAGAGAAAAGCCCGGAGCTTTAAAGAGATCAAGCACAAGGCCGGCATCCGATTTCACTTACGGGTTGCGCAGGCGCAAGCTCAGTTGCGCCTGCGCAAACCGCTTACACCGTGCTGCCGCCCGGTTGCCACACCACATCCGGCGTGGCGCCGTGGCTGCGGTGCGGGTTGCGTTCACGCAGCACGCGGTGGGTTGGCGCTTTGGCTTCGGGGTCAACATGGGCCTGGAAGGTTTTGCCATCGTCTTTGCAAATGAATTGCATCACATGCCGCCCGGCGGTGGCGGCGCGGATCAAGCCGCCGGTGGTGATCCATACGCCTGAGAAATAGAAATTCTTCAATCCCGGCAAACCCGGACCGCCGCGCTTGACTTCCTCCTCCAATGTTTCGCCGCTCTCCACAAAAGGCTGCCAGCCCAACACCGAGCCGTCATAATTGTCGGTGTAGCGCACCTGGGTCAGCGGGGTGGCGGCGTCATGCACGGTGATGGCGTCGCGCAAGCCCGGCATTTTTTGCTCTAAAAAGTCGATCAAGGCGTCACTGGCTTCACGCTTGGCCGATTGATAGGCGCGGCCACGGCGCACCGGCAGGGTATGCACTTCTACCCCTTTTTCCATACGGCTGGCCTGCTCCGGCCCCTGGCTTAATTCACGCCACGGCGCGATATCGCAGAAATAACTGATGTACAGCATGGTTTTGCCAGGCGGCGCCAGTTCCGGGTAGAGCGCATTGCGCACTTGCACATTGATGCTGGGATGACGCATGCCGGGCAGTTTGGCCATCAATTCTTCCGGCAGCAAATAGGTGGTGCAATATTCGGCCTGCGGGAATTCATGGTTCAAGCCCAAAAACAGGGTGAAATAGCCGGGGAACACCATTTCCGGTTTTTTGATGGTTTCGGTGTAGAGCTTGCGCCAGGTGTCATTTAAATAACGGCCCTTGAGCATTTTCATCACCGCCGAATAACCATCGCAGGCGCCAACCACGATATCGGCGCGCAATTCACGCCCATCGCTTAAACGCACGCCGACTGCGCAATCATTTTCCACCAGAATCTCTTCCACTTTGGCGTTGTAGCTGACTTGCCCGCCGAGCTTTTGATAACGCGCCTCAATCGACCTGGCCAGGCCAAGCGAACCACCTTCCGGCACGCCGGCGGAGTGCATGGCGTGGGCGGCGAGCTGGAAGTAAAACGGCAGCACCGGAAAATTCGGGTGCTTTTCATACAAGATGAAATTGAAGGCTTCACGCAGCAAGGGCGATTTGAATTTGTCCGAATAGTCGCGCATCAAGACGGTGATGGTTTTGCGGATCAAATTAAAGTGCGGAATAAATGAGGCCATCATGCGCACTTTTTCCCAGGTGCTCATCAAACCCACCGGACGCAGGAAGGGATAGACCTTCAAGGCTTTGATGAACTGACGCAAGCCCTGGCAAAATTGGCGGATCTGGCGCACATCTTCCGGCGCCAGCTCGATCAAATGCGCTTGCAGGCGGTCGGGGTCGGAATAAAAGCGCACCGAACGCCCATCCGCGCAGGTGACGATGTTAAAGACTTCCGGGTGGCGCACTTCCTTGCCGTCGAGTGCGCCGATTTCGCGCCAGATTTGATGCATTTCATTACCCGGGCCGCTGCCCAAGAGCCAGCTGACGCACCAGTCAAACCAGAAATCGCCCTTTTCCCAGGCGGTGCAACAGCCGCCCGGAATTTCGTGCATTTCCACGATATGGCTTTGATAGCCGTTCATCTGTGCATAGCAGCCGGTGGATAAGCCCCCCAATCCGCCGCCGATGATTAACATTGTTTGTCGATTGCTCATATTCTTCCATTCAAGCGGCTTGCGCCGCATCATTTGTCTTTATGCCAATTGAGTTCACCCGCCCTGTGCGCATCGCATAAGGCGCTGACGGCGCTCAAACCGATCTCAGCCCATTGCCCAGAATGGCCGGCGTTTCGTCGATCCAGCGGTGCTTGAAATCCTCGTTCTGACGTGATGTCACTTTGAATTTCACGCCATCGTCCCGGCACATGTATTGCACGGCATGACGGCCACTGGCGGCGGCATTGATCAAACCGCCGCCCTGGCGGGTCCAGTGTCCGGCCATATATAAACCTTGCAACCCCGGCAATTTCGGCCCGGTTACTGCGGTTTCGTCTTCCATTTCCTTGATCAATTCGTGGAATGGATTCCAGCCATAAATCGTGCCTTGATGATTCTGGGTGTAACGCTCAAAGGAAAGCGGTGTGGAGACATCGGTTTTTTCCAGGTTGGCTTTCAGCCCGGGATAATATTTATCCATAATGTCGATCAAAACATCGCGCAGGCGCTTTTTCTCCGCCTTGTATGCGGCGGAGCGTTTGCGGCTGATGTGATTGCTGTCCGAGCGCCAAGCCACATTCTCATTGTCACGCGCATCAAGCTCTTGCCACACGGCGCGGTCGCTGAAATATTCGACGTACAACACTGATTTACCTTGTGGCGCCAGTTCCGGATAGGGTTGGCTGCGGATCTGGATGTTGATGACATCGTGTTGCAGGCCGGTGAGTTGCGCCTTTTCTTCTTCCGTCAGGAAAATGGTGGCCGAAGTCGGCAGTTCGCTGTAATCGGCGTTCACTCCCAAAAACATCATCACCAGACTGGGGAACAATACTTCTTCCGGCTGTGATTTCACAGCTTCATATAACTGTGCGACTTTGGGCGGAATGTATTTGCCTTCGAGCATGTTGTACAGCAGATTGTAGCCATCGGCAGCATTGACGACTTTATCGGCATAATGCTCTTGCCCATCCCACATTCTGACGCCGACAACGCGGTGTTCTTTGATAATCAGCCCCGCCACTTTTTTGTCGTAATAGACGCGTCCGCCCAGCTCAATAAAGCGCTGTTCAATGCTGCGCACCAGACCCATCGAACCGCCTTCCGGCACCCCGGCATTGCCCGCGCCGGCGCAGGCCAGTGAGAAGCAGCTGGGGAAAACCGGGAAATTATCATGCTTGTCATACATCACATAATTAATCGCTTCGCGCAAAAATGGATGGCGGAAACGTCGCGAATAATCATGCAGATTATTGGACAAGGCTTTGATCAGCGTGCGCATATAGGGCAGCAGCTTAAGGATCATCAATGCCTTCTCGGTCTTGCTTTGCAGACCGGGGGATTTTAAAAACGGATAATGTCTGGCCGCTTTTTGCAGATGACGGATGATTTTGCAAAAGTCTTTGATTTCCTTTTCATCTTCCGGTGAAAATTCGATCAGGTGCTGTTGCAGGCGATCCGGGTCGGTATAAAACCGGATAACTTCGCCGTTTAATCCATAGCAGGTGTTAAAGACTTTGGCATGGGTGATTTTTTTACCATCCAATGCATTGAGTTCCAGCCAGATCTGGCTCATTTCATCATCGCCATTGCCGCCGCAGCCATTGAGCCAGGTGATGCAAGGATCGAAGATATATTCGTTTTGATCCCAGGCCGTGCAACATCCGCCCGGGCGGTCATGCAGTTCGTAAATCGAACATTGGTAGTTATTCATCTGCGCATAGACGCCCGTGGAAAGACCGGACATTCCCGCACCGATGATAATAACGGATTGTTTCTGGGTTGACATAAAATTCACTTTCAAATTGAAATCACGGGCCAGGTATGCTGTCGTATCAAGAGGGGTAAAACATCCAGGCCCAAAATAAGAAGTGCGATGGCGGCGGCTTATCGGGTCTGCGCATTCATGCGCAGAGATTTGCCATACAGCGCCGCAAACAGCAGAAACAGTGCGCCCATCCAATATGCCGCGTCGGGGGTAACGTGGTCATACAGCATGCCGGCCCAGAGCGGGCCAAACACGCACATCGCGCTTTGCAAAGCGGTGTTTACGCCCATCATGGCGCCTTGTTCCTGCGGATCGACATTGGCCGCCAGCAAGGCGCCGATGGTCGGAAATAAAAATGCGCCGGCAATGGTGCGCAATCCCACCACAGGGTACAGCCAGTTAAAGGCCGGGGCCAGGGTGAACGCCAGCATCGTGCCGGCCACGCCCAACAGACAGCCCATCATGACCTTGCGCGCGCCGAAGCGCACGGTCAGCACCGGCAGCAATTTGAAGCTGGCGACCATGAGAAAGCCGCCAACGGCCAGCATGACGCCGATTTGCCAGGGCTGGGCGCCGAATTTTTGCAACAGATACAGCGCTTCGGTGCTGGCAAAGCCATGGTAAACAAAGTTGTAGGTGGCAATGATCAAGAACAGACCGCCCAATGCCGGTTGGCGGATGATCTGCCAAATACTGATAAAGGGGTTGAAATCGGCCGCTGTCAGCGCGCTTTTCTGGCGCTTTTCTTTTGGCAATGATTCCGGCAAAAAGAAAATCCCCAACACCATTGCCGTGAGTGACAGCGCAGCGGCCAACCAGGCCGGCGCAGACAAATCAATTTGTCCTGACGCCGCCCCCAAGGCGGGGCCAAGAATCAGGCCGATGCCCCAGGCAATGCCAAACAGACTGAAATTTTTGGTGCGCGTTTCCGGCGTGGAAACATCGGCCAGAAACGATGCCGCGACGGCGTGATTGCCGGCGGTGACGCCATCAATCAGGCGCGATAACAGCAGCACCCACAAGGCGCCGCCCACACCAAACATCACATAGCCGATGCAACTTCCCAGCAAGCTGATGATTAACACCGGGCGGCGGCCATGGCGGTCGCTCACTTTGCCCAACAGCGGCGCGGCGAAAAACTGTGCGCAAGAATACAGCGAAGTGAGAATTGTCAGCGTCACTGCATCGGTGCTGTAGCGCTGCACAATGAAGGCAGTGACAGGCCACAACAAGCTGATGCCCAAAACGTCCAGCACCAGAATAAAAAAGACGATGCGTAAGCCATTGGCATGGGTGCGCGGGGAAAAATCGGCATGTTTGACTGACTCTGCCGTACTTGCTTTATTCATGAATGATTCCAATGTTGGCTGAAACGATTGCTGCGGACGGCCTGGCTGCTTGCCACCCTCAGAAAGCATGAGGACGCCTGTTGTGCGCATAGCGCACGACAGGCATGCAATGCGCGGCGTTGCAGCAGAAAATCAGCTTGCCCGCATGGTTTGCCATCTGCAGGCCTTGATTTGCAAATATGCGGGATGGGGACACTGGCCAGCCGCGCCCGGCAAGCACAAGCGGGCTGCGCCTGTGCAAACACAGTCCGGCCAGCCGGCTGGCAGTACGGATACCGTCAAACCGGCTTTGCGCATGCGCGCCTGGATTCCAGCGCAGGGCGGAACGCAATGATGCGGGCGCAAGCCCGCTCATCTGATGCGCGCCCGCCGCCCGCCCCCGCCCTCATCAGGGCGGGACGGACAGCAGGTGCGCCGCGTTCAGGCATCCACCGTTCCGCTTTGCAGGACTTGCATGATCAAGGCCGCGTTTTGCGCCACATCGGCCTCGTTCGAGAGCATGTCGGCATGCTCGCCCGAACCCTGCAGCAAGTGGGTTGCGCTGGTCGAAGCTCCGTGCCAGGAACCGCTCTGGCCGGAAGCATAGAAGGCCAGCTTGTGGCTGTCGGCCAGCACATTCAATTGCGCCTTGATCTTGCCGGAATTGATGGTGCGGCTGTTGAAAATCACATACTCACGCGCTTGCGTCATGATTTCCTGCGCCACCATGTCCGAGCCGGTATGGGTCTTCAAGTGGCCTTGCAATTCCGCCTCAAACTCAGCCCAGTGCTGCGGCTGCAATTCAAAGGTGCTCGACGTGCGATAGCTGTCAATGATGATCACTTGCGCCACCGGCACGCCGCGCGCTTCCAGCACTTTGGCGATTTCAAAGGCCAGATTGCCGCCCAGCGAGTAGCCCAGCAAGAGCAATGGCGCATCGCTGTTGCGCAAGCTGATCATCAAATCGGCATATTGCGCCACCTTGTCTTCGCCGGTGATGTAGTTAAAGGCCAGCAGGCGATATTGCGGCATGACTTCAGCCAGCTTGCGATACACCAGCCCGTGGCCGCCGGCAGGCGGCAGACAGAAGATTTGCGTGCTTTGCTCACGGTTAAATTCCATCCACGGTTGCGCCCCGCTGCTGCGGCCGATGATCACATCTTCGAGCGACTTGGCCATGCCGTACAGGGTCGTGAATTTGAAGAGCTGATTCACAGCCAGCGAAACATTGAACTCACTTTGCAAGCGGTAAATCAATTCGATCAATTTGATCGAGCTGCCGCCCAGTTCAAAGAAGTCATGCTGCAAACCGATTTGCTCGGCGCCCAGCAATTCCTGCCAATGCGCGGCCATGCGCTGCTGATACAGGGTGTGCGGCGCTTCCAGCAATTGCACCTGTTCCAGAGCCGGGGCCGGCAAGGCTTGCATATCCACTTTGCCATTCGGCGAGAGCGGCATGGCTTGCAGTTGCACAAACCAGGTCGGCAGCATATAGGTCGGCAAACAGGCGCCTAAGAATTGGCGGATCTCTTTCACATCCAATTCAGCATCGGCCTGATACCAGGCGCACAGCTGATATTCGCCCTGTTTGTCCTGACGCGGGGCCACCACGGCATGGCGCACGCCGGCCATGGATTTGAGGCGGCTTTCAATTTCCCCGCTCTCAATCCGGTGACCACGGATCTTGATCTGATTATCCGCCCGGCCCAGCAGGTGCAAGACGCCCTTGCTATCCCAGTAGCCCATATCGCCGGTGCGGTACAGACGCAGATTCTGGCCGCCCAGCGTCAGTTCAACAAAGCGCTGACGGGTCAATTCAGGCGCGCCCAGATAACCTTGCGCCACACCGTCGCCGCCAATCCACAGCTCGCCCGGCACGCCAACCGGAACCGGCTGCTGGTGCGCGTCCAGCACATAGGCTGCGCTGTTGGGGAAAGGACGGCCAATCGGCGTCATACGGCCCGGCTCCAGCGCGCTGACATCGCCTTCAAACCAGGTCGAGTCAATCGTGGCTTCGCTCAAACCATAGGAATTGATCAGACGGTGCGCAGGGTGGCAGAGTTGGCGCAGACGCTCGATTTCTTCCACTTTCCAGACGTCGGAACCGACGATCAGCATGCGCAGGAAGTCCAGGCGGCAGTGGTGTTCTTCACAGTAACGCTGCACTGTGCGCACCAGCGCCGGCACAAATTCCACGCAATCGACCTGCTCTTCTTTGAGCGTGCGGTACAGTTGCGCGCTGTTAAACAGGATGTCGCGCCCGATCAAGACCAGGGCGCCGCCCGAGCACAGGGCGCGCAGCATATCGCCGCCGAACACGTCAAAGGCGAAGCTGGCGAGCTGGCCGTGCACGCGGATCTGGCCGCGCAAATCGTATTCCTGTTCCCAGCCCAGATACACCGCCGCCAGATTGCGGTGGCTGACTTGCACCGCCTTCGGTTTGCCGGTCGAACCCGAGGTATAGATGATGTAGGCCAGGTCGTCCAGGCTGGCCGGGCCGGCATCGCCGAGCGGGCTGGCGGCTTGCCACAGCCGCGCATCATCCAGCAGCAGGCATTCGCCCTGCTCTGCGCGCCAGCTTTCCAATTGCGGCATCGCTTCGGCGTCAGCCAGCGCCAAGCGCACTTTGGCGTGGCTTAACATATAGTGCAGACGCTCTTGCGGGTAGGCCGGATCAAGCGGCAAATAGGTCGCGCCGGCATGCATCACGCCCAGCAAGGCCACCACCAGCTCAATCGATTTGGGCAGACACAAGGCCACCACATCGCCGCGCTGCACGCCCATGGCGCGCAGATTGGCGCCGAAGTTGGCGGCGGCGCTGGCCAGTTCGCCATGCGTCATGCTGCGGCGTGCGCCATCCGCTTGCGGCATTACCAGCGCCACATCGGCGGGTTTGGCGTTGGCGGCCATCATCTGCAGCACATTGCCTTGCAGCGGCAGACGGCGCTGCGCTCCGCTCCAGTCTTGCAGCAGGCTGCTTTGTTCCGCCGCCTCAAGCATATTGAGCTGCGTCACCGGCGTATTCGGCGCGGCGATCATGGCGCGCAGCAGGTTTTGATAGTGCCCCGCCATACGCGCCATGGTGGCCGGCAGGAACAGATCGGTGTTGTACTTGAAGACGCAGTGGAACTGACCTTCTTCCGCTTCTTCGTATGCCGAGAGCAGGATATCGAACTGGCCTTCTTCTTCCGGCAACTCGATATATTCCAAACGATAGCCATATTGCTCAGTGGCGATTTTGTGCGCCAGCAAAATAAACATCGCCTGGAAAATCGCGGAGCGGCTCGGGTCGTGTTTCATGCCCAGTTTTTCCACCAGCGACACCAGCGGATATTCCTGATTGTCCAAACCATTGAGCACGATTTCCTGCACTTTTTGCAACAGGGTCAGGGTGTCAGGGGCGCCGGACAAATCAGCGTGCAGCGGCAAGGGGTTGACGAAATAGCCATACACCTGAGCGAATTCCTGCTGCGTGCGACCGGTCACCGGGCTGCCGACGATGATATTGTTTTGCCCGCTGTAACGGTGCAACAGCACATAGTAAGCCGAGAGCAAGACCATGAACACCGTCGCGCCCTGCTGCTTGGCCAGCTGATGCACGCCCTGGCTGAGGTTCTGATCCAGCACAAAGAAGTGCGAAGCGCCGTTATTGGTCTGCACTGCCGGACGCGGTTTATCGGTGGGCAGATTGAGCGCCGGAATTTCCTTGGGCAGGTGGTTTAACCAGTAATCCTGCATTTTCTGCGCTTGCGCGCTGGCCAGGAAGCGGTTTTGCCAATTCAGGAAATCCAGATAGCGCGCCGCAGTCGGCGCCAATTGCAGATTTTCACCGCGCTTCATGCTCTCGTACAACTTTAACAGCTCATCAATAAAGGTGAAGGTGGAGATAGCATCGGAAATGATGTGATGCACCGCCTTCATCAACACCCAGTGATCATCGGCGAAGCGGTACAGACGCACCCGCAGCAGCGAGTCATGCGCCAGATCATACGGACGGCGATATTCATCAATAATGGTCTGATACACCTGTTCCCACGCCTGGCCGCTGACATCCACAATGGCCAGATCGGCTTGTCCGTCCGGGCGGATGCGTTGCTGCGCGCCTTGTGCGCCTTGCATGAAGTTGGCGCGCAATTGGGGATGACGCAGCACCAGGGTGCGCACCGCATCCATCATCAATTCCGGCTGCAAGCGGGTGCGGATATGCACGGCGCCGCCGATGTTGTAGGCAAAGCCATCCGGATTCAAATGCTTCAAGAACCAGAGTGCGCTTTGATTGCGGGTGAGCGGGTATTCATTTTCATTATTGAACAGCGTCACATTGCTTTCCTGCGCTGCGCCGCCGTCTTGTTCCAGCTGGCGCGCCAGATCGTCGCCGGCTTGTTGCAGCAACTCTTCGACGCTGGCCCCGGAGAGCAGTGTCACCACGGGCAGCGCGACGCGCAATTCACGCTGAATGCGGGCGCGCAACTCAATCGCCAGCAGCGAATCCAGGCCGAGTTCGTTCAGGCTGCGGCTGGTTTCAAACGCCCCGCCCTGCATGCGCAGCACATCGCTGACCACATGCACGAAATGTCCTTGCAAGAGCTGAGCGCGGGCGGCTTCGTCAGCGCCTTTGTAGCGTTCAAAGAAGCTGCCATGCTCTTCTTCGCGATTATTGCTGCGCTGGCTGGCGGCAAGCGCCTGCACCAGCGGCGGCATGCTGGGGTACCAGGCGATAAATTGCGGCCAATCAACCACAGTGGAAACCACCAGCTGCGCCTTGTCCTGGCCCATTACGCGTTCCATCACGTCCATGCCGGCGTCGGCTGCAAGTGAATTCATGCCACGGCTGTTGCGATAGTGCTCGATCAAACCGAGTTCTTCGATCATGCCAGTGGCCCATGGCCCCCAGTCAATCGACAATGCCGGCAAGCCGCGTGCGCGGCGATGGTGCGCCAGCGCATCCAGGAAGGCATTCCCGGCAGCGTAGTTGGTTTGTCCGGCGGTGGTCAAAATCGAGGCCACCGAAGCGAACATGACAAAATGTTCGAGCGGATGCTGTTGCAGCAGGTGGTGCAAGAGCCAGCCGCCAATCACTTTCGGACGGTAAGCCGCGTCAAACGCATCGGCTTGCATTTCCGCCAGCAGCGTGTCTTTGACTTGACCGGCCAGATGGAACACGCCACGGATAGGCGGCAGCGCTTTTTGTTCAAACGCAGCCAGCCAGGCGCGCATGCCGGCTTCATCAGCCACGTCCACCGAAGCCAGAATCGCATCCACGCCCATCGCTTCGAGTTCGCGAATGAAGGCGACCTGGCGTCCGGCGTTGGAAGCCGGATCCAGCGCAGCCCAATCCTGACGCGCCGGCAAACGGCTGCGGCCCATCAGGATGATGCGGCGGGCGCCGCGTTTGGCCAGCGTGCGGCACACCAGGCGGCCCAGCGCGCCCATGGCGCCGGTCACCAGATAGCAGCCATCAGCGCGCAGACGCAAGGGCAGCGGGCGGCTCAGATTGGCGGCTTGCTGCAAGCGGCTGGTGTAGCGCTGACCATTGCGCCAGGCGATTTCATCTTCATCTTCCAGCGCCAATTCCTGCAACAGACAGGCTGCTTCGCTGGCGGCGTCGTGCGCTTGCGGATCCAGGTCGAGCAGCTTGCCCACGCAATCCGGCAATTCCTGACGCCACAACACGCGGCCCACACCCCACACCGTGGCCTGCATCGGCTCGGCGCTATCGTCCGCGCCCACTGCCTGCGCGCCACGGGTGGCCAACAGCAGACGGGCATGACTGCGCTCTTCGAGCAATTGCTGACCCAGGCAGATCAGCGGATAGGCGGCATGGCTGCCGCTGGCGCACAGATCTTCCGCCGCGCTGTCTTCAAACACCGGGGCATCCAGATGCCACAGATACAGCACCGAATTAATTTGCGGCGCATGGGTTTTGAGTGCGGCAAACAACTGGCGCAGATGTTCGCGCTTACCCGGGGCCACGGTGGCCAGACGGGCGCTGGCGTCAAACGCGAAGTCAGAACCCGGCGTCACCAGGTAGTAATGATGGTGTTGCGCGGCCAGTTGCTGCGCCACCTGCTCGCTCAATTCGGTTTCCGCATTGGCAAACACCAGGCAGCAGGCGCCCTTGCTCAATGCCGCCCCAGGCTGCAGCGCCTCGGCGTCATCGGCTTGCGGCAGCGGGCTGGCTTGCCATTGGATTTCAGTCAGCCAGCTGTCAATCGTATTCAAGCTGACCTTGCTGGCGGCTTTTTCGACATTGCCGGCATGGAACGCTTCAATCACGCCAAGCGCAGCGCCATCTTCGGCATACACATAGATATCGCCAGTGATTTGATCGCTATCGCGCTTGGTGATGCGGGCATGCGCCCAAATGCCACGGCAACCCACGCCGGCGCTGCGCAAAGCGCCAATCGTCAAAGGCAGACGGATCGCGCTGCCGGCTTGCTCAGCGTGAGGAATTTCGGCGCCGAGAATGGTCTGGAAGCAGGCGTCCAGCAAGGCCGGGTGGAAATGCCATTCCTCACTGCCGGCCAACAGCGCTGCGCCGGGTTCGATCCAGGTCAGGGTTTCGCCATCGCCAATCCACATCTGTTGAATCGGTTGGAACGCCGGGCCATAGTGATAACCCATTTTCGCCAACACTGCATAGCAGGATTGGCCATCGAGCATGCGCTGGCAACGCGCTTGCACTGCGGCGCGGTCCAGCGCGGCCAGGCGGCGCGGCTGACTGGCGCGCACCACGCCGCTGGCGTGGATTGCCGCTTCCTGCCCATCCGCCCCCAGGGTGGCGACATGGAAGGCGGCGCTTTCCGCATCCAGCTTGCATTGCACCGGCTTGGCTTCGCCATCCGGCAGATACAGCGCTTTGCGCAATTGGATGTCGGCCAGATGCACATACGACGGGCCGCCGAGCGCGCGCACAGCCTGCGCCGCCATTTCCAGATAGCCGGCAGCCGGGAACAGCACATTGCCCTCAATCCGGTGATCGGCCAGCCATGGCTGGTGTTCAATATCCAGCAAAGCTTCCCAGGACGGCTCGCTATTGGGCAAACGGCGGCCCAGCAGGGCGTGATCGACCAGCCCCAGACGGATTTGCTGCACCGCCTTGGATTCGGCCCAATAACGGGTTTTCTTCCACGGATAAGCCGGCAGCGTGACTTGCACCCCGCCGCCAAACAGCGGCGTCCAATCCAAATCCAGGCCGGCATTGTGCAAAGCGGCCAGCGATTGGGTAAAGCGCGCCATCTCATCTTCCAGACGGCGGATAGAAGGCAGCACTTGCGCATTCAAGCCCAGCGAAGTGAAACTTTCCTTGATCGAGTGCGCCAACACCGGATGCGGGCCGATTTCAAGGAATAATTGATAGCCATCAGCGGCCAGACGACAGCTGGCGGCGTGGAAGCGCACGCTGTCGCGCACATTGTCCCACCAGTAATGGGCATCCAATTCCGGCCCCTGCGCCATAGCGTCGCGCCCGGTCAAATACAGCGGCAAACGCGCGCATTGCGGCGTGATGCCAGACAGCGTTTGCAGCAACTCTTCCTTAATCGGCTCCATCATCACGCTGTGATACGGCACGCTGACAGCGAGGAATTTGGCAAAAACCTGTTCTTGCTTCAAACGCCCGGCCAGATCCTGCAATGCGGCTTCTTCGCCCGCCAGCGTCATCGCAGTCGGACTGTTAATCGCGGCAATCGAAATCTTGCCGTCATACGCAGCAATGCGCTTTAAGGCCTCCGCTTCTGACAGGCTGACGGCGAGCATGGCGCCAGTGCCGGTCAGTAATTGTTGCAGGCGGCTGCGGTGCATGATCACCGTCACCGCATCCTGCAAACTATAGACCCCTGCTTCATAGAACGCCGCCGCTTCGCCAGCGCTATGGCCGACGATGGCCGCCGGTGTCACGCCATACGAGCGCCACAGCGCCGCCAGGGCGATTTGCAAAGCGAAGTTGGCCGGTTGCGCCAGCCAGGTTTGATCCATCTGCGATTGCGCTTCATCACGCATCAATTCTTGCACCAGCGACCAGTCGGCATGCTTGCGCATTTCCGCATCGCAGGCGTCGATGATGGCGGAGAACACCGGCGCGCTCTGATACAGCTGACGCCCCATGCCCCACCATTGCGGCCCCATGCCGGTAAACACCCACACCAGGCGGCGCTGTTCGGGCGCCAGCTGGCTGCCGGCGATGATATCGGGGTGGCTCACGCCGGCCAGATAATCATCCATACGCTGCAGCAGGCTGGCGCGGTCAGCATAGGCCAGCGCCAGACGCGCTTCGAGCGGCTGACGGCGCGTGGCCAGCGTGTGACCGATGTTGCGCAGCACTTGCGGGCTGTCTTCCTGCTGTTGCAAATGGGCGCGCATTTTTTCCACCAGCGCCGGCATATCGGCTGCATCGCGTGTGGTGAGCGGCATGAAAGCGCGCGCGGCATGTTGCGCCGGCGCCTGCGGCGCCACGGCGGCCGGGGCTTCTTCCAGCAGTACGTGGGCATTGGTGCCGCCAAAACCAAAGGAATTAACGCCAGCGCGCGCCGGGCCTTCATGTTCCGGCCAGGCCGTGGGCTGGCGCGGAATATCGAACGGCTGATCGTCCAGATTGAGCTTGGGATTGACTTCGCGCAGATTGATATGAGGCGGAATCAGCTTGTGTTTCAAGGCCAGAGTGGTCTTGATCAGGCCCGCCACGCCAGCCGCAGCTTCGGTGTGGCCGATATTCGTTTTCACCGAACCGATATAGCAAGCGCTGCCGGGCTGACGGCCATCGGCCAGGATCTGGCCCAAAGCATTCGCCTCAATCGGATCGCCCACCGGAGTTGAAGTGCCATGCGCTTCGATATATTGCAAACTGCCCGGCGTCACGCCGGCTTGCGCGCACACCTGACGGATCAAGCGCTGCTGCGCTTCGCCGCTGGGCACGGTGATGCCATTGGTGCGGCCATCCTGATTCACGCCGGAACCGATGATCACAGCATGAATCCGGTCGCCATCGCGCAGCGCATCGGACAAACGTTTTAAGGCCACCACGCCCACGCCTTCCGAGCGCACATAACCATTCGCTGCCGAGTCATAGGTGCGCGACAAGCCTTCAGGCGACAAAAAGCCGCCCTTGGATTCGGTAATGGTGTATTGCGGCGTCATATGCAAAAGCACGCCGCCGGCCAGCGCCAGGCTGCTCTCGCCGCTCTGCAGGCTCTGGCACGCCAGATGCACCGCCACCAGCGAAGAGCTGCAAG
This sequence comes from Massilia sp. W12, assembly GCF_037300705.1. Classification (NCBI taxonomy): domain Bacteria; kingdom Pseudomonadati; phylum Pseudomonadota; class Betaproteobacteria; order Burkholderiales; family Oxalobacteraceae; genus Massilia; species Massilia sp. W12. The sequence goes on along the minus strand of NZ_CP147776.1, from coordinate 2,081,452 downwards.
CGGTGTCAATCGACATACTCGGGCCAACATAGTCAAAGCTGTATGAAAGACGATTGGAAACCATGGTCATCATGGTGCCGGTTGCGGTATGCGCAGCCAGACCATTAAAGCCCAAGTCGGCAAATTGCACAATTTTGTAATCGAGGGTGAAGGCGCCGATGAACACGCCGACATTTTTGCCCGCCATTTGATAAGGACGCTGGCCGCCGTCTTCCAGCGCTTCCCAGGCCACTTCCAGCAATTTGCGCTGCTGCGGGTCCATATATTCGGCTTCACGCGGGCCAATGCCGAAGAAGGCTGGATCAAACTCGTCAAAACCGTCGATATAACCGCCGCGCCCGCCAGTCAGACGGCCCGGCTTGGCCTTGTCTTTACTGTACAGACTGGCCGCGTTATAACGGTTAGCCGGCGTCGGTTCCAGGCAATCTTTGCCGCCCACCAGATTTTCCCAGAATTGGGAATAATCATTCGCGCTGCCGGGAAAGCGACAGCCAATGCCGATAATGGCGATTTTTTCTTGTTGATTGCAGTGTTCCATCTTCTTCTTTCTATACTGTGAGAGTGCAAATGCTCACACCGTCCATGCAAGATGAACAGCGCGTTTGAATGTCAGACCCAGGATCAATCAGGCAGTGAATTAAGCTTGCCCAATCAGTTATGTTTGTGTGTTTTTAAAAACATGGGGGGAGTTACACAAACGGCGGCGCGCATACCGGGGTGTGGGGTAATTTGCGCCTTTGATGTATGGGATTGATCAGAATTTTCCAGCACGCGGAAAAATTCCTGTTGAAACAAACCTCCAGCCGGCGTCACTGCGGCAGAGCGCCAGACAAAACTTCCAAATACAACGTCCTTCAAGGTGATATCAGTGCTGAAATGCCAGACCTCCTGCAACGAATGGTTGTAATGCAAGCAGTTGCGACACCATTGGCAATTCCACCAATGCATATTCACATGCGCACATACTCTTGCAGCGTGATAAAAAACCAATGTAAGCAATGCTCCGCCATCCCGGCAATTATCCGGACGATTGAGCGGAATTATGAAAAAACATCCACCACTTGATTCTGCGCCTCAGCTCCGGCATGCAGTTCAAGCCAGCTATGCAATAAGCATAGCTATATATCATCAATACAGCGAAATCAAATAAAACCTGCAAGCAAACTGATCACACTTTATCCCGCGCGGCGAAGCGGCCTGTATTTTGCAAATATTGCCAATAAATATCTCAAGCGCGCAGCAGATTATGGCAGGCGATCAATATACGCCAGCCAGGCAGCGGGAATAAAAATACAGCATATTACAAGCAGCATGCCAAACTGCACAATGCCAATCAACCCACATCCTGCGCACAATACGCAATGATAAGCATTGCAAAACCAATCAAGCGCTGCGCTTTTCAAACACCATGCTTAACCATGCAGCGGGACAAATGCCATTCCCATACCAAAAAGAGCAAAAGCAAGCCCATTTTGCATCAATATATGCAAACAAGGCGCAGAAAGATAGCAACGACGAATCGCCGTTTCCTCTGGCTGCAATTTTGAATTGTCTTTTTGGCACAAGCAATTTCTTGCCCGTGGAGAAATAAGCTGCCCGTTGCAAAAATGCAAGTCAGTAGAATTCCTTGTCAAATGAATTTTTCCAACATACAGCGGCGCAGAATTATAGACGGCTTCATCACTCAAGCATATTCCACTCCCGACTGCTCCAAGCCGGGCGCACAACAGCTATCAGTGAAACCATATTACAACTCATTGATCCATATCAAAAAGACATGGCTATTTCATGGGGTTTTTATCAGACCGGGATAAACCAAGCCGCTTATAACGCCACACTATCTGCATACTGAGGCAATACAGCGGTGATGATACACGGAAGCATGACGGCAAGAACTCCGCATTATCCACAATTGATGTCGCTTGGCGCTCCATTGCAGTTGGCTATTTTAACATCGATGCCATTCATGCAACAACGACAAGCAGACGCTGCCTACTTCCCGAGCAAACGTCCGGATATTTTTGCTGCATCTTGCGCCTTTATATTTATTGCAACCAAGCTTCTCAAGAGCAACATTGCTTGCACTGAAGAATCTTGTTCAGCACAACAGTTGCCATAATAACGTCAAATTTTCACCAGTGCAAGACTTTGGCATGGCAATATATTATGCTTAAATGGCAAATTGCAGAAGTTAACAGGTACGAGTCATCCATATAATGCACATAAGCGATATGAATATACCAATTAAGACAATATTAATATTTTAGTCAAATTCTGAATTCACCGCCGCAAAAACAGTGTTTTTTCAGCAATATATTGTCTAAAAAACAGTCAGCATCCTTGGCTCTGTTTTGTTGAAAAGCACTTGCCATAAACGTGGCGCAGCGTAATTCAAGCGGAATAGCGTTTGACATGCCATCCGCCCGGCGCAGCAGACTGCGCCATCAAAAATGCTTTATTCCCCGCCATCCTCTTTTTTCTCGCCGCCGCCAAACAAATCGTCCAAGGCGGCGCGCTGTGCGGATGAGGCCGGGCGGGCGGGGCCGCGTTTGGCGGGGAATTCTTCTTCAATATTGTCGCGGTAAAAACTCCAGGCCACGCCGCTGTTGGAAAAGCGCCGCCACAAATCCAGGCCGACGCCGCTGTATTCCAAGGCTGTGCCGTTTTCCAATTCCACCCGCAATATGCGCTGACCTTGGTCGTAGCCGATTGCGCGTAATTTGCCTGAGTTGATTTTTTTCATTTCCATTGCAGTGTCCCTATTTAATGAATGTCTGCGGCATTGTGGCATATTTGACGGCGGCTGCAGGCCTGTTCTTTTACGTATGGCCGGCTGTGCGCTGGCTTGAGCCAATTTGCGCAGCTATTCCATCTGCTCCACCACCAGCTCGCGGCTGTCAGCCATCCCGTTTTCATCCAGCACCCGCAAAATATAGCGCCCGGCTTGCGGCGGCGTCCATGCCAGACTGGCCCCGGCCTTGCTGCGTCCGAGCAAGGCGGCGTCGGCAAACCACAGCAGTTCTGTCCCGGGACTGGCTTCGGCGCGCAGTTGCAGCGGCGCATTGCTTTGCCGGCTGCGCAAAATATGACTGACGCCGCGTATCGGGCTGGTGATTTCCGGCGCCACGGCGGGTGTGGCGGCGCTGTTTTGACAGGGACTGGCCGGCGCGGCGGCGGCGCGCAGCGGCAAGCCGGCGTCACGATACACCTTGGCCATTTCCGTGCCCCAGTTTTCCAGCAGCACGCTGCGGGTATGCGCCGAGGGAGCGCATACCTGCTGCCCGCTGCGCATATCGAGCAAGACGCGGCGGTGCAAACGGCTTTGCTGCATGGGCGAAACGCCGGCGATGCTCCACACTTCGCTGGTGGCTGGACAGTCTTGATCCGGCAAATCGCCGCTGGCGCTGCACACCCTGATTTTTTGCAGACGCGGCGGCAGGCTGAAGGCTTGCTCGCCGGAATCGAGTTTTTCCGCACGCAGCGCGTCCACCATGCGCAAAAACAGGGGCGCGGCCGCCTCCACCCCGATCAGGGCCGGATTGGGCGTATTATCAAAATTGCCGACCCACACCACCAGCACATAGCGCCCGAAAACGCCCGCCGTCCAGGCGTCATGAAAGCCCCAGGAGGTGCCGGTTTTCCAGGCAATCGCCGGGCGCGCCGGCGCAAAACTGTCCGGGCGCGGGGTTTGCCGCAGCATATCGAGCACGATATACGCCGCTTCCGCTGACAGCAAGGGCAAAGCCTGCGCCCTGTCCCCACCATCTTGCAAATAACGCAGCGCTTGCCAGCGGCCCTGGTTGTACAACATGGCGTACAAGCCGGCCAATTCCTCCATGCTCAGATCGCCGCCGCCCAGCGCCAGCGCGAGGCCGTAATGCGCTTCGCTTTGCATATTCCGCACCCCGGCCATGCGCAGAAACTGATACAGACCGGGTTGCTGCAAGCGCGCCGCCAGCGCCACCGCCGGCACATTGCGGCTGCGGATCAGGGCTTGCCCGGCGGGCAGCGGGCCGGCGTAGCGGCCATCAAAATTTTCCGGCGCGAATGCGCCGAAATGGCGCGGCGCGTCTTTCAATACGCTGCCGGCATGAATGATGCCCTGATCCAGCGCCAGCCCATAAATAAAAGGCTTTAAGGTGGAGCCGGGCGAGCGTTTCGCCAACACGCCATTCACCTGCCCTTCGATATGCGGGTCGAACCAGTCATTTGAGCCGACCAGCGCTTGCACTTGCATCGTGGCGGCGTCAAGCAAAAGCGCGCTGGCGTTGCGCAAACCGTCGCTGCGGCGGCTTTTCAGATACTCGCGCATGATGCGCTCCAACAAGGCTTGGCGCTGCGGCTGTATGGTGCTGTGCAAAACGCGTCCCGGATTGCCGCGCAACAGCATATCGCTCAGATGCGGGGCCAGAAAAGGCAGGCTGTTGCGGCGCGCGAATGGCAATTCCAGGCTGGCCGGCGTGAGCCAGGCGGCATCTTGCGGATGAAGGCTGCGCCAGCGCTGCGCCAGCCGTTGGCGCGCCTGTTGCAGCGCCGGATTGCTTTGCCTTTGCGCTTGCCCCTGGCGTTTATTCGGATTTTGTGGAATCACCGCCAGATTCAGCGCTTGCGCCAGATTCAAGGCATGCGCCGGCGTATTCCAGTAAATCAGCGCCGCCGCCGCCACCCCTTCCACATTGCCGCCATAGGGCGCACTGTTGAGATAAGCTTCCAGAATCTCGCGCTTGGCATAGCGCGCCTCCAGCCACAAAGCCGCGCCGATTTGCCACAGCTTGCCGTGCAGGCTGCGGCTGTCGATGCCATACAGACGGCGCGCCAATTGCATGCTGATGGTGGACGCCCCCATGCGCCGCCCGCCGCTGACGCTGCTATAGGCTGCGCGCGCCAGGGCGAGCGGATTGACGCCGGGATGCCAGTCAAACCAGCGGTCTTCATACAGCAAGACCGCTTCGCGCACGGATGGCGCAATCTGCGGCAACGGCGTCCAGAGCCGGTATTGGCCATCTGCCGCCAGACTCAGGCGCAATAAACGGCCATCGGCGGCCAACACGCTGCGCGAAGAGGCGAAATGGTCAGCCAGCGGCGCATGCGGCCACAGACGCAAGCCGGCCAGGCTCAGCACAAACAGCGCAAAAACCAGTATCGCGCGCCGGTATGGCCGCACGCGCGGCGCCGGCGGACGGCGGCGCGCAGTCAAACGCGCCGCGCCATACATGCCGGCGCGCCATGCCGCCTGCATGCTGCGGCGCAGACGGCTGTGCGCACTCATTTGGCCTTGACCTCAAAGCTGTCGGCGGCGGAGCGGCCAAAAATGCGCCGTTCATACATCGCCTCGCCATACGCGGGCGGAACCACAAATTTACCGGCGTTGGCGGCCCGCGCTTTGTAGCTGATTTCGGTCATCGTTGTGCTGACATCGCCATACAAAATCACCCGGTCTTCGCGTATGTCGGCATAGTGAATATTCCAGGCGTTTTTACTCTGTCCCAGGCGCTGGCGCCAGAGCGGCGTTGCGGGGTCGGCGTCGTCCGCCGGCGTATTCAAGACCGGCTCTAAGCCGCCGGGCAGTAAATCGACCAGCGCGACCTGGGGCAGATATTTCCGGGTGGCGCGCAGGCGCAAGCGCACCGTCACTTCCTGGCCGATTTCGGCTTGATTAATGCGATTGCCTTTTTCATCCAGATATTCATGCATGATTTCCAGGCCGGAATGAATCGCTTCTTGCGGCGCTGCGCTCTCGTAGCCGGATTCGCTCCAGGCGTAAAACATGGGCAAATCGCCGCCATTTTGCAGGCGCAATTTTTTGCTTTGCGCCGGTACCGCGAGCGCAAACAGGCTGAGCTGTTTCGGTATATCCAGCACGCTGGCGACGCCGCGCGCATCGACCGCGCTCACTCCCAGCTTGCCGCTGGCGGAAGTCTGGGCCGCTTGCGACATCGCATCAATCGCCAGCATCAGCGCCGCTGAACTGTGGGTTTGGTAATAGCCATCCTGGATCTTGCGACTCATCGCGTCCCAGAACTGGGGCGGCGCCTCTTTGATGCGTTGCGGGAAATGCTTGCCGATGATGGCCACTGTCATACTGCTGTTAATCATGGGGTCGGCATAATATTCCCAATACCAGTTTTTCTTTTCGTCGGCAGATTCTTGCAAACCATCCAAAGCCGGTTTCAGCAAGTCGAGTGCGGCGGCGTCCTGTTTTTGGATTTGCAAGGCGGCGGCCAGATACACCGCGCCGAGATCGCGCGTGATCTGCAGACGCCGGGCGCTGTCTTTTTCCTGCTTGATCAAGTGCGCATGGGTCTGGCGCAAATTCATCAAGGCGGCCTGCACATTCACGCCCTGCCGCGTCAGCAGATAGGCGGCGTAAGTTTGCATGCGCCAATGCGCTTTATCGCTGCGGCTGTTGGCCAGATCGCGCAGCAGCCAGGCATTGCTTTTTTGCAGCAGATCATTGGCTGTGGCGATGCCGCGCTCTTTTGCTTCCAGCGCCAGATGGGTGACATAGGCGGTGGCGAATAAATCCGGCTGCGCGCCCGGCCACATGCCAATCCCGCCATCCGCGCTCTGGCGCGCGCGCACCTGTCCCAACCAGCGCTCGACGGTCTTTTTCGGCTCTATCGTCTGGCCTTTGCTGTATTGCTGCAATTGCTTGAGCAAATCGGCGCGCGCGCCAAGCAAAATCGCCGGCGCCGCCTGGCTGCTGATCTGCTCCGTGCAGCCATAAGGATAGGCGTTAAGGTATTGCAGCAGAGCGGAGCTGATGGCCCAGGGCGTGCTGGAAATCGCGATTTCACTGCTGTGCAGGGTGGCGTAGAAGTTGCCCTGCGCGGCAATCTCACCGCTGCCTTTAAAGCGCCCGCTTTGCACCAGCGTCACATGCGCAGAGGCGGGACGCACTGAAATTTCGCTGGCATGGCGCGCTTTGGCCCCTTTTAGTTGGGCCGAAAACACCAGCGCAGCCGAACCCAGGCGGGCTTGCGCCCCGGCGCGCGCTTTGACGATGAATTTTGTGCTGGCTTCACCCGCTTCATTCACCTTGATTGTTTGCTGCGCCGCGCCTACCACCTCAAGCCCTGGCGCGACCTGCAAGTTCAGCAGCACCGGCGCTTGTTTGCCGCTGCCGGCCAGATTGTTGGAGACGCCCACGCCGACCTCAACCTGATCGCCCGGACTTAAGGCCAGCGGCGCATTCGGCTGCAAGATCAAATCGCCGCGCACCAGGCTGGTGCTGGCGGCTGAGGCCACCGTGTCATCATTCACCACCACCGCCATCACGCGCAAGGCGCCATTGAAATAGTCCGGCACGGTATAGCTCAATTCCTTGCTGCCGGCGACATCGATCAAGCCTGACCAGAACACCACCGGCTTATCGGTTTTGCGCTTAAAAGGATTCAAATGCTTGCCCAAAGCGCCTTCGGCGTCGCCGCCGGGCGCTGCCGCCGCCATCAATTTCTTAAATTCAGGCAAGATCAAATCCAGCGATTGATTGGTGCTGACTTCCAGTGCGCGCTTTTGGAAAAAGAACTTCAAAGGATCTGGCGTTTGATAGCGCGCCACCTGCAAAATCCCCTCATCCACCGCAAATACAAAGGCCCGTCCCGGCTGCTTGAGTTCCAGCCTGATTTTAACGTTCTGTCCCGGCTGCAGTTTTTCTGTGGAACTGAGCTTGATGCTGTTGCTGCGGCGCGCCAGATTGACGGCAAATGGCGCCACGCCATAACTCAGTGGACTCATATAGATTTCATCGGAAGCCAAATCGCGCGCGAATTGCACCGAAACATAGCCATTGCCGTCAAAATCTTTCGGCAGTGTGATTTTTTGCAGCGAGGCGCTGGTGTCCGCGCTGAACCATTTATGCGCATACACTTTGTCGCGTTCAATCGTGATCAAGCCCATGCCTTTGTAGGGCGCACGCAGGCTGATTTCAATTTCTTCGCCGGGGTTGTAATCCTTTTTGTTCAAGCTCAGTTGCAGCTCGGCATTGCGGTCGAGTTCGCGCGCCACATTCGCCTCCCCCGCCACGCTGTATAAGACGCGCGCCAATTCCAGCCCGGCCTGATCCCGGATCACATACGCGAAATTGCCCGGGGTGTGACTGGCCAGAATGTGTTTGGCGCCGTCAGCAGCTAGCGCAAACGGCGTCTCACTCAGCACTTTCTCACTGGCGCGCGACTCATATTTGAGCGTGCCATTGCTTTGCTTGACCAGCACCGATAAGACATTGCGTTCGATGCGCTGCAGACGTAAATCTTTGGCCGCCACTTTTTGCAAATTGGCTTTCAGCGCCAGCCAGGACAAATTGCGCACCGCATTCCGTTTGACATAGCTCAAATCGCCATCCGCCTTCCAGCCCAGCATGAAGGGGCGCTCAGAAACCAGGGTTGCGACTTCGGCGGCGACGCTGCGCCCGCCTTCCGGCTCAAACGCTTTGACCAAGGCATGCAAACGGTACACCGCACCCTCATATTGCTGCAGCGGCAGTTCGATTTGCGCATTGCCGTCCTGATCGGTTTTGGTCTCGGCCAGATCTTCCTGGCGCTGCTCTTTTTTGCGGCCTGGATCGGTAAAGGTGTATTCCGGGAATTTGTCAAATGCAGGCCAGGCCGGGGTCAAGGTCAGTTTGCCGCTGACGCGGCGGTTCTGTCCCGGCGCGCCGAACAGATTTTGCACATTGATCAACAGCTTAAGGTCTTGCGGGCTGATCCAGCCCTGCTCTGCCGATTTCGACAAACGCAGCGCCAGCTTGCTGCGATCGGGCATGAATTCCTGCACTTTGACCGTGACGCTGCCCAATTGCAGGGCATTGCTGTCAGGCGCTGCCGGGTCCGCACTGCCATTGTCATGCGCCAGATTCAATTTGATGGTGTAGTTGCCGGTAGGCGAACTGTCTTGAGTGGCGTAGGAAAATTCCGCCATGCCGCCCGCGCCGAGTTTGAATTTTTGTTTTTTCACAGTCAGGCCGCGCGCATCAATCACTTCCGCCTCAACCGGCAAATCGTTCAATTTCTGGTTCCAGCCGGCGGCTTTGGCGATGATGCCGATATGCATTGTGTCGCCGGGACGGTACATGCCGCGATCAGAAAACAGCATGGCCTGGATTTGATTCGGCAAGGCCGCCATTTGCACGCCGCCGACATCAAAGCGCGATAAATCCAAATTCCGTTGATTGCCGCCCAGCGGCAGAAAACTCAAATCGCCGCCTTTTTTGGCGACCAGCACAGCCGGCGCTTTTTCGCGCTTAAAACCTTCGGTAGAAGGCAGGCGCACATGCCCCTGGGCATTGCTTTGCTGGCTTTGCAACACCTGACCGTTTCTGCCCCAGACTTCAATCTGCGCGCCGGCCACCGGCTGCCCGCTTTGAATCGATTGCACAAACACATCCTGGCTGCCATCGGCGGCGCGCTTGGCCAGCAGCGCCATATCCGTCACCAGCACCAGGCGGCGGTCGCGCATGCGCGCCCAATTGATTTGCTCTTCATCTTGCGCGCCGTCCTCGCCGCCGTGCTCGCCGCTGTCCGCTTCGTGCGGCTGCAGCGCAAAATCGGGCTGCAAATAAGCCGCTTGATCAGGCTTGGCCGCCGGGTCATAGCCTTGCACGGTTAGCAAAAACACGCCGCGCCTGTCTTTTTCATCGCTATGCAGATATTGTGAAAAATCCACACTTTCATAACGGGTTTTGCCGCGCTTTTTGGCGAAGGTGAAATCTTTCACAAAGCGCTCGCTCAAGCTGTCCTGATTCATACCGTGATAAAACTCGGGCTTGCTCATATCGCCCTGACTCAACGCAACCAGATGTTGCAATTGCTGCGGCAGCAAACGCCCGATTTCGACCCGCACCGCCGGCAAATCGCGCACCAGCAAGGGCAATTTTTTATCGCCTGACAGCGCCATCAAGGAACCACGGCTCATAATCGCCAATTCCGGGGCGGAATGTTTGATGCGCAAAATGTCTTTGCGCTCCTGTCCCAATTGATAGCCGCCAAGCGACTTCAAGCCTTTTTGCACACGGATAAACACCTGGCGGCCGGCTTCTGCCTGGAATTTGAAACGGTGGGTTTGCCCGTTATCCCGCTCTGCCGGCAACAGCTCCAATTTCAGCGCGCCGCCAGCTTTCAAATCCTCCTCGCGCACGGCATCGACATCGCTCCAGGCTTCATCCTGTTTGCCGCGCTCCGGCAGCAGCCAGGCTTGCAGCGCGCGCTTGATTTCTTTTTCATGCACCGCCATGCCCGCCGTGATCAATAAAACGTTTTCCGGCTCGCCCAGATTATTGCTGACCACGGCATACTTGACCTCGCTGATATCCAGGCTGTACAAGCCGGGGATTTGCACGGCTTTGCTGATTTTTTCCTCAATCCGGTTGCCGCCGCGCGCCGCCTGCAGGCCGGCCTCAATCTGCAAATTCAGCGCCAGACTTTGCGCCGGAATTTTCAGCGCTTCAGAGTGAATCGCGGCGCGGGTTTTATATTTATCCCAAATCACATTGAATTTTCTGGCCGCGCCCGGATGCACAAACAAGGCGCTTTCGCTGCCGTCAAAACTGAGTTGCAGCTTTTTCTCAAGCGCCGCCGGCTCCACCGGATGGGAAAAATGCAGCTCGAACACCGCTTTGCGCAAGCTGTATTGCTCAGGATCTTGATAAAAACCGCCGTCTTGGGCCTGGATCACAAACCGTGGTGAATGAAAGCTGAGTTCGGGCGGGGTTTGAATATGCGGCGCCAGGGCTTTTGGGCCGAAGCTGACGCGATACGCGACATCGATGGGCCATTCCTGCTGTGGATGAAATTCCAGCTGTCTGGCGTCTTTCCAGATCCATTTGCCGGGCAAGGCGGGCGTGAGCTTCAGGTCGCCGCCTTCCGCGCCGGCAGCGCTCAATGGCGCAACGGACTGCGCGAATTGCAAAACCAGCGGACGCGGCTTGCTGTCATGCTCCAGATTCATCGCCGTCGGCGCGCTGATTTGAATCCCGCCTTGCAGCGCCTGCGCCTTGCCCGGACGGTCGGGACGCACATCGCGATAACGGTCAAACCATTCCTGCCAATCGGCTTTTTTCAGATGCGGCGCCGCCGCCAAGCCTGCGCCGCCGATGACAAACAGGGCCACCCAAGCCGCGCGCAGGGCGGCCCACTCGCCAGCGCGCTGCATACGAAGCGCCAGCCAGCCATGCCAGGGCGGCGCCTGCCAGCTGCCCAACAAGATGCGCACGAGCCAGGCAAAGGGCATGAGCAGGATGCGGCTGCACGCATAAAAAAAGCGCCAGGGCATGCGCACACAATTGGCGACTAAAGCATGTAATCTGTCCATCTTGCGCTTTCCAAGTTAGCGCGCCGGACTGCGGCGCAAAACAGCCTGCCTGATTCAAAAATTCAGCCGCCGGAGCGTGCGCTCTGACGCCCCGCTTACTGACGCCATGCTGCAGCTTGCGGCTGATGTGTTTGTATTATATGAAGCGACGCCGCGCCATCTGAATCAATGTGAGCATAGCGCTGCCCCTGTGTCTATAGCGGGCGCAAAACGGCGCCAGGATGGCGCCCTGTGAAGAAAGGTTCACGACAAAAAAACCACATCTGCCGCCCAAAGCGGCATGCGCCTTGCGTCTTGCGCAGCAGATTGCGCCATGCTTTGCAGAACCCGTGACTGTGCTGTGCATACTGCGCTGGTGATATCATGATGTTTTGCTTGAAAGGAAAATAATGAAAACCCTGCTTTGCACCTGCTTTGCCCTTGCCACCCTCTGTGTCAACGCAACGGCTTTTGCCGATGAACACAAACACGGGCAAAAGCACGGCCACAAGCACAAAATGGCTGAAGATGTCAAAGCCTTCCACCAAGTGCTTTCCCCCTTGTGGCATAGCGCCAAAGCAGAACGCGCCGGCAAAGCCTGCGCCCAAAGCGATGCGCTGCTCAACGCCGCCGCACAAATCAAGAGCCAGTCCGCAGAGCAACTCACGCAAGCCTTGCAAACCTTCAAAAGCACATGCCAGGACAAACCGGAGCAAGCTGATCAGGCATTTTCCAAAGCGCACGACGCCTTTCACCATCTGATCGGGCACTGATAAGCATGTTAGGCAAAATCATGGCGGCGCTGGGCCGCAAGTCGCCGCCCCCGGCCGCGCCGGCTGAGCCGGTTTTTCACCAGCCTTATGCGCAAGCGCATGTCAACGCGCACTACAATCTGCTGTTTTGCGATAACTATGCGCTGTTTGCTGAGCAGCCGCCGCAAGAAGACCACCCGCTTTGGCATGAATTGACCGCGCATGCGCCCAAACGCAGCATGCTCAACCAGATTGCGCAAGACGCGGCAGAAGATGGCCGGCTGCGCGCGCTGGCTTGCCACCGTTTGCGCGAGATCGGCGCGCCAACCCCGCGCAAACTCTTATTAGGCGTGATCGTCGAAGCGCAAATGCAACACGGGCTGGACGTGCTGGCCGCATTTGCTGACGGCGGCGTGCGCTATCTGAGCCAAAGCGGCAAAGTCTCGATTTTTGACGGCCCCGGCAATCCGCTCGAAGTGCAGGCCAAAGACCTGGTCGGCGCCGCGCAAACCCTGCTCAACAAACTTGGCCCCTGGCACAGGCCGCGTCTGGCCCCGCCGCCGCCGGGCAATATCCGCATCACCTTTGTGGTGTCCGACGGCCTGTATTTCGGCCAGGGCGCCTTCGCCACGCTGCAACAGGATGTGATTGCCGGGCCTATCCTGGCCAAAACCACCAAATTGCTGCAGCAAGTGGTGGAGCCTGAGAACTGAGCGCTGCGCCGGACTGCGCACAGGCGCAGCCTGGCAAGCCGGGCGCGAAATTGATTGATTTGAGTATGTTTGACCTCCTCCCCCTTGCGGCCAGGCGATGCGCTGGCCGCATCTGGCGCTTCGCGGCGCCGGCATGCCAGCTGTTTGTGAAAGGTTGTCCGCTATGATCCCGCACACAGCGCCGCGACTGTCCCTGTCTGCCAAATGCCAATATGGCGCGCTGATTTTTTTCCTGGCGCTGGCGGTATACAAAGTCCTCTTGCAAATTCACGGCGCGCATTTTGCCGAACTCACACAAGCCGCACAGGCGGTGTTTGAGCGCAAACCGCATTGGCTGGCGTATCAAAACCGCTTGCTGGGGCCGGCCCTGATCAAGCTGATCAGCTGTTTCGGGCTGGACTGGGGCGCCGCTTACAAGCTGTTTATATTCCTGATGTTGCAAGCGCAAAGCTTTGTTTTGTTTGCCCTGTTGCAAAAACAGACCGGGGCCGCTGCCGCACTGCGCTGGCTGGGCCTGTATCTGCTCGGATTTTTACTGCTGCAGCATTACTGGTTTTACCCCTGGGATTGCATCGACGCCCTGATCTTCACCCTGTTTGCGTATGGCGTGCTGCAAGCCAAGCCGATCGGTTTTTTCCTGGCCTTGTATGCGGTGGAAATCATCAACCGTGAAGCCGCCCTGTTCATCGCCTTATACATTGTGCTGGATGCATTCACCTTTGATCTGAGCACATTGCGCCTGCGGCTGGAATCGCGCACCCGCCTGCTGTGCGGCATCCTGCTCTTGATTGGCGGCGCCTTGTACACCAAATGGATACGCAGTTATTTATTCATCAGCACGATTAATGGCGGCGATGACAGCGCGCATCGCACGCTTGGCAATCATGTGTATTTCGTGGACAACCTGAAAAACCTGCTGTATCAGAATTTCACTTCGACCGATGTGCTCAACAGCGCTTTTGTGCTCGGCTCCTGCGCGTTTTTACTGGCGCGCTGCAAGCACTACAGCCAGGCCCAATTCAAAGGCATGCTGATTTATCTGGGCATCATGTTGAATATTCTGATTTTCGGCCTGGTCAATGAAAGTCGCATGTATATTGCGCTGTTGCCGCTGCTGCTGTTTTTCATGCTCTCCGCCAGCACGACGGATGCGCGTCCGGCCAAGGCGTAAAAAACCCCGTTTTCAGGCAGAGCGCCCAAAAACGGGGTTGAGGGACACTATTTATGCAGCCGGCTTGCAAGCTGCCGCATCGGCGCCGGGACTGGCAGGCAAAATCAGCCATTGGCCGCGCAGATTTTTGAAAATGCGCCGGTCGCAATGTTCCTGTAAGACCAGGGCGCGCTCAAATTGCTCCACCCCACCCTCTTGATAACGCACAGTTTTGAATTGCGCGCTGTCAGTAGTTTGGCTGGTGCGCCAGTGCGCCATCACAGCTTGCACCGATTGCAGATACAAACGCTGGCTTTCATCGAGCAATTTACGGCCTTCCTGCTCATTCCAAAACGCATTCATATCTTCTGCCGCAAACACCGGGGACACCACGCGCACCTGATTTTCCCACAGCAGCCGGCCCGCGCTTTGGATTTGCACCAGATTCGATAAGACCAGACTGCGCTTATCCTGCGTCAATGAAAACAGCGGACGCGACTCCATCACCAATTCATCTATGCCGGCCTGGGCCCCGCTGGCTAAGCGCAATTTGGCGGATGCGCCCGGCTGCTCCAGCGGCGCAGTCAAGCGCGCATAATTGAATTTATCCAATACCGGACGAAACGGCTGCAAGACCAGATTGGCCTCCTCACGCACCTTCTCTTTGCCGGCGTCAGAAATGCCTTTGACCAGCAAACCGCCAAGGATCAGACCGGCGATCCCGGTGGCGATATTCGGCGCCGTCACCTGCACATGTTCACCCTTGTTATTGCCATAATGGTCAAAGGTGACAATGCCATCAAAAGGAACCGTCCCTTCGCTGGGCAGGGACAACACCCATTTACCGCTGCTTAAAGCCTGCGCAGACGCTTGCGCCGGCGCGGCCGGCTGCGCTTGCGGTTCAGCGATGGTCGCCACTTCCCGCGCCTGCGCGACGCCATACGCGAGCAGTATGGCCACAGTCAGAAAACGCGCTGCCAGCATGATTTATTGCGCCAGCGGCATGCTCAGTTCGTCTTTGCTGATTTCCAGCGCCTGGTAATACGCATTGGTCAGACCGGGGTATTGCGGCGGCTCATCCCAGCTGCCCTGCGCAGCCTTCATCACGCTCAAAGGCTTGTACCATTGATAAGTATTGCTTTGCAAATCAAGCAGATAGCCCACGCCGCCAACGATGGCCTTGGGTTCCGCCACTGGCACATAGGCAGCAAAACCGCGCGAAAAACCGGCCAGCTTCAAATCCAGCATCACCAGTTTATCAATATTGTATTTCGCCTTTAAACTGCTGAAATCTTTGCGCGGCTGATTTTCATTGCCGGAGAAATCAGGCAGTTCTTTGAGGTCAATCGGCTGGGCGATATCCACCACATTCAAACCGCGCTTGCGCAGTTTATCCATGACTTGCGCCTTCACGCCTGCCAGCTCATCCACCTTCAAGGTCTTGGTATGCGCCGTCAGATTGGTGTGCATGACGCTGGCGGCGGCATAACACAACAGACAGTCAGCGCCGGGGAAATAGGTGTCAGGGGTCGGCAAGGCGGACATCGCCACACCAACGTTTTTACCAGGCGCCAATGCGTCCTTTTCCAATGCAATCGGGCCTTTCGGGCCAGTGGCGCAGGCGCTCAAAACCATGGCAATGGCGCTGATGGAAGCAAGGCGGGTAAAACTCATGTGGTTCTCCAATAATCAATAGTAAGGGATAAGCATTGCAGCGGTCAGGCGCGGGTTGCGTCAGATCACTTGCGAAAACGGCGCAATCTTGCCATCTGGAAACAATAAACACAATGAATATTCGCTGTGGCAAGATCATTTTTATGCGGTTTTTATACACATAAATGCTTCATCCAAGTAAATCAAAGCGATTTTATGAATTTCTGGCGCTCTGCACATGATGAAGCCCTGTCACAACAAGGTTTATTGGAATGTGATGGCAGGCAGTGGCTGCCAAGGTCTATGCCCTGGTGCGCAATGACGAATCGGGTATGGTCGCGATTTCAATCACAATCGGCCGGCAATTTAATGGCGATGCAATCGATCCAGGATGTATTCCAAATCTTGGGCGTGGATGGCAGTCTGTCGGCTGCCAGTTTGCGGCGGCCGACATCATCTGGGACGGCGCGCCATCATCCTGGCGCATGCCATGCCCGCTTCACCATACACAGGGCGCACCGGTCTGCGCTGCGCCCTGTTATTTTTCCATCAGGAAATTTTTTTGATCTGAAGGCCAGGTTTTTAATAAGTATGCTGTACAATTGCGCTCCAATATTTTTTGACACAACACACTGACCATTAAGCATTATGAAAAAAATTCTTCTTGCCCTCGCCCTGCCCCTGTCCCTGATGGGCGCCGCCCAGGCTGCTGATGCAAACACTGGAGCCCTGCGTCCGGTGTTGAGCGTAGGCGTCACCTATGGCGGCGACACACTGGCCACCGCCAAATACACTGACGGCAGCTCGGTCAACATCCGCGCCGGTTCCGGCCTGGATATGAAAGGTGGCGTGGAATATCGCGTTGCGCCGCAAGTGTCCCTGCAAGCCACTGTTGGCTACCATGTCCACTTCACGCCGGAAGCCTCGAATGGCGACGCCAACTTCAACCGTATCCCTATCGAATTGCTGGCGTTTTACCACATCAATGAACAATGGCGCGTCGGCGGCGGCGTGCGTTTCGTGCGCAATGCCCGCTTGAGCGGCAGCGGCGCAGCGGCGAATCTGAACGGCAACTACGGCAACACCACCGGCGGCGTGCTGGCGGTGGAATACATGGGTGCGAAAAACTGGGGCGTGTCTTTCCGCCTGGTGAACGAGAAGTACACCCTGGAAAACAGCAATGCGAGCTTCAGCGGCAACCATGCCGGCCTGTTCGCCAGCTATTACTTCTAAGTCCAGCCTGAGCTGACATCAGCGGCGCGCTCTTGATGAGCGCGCCGTTTTTTGCCCCTGTCCGGCTGCGCCAAATCCCTCCCGCTTCACGCCTCCTCCAGCCAAGGCATGATGAGGCTCTACGATTGGATTGCTTATTCCAGTCTGGCGTAAAGCGTGTTTCATCCCTGCTTTATGTTAAATTCACGCATACTATTTCAGGAAATACAGAAAATTTAACTATTTCAATATAAAAATACCATGTCCGTTATTACCCAGGAAATTTTGAGCCACGTCAATGGCGATACTACAAGCATGTCCCCGGATGGAAGATATCTGGCGATATTCCGCTACATTCAAAGCTCCCTGCTGACTGGCGACCCACCTTATCAACTGTTATTAAAAGATCTGCAAACAGGTGACACGCGCAAGCTGGCTGAAGGGAACTATTACACCAATTTTTTGAAATTCTCCCCAGACAGCAGCAAATTGCTGTTTTCTTATGTTACACATTCAAATACGGAGCAATCAGTAAGCAGCGACCTGATGATGTACGACATCAAGCAAGGTTCATCCAAGCTGATTTGGCAAGAAAAAAACGCCTCCCCTACCCTTCAAATGCCGGTCGTGAGCCAGGACGGACGCTATCTGAGCTTGAATTTGAAAACAGATGGCTGGGCGCCAAATGATCAAAACGGCAAAATGGATGTATATATCAAAGACACCTTAAGCGGCGCGATGACTCTGGTATCGCAAACCAGCGCCGGCGTCGCTGGCGATGAAGATTCATATGAAGAACAACTTAGCGTGGATGGCAACATCATCGTATTTTCCAGCTACGCCAGTAATCTGCTGCCTCCAAGCCAGAACAAGCCAATATCCCAGGCGCGCCTGGTGGCGAAAAATCTCAAGAGCGGGGATATGCAATATCTTGATATTGACGCCAATGGCAAAATTTACACTCATATTGAACGCGTCGTGATGACTGCGGATGGCAGCAAGGTTTTCTTCCAATCATCTTACACCGGCAGCAATCGCTACTACCCCCTGATCATGGAAAAAGACTTGATCAGCGGCGAACTCAAGGAAGTCTTGCGCGGCTCGGACAGCGAATTCAGCTATGTAAAATTGCATTATATCAGTGCGGATGGGCGCCACCTGTTATATAGCGACGGTCCGGAGCAAGATGTTGCTTACATCAGGGACATGCAAAGCGGCGCAACCCGTCAAATTACCCCCTATTCGGCAGACGCATCAAGCTATCTGAGATTCTCCGGATTTAGCAGCGATGGCAAGCAAGTTCTGCTGAAAACCAGCTCCTATGCAGAATTCTGGGCCAGTCTGGCCAAGCCCTACCAACATGGCCCCTGGCCGGAATATTTGCATGTGCTATCTCTGGATGGCGGGCTGAATCTTGATGGCGCCAACACTTTGAGCGACATGATGCAAGCCGCCACCCTGGCCGGCGGTGCGGGCAATGATCATTACTGGCTTGAAGCAGCAGGCAGCATTGTGCAGGAAGATCCGGCAGCCGGAACAGACAGCGTGTATACCTCTCTGAGCGATTACACGCTGCCCGGGAATGTGGAAAATCTGATCATGCTGCTAAAAGGCAACCCTGCCGGACAAGGGCTGGCAGAACGCAATCTGCATATCGGGCGCGGCAATGCGCTGAATAATCAGATCACCGGCAGCTCGCAGGATGATCACTTATATGGCGCGGATGGCGATGACATCATGCATGTCAGGATTGACGATATGCTCTATCTCAACAGCGGCAATGATTTTGTTGATGGCGGCAATGGCTTTGACATCATCAAAGCCGGCAGATTGTTTGATGGCAAAGTCAGTTTTGCCAATGGCCGTTTCAACGCCGCTACCGGACATGGCTCCACGCTCAGCTTTGTGAATGTGGAAAGGGTGGAAGGCGACAAAAAAGGGTTTTTCCTCCCGGGCGACACGCACGCTGAGCAAGCCTTTCGCATTTATCAAGCCGCATTTAACCGCGCGCCGGATGCCGGCGGTCTGGGGTATTGGATCAGCCGCTTTGATCAAGGCGTAAGTGTGGAACAGGTGGCGCAGGGATTTATGCAATCCGCCGAATTTAAATCTATGTATGGCGATGCGCCCGGCAATGCTGCAATGGTGGATCAGTTTTACCAAAATGTATTACACCGTGCGCCGGACGCCGGCGGGCGCGCGTTTTGGCTGGATATCCTGGATCAGCAAAAAGGCACACCCGCCAGCGTGTTGGCAGCCTTTGCCGAGAGCGCGGAAAACCAAGCCGCCTTAGTCGGCGTGATACAAGCCGGCGTGCCTTACGAGGTGTTCCAGGCTTGATGGCGGCGCAGCGCTGTCAATGCAAGGCGGCGTCAGCGCCGCCATGATCAAACAAGGCGCCGATCAAGCCAGCACGGCATTCAAATCGGCATACGAAATGGCCGGCGCAAACTGCGCTTGCAAGCTGCCATCGCGCATAAAGTCTGCCATTTCACGCCTTGTCATGCTGGATGCCTGTTCG
Organism: Massilia sp. W12; assembly: GCF_037300705.1. Classification (NCBI taxonomy): domain Bacteria; kingdom Pseudomonadati; phylum Pseudomonadota; class Betaproteobacteria; order Burkholderiales; family Oxalobacteraceae; genus Massilia; species Massilia sp. W12. The sequence goes on along the minus strand of NZ_CP147776.1, from coordinate 2,062,165 downwards.
CGGAGTCTGGCCGGATTCGAACATCAAAGCTTGCGTGGCGCCGTCATTGTTCTTGCTCTTGGGGCGGATGCGCACACGCCGCTTGCTTAGTGTGTCCACCGGGCTAAGATCAGCCCGCTGCAACTCCTTTGAAGCGCCACCGGTATCAGACGCTGTTGGCCGGCGCCGCAAACACTGGCGCTCGGCGTCCGGTATTGCACGTAAGCGCCACCTATGGCGGCGACACACTGGCCACCGCGGAATACACTGACTGCAGCTCGGTCAACATCCGCGCCGGCTCCGGTCTGGATCTCAAGGGCGGCGTGGAATACCGCGTTGCACCGCAAGTGTCGCTGCAAGCCACCGTTGGCTACCATGTTGCCCGCTTGAGCGGCAGCGGCGCAGCGGCGAATCTGAACGGCAACTACGGCAACACCACCGGCGGCGTGCTGGCGGTGGAATACATGGGCGCGAAAAACTGGGGCGTGTCTTTCCGCCTGGTGAACGAGAAGTACACCCTGGAAAACAGCAATGCGAGCTTCAGCGGCAACCATGCCGGCCTGTTCGCCAGCTATTACTTCTAAGTCCAGCCTGAGCTGACATCAGCGGCGCGCTCTTGATGAGCGCGCCGTTTTTTTTGCCCCTGTCCGGCTGCGCCAAATCCCTCCCGCTTCACTCCTCCTCCAACCAACGCTAACTATGATGCAAAAAAATTGGCAAGCATGCTTGCCAAGCCGACTTTATCAAACTATACTGTATTACGTAACTAATACACCAGTGCAGATAACCTGCCCAACCCGTATGCGAAGCAGCGCAATATGACTGATAAAAACCTTTCGCTGTACTCGATAGCGACAGGCAGCGCAGATCCCATCTATCGTCAATTGATGGATCAAGTACGCCGCCTGATCGCCAGCGGTCAGCTGCCTCCAGGAGCAGACATGCCTTCGGTCCGTGAGCTGGCGCAATTTCTGGCAGTCAATCCCATGACCGTTTCCAAGGCCTGGAATTTGCTGGAAATGGAAGGGTTGATTGTGCGCCGCCGTGGTCAAGGCATGAGCGTGGCGCAACATTCGCATATGCAAACCCCTGAGCGCGGCCACTTATTGCGCCCCACTTTGCAAAGGGCGGCGCAAGAAGTCCGACAACTCGAACTTACAGACAGTGAAGCACTGACACTGTTTGCTCAAATCCTCAAGGAAAATCCATGAAACATGATGTGATTGAAATTCAAGGGCTGCAAAAATCATATGGCCCGACTCAGATATTGAAAAACCTGAATTGGAATATTCAGGCCGGGCAGGCAATTGGATTATTAGCACGCAATGGCGCAGGTAAATCGACGTTGTTTGAAACCATACTGGGTTTGCAAGACGCAGATGGCGGACAGGTGCGTATATTTGGCGAAGATATCAAGAAAATGTCGGATGCGACACGCGCCAAAATCGGCTTTGTGCCGCAAAACCCTGACTTATATGGCTGGCTCAGTCCGCGCATGATGTTGCAATATTTTGAGAATTTTTATCCGCGCTGGAATCGCAACAGAGTCGAGAGTTTATTGCATCGTTGGGATTTGCATGATATTGGCGAGCGCTTGATCTGCACCTTATCGCCAGGGCAAAAACAGCGTTTATCAATCATCCGCGCGGTAGCGCATGATCCTGAGTTATTGATTCTGGATGAACCCGCAGCCAGTTTAGACCCAGGCGCGCGACGTGAATTTTTGCGTGAAATTGTTGATATTTTGACGCAACAGGAAACCACGTTGCTATATTCCACTCATATTTTGTCAGATTTGGAACGGGTGGCGATGGATTGTGCTTTTATGGCGCATGGAAAAATTCAGTTGCAAGCTCCCTTGGATGCGCTTCATGAACAGGTTTTTCACGTCAATCTGAGTCAGAGCGAAGCACAAGCTCTGCAGGGAATCGGGGTGCGATTATTAAAGCAGAGCCAGATTACAAGCACCGGCATGCGCGCATTGCTGTGGTTTGAGCACGGACAAATGCAGTCTGCGCGCAGCAAATTTCCCCATTTGCACCTGGAAAACATTACGCTGGAAGATTTTTTTATTGAGGTGACGGCATGAAACAATACAGCGCCATTCTGCTTCAGGTCTGGGCTGCACGCAAAAAATCGATCTTGCTGGGAGTTATGCTGCTGGCAGCTCTGTGCATCCCTGTTTTCAGCATCACCTATGGATTCAAAGAAGGATTGCATATAACGGCTCTGCTGATGCTATGTATAGTGATGCCTTTTCTCAGTTTATGCTATTGGATTTATCTGATAATACAATTACATCAGCAAAATAACCCGATAGCCGCATGTCTGCTACCGGGCTTGAATCCAGCAGTCAGGCGAGTCGCCCTTCTTGGATTTATCACCCTGCAACTGCCGTGCGTTTTATTGCTGAGCGCTGCCATCGGAAGTTTTATGCATGCGATGTTATGTATTGCGGCAATCTTTTTAATGATTTTGGCAGTCCCTGCAGCATTTACATCCAAATGGCTGACTGGCTTTATTTTGACTCTTGCCCTGCTTAATTTTCTTGGCAAAATTAAGATCCAAATGCTCATCGATTTTGTGAGCGCTTTGCCGCAAACAGCAACAAATATAGCGCTTGGGCTGGGAATTATCCTGCTGTGCGCAATATTATTGATCTGGCATCAATTTCCGCGTGGAGGCATGCATCACTATTCTTTAGTGAGGATCATCCAGAATTTCAAAAAAGACATAGAAGGAATGAAGGCAGGCCCCAAAAAATGGGAAAACCGGCAAGTGTATTTTGATCTCGACACTCCGCAAACCGCAGGCTTCAAAAGACAATTACAAAGCAAGCACTTCGCAAACCGCATGTGCGCAGGGCTGCCGCCCGAAATCAATTGGTTGCAAACCGCGTTTTATTTATGCCTTGGCGTCGTAGCTGACATACTTCACTATTTCTATACAGGCCAAGCGGGCTTGATCGGCTTTACCATGTCGTTCAGCTTACTCCTGCCCACTGCATATATAGTGCGCTTTCTGGGCAGTTTGGATGCAAGCCGGGAGGAACAAAAATTTTTCCATCTCTTGCCGGGCGCAAACAACAATATAAAGGCAGAGCTGGCGCATTATGGCATGCGGGGCTTCGTCAGTATCTGGTTGTGCAGCTTGGTCATAGGCTTGCTGGTGATGGAAAAGTCGTCCCTGCTTTTTTTCGCCATGATGCAAATGCATTGGTTTTCGCTGTACCACTTTTGGCGCAATACCGGCCCGGGCTTTGTCGGAAAAGTATTGATCGGCTTACAGCCTTTAATCTTATGCCTGCTGTTTTATCTGCTGCATCTGTACCTGGCGGATGAAAACTTAAGCATCAGCCTGATGATTATGATTGGGCTGCTTCTGGGAGGCTTGCGCTACTGGTGGGGACGCCGCCAGTTTGCATCAGGCGCTCGGGTTTAAGGCGCGGGTTTGAACGGTGCTGATGCGTCCCGATACCTGCGCCGCATTTTCCAGACGCGGCAGAAATCAGCAAAAAGGCACACCCGCCAGCGTGTTGGCAGTCTTTGCCGAGAGCGCTGAAAACAAAGCCGCCTTAGTCGGCGTGATACAAGGCGGCGTGCCTTACGAGGTGTTCCAGGCTTGATGGCGGCGCAGCGCTGTCAATGCAAGGCGGCGTCAGCGCCGCCATGATCAAACAAGGGGCCGATCAAGCCAGCACGGCATTCAAATCGGCATACGAAATGGCCGGCGCAAACTGCGCTTGCAAGCTGCCATCGCGCATAAAGTCTGCCATTTCACGCTGCGTCATGCTGTATGCCTGCTCGGGGAAAAAGGAACCGGCGCTGACGCGGCAGGCGCCGGCGGCAAACAAGGCTGCCGCATCCGGCCCGCCGGGGCGCGCCATCACACTCAAAGGCCCGTCGATACTCGCCGCCACCGTGCGGATCACGTCCAGATCCAGCAAGCCCGGCATAAAAACACAATCCGCGCCAGCGGCAAAATATGCATTCGCGCGCGCAATCAAATCTTGCGCCGCGCGTGTTTCGCCGCGCAGCCAGGCGTCAATTCTGGCATTGATAAACAGCGGATAATCCAGCGCACCGACCGCTGCACGCAAAGCCGCAATCCGCGCCGCTCCTTCTTCCAGCGGCAGCGAACGCCCCTGCCGGCTATCTTCCAGATTCACGCCGGCGCAAGACAAGGCCAGCAGATCGGCGGCCAGATCGGCCATGCTTTCCCCCTCTTGCAACAAACCATCTTCGATATCAACGCTCACAGGCAAAGCGCAGCCGCTCAAAATAATGTGCAGATATTGCATGATCTGCTTGCGCCGCGCGCGATGCCCATCTTGCATGCCAAGCGCCCAGGCAATCCCGGCGCTGGTGGTGGCAAGCGCCTGCGCGCCGCATTGCTGCGCCATGCGCACGCTCATGCCGTCCCATGCATTCGGCAATAAGAGGCGGCCTTGCTGATGCAAGGCTTTGAAGGTGGCGATATTGGATTGCAAAAGGGCGTGTGGCATGCATTTTCTCCTGTGTTTGGCGATCGGATGTGCGTAAAAACAGCAGTATGCATGCCAGCAAGGCGCGTTGTCTGGCTGAATCCGGACATCATCATCTTGTGTGATGTCCGGATTCTTTTTTGGACAGGGTGTTCGATGTGGCCGCATGAAACGCCATTGGCGGGCGCCGCAATCACAGCGGCGCCCGCACGCCGGCTTATTTCACCGGCAAGACTTGCCCGCTGCACTCGCCAAAACCGATGCGGAACGCGCCCGCATCGCACCAGCCGCGCATGATCAGGGTGTCGCCATCTTCCAGGAATTTGCGCTCAATCACGCCATCGCCCTGCCCCCAACGCAAGGGATTGGCGCCGTTCCAAGTCAATTCCAAGAGCGAGCCGAAAGCATCTTTATCAGGCCCGCTGATGGTGCCGGAACCCATCAAATCGCCCACTTTCAGATTGCAACCCGACACCGTGTGATGGGTGAGCTGCTGCGCCATGCTCCAATACATATGCTTGAAATTGGTGCGGCAAATCGTGTGTCCCGCTCCATAGCCCGGCTGCAAATCGACTTCCAGCGCAATATCAAAACCATGCGCCGCGCCATCGTGCAAATACGCCAGCGGCTGCGGCTCCTGCTGCGGTTGCATAACGCGGAAAGGCTCCAGCGCTTCCATCGTCACCACCCAGGGCGAAATCGTGGTGCCGAAGGTTTTAGCGTTAAAAGGCCCCAGCGGCACATATTCCCAGGCTTGAATATCGCGCGCGCTCCAGTCATTCAGCAGCACCATGCCGAAAATATGCTCTTCCGCCCGGGCCAGCGGCACGGCGTCGCCCAAAGCGGTGGCGCGGCCAATGATGAAGCCGGTTTCCAGCTCAAAATCCAGTTTGCCGCACGGCGCCAACACCGGGCGTTCCATGGTCGGGCCTTTAATCTGTCCCATCGGGCGATGAATCGGCGTACCTGACACCACCACCGAAGAAGCGCGGCCATTGTAGCCAATCGGAATTTCCAGCCAATTCGGCAACAGCGCGTTTTTCGGGTCGCGGAACATACAGCCGACATTGGTGGCATGCTCTTTGGAGGAATAGAAATCGGTATAGCCCGGAATTTCCACCGGCAGCAGCATGCGCACCGCGTTTTGCGCATGCAAGGCTTGCGCCCGCAGCGCGGCATCATCGCGCAGGGTCGGCGTATCTTGCGCAAGCAAAGCCGAGAGTTGCGAGCGCAGCGCGCGCCAGACTTGCGGCCCCAGGCCGATGAAAGCATTCAAAGAAGCTTGCGCAAATACGCCGGCTTCCAGTCCAGGGACGGACAACAGGCCAGCAGCCTGCAGCGCCGCCAAATCCAGCACCAGATTGCCAATCGCCACGCCCACGCGCGGCGCGCCATCGGCTGGCGCGAACACGCCAAACGGCAGGTTTTGAATCGGAAAATCGCAGCCCGGCTCATTGGCGCAAGCCAGCCAGGAACGCAGGGACGGGTGTAAAGTCGGGTTGGCGGCCAGGGCCGCTTGCAAATGTGCGCTCATATTTTTATGCCTGATCCGGGTTGAAATGTTTTTGTATGCTCTGCCAGCATTGCGCATAGTCCGCCTGCAACTGCGCCGATTGGGTGGCGTGCGGCGTGGCCTTCATCATATTGCAAGACTCAAACATAAACGCCATGGTGTCAGCCACTTTATGCGGGGTGGCGGTGCTGATATTCGAGGCTTTTTCAAAGGTCGCCGCATCCGGCCCGTGGCCGCTCATGGTGTTATGCAGACTGGCCCCGCCCGGTACAAAACCATCCGCCTTGGCGTCGTATTCGCCATGGATCAGCCCCATAAATTCGGCAGCGATATTGCGATGGAACCAGGGCGGGCGGAAGGTGTTTTCAGCGGCTAACCAGCGCGGCGGGAAAATCACAAAATCAATCACATCGACGCCCGGCGTATTCGAGGGCGATTGCAGCACCAGGAAAATCGACGGGTCAGGATGGTCATAGCTGATCGAGCCGATGGTGTTGAAGTGGCGCAAATCATATTTATACGGCGCCATATTGCCATGCCAGGCCACCACATCCAGCGGGCTGTGGCCGATAGACGCAGCCCACAGATTGCCGCCCATTTTGGCGACCAGGGTGAAATCGCCCGCGCGGTCTTCCCAGGCCGCCACCGGAGTTTGAAAATCGCGCGGATTGGCCAGGCCATTCGAGCCGATCACACCCAGATCAGGCAGACGCAAATGAGCGCCAAAGTTTTCGCAGATATAGCCGCGCGCCTGGCCATCCGGCAGGCTGACTTGAAAACGCACGCCGCGCGGAATCACACAGATTTCCTGCGGCGCCACGTCCAGACGCCCCAATTCAGTGGCGATATGCAAGCGCCCGGCCTGCGGCACAATCAACAGTTCGCCATCGGCGTTATAAAAAAAGCGCTGTCCCATATCGGCATTCGCCGCATACAGATGCACCGCCAGCCCGGTTTGCGACTCCGGCGAGCCATTGCCGGCCATGGTGGTCCAGCCGGCAATAAAGTCGGTGGCCTCAGCCGGCATAGGCTGCGGACTCCAGCGCATTTGATTGGGATTTGCCTCAATCGCGTCAAAATGGGACAGCATCTTGCCGTTATCGATACGCGCAAAACGCCCATGCACCACCGCCGGACGGATGCGATACATCCAGGTGCGGCGGTTATGCGCGCGCGGCGCGGTGAAAGCGGTGCCGGAAATCTGCTCGGCATACAAGCCATAGGCGCATTTCTGCGGCGAATTTTGCCCCTGCGGCAAAGCGCCCGGCAGCGCCTCGGTGGCGAACTCATTGCCAAAGCCGCTCATATATTGCAATTCGGACATGAAAACTCCTCTTGTGGTGTGCGTTTGCCAAGGCCGCCTGCTGTTTAGAGGCGGCGCTCTATGGCGCGACATGGTAGCGGATTTTGCGGGGGGATGGGGAATACGGTGAGACAGAATCTGATAAGAAGGGGCCGGCTTGCCAGCACAGAATCATATGAATATTTCAAGCCAAAGCGCCAGAGCGCGTGCTAAGATGCGCGCTTTGCGAGTAGTAATTTACCAAGATTATTTCCAAAAAGAAATAGGAAGCGTCATGATAAAAGTATTTATTTGGCTGCCGCATGAGCAAATGGTGGGGCATACTGCTTTGTTGGTGCGTGGGCAATATATCAGCTTTTGGCCGGAGGGCGGCGCCGACGCGAAAGATATCAAAACCAAGCGCAGCCAAACCGGGGCTTGGGTCGCCAGTTTGGGCAAAGACATCCACAGTGAGGGAGGAAGGCAACCCGAAGTGATTGAGCTATACAATCTGGATGAAGAAGCCGTTCTGTCTTTCTATAACGACTATGTGCAAATGCAGCCACGCTATCAAATAGTGAGAAATAACTGCTCTCATGTGGTGGCAAATTGCCTCATGGCTGGCGGACGCAAACCAAGCTTCACGCCGAACGCTGGTCACTATGGCAACTTGGCGCGGATTTTAGGGATAGGGGTCTGGACGCCAGATCAAATCTTGAAGTTTGCCAACGAACTTAAGTACCTATGAAAATTTATTATTCCGCGCAATACAATTTTGACTTGGGCATGGCCAGCAAATTAGCGGATTGGTACCGCTTTGATTACGCCAAATTCCGCCACACAAAAGAATTGTTAGCTGATTTGAGCGCAATAGAATATGTTGCGCCAGCACAAGCACTTTCACTTGATGTCTTGCAAGAGCCAATGATGTTGCAGGGACGCGCCAAATCGCGCAGCAAGACATGGATCACCCGCGCCTTGGGCCTGCCCAACCTCCCGTTTCTGTCACTTTCCTGGCTGGATCAGCATTTTCTGTTGCCTATGCGCTGGGCTTGCGCGGCGACATTGCAGGCAGCAAGCGCAGCGCTGCAAGGAGAATCTGCATGGAACACAAGCGGCGGCTACCATCACGCCAGCAGCACATCATGCGAAGGTTTTTGCATTTACAACGACATTTCAACTGCAGTTTTTTCGCTGCGCGCCGATGGGAAGTTATCTGAAAATGACAGGATTTTGATCATTGACGTCGATGCCTGCCATGGCAATGGCATTGCCTATGATTTTTTTGAGGATGAGCGCGTGACGATTCTGGATTTATACAATGATGGCATCTATCCCATTGATAGATATTCCAAGAAGCGCATCGATATCGCCCTGCCCCTCCCCAGCGGCAGCGAAGGCCCCGCCTACCTGTCCCTGCTGGAGAGCGGTTTAGCGCAATTGCGCGCCCGCATCGCCGCGCATGGCGCTTTCAAACTGGCGTTTGTGATCGCCGGTGCGAATGTGTTAGCGAGTGACCGCTATGCGCGGCTGGCGCTGGAAGTGCAAGACTGTGCGGAGCGCGATTGGCGCATCCACGCCATGTTAAAGCAAGCACAAATTCCCGCTGTGTTTTTAGGCGGTGGCGGCTATGGCCCGGAAGCCGCGCAAGCCCAGGCCGCCAGCATACGCCGCCTGCTGACGCCGGCTGCACACTGAACGAGGGCGCCATGCATATTTTGTACGACGAAGGCTTGAATATCGATTTCGGTTTGCTGAATTATTTACACCCCTTTGATGGCTGTAAATTCCGCAAAGTGCGGCGCATGTTGGCGGATTTACCGTCTGCCAGTTTTCAAACCCCGCCGCCAGCCCTGGAGCTGGCGCGCCTGCAAGCGCATATGGGCGCGCGCCATGCCGCGCAATGCACGCAAAAAGAATACATTTTGCGCGCGCTCGAACTGCCAGCCCTGCCGCTGCCCTTTTCCTGGATAGACCGCAAAATTCTCTTACCGATGCGGCGCGCCTGCGCCGCCACCCTGTATGCCGCGCAAGGCGCATTGCAGGGACAGTCTTATTGGAATCTGGCGGGCGGCTACCACCACGCCAGCGCACTCAACAGCGAAGGTTTTTGCGTTTACAACGATATTTACACTGCGCTGCAAGAGCTGCGCGGCGCCGGCAGTCTGGGCCAGCAACAGCGCGTGTTATTGATTGATGTGGATGCGCACCACGGTAATGGCAATGCGGAAGCGTTTGAAACTGACCGCAGCGTGTTTATTCTCGACCAGTTCAACAGCCAGATCTACCCCTATGGCGAACGCTCGCGCCAACGGCTTGATCTGGCCGTGCCGCTGCGCAGCGGGGTGGATGGCGGCGACTACCTGCGCGCGCTCGACCAGGCCTTGGCGCAACTGCCGGCGCAACACGCCAGCCGCCCGTTTGCGCTCGCCTTTGTGATCGCCGGCAGCGATGTGCTGGAAAGCGACCCACTGGGCGGCATGGCCTTGACCATACAAGACTGCATCGCGCGGGAAGAACGCATCTGGCGCTGCCTGCACTGCATGCAAGTGCCTGCCGTATGGCTGGGCGGCGGCGGCTATGGCAAACAGAGCGCGCAAACCATCGCCGGCGCATTGCGCGCGCTGTACAGGCTGGAGCAAGAGGTGGCGGGGGCGCGTTCCTTGGAGCGGCTTTAGCCGCGAACGGCGCGGCGCGGCGCGGAGCCATATCATCCGCCGATTATCGCGACTGATGTTGCTCCTTTATGTTGTTGGTATCTGTTCAGACGTCATTGGCAAGGTAAAATTGCTTTTTTTGGGTACGAAAGCGCGCCGCATATGACTGCTTTCCCGTATCGGACTGATGCTTTGATTTCTTTACGTCATCAGCAAATTCCACAAGGAAATGCGGCATACTTTCGCCTTATTCATTTCTTGCTGTCCGTTTTTATGATCTTCACTTCCCCTGCACTGCGCGCAAGCTGCGCCATTCTGCGCTTCTTACCTGGAGTCACGCACCATGGCGATTAAAAAATCAGAACTGTATTCCTCGCTGTGGGCTTCCTGCGATGAATTGCGCGGCGGCATGGATGCCAGCCAGTACAAAGACTATGTGCTGGCCCTGCTGTTTATCAAATACGTCAGCGACAAATACGCCGGGCAGCGCTATGCCAGCGTCATCGTGCCCGAAGGGGCCAACTTCAAGGACATGGTTGCGCTCAAGGGCAGCCCGCACATTGGCGAATACATCAACACCAAAGTTATCGCGCCACTGGAAAAAGCCAACCGGATAAGCATCAAGGCCGACTTCAATAAGTCCGAATTGCTGGGCGACGGCAAGGAAAAAATTGACCGTCTCACCAAATTGGTCGCCATTTTTGAGCGTCCGGAACTCGATTTCAGCAAAAACCGCGCCGAAGGCGACGATATTTTGGGCGACGCCTACGAATATCTGATGCAGCATTTCGCCAAAGATAGCGGCAAAAGCAAGGGCCAGTTTTACACCCCTGCCGAAGTCAGCCGCATCATGGCCAAGGTGATTGGCATTGGCAGCGCACGCACCAGCAGCAGCACCACCGTGTACGACCCCACCTGCGGTTCCGGCTCATTATTGTTGAAAGTGGCCGACGAAGCGCCAACCCCGGTTTCGCTGTACGGGCAGGAAAAGGACGAAGCCACCAGCGGCTTAGCCTATATGAATATGGTGTTGCACAATATGCCCACCGCCACCATTGTGCAGGGCAATACCCTGACGACGCCCCTTTTCAAAGAAAACGGCAGCCTCAAAACCTTTGATTATGTGGTGGCCAATCCGCCCTTTTCTGACAAAGCATGGAGCAATGGCATGCACGCGGAAAATGACGAATTCGACCGTTTTTCCGCCTTTGGCATCCCGCCCGCCAAACAGGGTGATTTTGCCTATCTGCTGCACATCGTGCGTTCGCTCAAGCCAAACGGCAAAGGCGCCTGCATTTTGCCGCACGGGGTCTTGTTTCGCGGCAATGCCGAGGCCGATATCCGCAAAAACCTGATCCGGCGCGGCTTGATCAAGGGCATTATCGGCTTGCCTGCCAATCTGTTTTTCGGCACCGGCATCCCGGCCTGCATCATCGTGCTCGATAAAGAAGACGCGCAGGCGCGCAAAAGCATTTTTATGATCGACGCCAGTGCCGGCTTCATGAAAGATGGCCCGAAAAACCGCTTGCGCGAGCAGGATTTGCACAAAATTGTGGATGTATTCACCCGGCAAGATGAATCCGACCCGAGCTATGCGCGCCGCGTGAGCTTGGATGAAATCGAAAAAAACGATTTCAATTTGAACCTGCCGCGCTACATCGACTCGGCCAAGGCGGAAGATGTGCAAGACATTGCCGGCCATCTGCAAGGCGGCATTCCCGCAGCCGACATTCAGGCTTTACAAGCCTATTGGGATGTGTGCCCGCAGTTGCAAGCGACTTTATTTGCGCCCAGGCGCGAGGGCTATTTTGATCTGGCGCTCGAAATTGCCCAGATCAAGCCCGGCATCTATCACCATCCCGAATTTGCCGCCTATATTGCTGGCATGAATACGCATTTTGAGCACTGGCGCCAGACGGCGGAAATCCGCCTCAAATCCCTGCAAGCCGGCTTCAAGCCCAAGGCGCTGATTGTGGAAGTGGCCGAGGGCTTGCTCGCGCATTATGCAGATCGGCCCTTGATCAATGCCTATGACGTGTACCAGCATTTGCTCGATTACTGGGCCGAAACCATGCAGGATGATTGCTACCAGATTGCGGCGGAAGGCTGGGTGGCCAAGCCGCAGCGCGTGTTTGAAAGTAAAAAAAGCAAGGATGGCAAAGAAAGTAAGCAAATCGACCGGGGCTGGGCCTGCGATCTCTTGCCCAAGCCCTTGATTGTGGCGCGTTACTTTGCCGCCAAGCAGCGTGAAATCGACGCTTTGGCGGCAAAACAGGAAGAACACGAAGCGGCGCTGACTGAGTTGATTGATGAACACAGCAGCGAAGGCGGCGCCTTGCAGGATGTGGAAAACCGCGCCGACGCGAGCAAGGCGCAACAAGAGGCGGTGCTGGCTTTGTGGCGGCAGGCAGATGGCGCAGGCTTCATGGCCTATGCCAGCGCACAGATGCAACTGGAGACCTTGCAGGACGCGCAAAGCGCGCTGGAAGCCGGCCCGGCTATGCAAAGGCTGGGGCGGATTTCCCAGGCTGCCGTTTCAGAACGCCTGTGTAAAAACATAGGGGATGAAGAACGCAGCGCACTGGAAACCTGGCGCGCCAATCTGGCGGCAATCAAACTGCTGCGCGAAAAATTGGCCGATGGCCTGTCCCGCGCGCGCAACCATGCCTCTATCCGCATCGCGCAGGAGCCGGAACACGAAGACCTGCGCGAATTGCAAGCGCTGAATACGTATTTGCATTTGCAGGACGAGATTGCGCACCTGAAAAAGCAGATCAAGGACAAGGATAAGGCGCTGGATAAGCTGGCGCATGACAAATATGCCGATCTGACTGAAGACGACATCAAAGATTTGGTCGTGCGCGACAAATGGCTGGCGCAGTTGGATCGTGATATTCATGGGGAAATGGACAGGGTGAGTCAGGCGCTGGCGCAACGGGTCAAGGAATTGGCGCAGCGCTATGGGACGAGCTTGCCGGAAATTAATGCGCAGGTGGCGGAGATGGAAGCGCAGGTGAATGCACATTTGGCGAAGATGGGGTTTGTATGGTGATAACAGAGGCCAGATTGTCACTTGTCCGTCAAACAGAATTTGGACTCATCCCAATAGATTGGCAGGTGATTCCGTTGGCGAAAATTGGGCCTTTTAGCAAAGGCGCAGGAATTCTTAAGGCTGAAGCAAATAGCGGATCGATACCATGTATAAGATACGGTGAGATATACACACATCATCATAATATAATCCGCTTTTTTCACAGTTACATCTCGGAAGATGTGGCAAAGAGGAGCAAACAACTCAAGCAAGGCGATATTTTGTTTGCGTGCTCGGGTGAAACAAAACAAGATATTGGCAAATGTGCCTCATTCCTTGCGACTAACGAGACATATGCTGGCAGCGATATTATTATTTTGCGTCCTGAAAACTATAATTCCACATTCCTGGGGTACGCATTAAACTCACCAACTACAAATAAGCAAAAGTCAAGCATGGGACAAGGCGATGCCGTTGTTCACATTAGCGCAAATGCGTTAAAAACAATCCACTTACCATGTCCACCAACCTTGCTAGAGCAAGAAGCTATTGCAGAGGCCTTGTCCGATGCAGATGCACTCGTAGGTGCGTTGGAGCAACTTCTCGCAAAAAAACGGCAAATTAAGCAAGGCGCAATGCAAAATTTGCTAACAGGAAAGAAGCGCCTGTCTAATGCGGAAGATCAATGGAAAGTGCTCAAAATAAGCGAAATCGCAACAATTCAGCGTGGCGCATCTCCCCGCCCGATTGATGACCCGATTTGGTTTGATGAAAACTCACCAATCGGGTGGGTTCGCATCAGCGATGTAACTAAATCAGGCATGTATTTAGATGATACTACTCAGCATCTATCTCAATTTGGTGTTAAGTATAGCCGACCTGTTGCCGCTGGAAGCCTTATTATGAGTATTTGCGCAACCGTAGGGCGAGCGATTATCACACGAATTGAAACATGTATTCATGACGGTTTTGTAGTTTTTGAAAATTTAAAGATTGATCAATATTTCCTTTACTATAAATTGCAAGCATTAGAATCAGAATGGTCGAAGCATGGTCAAACTGGATCGCAAATGAATCTAAACACTGTGTTAATTAATTCGACATTGTTAAATTTCCCGGTCAATAGCGGCGAACAAGCTGCAATAGCTAAGATCTTGTTTAACATGGACACCGAAATCACCGCCCTCGAAGCCAAACTCAGCAAAGCCCGCCAACTAAAGCAAGCCATGATGCAAAAACTGCTGACGGGCCAAATCCGCCTCGTCCCACCAAACACAGAGGAAGCGTAACCATGAGCCATATCGGCAAGCCGGAGCACATCACGCAAGCGCGTGTGATCAAGCTGTTTCATGATGAATTGGGCTACACCTTTTTGGGTGACTGGTCTGAGCGCCGCGACAATAGCAATATCGAAGCCGGCTTGCTAAACGACTTTTTAAGCCGCAGCGGCTATGCGCCGGAACACATCAGCGCGGCGCTGTTGCAACTGCGGCAAGCCGCCAATAAACAGGGTGAGTTATACGATAACAATAAAGCCGTGTATGGCTTGCTGCGCTATGGCGTCACGGTCGCCACCGGCAAAAGCAGCAAGGACATCACGCTGCGCCTGATCGACTGGGACAATCCACAGGCGAATGATTTCGCGATTGCCGAAGAAGTCACCCTGCGCGGCAAGCACGAGCGCCGCCCTGATCTGGTCTTGTATGTGAATGGCATCGCCATCGGCGTGCTGGAACTGAAAAAGAGCACCACCGAGATAGGCGAAGGCATACGGCAAAATCTGTCCAACCAACGCGCAGAATTTCACGCCGATTTTTTCAGCACCGTGCAACTGGTGTTAGCCGGCAATGATACCCAGGGCTTGCGCTATGGCACGATCAAAACCGAAGAGAAATTCTTTCTGAGCTGGAAAGAAGACGAAGCCGACAACAGCCGCTACAAACTGGATAAATATCTGCTCAAGTTGTGCAATAAGACGCGCCTGATCGAATTGCTGCACGATTTTGTGCTGTTTGATGGCGGCATCAAGAAACTGCCCAGGCCGCACCAGTATTTCGGCATCAAGGCGGCGCAAGCGCATGTGATGAAGCGCCAGGGCGGCATCATCTGGCACACCCAGGGGGCAGGCAAAAGCTTGATGATGGTATGGTTGGCCAAGTGGATTTTGGAAAACCTGCCGCAAGCGCGTGTGGCCATTATCACCGACCGCAGCGAACTCGATGCGCAAATCAAAGATGTGTTTAGCGATGCCGGTGAAGACCTGTACCGCACCAGCAGCGGACGCGATTTGCTGGCCCGCCTGGCGCAACCCGCGCCGCGCCTGCTGTGCTCGCTGGTGCATAAATTTGGCCGCCGTGGCGTGGATGATTTTGAAGCCTTCCTCAAAGACTTGCGGGCACAGCCCAGCCGCACCTCGGGCGAGATTTTTGTGTTTGTGGATGAGTGCCACCGCACCCAAAGCGGCAAGTTCAACCAGATCATGAAGGCGATTTTGCCGAATGCCGTCTTCATCGGCTTTACCGGCACGCCGCTGTACAAGGCTGACAAGGCCAGCTCGGTCGAAACCTTTGGCAGCTACATCCACACTTATATCTTCCCCGAAGCGGTGGCGGACGGGGTGGTGCTCGATCTGATCTATGAAGCGCGCGATATTGACCAGCGCCTTGGCTCAACCGACAAAATCGACCGCTGGTTCGAGTCGCGCACCCAGGGCTTGAATGCATGGCAAAAAGATGAGCTGAAAAAACAATGGGGCACGCTGCAAAAAGTGCTCAGCTCCAAGTCGCGCATGGATAGGGTGGTGGAAAACATCATCTTCGATTTTGAGCTGGTGGAGCGCCTGAAAAACGGGCGCGGCAATGCCATTCTGGTCGCCTCCAGCATCTATGAGGCGTGCAAATATTTTGGCCTTTTTCAGCAAACCATCTTCCGTGATCGCTGCGCCCTGATCACTTCCTACAATCCGCAGGCGCGCGATGTGACGCTGGAAGAAATTGGCGATAACACCGAAACCGAAAAACAATTCATCTACAACACTTACAACACACTGTTAAAAGAGGTGGAAGCGCGCCCCGGGCAAAGCAAAACCGAGAGCTATGAAGCACTGGCCAAGCGCCGCTTTGTCAAAGAGCCGGGTTTGATGAAGCTCTTGATTGTGGTGGACAAGCTGCTGACCGGCTTTGACGCGCCTTCCTGCACCTATTTGTATATCGACAAAACGATGCAGGATCATGGACTGTTTCAAGCGATTTGCCGCACCAACCGGCTCGATGGCGAAGACAAGCAATTTGGCTACATTGTCGATTTCAAGGATTTGTTTAAAAAGGTGGAAAAGGCGATTGCGGTGTACACCACCGAACTTGATCAAAGCGTAGTGGCCAATCCGCAGGTCTTAATGCATAACCGGCTCAGTATTGGCCGTGAGCGCCTGGATAATGCGCTGATGGCGCTGGCCCTGCTGTGTGAGCCGGTGGCCCCGCCCAAGGATGAGTTGGCGCACATTCACTATTTTTGCGGCAATACCGAAATTCCCACCGATCTGGAAGACCATGCGCCGCGCCGCATCGCCTTGTACCGGGCGGTGGTGGCGCTGTTGCGCGCCTGGGGCAATATTGCCGATGAGGCCCAGTCGGCTGGCTACAGCGAAGGCGATGTGCTGCAGATGCGCGCACAATTGGCGCACTATGTGAAGTTGCGCGAGCTGATCCGCCAGGCCAGCAATGAGACGCTGGATTTAAAACCGTTTGAAGCGGGTATGCGGTATTTAATCGACACCTATATCGAAGCTGAGGAGCCGCGCACGATTTCCGATTTTGACGGCATGGGCTTGCTGGAAGTCATCGTCAACACCGGCATTGCTGACGCCATCGCCGCAAAGTTAAGCAATATGAACGGCAACCGGGCCGCGATTGCCGAGGCGATTGAAAACAATGTGCGCAGCACCATCATCCGCGAAAGTCTGACCGACCCGGCTTATTTTGCCCGCATGTCGGCGCTGCTGAGTGAAATTATCGCGCTGCGCCGGGAAAAGGCGATTGAGTATGAAGATTATCTGGCGCGCATCGCTGCACTGGCCAGCCTGGTGCAGGCCGGGCAGGACAATGATTTGCCAAAACTGCTCGACACTCCCGGCAAGCGCAAGCTGTACCAAGCCTTGCAGAACATGAAAGCGCCCCCGGCGACCGAGGGCATACTGGCGCAAGACGAAGTGGCGTTTGATGATCCGGCGATGTTGCGGGCATTGCGCATTGACCGCTTGGTAAAAGAGCGCCGCCCCGATAGCTGGCGCGACTCACCTGCCAAGGAAAATGTGATCAAAGCAACGCTGGCGGAATTGTTTTCTGACGAAAATGAATTGAACCAGATTTTTTTGATCCTCAAAGGCGATCCTGAATACTGATGCAAACCCATATCGCGCTTGGTGATTTGTCGATTGAGGTGGTCAAAAAGAATATTAAAAACATCCACCTGAGTGTCTATCCGCCGCTGGGCCGGGTGCGCATTGCCGCGCCGCTGTATATGGAGTTGGAAACGATCCGGCTGTTTGTCATCAGCAAATTGGATTGGATTAAGCGTGAACAACGCAAAATTCTGGACCAGGTGCGTGAAGCCCCGCATGAATTTCTGGAGCGCGAAAGCCATTATGTCTGGGGTAAGCGCTACTTGCTGCGCGTGCAAGAGCATGATGCAGCGCCGGCGCTGGAGTTGCAACACAGCCATTTACTGCTGCGCTGGCGCCCCGACACCCCGGAAGCGCGCAAGGAAGAATTGCTCAACGGCTGGTATCGCGAGCTGATTAAGGCTGAAATACCCGGCTTATTGCAAAAGTGGCAGCCATTGATGGGGGTGCAAGCGGCGCGCGTCTTTGTACAGCACATGAAGACGAAATGGGGCAGTTGCAACCCGGCTGCAGCTTACATCCGCTTGAATTCGGAACTGGCAAAAAAACCGCCTGAGTGCCTCGAATACATTGTGGTGCATGAATTGGCGCATTTGATCGAGCCAACCCACAACACGCGCTTTGTGCGGCTGATGGATCAGTTTTTGCCAAACTGGAAACATGTGCGGCAGGAGTTAAACCGCCTGCCGGTTCGGCATGAGGATTGGGATTATTGAATCGCAATCATGCTTGTCCGGCGCACCGCAGATGGCGCCTGCGTAAATAAACTTCATCCGCCCGATAGCTGCGCTTGCCTATGCCTGCAGCTGTTTTCAGGATGAATTTGCCGTCTGTCATCGGCCTGAAAAAAATTTATGCAAATGCTGTCAACCGGCTTGCAAAGCATCGCGTTACGGACAGGTCTGCACTCGCATGAGTGGACTTACAACACAGTATATCTGTCTAACCTTGAGGAGTTTTAACATGTCCAAACTGATCGCCGCTCTGGTAGCCACCCTGTTCTCCGTGTCCGCTTTCGCCAGCGCTTCCGCTCCGGCTGCTTCCGCTTCCGCTTCCGCAATGGCTTCCGCCGCTGCTTCCGCTGACGCTTCCGCCAAGCCGAAAAAAGCCAAGAAAGCTAAGAAAGAAGCTTCCGCTTCCGCATCGGCTTCCGCTGCTGCAGCTTCTGCTTCCGCTTCCAAGTAATTCCCGCTTCTGAACTTCGCGTTCAGAAACGAAAAAATGGCAGGTGATTCGCAAGAATCCCTGCCATTTTTGCATTTCAATCAACCAGTCCCCCCCCTCACCCCGCGCGCCAGCGCTTCCAGTGCTGATATAACCAGCCGCCCTTTTGTCTTTGCGTCAAGTCTTGCAATTCACGCGCGGCGCGGGCGTGGCTGATGCGCTCTGCCGCGAGGTCGGTGTAGATGCGGTTGGCGCGGCGGCGGCGCAGGATGGCGTCGGGCGCGTCCAGCCAGGATTCGAGCCAGGCGCACAGCGTTTCCTGCCAGGAGGCGGCGGCCTGTGCGCCCATCGCGGCGCGCACTTCCTGCATGCGCACATTGAGTTGCTGTTCGATGCGCGCCAGGGCGGCGCGGCGGGCGTCAGTTTGCATCGCGGGCTGGGCGCGCGCCTGCTCCAATGTGTGGCGCAGATGCTGTTCTGATAACACGCCGAAATCCTGCATCTGCAGCAAGTCTTGCAACCCCTGTTCCTGGCTTTGTCCATCGCGTGCGAGCAAGTCGCGGCAGGCTTGCCAGCAGGCGTCCCAGGCTTGCCAGCAATAAATAAAGCCCAAGCCTGTGCCCTTGATGTTTTGAATTCCCATCACGCGGTTTTCACAGCCGGGCGGGATCAGTTCGGCTAAGCGTTGGATGATGCTGTCGCCGCTGGCGTAATAGTCTTCCACCACAATCAGCTTGCGCGCAAACCATTGCCATAACAGCGCGCGGAATTCAGCGTCCAGCGTGGCTTGGTCTGCGCTTTGCTGCAGGCGGCGCGCGAAGTCCTCATATTCTTGCAGGCTTTGCCGCTGCGCTTGCATGGCCTGCAACAGCGCCTGGCTGTGGGGACAGTGCAGCGCCTCCAGCGCAGCTTGCAGCGCGGCCGGATTGGCGGCCAGTTCGGCCCAGTTGCAGCCGGTCGCCGGCAAGCCCATGCCCTGCCAGCTGGCTTGCAGGCGCGCTTGCAATTGCGCCGCGCTGTGGCAGATGCGCAGATGGCGCGCGAATTGCTGCAAGACTTGCAGCGCCTCGCCCTGCTCCGGCCAGAGGGTGATTTTGGCGGCTTGGGCATCCCAGGCTGCGCGGATATAGCCTTGCAGGCCGGCCAGATTGGAGCCGATCAGCACATGGAAATCGGCGCGCAAGTCTTCCACCAGGATGTTGGCGAATACGCGCGAGCGGGCAATGCGGTCGCCACGGTTGTTGACCACGGTGCTCAAAAACACGCCGGGCAGCGCGTCCGGCTCCATTTTGTCAAAGCCCAGGCGGGTCCAATTGCCCAGGCAGCCGAAGCGCTCATTGGCTGACATGCCATTCACAAACATCAAACGCCGTCCGGCCACGCTGGCATAGGGATAGGTTTTCAGCACGCCCAGATCGGCCACCACGCGGTCGGCCATTTCTTTCAAGGCGAAATCGGGCGCCACGCCCAGTTCGCGCGCCAAGGCCAGCACCAAGGCGATATTGTCCGGGTGTTCCTGGTAGGGAAAACGGGCTAGCACATCGGGCGGCAGCAAGCCCGATTCGCGCCAGCCGACGCCGCTCATGCGTGTCCCCAGCTGCTGCGCGGCTTGCTGCAAAATCGGCCGCATTTGTTCTTCGCTGGTGAGCAAGACCCCGCCTTTGGGAATGAAATTGCACATCACTTGCGGAATATTGATGCCGGCCGGGCCTTGCAAGTCTTCATGGTCTGGGAAGGTGTTGGTGATGGTGGAAATATCATCGCGCATCCAACTGCGTTGCAAGAGTTGCACAAAGTCGGGCGTCAAGGCCATGCATTCCCATAGAAACACTTCACAGCCCAGGCGGGTGGAGAGGCGCACTAAATGTTGCTGCTCCCAGATCGTCGCTTTGTCGTAGGGACGGAATAAAAACATTTCGCGCAGGCGCTGCAGCGGGTGGCCATATAAAAACATGGCTTCGCAGCCGGTGGTTTTGCTGACCACGGTATAGCCCAGGCCATTGAAGAGTGCGGCTTTGATGCGTTCGGTGCCGGATTTGCCGCGCGTGCCCCAGCCGCCCACCACCAGCGGCACGCGGCGGCGCGCTTGTTGCATCAGGCGGTTTTGCCAGATGTGGTTGCCAAAGAAAAAGGCCATCGCGGCGGCGGTGAACAAGGCCAGATCCAGCAGCGAATTGTCGTAGGCGGAAAAGAAGTAATTGGAAAAGCGCAAGTACAAATCTTGCGGGCTGGGCAAATCTGCGCTGATGCTCCAGGGCACGGCGGCGAAGGCGAAAAAGCGGCTGACCGCCGGATCAATCCGCCATTGCCAGTTTTTGGCGTAGCGGTGGGCGTGGAATTTGACTGAAAAGCCCAGCGCGCGGATTTGTTGCAAATAGCTGTTCGGGCTGGCCTGGCTGTCTTCGCGCCAGTTGCGCAGGCGTGCGATGGTGGCGAAATTGCGGCTCAGCCACAGCCGCGCTTTGATGCGCGCCCAGGCTCCGCGCGGCGGCCGCAATTCGGTCACGCCTTCGCTGCTGACGATGCGCAGCGCTTCTGAGGCGGCGTCTTGATCAAGCAGGGACAGCAATTCGTCGGCCAAGGGCAGATAGGGGCGCCAGCCGCCTTCGCTGTCGATTTGCAGCGGTTCGCCCGGCACCTTGGTTTCGGACATTTCCGCCAGAATCGGCGAGGGGATGCGCAATTCGCCTTTGAAGACCCGGCCCACGGTGTGACGGAAAGCTTGCCGTTTGTCGGGCGAGGGGTGGCGCATTTCATGCAGCCAGCGCCACAGGCGAAAGGCGAAACGCTCGCCGCGCCACAAGCGCCAGCCGGATGCGGTTTTTTCCAGCGACAGCCCGAAATCCTGGCGCGTGAGCAAGGCCAGCATGCGCGCCAGGCGCGCGGCGGACAATTCGCCAAAGTGCGCCGGCAGCAGCACTGCGTGGCCGGGCGCGCAGGCGGCGATGGCGCTTTGCAAGTCCGGCAGCAAGGCGGCCTGGCGCGCGTCGGCGTACAGCCAGAGGGTTTCGGCGCAGTGCGCGGCCCAGCGCCGCACTTTATAGCCGGCTTCGCAATGCAGCACATCCAGCGCCGGGTTGACCGCTTCCAGCCAGCGCGGCAGGCTGGCGGCGTGCGCGCTGCCGGCCTGCGCCAGGATTTGCACGCATTGTTCCAGCGCCGCCAGCAGGCAGCGCAAGACAAATTCCTGGCGCTCGGTGCTGAGCGCTTGCGCCAGCCAGCGTTGCAGCGGCAGGGACGGGCCGGTCTGGCGCAGCTGCAAGCTGAGCAAGGCCGGCAGCTGGCAGGCGGCCTGCGCGCGCACCTTGCTTTCGACATCGTTTTGCAAGAGCGGGAAAAACAATTCCTGGATCAAGCCGTTTTGCCCGGCGCATGCTTGTTCACTGAGTAAGATCGCCAGTCCCTGGCGCACCCAGGGGCTGGGATCGGCGGCGGCGATGCGCGCCAGATAGGCGCGCGCGCTGCGCGTGAGTTTGGCGCAGGCGTCAACGATGCGGCGGCGCACGAATAAATCAGCGTCGCGCGGGTCCGGCGCGCCCTCCCCGCTTTGTGCGCGCGCGCGCTGCAGGCTTTGCGCGCTGCGCAGGCGCACTGCGGCCAGCTCGACAAACGAGGCCGGCGCCATGCGCAAGAGCAATTCCAGGGCGTGAATTTGCAACCAGGCGTCAAGGCGCGCATTGGCTGCGCTTTGATACACGAATTGCAAGCTGGGTGTCTGCAAGATGTCTTCTTGCAACTGCGGCGCCAGCGCGCTGCCGGCTGTGGCCAGCGCTTGCAGGGCCAGGCTGCGCAAGGTCTGGTTGGCCCCGGCTTGCAGCAGCGCATGCAGGCAATCTTCCAGACGCAGGCGGCGCCAGCATGCCAGCGCCTGATCTGCCGCTGCGGTTTCCTGCTGCAAGCGCCAGGCCGCCAGCTGGCCGCATTGGCGCAATGCCAGGCGCAAGAGGCGTTCTTGCAAACCCTGCGCGCGCTGGTAGCGGTCTTCCAGCGCATCCGGGCCAAACCAGCGCGCAAAGGCGCGCGCATCGCCGCGCAGCCGGGCCGGGCTGGCCCCGAGTTGCGCGGCGTAGTCCAACATCAGGCGTTTTTGCGCGGCGGGACTGTCACATGCTTGCAGGGCTTGTGTGAATTCGCTGTGCGCGGCGGCCATCGCTTGCCATTGCTGCAGGCATTGCAAACAGAATTCGCGCATGAAGTGACAGGGCAAATCGGCATCCCCGGCGTCCCAGGCGCTTTGTTGCGCGCGCCAGACGCGCCAGGCTTGGCCGATCTGCGCTAAACGCTGCGCCTCAATCCGCAATTCATGCGCAGCCAGGCCGGCGCTGAACAGACTGTCATCCACTGCTTGACGCATCCTTGCCATGCTCATTCTCCACTGCTGACTTGGCGGCGCCGGCGCAATTCGCGCCAGGCCAGTTCATCCGGGCTGAAGTCGCGCAAATCGCGTCCGCCGTTTAAGTGCAGGGTCAGACCGATGCCGGCAGACCAGGCGCGCCGGCTCAAGTCGCGCTGCACAAACACGCCCAATTCGAGGCGCTGCTGTTGCGCCAGCCAATGTTCGCTATTGAGTTGCATGCGCACGCTGTGATTGCTGTTGCGCAAGCGCCCGCCTTCGCGCAGCAGGCTGCTGTCGTAGCGCAGGCCGAAGCGGTGGGCGCCGCGCATTTGCTGCCATTGCGCTTGCACATGGGCGGTGTCGGGCAGCAGGCTGGCCCCGCTTTGCAAACGCAGCTGGGCGCTGGCGATGGCGTCCTGCCAGGGGCGGTAGCTCAATTTATCGCTGATTTCCAAGCCCAGATTGCGCGCTGGCGTGCTGCTTTGCGTGGCGTCGCCGCCCAGCAGCGCGGCGTCTTGCGCGCTGGCGCTCTGGCGGATGAAGATGCGCGCCTGGGGTTGATGCATCCAATCCGGGTGCAAGACCCGGCTTTGGCGCACAAAGGCTTGCGCGCCGCCTTGCAGTTTTTGGCTGCCGTTTTCCTGCCGCCATAAGAGCGCGGCCTGGGCGCCCCACTGCCAGCCGCGCCAGCCCGGATCATGCAGATAGTGTCCCTGCAAGCCGAGCAGATGGGCGCGCGCCTGGCTGGCCCCGCTTGCTGCGTTGTCGCGCCGGGCAAACAGTTCGGCGCGATACCAGTTGTGACCGTCTTCATCAAAATAGCGATAGCTGGCGCCGCTCTCAAATGACAGCGGCTGGCCCTGGCGCGGCAGCAGGCTGGCGTACAGGCTGCCGGTGCCGCGTGTGACGGCGCGATGGGATAAGGCCGGGGCCAGATGAGGCCCCGCTTGCGCGCTGAGCGGGGCCGGCGCGCTGTCCGGGGCCGCTGCGGCCCGGGCGCCGGCGTCCAGTTGCGCCAGCCAGGCCGCGCTGAACATGGGCGCTGGCGCGGCCAGCAATTGCGCCGTTTGCGGACGCGGCGTGGCCGGCATGCGCGGCGCGCCAGCCTGGCGCACAAAGACGCGGTACAAGCCTTCTTTTTCGCCGGGCGGCGGGCCGAGTTTGAGTTTGTTTTCAGCTTCGTTCAATAACAGGTATTGGCTGTGGGTCTGGCCCTCGCGCCAGCTGTCCAGGCGCACCCAGGCCGGGCCGGGCAGCAGCAGGCGCAGCGGTTCGCGCGCGCTGGCGACATGATAAAAGCGTTCGTTTTCGGCTTGCACCCCGAGTCCGGGATGGTGGATTGCGCGCACGGATAAAAATTGATTGGCCCAGCCTTGTTTGAGCCACAGCTTGAGCACTTGCTGGCCGCGTGTCAGCGCCAGGCTGATGCGTTGCGGCGCGCCGGCTTGCAAGACAAATTCGCGCACTTCGCCATTGCCGATTTGCATGGCGGCGCGCAGGGCTTGCGCCGGCTGGCGCGCCACATCGCGCTGTTGCAAGAGCAATTCCATGGTTTGCGCGGCGCGGCTCTCCAGATTCAAGAGCAGGCGCGTATCGCCGCTGAGCAGGTATTCGCCGTCCACGCTCTGGCCCAGCAAGGCGCGGCGCACGCGCATGGCGGGCGCTTCCGGCTGCCAATGGGTCAGGGCGCGGCTGCGCATGCCGGCGCTGCCCTGCACGCTGGTTTGCAATTCCCAGTCGCTGTTATGGGTCAGCGCGTCAACCAGGGCGCCCAGTTCCAGCCAATCCGGATGGGCTTGCTGCAAGGCGAAGGCTTTGGCCAGCAGGCTTTTGGGCAGGCTGTCGCCCTGCTCCAGCCGCCACAGCAGGGCTTGCAGCCAATCGCGCGCGGCGTTGCGTTCGGCTGGCGCCGGCAAGGCGGCGATTGCCGCGATGTCTGCGCCGCGCGCCAGCAGTTGCGGTGCGCTGCGCCCTTGCGCCAGTGGGGTCGGCTGCGCTGGCGACGGCGGCGGCGGTGTGGCCGGCAAGCCGGCGCTGCGCGGCCAGGCCGCTTGCAGCAGGGCGCGCGCGCCTGCCGCGCCGGCGCCTTGCGGCTGCAAGATCTGGTGACAGGTGCGGCAGCCAAACCAGCCGGCTTCGCGCACCAGTGAAAATGTCTGGGGGTCAAACAGCGGCGCCGGGGCCAGCGGCGTATCGGCTTGCAACCAGGGTAAGAGCGGAACTTCGATTTGCGGTCTGGCTTGCTGCACCTGCCACAGCACATCCGCGCCCTGCCCGCTCAATTCCAGGCGATGTTCGCCCGCGCCCAATTCCAGTTCACGCCACACGGCCTGTCCCACGCCCAGGCCCTCCTCGCCTGCCAGGCGCCATTGCGGCAAGGCGCGGTCATGGCGCAGCGGCAGGGTGTACAGGGCGCGTTGCTGTTCGCCCTCGTGCAGGCTGTGCACATGCAGCTTGAACCAGGCTTGCAATGCTTGCTGGCGCTCAGGCTGGGCATGCAGGGCGCGCGCGCTGATGCGCAGGCGCACCGGGCCGTGCACCTTGAGCTGCAGCGCCCGTTGCGCTGTGCTGCGCCAGGCGTATTGGTAATGGTCGCGCTGGCTGGCGTACAGGGTTTGCGCGCCGTCATGGTCTTGCAGCAAGCCCGGCGCATCGCGCCAGCGCCAGGGGCCGGGCGCCTTGTCCTGCCATGCGCCCCAGGCGCGGCGCAAGTCGCGCAGCGCGGCGGCGTCGGCGCGTGCGGCTTGCAAGGATTGTTGCAGCTGCAAACCCTCGCGCAGCCAGTCGCGCCAGGCGGCGGGTTCGCCATATGCAGGCTCCAGCGCGCCGGGGTGCAGCGCGGCCAGATCGTGCGCCAGAGAAAAACCTTGCATGGCGGCCTGCCACTGTGCGTTGCGCGCATGCGCCAAGGCTTGCCAATATTCGCGTGCGGCGGCGTGTTTTTGCTTGCTTTGCAGTACCTCAAACGCTGCTTGCCATTGGCGCTCCAGACACCAGCCGAGCAGCAGATTATGGGGTTGCCATGCGCGCGGCAGCAGGCTGGCGGCTTGCAGCGCGGATTCGCTCTGATCATTGGCCTGCAGGGCGTGCACGAATTCCTGCAGCAGGCGCGGATCGCTGGCGCCATCGGCGCGGCGCAACTGCGCCAGCGCCACCGCCGCCAAGGTGAGCCGGGCCGGCGCATCCTGACGGAATGCATACAGCTGCTGCAAGTGGGCGCGCGCCTGTTCGCGTGCGGCCCCCTGCGTGTCATATAAAAGACGCTGCCGCGCCAGCTGTTCGGCCAGGTTGAGTTCGCCCAAGGCCAGCATGGCTTGCCATTGCGCCGCGCGCGCCTCCAGCTGCAAGCCAGGCTCCGGGTGATGCGTCAGCGGACTCCACAATTCCAGCGCCGGCAGCCATTGCTGTTGCGCCAGCAGGCTGCGCGCCTGCGCCAGTTTTTGCACATGCTGCGGTTTGATTTCTGGCGTGACCGGGGGCGGACTCACGCTTTGACTGAAGAGATTGTTTTCACTGCCGATCAGGCGCGCCAATTCTTGCAATTGGCTGTCGCGTTGCGCCGCCGGCCCGTGCGGGACCTGGCCGCGCAAGGCCTGTTGCAAATCATGCAAGCCCTGCTCGCTGTCGCCGGCTTGCCAGGCGGCCAGCCAGTCGCTTTCCTGCATGCGCCACTGGCGTCCGGCGCGCCATTGCACGCCGGCGTACAACACGGCGGGGCTGTTTTGCGCGGCGGCTTGCTCACGCCACAGGCGCACTTCGCGCACTTGCGCCGGCAGCGCGATGTCCAGATGTTGCGCCTGTATCAGCGCAGCGCTTTCGCGCGGCTGTGCGCCGCCATGCGCAAACAGGGCCGACCAGGTGCTGCCGGCTTGCAGCGCTGGGGCCGGCGCGCCGTCCTGTCCCAGCCGCAGGGCTTGCGCCTGCAAGGCGGCGGCCACGGCGTCCGGCGCAAAGTGCTGGGCGGGCGCGCTGTCTTGCAACTGCAGGACGAACGGGGGCTGCTGATCAAATTGCAGCCACAGTTTGTGGCCGGCCCCGGCTTGTCCCGCCGGCAGCGCCAGACGCAGGCTGCTGGCGGCTTCGCGCGCCGGCAAGTGGTAGCGCAAGGCCTGTTCCTGCCCCACGCCCAGCGCCGCCAGACGCACTCCTTGCAAGCCATCCAGCCAGGCTTGTTCATGTGC
Source organism: Massilia sp. W12 (assembly GCF_037300705.1). Lineage (NCBI taxonomy): Bacteria > Pseudomonadati > Pseudomonadota > Betaproteobacteria > Burkholderiales > Oxalobacteraceae > Massilia > Massilia sp. W12. The sequence goes on along the minus strand of NZ_CP147776.1, from coordinate 2,035,140 downwards.
GCTGGCGATGATGCGGCCCCACTCGCGCTCGCCCGGTTCGCGCAAGCGCTGTTGCAAAAACCAGGCATAGCGTTCGGCCTGCGGCAGCGGTTTATTGTGCGGCAGGAGGTCGCGCCAAAAGCCCAATTCCTGCGCTGCTTCGCGCGCGGCCTGTTGTGCGGCGGGAACATCGGGACGCGCCGCGCCCAGGCTGCGCCAAATCGCAGCGGCGGCGCTGCTGCTGCCGCGCCGTCGCATATCCTGCGCCAATCTGGGGGCGGCGTGCGCCCAGGCGGCCAGACCGGCCTGCGCGGCTTGTTCCAGCTTGGCTTCATCGAGCGTCCAGGGATCAGTGACAAACCGGGCTTGCGCCGCATCGTCTTGCGGCAAGCGGTGGCCGGCATTGGCGGCATGCAAATAAGGTTCGGCCCGGCTTTTCCAGATTTGCAGCAAGGCCGGCTGGCTGGCGCGCAATTGCAGGCGGTGTGCGCCGGCGGGCAGATCAAGCCAGGCCTGGCGCGCTTCGGACAGCAAGGCCGGCTGTTCATCCAGATACAGCATTTGCCGGCTTTCCGCCCTGGCCTGCCAGAGCGGGCCGGAGAGCGGCGCGGCGGCGTCGGCCAATTGCACCTGCAATTGCCACTCCGCCTGCGCGCTGGCCACGGCTGGCGCGCCAAACAGGGCGCGGCTGCGCACCGCCAGGCGGGCCGGGCCTTGCACCATGAATTCCTGGCGCTGTTCCGGCCCGACTTGCCAATACGATTGGGCCACGGCTTCCTGCTCCATGCGCAGGACGCGCGAGGGACTGGCGGCGGCCACTAATTCCGGGTACAGCGCCAGATTGGCGAAGGCTTGTGGCCGGCGCAGCGCTAAGCTGAGCGATTCGGCCTGCGGCGCGCTGGCGGGCAATTCCACCAGATACAAGCGGGCTTGCTGCATGCTGTCATCGCTTTGTCCCGCTTCCTGCAGGCGCCAGCCGCCGCCGGGGACGGCGGCGATCTGCTGGGCCAGCAGCAAGCCGCTGCCATTGCTGCGCCAGAATTGCAGCGCGCTGCCGGGCTGCGCCTGCTCTATGTGCAAGGCGGCCCCGGCGGGCACTAAAAGCCACAGCTGGTGTCCCGCTGCGATCTGGATGTGTTGTTGCGTCCATTGCACGCCGGCGCTATGGCCGCGCCAAAACGGTGCACCGGGATGCACGCGCTCAAGCTGCTGCGGCAGCGGCAATTGCGCCGCCGCCTCCAGCGCGCGCGCATCAATTCCGCTCAACATGCGGCTGTCGGCGAGGCCGACCTGGGCCTGGGCCGGCAGCGCGCACAAGGCGCTCAGCGCGCTGAATGCTTGCAGCGCCGGGCCATGCCGGCGGGCCGGCGCGCTGCCGGCGTGTGCGCTATGAATGCGCGCAACGCGGCGGCGGTAGTGCATGCGCGCCATCATTGTCCCCCTTGCGCCAGCAAAGCCGCCAGCCAGTGCGCGCGCAATCCGGCTTGCGCTTGTAAATCGGCGCGCAATTCGCGGCTCATTTCGATGTGCACAAATTGCATTTGCGCGGCAAAGCCAGGCTGGGCGCGCAGCGCGGCGGCTTGCTGATTGGTGGTGGCGCCCAGTTCGTGCGCATCTTCGCCATACAGGGCTATCTTGCGCTGCAGGCGTTTGGCCAGTTCCGCGCGCGCCTGGCGCAAGGCTGGCGGCGGGGCGGCATGGCCGGCGCTTAAAATCATGTCCGCGTCTTGCAGCGCGCTTTGTTTGCGCTTGCCTTGTTCAAAACCGTGCAGTTGCAAGATGCGCTGCGCTTTGCCGCTGGCGGCGGCGGCGCGGGTGAAGGCGATCAGCCAGCTGTGCGGCAAATGCGCCAGGTCGGCATTGATTTGTGTCCCGTCTTCGGCTTCAAAGCGGCGCGGTACGCTGTTCCAGGCGGCGGCGCGCACTGCCGCGCCGGCTTCTATGCATAATTGCACGCCGATCTCGCGCGTCATTTCATCTTTAAAGCTGTGCGGCATTTGCAAGATGGTCTGGCCGCTGCTGCGGAATGCGTAAAAACCGCGTCCGCGCCGGGCCTCGGCGGCTTCTTGCAGCAACCATAAATCGCCCTGCTGCGTGAGTTCCATTTGCAGGGCTTGCGCTGTGTTTTGCACCTGCTTGAAGGCGGCGCCTGCGAACAGCTGGGCGAACAGGCGTTCGGCCTGCGCCATTTCCTGTGCGTCGGGCGCGCTGAAATGGCGCGCCTGGCTGGCTTGTTTGATCTGGCGCAACAGGGCCGGCGCGCTGGCGCTGGCGCTGGCGGCGCCAGGCGCGCTCTGGCTTGGCGCGGCAAGAGGGGCGGCAAGTGGCGCGGCCAAAGCTGCGGAGAGGGGCGCGAGCAATGCCGGGCACAAGGCAAAGCAAATCAGCATGGGGGTTTTATTGTGCATGTTGTTCATGGCTGGATTCGGCTTGAAAATGAAAATCGGTGCGCGCCTGGCGTCCTGCGCTGAGGCGTGATAAAGCCAGGTAGCGCGTTTGGCTGCTGCCGCTGATGTGGATGCGATAGCGTCCGGCCGGGGCCTCGGCGGGAAATGGCAGATACAGGCTCTGGCCGCCATCGCTTAATTCGTCAGCCGCACCCAAAATGCGCGCGCGCGGCCCGGCCCCGGGTTTGATCTGCGCCACCCGTTCGGCAAACAGCCAGGCCGCCAGCGGTTTGCCGACCGGCAAGGGCGGGCCTTCGATGCGCAGGCGCAAATCAGCCTGTCCGCCGGGAGTCTGGTACACGCGCAAGCTCAAGGTTTCGGCCACCGCCTGGCTGCGCTGGTAATCAAACACGATCTGCCCCTGAAAACGCTGCGCCAAGCGGCGCACCAGGGCGCCCGGGCCGGGTTGAATGTGGTTGAGCAAAAACTGCCCGCCGTTGCTGCTGTGCACGCGCAGAGTGTGCCGGCCTGCGCTGATCGGCGGCAAGACTTGTTCGGCCATCGGGCCATGCAGGCGGCCTGAGTAGAAAGGCTGGCCATTAAGCTCGATCCGGATGTCGCTGCCGCCCTGTCCCAGCCACAGCAGGCTGGCTTGCAATTGCTGGCGGCCCTGCCATGCCGGCACGATGATGGTCTGGCGCACTGCGCCTGCCAGCGGGGTGAAGGTGACGGGCAGCATTTCCGGGCGGAACGGGCTGCCCGGCTCGCGCGCGGCCAGAATCGGGCGCGCCAGCCAGGCCCCTTGCGGGCGCACTTCCTGCCAGTCGTAGTCGCCGGCCAGGATTTGCGCCTGGTCTTCGCGCACCTCAGCGGGACGGGTTTGCAGCAGCAGGCTGCGGCTGCGGTCTTGCGCGATCAGGCTGGCGCTGTCTTGCGGGGTCAGGGCAAACCAGCCGGGAATCCGTTTGCCCTTGGCGTCGAAGCTGTAGTAATCATCCGGGGCCCGCACTTCGCGCGCCAGCGCATAGGGCCGGCTGTGCGCCGCCGCCAGTATGCTGGAGGCGGGGCCGGCGCTGATGCGCACGCTGGCCGCGCGCGGCGGCAAGAGCAAATAACGTTGCTGTAGTTCGCCCAGATAGCGCCCTTGCTGCGCCGCGCTCAAGTCAGCGGGTATGGCGGCGTAATGTTCGGGTGCGGCGGACAGCGTCAAGCCGCCTTGCGCCAATTCGGCGCCGCTGGCGTCGAGAATGGCGTAATGCGCGCTTTGCGCTGCGCCCGCGCCTTGCTGCAGGCTGTAGAGCGAGAGCCGCAAACCGCTGTGCTGTTCAGATTCGGCCAGCGGAAACGTCAGGCTGCGTCCCTCTTGCGCCAGATACGCGCGCTGCCAGGTGTGCGGCGGCGTGATTTCCTGCTCGCCGGACTGTCCCGGCGCTTGATGCCAGACGCGCAGCAGGCCGGCGCGCGGAATCTGCAGTTCCAGCAAACCGCCTTCCAGCTGCAGGCTGGCTTGCATCCGGCTGTGCGCCGCCGGCCAATCCAGCGCGCCCTGTTTTTGCTGATACAGGCCGGGGCCGCGCCAGCGCCACAGGATGCGCGTATCTGTATTGTGCGGCGCGCGCGGATTGGCTTGCAGTTCCAGGCGCAGTGCGCCGCCCTGCGCCGGCGTGGGGACGGTGACATATTGGCGCGCATCAAACGGCATGCCGGGCGGCAGCGCCGGGGCGGCTTGCAATTCGCCCTCGTTTTCGTGCAGCAAGTAGATATTGCGCAGCTGGTAGTCGCGCCCGGGCTGTCCCTGCGGCCCGATGGCTTGATGCGCGTTGCGCAGCAGATTTTGTTTTTCTTCTTCCTCTAACAAGGCTTGGTGGTGCACGCTGCCGCGCGCCAGCTCTTCTTTTTGCTGCGCCGATAAGCGGCGCCAGCGTTGTTCCATGCCGCTCAGGCTGTCTGCGCGCGCCTGGTACAGGCGCAAGGCGATATCGGCCAATTCAGGTTCGAGGCCGCTCAAACGCAGACGCAGTTTGCTGACTTGCGGCCAGGCTTGCAGCGCCAGATTCAGGCTTTGCGCACTCAGCGGAAAACGCTCTTTTTCCAGATAAAACGCGGCCCCGCCTATGCTGCCATCAGCCCGTTTGACTTCCTGCAAGCCGGCTTGCATATGCAATGCGCGGCTTTCCAGCACGCGCCCGGCGGCGTCCAGCAATTCCAGCTGCAAGCTGTATTCCCAACGCCGCCTGGGGTCGGCTTGCAGCGCCTGGCGGATCGGCTGCAAGTCGCGCACATTCGCATTCGTCACCAGGCGCAAGGGGGCCGGCTGCACCGCAAATTCCAGCTTGCGGCTATCGGCCAGGATAAAGGCTTGTCCCGGTTTGGCGTGTTGCGCCAGTTTCAGGCGGGCCGGGTCGAGCGCGCTGGCGGCGGCCTGGCGCTGCTGTGCGCCTTGTGCGGCGTATTGGGCGCCGGCCACAGCCAGCAGCGCCAGCGCGCTGCCGCACATCAGCCAGCCGATGATTTTTGTGATGCGCATCTCATTCGCTCCTTGCCAGCCACCAGCTGTTGTGGTGTGTCACAAATCTGTGCGTCTGGCTCGCCATGCTTTGTCCCGGCGCATAGATTTGCACCCGCTGCGGGTCGCTCGCGGCCACATCCAGCAGCGCCAGCCAGGCCTCACCCGCCTCGGTTTGCCGGCTGATCAGCAGATACGCGCGCTGGCTGGGCTGGTCGAGCACATATTGCAGGCGCAAATCGGGCTGCTGGCGCATGGCTTGATGCAGGCGCACCACATCGCGCGTTTGCAGCCAGGCGTCGAGCTGGCGCTTGAATTCTGCCGGCAGGGCCTGGCTGGCGTGCGGCATGGTCTCAAGCAGTTGGCGCAGATCGGCGTTGCGGCTGGCTATGCCCAGGGCTTGCATTTGCGCATGTTGCGAATCGCCCTCTTCGCGCTGGCGCAAGCCGGTCCCGGCTTGCGGGGTGGCCCAGAGCAAGGCCAGTTCCTTATTCTGGCGCGTGCTTAAATACAGATTCTGGCTGCTGGCCGGGGGCGTGAACGCGAGGTCTTGCGCCCCGGCCCCGGCCAGGTGCACGCTGCGTCCCTGTTGCTGTAAAACCTGGCGCACGGTTTGCGCCAGCGGGCTTAATTGCGCGCTGGCGTTGGCCCCATCAGCCAAGGCCAGCACCATATCGGCCGGCGGCAGCTGCTGGCCGGGTTGCGCACTCAGCGCGCGCACCTGCAGCAAGAGCCAGTTTTGTTTGTCCTGTTCGCGCAAAAACACCTGGGTCAGCAAATTCATCAGATTCGCCTTATTCGCCGGCAGCAAGAGATCCGCGCTGTAATCCTGATTCGCCAGCGGACTGGCGCCGGCGATGATCAGGCCGCCGGCCTGCAGGCTGTGAAACAGTTGCGCCGCCAGCTCCAGGCTGTTGGCTTCAAAATAGGGACGCGGGGCCTGCAGCAGCACATTGCGCCAGGGCTGGCCGGATTGCACGCGCAGCAGTATGCCGCCCCAGTAGCGCGCGGCGCCGGCCTGCTCTTGCAGCGCCAGATAATGTTGCGCGCCGTCTTGCAGCCAGCGCACCCGGTAACCCATGCTCCAGGCGGCCTGTTGCACGCTTTGCAGGCGCAGCGCAAAAGCGCCATCCGCGGCTTGCGGCTGGCCGCTGCGCGCTAATTGCACCAGCGGGGTGAGCACTTCGCGGTCGAGGAAAATCAATTCAGCGCTGCCCGGCGCGCGGTAGGCATTGCTGCCGCTGGCGGCAATTGCGCTGGCCGGCGGCAGGCGCAATTCCGGCGGCAAGCCGCTTTCCACTTGCAGCAGCGGGGCCAGCGCGCCTAAGGGGTGCTGCGCCGCCAGCGCGCGTTCGCGCAAGCGCTGCAGGTGCGGTGCGCTGACATGCAATTCGGCAAAGCCGCTGTGCATGGTGTCGCGCTGCAAATTGATGCGGCTCTCTGGGCGTGCGCGCCACCATACCGGCAGGCCGGGCGCATCGTGTTGCAGCAGGCCGAGTTGCACGCCTTGCGGCAGTTCGCCCTTGATCCACAAGCCGGCTTGCGCTGATGCCTGACTGCGCACTTGCAGGGTGTCATTGCCGGACAGGGTGCGGTGAAAGACTTGGAACAGGGTATTGGCGGCTTGCAGCGGATTGGCGCGCCCGTCTGCGCCGGCCTGGCGCGCGCTGCCGCCGATGGCCAGATAGCGCGCCTGCTGCAGTTGGAACAGGTGCAGACCGGCTTCCAGCGCGGGCGCTTCATCCACCGTGAGCGGGACTTGGATCATGGTTTGTCCCGGCGCATCAAGCCGCAGCAGATACGCGCCCCAGTATTGGCGCGGGCTTTGTTCGGTCAACAGCAGATAAGCGCCCTGGCGCCGCACCGTATAGCGCGCTTGTTGCAAGTGTTTGGCGGCGGGCAAGAGTTGCGCATCGCTGCTGTTTGCCGTGGCCGATTGCAACAGGCGCAGGCCTTGCGCAAAGGCTTGCATATGCGCCGCATCCGGCGCGCGCCAGGCTGCGCCGCCCTCTGCGATCAGACTTTGATAAGCGGCCTGCTTTTCCTGCCACAACGCTTGCCGCACATCGCCGGCCAGCGGCAGGATGCGCGCCGGCGCGCTGATGGCGGCGCTGTGCTCAGTGTAGCCGCCGCTCAATGGCAGCAAGGTGAGCGCAAAGCCGGTGACGGCGGCAAGCAGGGAGGCCAGCAGCGAAGTTTGCACAATCGCCACCGACATGCGGGCGACGATTTTTTTATCATGCATTTTGATCGCCACCAGGGTCGGCAGCAGATAGCCAAAGCCATAGTAATCGCTGACTTGCAAGTGCGGCCACTGCCAGGCCACGGCCCAGCCCAGCGCCAGCTTGTAGAGAAAACTCAGATTGAAAAACAATAAGACTTTGCGCGCGCCTTCGATGGTGATGCGCTGAAACACAGGCAGGCGCAAGACCAGCTCGGCGAGCAGCAAAATACAGGCGGCTTCAATAAAGGATGTGAGAATTTTGAGCGGTTCAAACCACTGCAGCGCAAGCAGGGAGGGAATCAAAATACCGCTGAAGTCCCAGCCATAATGCAAATTCATGCGCGAGGCCAGATAGGCGGTGATCAGCAAAATAATATACGACTTGGGACTGGCCAAAAATGAGCTGGCGATGTCTTCATATAAAAAGCCCACGCTGCCCAGGGAGAAATTGCTGTATTCAAGCAAAACAAAGCGCACCAGCAACCAGGTGACGCCGATGGTGACGCACATCATCAAAGCGCCGCGCCGCAGGCCGGTTTTCCAGAAATTATTGGCCACCAGGGCGGAGATGATCAGGCCGAAGCTGTGCAAATTGTTTTGATAATCAAATTCCCAGCCGGGCTGGCGGTTAAGCCAGGCGCCAAACATGGGCAACAGCCAGCCATCCATCACAACCCGCACCGCGACGCTGATTAAGACCAGGGCAAAAAAACGGTCGCGCCCAAAAAAGCGCGCCATGCCGACGCGCATGGCAAACCATTCGGAATACAGCCACACCAGCCAATAAGTAAGCACGCCTTCAAGCAAAACCACCAGCGCAGCTTGCGGCTTGATCAACATCAGCGGCACGAGATAGCCCGGCACAATCAGCCCGGACATGACCCAGCCCAGACGCAAATTCAGCAGCGCCACCACCCACACCCCGAGCCAGACGGTGGTCACCACCGAGCTGGCCAGGCCGCCGGGCGGGAAAATCTGCAGGGGGAGCCAAGCGGCGGCGAAATCCATCTCTTATGCCTTCGCCATCTGCGCCAACAGGCTGTCGGCATCCTCGCCCAGCCAATCAAAGGCTTGCAAGTACAGGCTGGCGCGGCTGCCTTTGCCGGGGGCGGAATCGAGTTCGAGCGCGCCATCCCACTGCGCCAGCTGGTCGCGCGCGCTGCGCAGGGCGGCGAAGGCCGGATCATTGCCCTGCATGCCCTGCTGCAAGCGGCTGCTGCGCATGCCAAAACCCTGGTTGTGCAAATGCAGCCCGGCGCGCCCGCCTTCGCTGATGATCTCAATCTGCAATGCCGATTCTTCCGCCGCATCGGCAATCAAGGCCAGGAGCATGGCGTGCAAGCAGGTTTGCAAGGCTGGCGGCAGGGCAAAGCCATACACCGGAGCGCTCTGTTTGATGGCGTATGTCAAGCTGCGCGCTTGCAGTTGCGGGGCCAGATTGTGTAGTGTCTGGCGGCATTGCAAGGCCAGGTCGAGCGGATAGCAGATATACGCGCCCTGCTCGACCGAGGCCAGCAGCAATTGCGAACGCTGTTCCAGGCGCGCAAGATTTTCGGTTTTGTGCTGCAGCCATTGCCACAGCTGCAGCTGGCGCGCTGCGCCCTGCCCGCTTTGCAAGGCGCTGATGGCGCTGCGCGCCAAGGCCGGCAGTTTGCGCAGATCGTCATGCAGCAGCTGCAACATCTGGCGCCGGATTTCGGCGCTGGCGTCTTGCTGCAACGCCAATTCGCTGACATCGAGAATTTCAAGCTGAATGCCGACCAGGGCAAACGGCATATCGGCGCGCGCCTTGGCCGCATGCAAGGCGCTGGCGCGCAAGACCTGGCTGCGCCGCCCCGCCAGCGGCCACAACAGTTCGCGCCGGGCTAAAATCAAATCCTGCATCGCCAGCCGCACTTCTTCGCGGCTCTTGCCGGCCAATTGGGTCAACAGGCCGCTGGCGCCCTGCCCTTGCGGACTCAAGCCTTGTTCTTGCAGATGGGCGCGCATGGCTTGATTGATCAACAGCACGCGGCCAAACACATCAAACAAAATACTGGCGTGGCTGGCTTGTTGCAGGCTTTGCTCCAATACCTGGGCGCGCGCTTGCATATCGGCCACGGCTTGCTGCAATTGCTGCAAGGCGCCCTGGCGCGCATCGGCAAACCATTGGCGCCAGGGCGCATTCGCGCGCGCCTGCTGCGCCAGCCAGGCGCGCCGCTGCGACAGCAAAACGGCAATTTGCGCGGCAATCGCCTGCAGCGCATCCTGCTGCGATAAAAAATGCTGCTCTTGCTGCGCAGCGACGCCAAACACCAGAAAGCCTTGCACCACGCCATTATTTTGCAAGGCGTACACAAACTGGCGCGCGGATGCGCAATCGCCGCCCAGGAAATCGCGCACTTCGTGCAAAGCGCCGCTTTGCAGCGCTTGCGCATAAGGCTGGCGGCGGTAATCGCGCCGCAATTCTGAAATCGCCCCCAGGGCGCAGCCCTGCGCCTGCACTTCGCGCAGATGCCAGCCCTTGGCCGGGGCTTCCAGCAAAATCGCGCATTGCACATGCAAGGTTTGATCGAGCAGGCGCAATAAAAACTGCCAGTGCTCATCGCTTTCAATCAGGGCCGGCGGCATGCTCATTCTTTGCAATTTGCCGGACAGATTGGCGATCAGGCTTTGGGTATGGATTTCAGCGCGCCGGTTGCGCGCTTGCAGTACGCAAAAAGATGTGGCAAAACCCAGCAGAATCAGGGCGCTCAAAGGCAGCCAGGTTTTGGCGCAGAGTAAGAGCAGCGCGCCCAGCGCGAGCCAGAATGGCAGGCTGCACAAGGTCAGCCAGCCGGCCAGACGCAGGCTGACGCCTTGCAGCACCAGGCAGCAGAGTAAGCCGCACAGCAGCAAGAGTGCGCCGCTGGCCCACACCCCGGTTGGCGCGATGCGCCCGTGTTGCAACAATGAATCGAGCAGAAATCCCTGATATTGCAGGGCTGAGACGGCAGCGCTTTGTCCCGGCAAGGCATAGCTGCGCAAGACGGCTTCGCCTTGCAAGCCGAGCAGCACCACGCGATCACGCAGCAGCGCAGACGGAATTCCTTCTTGCTGCGCGCGCGCCAAGGCGATGCGCGGCAATTCATCGCTGCGGTAGGCATGGTCGGGTAAAAAATGGGCTTGCTGCTGGCTCACTCCGGCCAATTGCGCCAACCATTGCCGGGTGCTTGCATGGCTGCCGGCCGCGCCGCCGGCTTGGATGATATCGCCTGTCACCGGCGCCGGCAGATCCGCCGCCACCGCCCGCGCCCCCGCCTGGCGCCATTGCGCGCTCAAGGCCGGCAAGGCGGGCAGACTGGCATGCAATTGCGCGTAAGGAATTTCAATCAAGAGTACTTGCGGGCTGCGATGGGCCTGCGGCGCCAGGCGCCAGATCACGTGCTGCAACCAGGCGTCGGCGGCTTGCAAGGCTTGCAGGCTGTGCGCCAGCCAGAGCAGCAACGCGCACAGCAATACCGCCCGGCTTCCGGGCATCAAGCCCAACGCCCGCAGCGCCCGCATAGCAGGGACACGCCCAGGCCGCTGTGGCGTGGCCTGCCTTGGCGCAGCATGCGCGCCGGCGGCGCGCGAGGTCATCGTGCTCATGCGGGTCTCCCTGTGGTCGCGATTTACAGCATTTGTTCAGTGGCAGGCGCAGAAAAGCGCTGGCTGATCTGAGCAGCCCATAAGGCAATGGCTCAGAGATGAGAAAAAATACATATTTATGCGTGGAATTTTATTATTTTAATATTTTCCAGGCAGTATTGAATAGACTGCAATGCGTAAGAAATTGAAACATTGCCAAGCTTGCATGCTGTATAGCAGACACAAAGACAATCTTGCGGCGGCGCAGATGCGGCCTGCCTGTGGCCTTATGCCAGGTCTGCGCAACGGGGGCCGCGCGCCTGGTGGGTGCGATTGCTGAATTTGTCAAAATGCGCAGAGTTATTGCGACATCTTGCAAACTTCGCGCATATTACATGAATCATACGACATTTTCCAACATTTTCGGCGAAAACAGCATCATCTTGATTTTCAGCAAGAAGCCGCCGGATGCCATATGGCAATCTTTGGAAGATTTGCGAGCCGACAAGGCAGGATGGCAAATGATGCTTGGTTTTATGTGGAATTGACGGAAGATCGTTTTGTTTGTTGACGGTGCGCTGCAACATACCTTCCTTTTGCACATTGTTTCCAGACAAAAAGATTACAAATGTTTTATTGCCTGTGGCCATGTTTGGCGCAGAACGTCTGGCTCAAGCGCATTGCCAGCGCCTGCAGCTGGTTTCATCCAAACGCGAGTTCAATCGCGCGCCCCTCTTGCGCCGGCTCAGGGCCGGGAACATCCAGACTGCATCAGCGCAAAGAAGCGGCGGCCAACAACATGGCCCCGTCTGCCTGACATCCTTTTCCGCATCGCCAGCGGCAGAGCAACACCCCCCATCAGAACTACCCCCACTCCTGCCATTGCAGCCCCTCACTGTCCCCCGGGGCAGCTATAATGCGTGTAGCAGAAATCAGCTTGCCTCAACAGGCATCCCCCTATCTCAGCGGAGATCATCATGTCTTACAAAACAATTCTGGTGCACGTCGATGAAACCAAGCGCTGCAAGGCGCGGCTGGCGCTGGCGGCGCATATGGCGCAGCGTGAGCAGGCGCATGTGGTTGGGGTGGCGATGACGGGTATTTCACGCTTCATCTATCAAAATGCGCGCTTTGAGGATTGCGATCCCAACCTGTCTTTGCATCTGGACTTTTTACGCGAACGCGCCAAAAAAGCGCTGGCGGCGTTTGAGCCGGAAATGCGCGCCCTGGGGGTGGATTCGGTGGAAACCCATATCGTCGATGACGAAGCCGGCGCCGGTTTGTGCCTGCATGCGCGCTATGCCGATCTGGTGATCATCGGCCAGACCGATCTGGATGAAGTCAGTCCTTCGGTGCTGCCCGACTTCCCGCAACAAGTGGTGTTGCATGCGCAACGTCCGGTGCTGGTGCTGCCTTATGTGGGCGAATTTGATACAGCGCAACATCCAATCGGCAAGCGCATTTTGCTGGCCTGGAATGGCGGCAAAGAAGCGGTGCGCGCCGTGACCTATGCGCTGCCGATCTTGCAGCAGGCGGAGCTGGTGCAAATCGCGGTGTTTGATCCGGATGAGAAGCCGGGCATCCATGGCGATGAGCCGGGCGCGGATATTGCGCTGTATCTGGCGCGCCATGGCGTAAAAGCGGAAGCCTCGGTACACTATACGGATGAAGACCGGGTCGAAAAACGCAAGCTTGATGTCGGCAATGCGCTCTTGTCGCTGGCCAATGATTTCGGCTCGGATATGCTGGTGATGGGCGCGTATGGGCATTCGCGCTGGCGCGAAACCTTTTTGGGCGGCGTCACCAAGACCATTCTTGAATCGATGACAATCCCGGTGCTGATGGCGCATTGATCTGCGCCTCCTGTCAGTGCCTTTTGGCAGGATGGCGATGAAAACAGATAACGACAATAGCGTTGCAATTGCAGTGAGTTTGGCGGCATTACTGGTGTTGGGTCTGGTGTTGGCCTGGCGTTTCGCCAAGCCGCCGCTTGACCCGGCGCTCGAAGCCGCCCTGGCGGCGCGCTACTCGCATATCGGCCCGATCAGCCTGCAATCGCGCGAATTCACGATGCGCGCCAGCTTTTCGCTGAAAATTGAGGCCAAGGACAGCGAGCAAATCGGCAAAATGCGCAATGCGCTGTCGAATTTTCTGCAACAGACGCTGGAAAATTATGATCCGGCCACACTGAATTCACCGGATGTGGCCAAATTCACCAAGATGCAAGGCATGCTGACGCAAGCGGTGAATGAAAAATTCCCGCAAGTCAAAGTCAATCAAGTCATTATCACCGATTATGTCACTTCCGCCGACTGAGTCCGGCCCCTGGCAGCGCCGCATCCTGCACGATTTGCATGAGATTGCGCCAGACCAGTGGGATGCGCTGCAGGGCAGCCGCGATACGCCGTTTCACAGTTTGTGCTACTTGCGCGCGCTGCAAGACAGCGGCGCGGCCTGCGCTGAGAGCGGCTGGCAGGCTTGTCATTTGAGCTTGTGGCGCGATGACACATTGCAGGCATTGATGCCGCTGTTTTTAAAGTCGCATTCCTATGGCGAATATGTGTTTGACTGGGGCTGGGCGGAAGCCTATGCGCGGCACGGCTTGCACTACTACCCGAAACTCTTATCCGCCCTGCCCTTTACGCCGGTGGCCGGGCGGCGCTTTCTGGCGCGTGATGAAGCCAGTCTGCAAGCCCTGCACGCCGCCTGGCATGACTGGCGCAAGCAGATGCAGCAAGAGCAAGGCATTTCTTCCAGCCATATTCTGTTTTTGCGCGAAGAGGAGGCGCAGCTGATGCAAACCCAGGGCATGTTATTGCGCCAGGGCTTGCAATTCCATTGGGATAACCCCGGTTATGCCTCGTTTGATGATTTTATGCGCAGTTTGGAACAAAAAAAGCGCAAAAATATCGCTGCTGAACGGCGCCGGGTGCGTCAGGCGGGCGTGCTTTTCCGCTGGCTGGATGGAAACAGCGCTCATGAAGCGGATTGGCGTTTTTTCACGCGCTGCTATCAAGCCACCTATGCCTCACATCATTCCAGTCCCTATCTGAATCTGGATTTCTTTTTGCGTCTGGCGCAGGGAATGCCGCAGCAATTGTTATTGATTATCGCCAGCCAGGATGGCGAAGATGTCGCCGCTTCGCTGTTGTTGCATGCAAATGGCGTAATCTATGGGCGCTATTGGGGATGTGTGCGGCAGATTGCCTGCCTGCATTTTGAGACGGCTTATTATCAAGCCTTGGAATTTTGCATCGCGCATGGACTGCGCCGCTTTGAAGGCGGGGCGCAAGGCGAACACAAATTGGCGCGCGGCTTTTTGCCGCACACCACCTGGTCTGCGCATGATTTGCGCCATCCCGGTTTTTTCGCCGCAGTTGAACAATCTTTGCAGCATGAACAGCACAGGATGGCGGAATATGCCGGCTATTTGCAAGCGCATCAGCCTTTCAAACAGCCCAAGAGCGGGGCTTAAGCCTCGCCGCAAAACACTTTGCGCATATTTTTGCTGACTTGCTCTTCGATTTTGCCGGAGAAGGCCGAAAGCAAAAAGCCGAGCTTGATTTCGATACAGGCCTGATCCGGGGTGACGGTCAGATTGCCCTTGACGCCGCTGCGTGAGAAGTTGAGCACATCGCCATCCCATTCACAGCTCAATTCATATTCGCGCGCCAGATCGTCAGCGACTTTTTGCGCGGCTTTGAGCGCTTCATCATGGGAAAGCGTGTGATCGACGGTGTAGCTGATGTCAGCCATGGTTTTTCCTTTATTCAATGCGCGCCGCGCAACCCATGCGCGGCAAGGCCGCCATTATCGCGCAAAATCGGCGCGCTGCATCATTCCCAGGGATTGACCCAATCCAGCGGCCGCCCTTGCGCCATGGCCAAAAGATTATCCGCCGCACGCTTGGCCATGGCGCGCCGGGTGGCGTTTGAAGCGCTGGCGATATGCGGTGTCAGCACCACATTCTCCAATTCCAACAAGGCCGGATGCAAGGCCGGCTCGTTTTCAAACACATCCAGGCCGGCGGCGCCGAGATGGCCGCTTTGCAGCGCTTGCGCCAGCGCGGCGTCATCCACCACGCCGCCGCGCGCCAGATTCACCAGGACGGCGCCGGGCTTCATTTGCGCCAGTTCCGCCGCACCGATCAAGTGCCGGGTTTGCGCCTCATACGGCACCGTCAAAATGAGGTGATCGGCTTGCGCCAGCAATTCGGCCTGACTGAGATAGCTGGCGCCGCAGGCCTGCTCCACCTGCGGCGCCAGGCGACGCCGGTTGCAGTACACCACGCGCATGGAAAAGCCGGCGGCGCGGCGCGCCAAGGCCTGGCCTATGCGTCCCATGCCGATAATGCCCAGGGTGCTGTGATGCACGTCCATCCCTAAAAAACCATCATACGCCCAGCGTTGCCATTTGCCGGCGCGCAGCCAGTGTTCTGCGCGCGTCACATGGCGCGCGGCCGCCAGCAAGAGCGCAAAGCCAAAGTCGGCGGTGGTTTCGGTCAAGACATCCGGCGTGTTGCTGACCATGATGCGGCGCGCATTGGCCGCTGCCAGATCGACATTATTAAAACCGACCGCCATCAAGCCCAGCATGCGCAAGCGCTTGGACTGTTGTAAAAGTTCTGCGTCGAACTGGTCAGAAGGCATGGCGAACACGGCATCGTATTCATCCAGTCTGGCGGCCAATTCGGCGCGACTCAGGATGCGGTCTGCCGGGTTTTCTGTCACCTCAAATGCGCTGCGCAAATAATTGGCGATTTCAGGAAAACAGGCGCGCGTAAAAAACAGGCGGGGAGGTTGTGACATGGGGCGTCCTAAAACAGTGAGGCTTGTTGGGGCAAATCGGGGGCTGCGGCGTCGGCTTGGGCCGGTTTGCGGCGCGCCGCGCGCGGCTGTACGCAGACTTGCATCACAGGCCAGTCAAATGCGGTTTGCAACATGTCTTGCGCTTGCTGCGGGCTGGCCTGCAGCCAGTCTTGCCAGGCATCTTGCGGCAATAACAGCGGCATGCGCTTTTCATCCTGCGGCGCATGAAATTGCTGCATCACGGCATGCTGGTCGGCGTTGACCGTCAACAGGGTAAATGAATGCTGGCGCCGGCTGGGCGCGTAATCCCACAGCGCGGCCAGGGCCAGCGGCTGGCCATCCGCCGCTTCAATTCTGCAGCGCTCAATGCCCTGATCTGTGTAGCGCGGCTCGAAAAAAGCATCGGCGAACACCAGGCCGAATTGGCGTTTGCGCCAGGCTTGGCGAAAACTCGGTTTTTGCGCCACGGTTTCACTGCGCGCATTGTAGGTGTGGCGCACAATCTCAGGCTTGGCCCAGTCCGGGGCCATGCCAAAATCGGCAAAGCGCCACACCGGCTCGCGGCGCCCGAATGGTTCGCCGGCCAAGACCGGGGCCGCGTCGCCGGGGTAAATATCAGCCAAATATGCGCCATCGTCAGGCGGATCGGCCCAGCCCATGGCTTCCATCCATTCCGCCAGACGGACTAAGCGGCTGGCCTGAAAATTTGCGCACATGATGTATCAGGCGATCTTGGCGAAAAAAGCATCCACTTCGTCGAGCAAAGCTTGTTTGCGCGCCGCCGGCAAAAAGCTGGCGGCGAAACTGTTGCGCGCCAATACCTGCGCATGCCTGATTTCCAGCGGCAAAGCGGCAAACAGCGCCAGGAAGTTTTGGTTCAGATAGCCGCCGAAATACGCCGGGTCATCTGAGTTGACCATGGCCAACAGCCCGGCGTCGAGCAATTGCGGCAAATTATGCTGCGCCATATCCTTGACCACGCATAATTTCAGATTCGACAGCGGGCAGACCGTGAGCGGGATCTGCTCCCGCGCCAATCTTGCAGTAAGTTCGGCGTCTTCCAGGCAACGCACGCCATGGTCGATGCGCTCGGCATGCAAAATATCCAGCGCATTGCGGATGTATTCCGGCGGGCCTTCTTCGCCGGCGTGGGCGACGATGCGCAAGCCCAGCTCACGGCAGCGGGCGAACACGCGCGCGAATTTTTCCGGCGGGTGGCCGCGTTCTGATGAATCAAGTCCGACGCCGATGATTTTTGCCAGATGCGGCATAGCGGCATCCAAGGTGAGAAAGGCGTCTTCTTCACTCAAATGCCGCAAAAAGCACATGATCAGGCTGCTGGAAATCTGCCCTTGCATGTCCTGGCAGGCGCGCAAAATGCCATCAATCACCACGCCAAACGGCACGCCGCGTGCAGTATGGGTTTGCGGATCAAAAAAGATTTCGGTGTGGCGCACATTATCGGCCAGCGCGCGTTCCAGGTAATCGCGCG
Organism: Massilia sp. W12; assembly: GCF_037300705.1. Classification (NCBI taxonomy): domain Bacteria; kingdom Pseudomonadati; phylum Pseudomonadota; class Betaproteobacteria; order Burkholderiales; family Oxalobacteraceae; genus Massilia; species Massilia sp. W12. The sequence goes on along the minus strand of NZ_CP147776.1, from coordinate 2,018,156 downwards.
TCATGTCGTAAAAATCCTGCTCAGTCAGCAAAACGCTGGCGCCGGCATAATAAATATCGAGGAAAGATTGCAAATCGGTGAAGGCGTAGGCGCGGCGCAGGCTTTCCACATCAGCATACGGCAGCGTGACGCCATTGCGCCGGGCCAGCGCGAAAATACGTTCCGGTTCGAGCGAACCTTCAATATGAATGTGCAGCTCTGCCTTGGGCATGCGGCAGAGGATATCTTGCATTTGGCTGGGGACGCTCATTTGAATTCCTTTGTGTTGCTGGCAAAAGCCATGACTTGCGCGATCGGTAAAGCATAACGCAAGCATGCGGGGGGCGGTTATTTTGACATCATTTGCGCTTGTGCGCACAGTGCGTGCAGGTTTGCGCATCGCGGATGAAAGATTGCGCATTGCACAATGAAAAATCTGTTCACGCAACACAGATCACGCACGGAGAAAGCGCAAAAGGTATATAGTGAAGTCAAACGCAAGCTGTCATCGGGACATGTCTGCGCCAAGTTGCCGGTATGAGACGGCTGCCGCACTGGCGGCAGAAAAGCCTTGCCAGCACGGCGCGCCGGGTTCAAGATGCAATCAGGCGGAAAACAAAAAGAATGCTTGCAGGATCGTTGCGCACAGCGTGACGGCGGCGCCAGAACTTGGCTTCACTTCAAAGGACAAGTATATGAGCATTTTTGAAAACTACGCGGCACGGTATGAACGCACCCGGGAAGAAGAATACTCGATGCAGGAATATCTGGAGATGTGCCGGCGTGACAAACTCACCTACGCCAGCGCAGCAGAACGCATGCTGGCGGCGATCGGGGAACCGGAAATTGTCGATACCCGGCACGATCCCCGCCTCTCCCGCATTTTTTCCAATAAAGTCATCAAAATCTATCCGGCCTTCCGTGAGTTTTACGGCATGGAGGAAGTGATTGAGCAGGTGGTGTCGTATTTCCGCCATGCCGCGCAAGGCCTGGAAGAGCGCAAACAGATTCTGTATCTGTTGGGGCCGGTGGGCGGCGGCAAATCCTCCATTGCGGAAAAACTCAAGCTCCTCATGGAGCATGTGCCGTTTTACTGTCTCAAAGGCTCGCCGGTGAATGAGTCGCCGCTGGGCCTGTTTAATGAAGATGAGGATGGGCCTATTCTGGAAGAGGATTTCGGCATCCCGCGCCGCTATCTGCGCACCATCCCCAGCCCATGGGCGGTGAAGCGTTTGCATGAATTCAATGGCGATATCAACCGCTTCCGGGTGGTCAAACGCTATCCCTCCGTGCTCAAGCAAATCGGCATTTCCAAGACTGAGCCGGGCGATGAAAACAATCAGGATATTTCCTCGCTGGTGGGCAAGGTCGATATCCGCAAGCTGGAAGAGTATGCCCAGGATGACCCGGATGCTTACAGCTATTCCGGCGGCCTGTGTCTGGCCAATCAGGGCTTGATGGAATTTGTCGAAATGTTCAAGGCGCCGATCAAGGTCTTGCACCCCTTGCTGACGGCGACCCAGGAAGGCAATTACAAAGGCACCGAGGGCTTTGGCGCAATTCCGTTTGAAGGCGTGATTCTGGCCCACTCGAATGAGTCGGAATGGAAGTCGTTTAAAAACAATCGCAATAACGAAGCTTTTCTTGACCGTATCTACATCGTCAAAGTGCCGTACTGCCTGCGGGTGGGCGATGAAGTCAAGATTTATGACAAGCTTCTGCGCAATTCCTCACTCTCGCAAGCGCCATGCGCCCCGGGCACGCTGAAGATGATGGCGCAGTTTGCTGTGCTGTCACGCTTGAAAGAGCCGGAAAACTCCAGCCTGTTCTCAAAAATGCAGGTGTATGACGGGGAAAACCTGAAAGACACCGACCCCAAGGCCAAATCCATCCATGAATATATGGATTACGCCGGGGTGGATGAGGGTATGAATGGCTTATCGACCCGCTTCGCCTTCAAGATTTTGTCGAAAGTGTTCAACTTCGACACCACTGAAGTCGCAGCCAATCCGGTGCATCTGCTGTATGTGCTGGAGCAGCAAGTCGAGCGTGAGCAATTCCCGCCGGAAACCGAGGCCAAATATCTGGCGTTCATCAAAGAGCATCTGGCGCAACGCTATGTCGAATTCATCGGCAAGGAAATCCAGACTGCCTACCTTGAGAGCTATTCCGAGTATGGGCAAAACATTTTCGACCGTTATGTGACCTTCGCCGATTTCTGGATTCAGGATCAGGAATACCGCGACCCGGACACCGGCGAGAGCTTTAACCGCGATGCGTTGAATAATGAGCTGGAGAAAATCGAAAAACCGGCCGGGATTTCCAATCCCAAGGATTTCCGTAACGAAATCGTCAATTTCTGCCTGCGCGCCCGGGCGCAAAACGCCGGCAAGAATCCGAACTGGACCAGTTATGAGAAATTCCGCACGGTGATCGAGAAGAAGATGTTCTCCAACACTGAGGAATTGCTGCCGGTGATTTCCTTCAACGCCAAAGCCAGCGCCGAAGACGCCAGCAAGCACGCCGACTTTGTGGAGCGCATGAAGAAAAAAGGCTACACCACCAAGCAAGTGCGCCTGTTGTGTGAATGGTATCTGCGGGTCAGAAAATCGTCCTGATGACTTGCGCCGGGCGGCATAGCCGCCCGGAAATTGGCGTTGGCCAGTGACGCCAGGCAGACATGGAGAGAGTCTTGACTTATTTAATTGACCGTCGCTTGCAGAGCAAGAACAAGTCTGCGATCAACCGTGAGCGCTTTTTGAAGCGCTACAAGGCGCAGATCAAGGACGCGGTGACGCGCGCGATCAAAGGCCGCTCCATCAAGGAGATGGAGACGGGCGAGAAAGTGTCGATCCCCGCCAAGGATGTGGGAGAACCGAGTTTTGGCCATACCCATGGCGGGGTGTGGGAAAGCGTCAACCCCGGCAATAAGGAATACATCAAAGGCGACCGCGTGCCGCGCCCGAAAGGCGGCGGCGGCGGTAAAGGCAAGGGCAAGGCCGACAACAGCGAAGGCACGAGCGAAGACGATTTCATTTTTGAACTCTCGCGTGAAGAGTTCATGAACTATTTCTTTGAGGATCTGGAGTTGCCCAATCTGGTGAAAACCCAGTTGGCCGCCACCACGGACTTGAAGAATCAGCGCGCCGGCTACAATATTTCCGGCACTCCCTCGAATATTCACGTTTTGCGCTCTTTGCGCGGCGCGCTCGGCCGCCGCATCGCCGTCGGCGGGCCGAGCAAACGCCGTTTGCGCGAAGCCGAGAGCCAGTTGGCGCAATTACTGGAACAGGGCGTCAGCGAAGAAGATGAGCGGGTGCTTGAGCTGAAAAAGGAAATTCACGCCTTGCATACGCGCTTGCTGGCGATCCCTTTCATTGACCCCTTCGATCTGCGCTACACCAACCGCATCAAAGTACCCAAGCCGATGACCCAGGCGGTGATGTTTTGCATCATGGACGTGTCCGGCTCTATGGATGAGTCAAAGAAAGACACGGCCAAGCGCTTTTTCATTCTGCTCTATCTGTTTTTGACGCGCGCGTATGAAAAAATCGAAGTCGTTTTCATCCGCCATCACACGGCGGCGGCGGAAGTCGATGAACATGAGTTTTTCCACTCGCGCGAATCGGGCGGCACCGTGGTTTCTTCCGCCCTGCACTTGCTGATCAAGGTGATTGCCGAACGTTATTCCAGCAGTGATTGGAACGCCTATGTGGCGCAAGCCTCGGATGGCGATAATTGGGATAACGACTCTGTGCTGTGCAAGCAATTGATGATCAATACCATCATGCCTTCGGTGCAATATTTCACCTATGTGGAAATCACCGATGGCCCGCCGCAAAATCTGTGGGAACAATACAGCCAGATCCCGGCCCATCATGCGCACTTCGCGATGCAAAAAATCGAAAAACCGGCTGATATCTATCCTGTGTTCCGCGAACTGTTTAAAAAGCAGCCAAAATGAGGAAGATCACGCCCCCCGCCGCCCCCGGTCGCCGCCTGCCTGAGCAGTCGGAATGGACTTTCGAGTTGATCGAGCAGGCGCATGAGGAAATCCGCCGAGTGGCCGAGCATTTCAAACTCGACACCTATCCGAATCAGCTGGAAATCATCACCGCCGAACAGATGATGGATGCGTATGCCTCGGTCGGCATGCCTGTCACTTATCAACATTGGTCTTTCGGCAAGCATTTTCTGTCCACCGAGAAAAGCTATCGGCGCGGCCAGATGGGCTTGGCATATGAGATTGTGATCAACTCCAATCCTTGCATCGCTTATCTGATGGAAGAAAACAGCCTGACCATGCAGGCGCTGGTGATCGCCCATGCGGCCTATGGACATAATTCCTTTTTCAAGGGCAATTATCTGTTCCGCACCTGGACTGACGCTGACGCCATCATTGATTACATGCTGTTTGCCAAGAATTATGTGGCTGAGTGCGAGCGCCGCCATGGTTTCGAGGCGGTCGAATTATTGCTCGATTCCTGTCACGCGCTGCAAAACTATGGCGTGGATCGTTACAAACGTCCGGCCAAACTAAGTCTGGCGCAGGAAACCCAACGCCAGAAAGAGCGCGAAGAATATCAGCAGTCGCAAGTCAATGATTTATGGCGCACCCTGCCGCGCAAACCCTTGCAACATGTGGATGAGGTGGAGCAGCGCTTCCCGCCTGAGCCGCAAGAAAACCTGCTGTACTTTATTGAAAAATACGCGCCCCTGCTCGAACCGTGGGAGCGTGAAATCGTGCGTATTGTGCGCAAGATCTCGCAATATTTTTATCCGCAACGCCAGACCCAGGTGATGAATGAGGGCTGGGCCACCTTCTGGCACTACACCATTCTCAATCAGCTCTATGATGAAGGCATCGTCGGCGATGGCTTCATGCTGGAATTTTTGAAAAGCCATACCAATGTCATCTATCAGCCGGGGATAGACAGTCCCTATTATTCAGGCATCAATCCCTATGCGCTGGGCTTTGCGATGATGAGCGATATCCGCCGCATCTGTGAGCACCCGACTGAGGAGGATCGCGAATGGTTCCCGGATCTGGCCGGCAGCGACTGGCTCAAATCGCTGGACTTTGCCATGCGCAACTACAAGGATGAAAGCTTCATTGCGCAATTCTTATCCCCCAAGCTGATCCGCGATTTTCATTTCTTTTCTGTGCTGGATGATGACCGTAACGATAAGCTGTACATCTCCGCGATTCATGATGAGTCCGGTTATCGTTATCTGCGCCGCCAGTTGGCCGAGCAATATAATCTGGGCAACCGTGAGCCGAATATTCAGGTCTGGTCGGTCAACACGCGCGATGATCGGGCCCTGACTTTGCGCCACAATCAATATCAGCGCCGTCCTTTAAACAATCAAACCGAAGAAGTCTTGCGCCATGTGGCCAGATTATGGGGCTTTGATGTGCGCCTGGAAACCGTCGATCCGCATGGCAAGGTATTGGATGTGAAAGAATGCCGGCGCGAGAAACGCAACCGCTTCTGATATCCAGTCTGAATATGGCGCCGGTGAAGTTGCCTGCCCCGGCGCGTTTCATCAGATTGCCGAACGCCCGAGCAGGCCGGAGATGCGCCGCACCAGCCATTTCGGCGTGGCGCGCGAGGCCAGCACAGCGGCCTGATTCAATAAACCCGGTGTGATCACCGCCTGTCCCGCCTCCAGCGCCGCCCAGGCCTGACGCGCCACGGTGTCCGGATCCGCAATCACTGCCGCCGGAATCCGCAATTGCTGATTTTTGCCCTGCGCATATTGCATCATGCCAGTATCTGTGATGCCGGGGCACAGCGCCGTCACCGTCACGCCGCTGCCTCTGCATTCTTCCGCCAGCGCCTCGCTCAAGGACAGCACATAGGCTTTGCTGGCGGCATAACAGGCCAGCCCGACCACCGGTTGAAAAGCGGCAATCGAGGCCACATTCATAATTTTGCCGGTTTTGCGCGCCAGCATGCCGGGCAGAAATACCCCCAGCATTGCCGTCAAGGCAGAGATATTCAAATCAATGATCTGCTGATGCCGTTCTGGCGATATCTCGATAAAAGCGCCCTGCTCCAGCACGCCCGCATTATTCAGCAATATCTCCACCTCCACCCCCAGCCGCTCCAGGGCGCGGGCCAGCTGCTGCGGCGCGCCGGGCTGGGCCAGATCCAGCGCCACAACCCAGGTCTGCACCCCATACCTGCTGTGCAGTTCAGCGGCGATTTCCTGCAAACGCGCCTCGCTGCGCGCCACCAGCGCCAGATTGCGCCCGGCAGCGGCGGCCTGATGCGCCAAGGCCAATCCGATGCCGCCGGATGCGCCCGTGATCAGACAGGCGGGCTGGATATGGCGCTTGCTGCGCCCGGGATTCTTTTTCATCTGCTTGACTCCAAAAGTGTTTGAAGAATCAGAAGTTACCGATTCTCACAGTTTGCAGCATTTTGTGGCCGGAGTATTTCAGAAAATTGCACCAACAAACAATTTGTTGCAGCGCATCAAACTGCCGGTCGACTGGTCTTCAATTGGTCTCATATGAGAAGTTACTGAAAAAATTTTGTCCAGTCTGAAAATTTTCCAGGCCAAAACTGGTATGCAAAGTCCGATTTTCGCACAAAAGCGAGCATGCGCTCGCCATAGAATCTTCGGCGCGCTGACAATAACAGCAAAGTATCCTGATGGAAACTGCACAAGCGGCAAAACATGCCGAATTTTATATGGCTTACAACAAAAACAACGGAAGCATCTTCTTTGAACGTCTGTCCAAGTACCACGATCTCCGTGCAATTTTGGCAATTCCCCCTGCTAAAAATTGTCTGGTCAAATGGAAAATCGTATGTATAATTCGCCGATGTCCCGGATTTGACAGGTAAATCACCTTGAGATGGAGTGGGGTTAACAAGCATGAAAATGTAATTGTTTGGAAGGAGGTAGACATGGATTTCAGCGATAAGCACGAAAATCCTACCAAAAAAATGGTTGGCTTTGCCGCCATCGTCGCCTTGCATGGATTCGTGGGTTACGCTGTGGTCACAGGCTTGGCGACGAAGGTGATTGATGTCATCAAGAAACCGGTAGAAACCAAGATCATCGAGGAAGTGAAACCGCCGCCACCGAAGGAGCTGCCGCCACCGCCGCCGCCGCCGGAAGTGAAAGCGCCGCCACCGCCGTTCATTCCGCCGCCGGAAGTGGTCGTGAATACACCGCCGCCGCCGCAGCCCACGATTTCGCAGACCACTGCAGTCAAACCGACCAGCAGCGAGCTGCCCCGTGCAACACCGTCGCCAACCGGCACTGAGCCAGCCGCCAAACCGGCGCCGCCAGCCAAGACGCCGGCGCACCTGAGCGTAAGTGATTGCGAAAAGCCGGAATATCCGGCCAAAGCAGCACGCGAAGGCGCTGAAGGCACTGTGCGAATTGCGTTCCTGGTGGGCGCCGACAACCGGGTGAGGGAAGCACGCATCGAAAAAACGAGCGGCAACCGTGATCTGGATCGCGCAGCAAAAGACAAGCTGATGGAGTGCAACAAGTTCCGCGCCGGCACGCAAGATGGCAAGCCGGTCGAAGCCTGGGCCACCGTCGAGTATCAATGGAAATTGGATTAACATCAGAGGTTTGGCAAAATAGCCAGTCCTGATACAAAATCCTGACACATTCAAGCAGTTGTTCTATTAAAATTTTGGAGGAAACATGTTCAATCATTCCCGTCTTTCCGCGATCCTGGCGGCAGCCGCACTGAGCGCAGCCACGCTGTTTGCCGCTCCCGCGCTTGCCCAGTCGGCATCTGCTGAAGCGCCGGCTGCATCCGCTGCAGCTCCTGCCCCTGACGCCGCAGCTGCAGCGCCGGCTCCGGCCGCCTCCGCTCCGGCAGCATCCGCCCCGGCCGCCGGCGAAACCGCGAAAGAAGTGATTCACAACCCCTACGGCCCGGAAGCTGTGTGGAATGAAGGCGACTGGGTTGCCAAATCCACCGTTATCATTCTGTCCCTGATGTCGCTGGGTTCCTGGTTCATCATCGTGTCCAAACTGCTGGACCAGATGAAAGTTGCACGTCAAGCCCGTGAAGTGCGTCAAAAGTTCTGGAAGTCCGCTTCCATCAAAGACGGCGCCGCACAACTGGAAGTGGGCAGCCCCTTCCACTTCATCGCCGACACCGGCCTTAAGGCTTCGCAACACCATGAAGGCGCTTTGCTGGAGCAAATCGACCTGAGCACCTGGGTCACCATGTCGATCCAGCGCGCAGTGGAAAAAGTGCAAAGCCGTCTGCAAGATGGCCTGTCTTTCCTGGCTACCGTGGGTTCGACCGCTCCGTTCGTTGGTCTGTTCGGTACGGTGTGGGGTATTTATGGCGCACTGACCAAGATCGGCGCCTCCGGTCAAGCTTCGATCGACAAGGTTGCAGGTCCGGTGGGTGAAGCGCTGATCATGACCGCTTTCGGTCTGTTCGTTGCAGTTCCGGCGGTGTTGGGTTACAACTGGCTGGTGCGTCGTAACAAAACCGCAATGGAAGATGTGCGCTCTTTCTCCGCTGACGTGCACTCCGTGCTGATCTCCGGCGCAATGAGCACCAGCGAAGCCGCCCGCGCTGCCAAGAAGGGTTAATCCCATGAGTATGTCAGTCGGCTCCGCAGACGGAGATGAAGACCAGGTGATGTCGGAAATCAACACGACGCCACTGGTGGATATCATGCTGGTGCTGCTGATCATCTTCCTGATCACTAGCCCGGTCGTGTTGAAGACTGTAAAAGTGCAATTGCCGGATGAAAAGAACCAGGCGCTGAAGACCAATCCGCAAAACATCAATCTGACGATTGATAAGGATGGTCAGATGTACTGGAACCAACGTCTGGTGCCGGACACTAATGCGCTGTTCGACAAGCTGAAGGTGGAAGCGGTGAAAGTGCCGCAACCCGAGGTGCATATCCGTGGTGACCAAACCACGAAATATGAAGCTGTGGGTAAAGCCATCCTGACAGCACAGCGCGCCGGTATCGCCAAGGTCGGTTTCATTACTGAACCGGCCCCCAGCGGCGGCACTCGCTGATGTCCTGGCCGCAGCGCAAGCTGCGGCCAGCTTGCGAATCAAGTAAAAAGGAAACAATCATGGGTATGAATGTTGGGGGCGGCAGTAAGAGCGCTGACCCGGAACCGATGATGGAAGTCAATATGACCCCGCTGATCGACGTGATGCTGGTGCTGATCATCATGTTGATTGTCACGATCCCGGTGCAAAATCACTCGGTGAACTTGAATATGCCGGTCAATAATGTCAATACACCACCGCCTATAGTTGAGCCGGTGGTGCATACGGTGGATATTGATTTCGACGGCACGATCTCCTGGAATAATGTGACCGTGACCCGCGCTGAACTCGAAGGCAAATTCCTCGAAGCTGCGCGCGAAACGAATCAACCTGAAGTGCATGTGCGTCCGAACAAACTGGCCGAGTACAAGCATGTTGCAGGCGTGATGGCTTCGGCCCAGCGTCTGGGCGTGAGCAAGATCGGCATGGTCGGCAACGAGCAGTTCATCAATCAATAATCTGTTTTACAATCCTTTGCTGGCAGGTTCTCACCTGCCATTTTTTCGTCCAGTTTGCAAAAAGAGAGCACCATGTCACAGTTTCGACTAGCGCTTGGCCTGGCTTTGGCCGCAGTAAGTTTCACCCTGCCCCCCATGAGCGGGCTTGTTTCATCCGCATATGCCGCCGAAGCGATGCGCCCGGATGTGGCCAAGCCGCTCAAGGAAGCCGGCGATCTGATGAAAAAAGGCAAGTACAAGGAAGCCTTGGCCAAAGTGCGTGACGCTGACGCCGTCGGCGGCAAGAGCGGCTATGAATCCTTTGTGATCGACCAGATGCGCGCCTCGCTGGCGCAGCAATTGGGCGACAATGAATTGGCGCTGCGTTCTTATGAGGCGGTGTTGAATTCTGGCCGTCTGCCGGCTGGCGATCAATTGAAATACATCGAAGTGATCGCCAATCTGCATTTCCGCGCACGCAATTATGGCAAAGCCATTACCTGGATCAACCGCTATCAAAAAGAAGGCGGTAACAGCCGCGCCATGCAGGATATGCTGACGCAAGCGTATTTCCAGACCAATGACTGCGCCAACGCCACCAAGGACGCGAATGCCGCGATCAAGGCGGCGGAAAAGGCCGGCCAGACGCCGTCTGAAGGTCAATTGCAATTGGTGGCCAATTGCGCCAGCAAGCAAACCGACAAAACCGCGTATGTGGCGGCAATGGAAAAACTGGCCACTTATCACCCGAAGAAGGAATACTGGCTGGATTTGATGAACCGTTTGCCGCAAAAAACCGGTTTCGCCAGCCGTCATCAATTTGATGTATTCCGTATGAAACACGCTCTGGGTCAGGTGACTGACGCTGCCGCCTATATGGAATTGACACAATTGGCCTTGCAAGCCAAGTATGCGATCGAAGGCAAGAAGTACATCGATCAGGGCTTCGCCAGCAAAGTGTTGGGCGAAGGCAAGGAAGCTGAGCGTCAAAAGCGCCTGCTTGATCTGGCCGGCAAGAAAGTGGAAGAAATGAAGGCCGGCATCGCTGCTGCTGAAAGCGAAGCGATCAAGAACAAAGACGCGCGCGCCTTGGCGGATGTCGGTTACAACTACGTCACCATGGGTCAGGCGGACAAAGGTTTGGCGCTGATGGAACAAGCTGTCAGCATGGGCGGCGCCAAGTTCCCGGAAGACCTGAAACTGCACCTGGGTCTGGCGTATAAAGAAGCCGGCAAGTCGCAAAAAGCTGTGCAAATCTTAAAAACCGTGCAAGGTGCGGATGGCTCCGCCGATCTGGCGCGTTATTGGGTCAGCATCATTTCACGTCCGATGAAATAAAGCATGCCCATATACAAAAAGGGTGGCGCAAGCCACCCTTTTTTATTGCGAGTATGGCAAACTGGCATGCGCCTCCACGCACATCCATTCGCGCTATGTCCCAAGATTGCACCACACTGCCATCCGCCAAAATCGATTTAAGCAGTCTGACCGCTGTTTTACTGGCCCTGCTCTGCCTGCTGCTCACTGAATTGCCCAGACAACAGCATCACACTGCGCTTTACCAGTACTTTTTTTGCACGGTATCTGACAATCCCGATCCAGAAATACATGCGCTGAATATCGACTTCGATGATGTCCTGTATTGGAATGGTGAAATCATCCAAGCCGGGCAGCTCCAGCAGCTCATCGGGCGAGCCGTGCGCCGCAACCCTGCGCACGAATTGCATATCAGAATCAATGATCTGGCACACTACCAGTCTTTGGCGAAGGTGCTGGCGATTGCACAAGCCAGTGGCGTGCAAAACATTGGGCTGTTCAGCCCATCTGCCTATGACCATCGGCATGGTAAAAAAAATGTATTCCGAATGCAGTGAACATGATGCAGCGCCGCTTAAGCCGGCAATTGAGCTTGGCGCTCTGTCAGGCGTCATGCTGGGGATCATTTGCATGCTCGTATTCTGCCTGCCCAGACCGGAACATATCATTGAACATGACGATGGCTACACCTGCGCCACCATCCCCGACGAGATGCATACATTACACATCATGGCTGATGGCGCGCTGGTATGGGATGAGCAAGCGATCAGCCTGCCAGCATGGCAAAGCTTGCTGAAACGGATTGATCAGCGTCAAAGCACAGTCAGCGTCCTGCTGTGGACACACCCGCAGGCGCAATACCGCCATCTGGCGCATGCGCTAAAGGTATTGCAGCAAAACCAACTTCATGGCGTCACGATTTCACATCAGAGGCAAACACTGTAATGCCGCCGGCGCCTGTTTGCACCTCCGAAAACAGTAAAAAACACCTGCTTTTCACATCTCGGTTCAACACAAACCTGCACATGCTGCGCTGCAAGGATGATTTGCCCTTATAATCAGTTCTTTGCTTACAGCATACAAAGTAATCCATGAAGGTATTTCGCGGACTCCCCAATGCCCAGGCGGGCGCACCCTGTGCGCTGACCATCGGCAACTTCGATGGCGTGCATCGCGGCCATCAAGCCTTGCTTGCGCATGTGCGCAAGGCGGCTGATACGCTCGGGGTGGAAGCGGCGGTGATGACGTTTGAACCGCATCCGCGCGAATTTTTTGCCCAGTTGAGCAAAGATCCTTCACGCGCCCCCACCCGCATCGCCAATTTACGCGATAAATTGCAAAGTCTGGCGCAAGCTGGCATTGATCGCGTCATCGTCGAACATTTCAACCACCCTTTCGCCTCGCTGGCGGCGCATGACTTCACCAGGAAAATCCTGGTCGAAGGTTTGCATGTGCGCTGGCTCATGGTAGGCGAAGATTTTTGCTATGGCGCGCGGCGCGCCGGCAATGTGCAAAGTCTGGCGCAAGCCGGCAAAGAGTACGGTTTCACCTTCGCCACCATGGATACGGTGGTGCTGGATAATATGCGCATCTCATCCTCGGCTGTGCGCGAAGCGCTGGCGCAGGCTGATTTCAATCTGGCGCAACGCCTCTTGGGCCATCCCTATTCCATGTCCGGGCATGTGATTCACGGCCAGAAGCTGGGGCGCAGCCTGGGTTTTCCCACCTTGAATCTGCGTGTGGCGCACCAACGCCCCGCCCTCCTGTCCGGCATTTTTGTGGTGCAAGTGCATGGTCTGGGCCTGCAGCCGCTGCCCGCTGTCGCCAGCCTGGGATTCCGCCCCACGGTGGACAATACCGGTCGCGTCCTGCTCGAAGTGCATGTGTTTGATTTCGATGAAAGCTGTTATGGCCGCCTTGTGCGCATTGAGTTTTTGCACAAGCTGCGCGATGAGCAGAAATACAATGATCTGGCCACACTGACCGCCGCCATACAACAGGATGCGCATCAGGCGCGCAGCTGGTTTGCCGCGCGCAATGCGCATCTGGCCAAACCGAGTGTCAAGCCGACCGCCGCCACCGATCGAATTTGATCCTGCGCCATATCCGGCCCGCACAGCGTTGCGGGCCAAACACCGAATTTCCCGCGCGGCCCCAGCCGCCTGCATCCTTTTTTTGGAAAAATCATGTCTGATCAAAAATCCGGCGCCAAGCCGGCAAGCAAATATCCGGTAAATATGACGGAAACCGCGTTCCCGATGCGCGGCGACTTAGCCAAGCGTGAACCGCAGTGGCTCAAAGAATGGCAGCAAAAGAAAATCTATCAACGCGTGCGCAAAGCCGCGCAAGGCCGGCCCCGTTTTGTGCTGCATGACGGCCCGCCTTATGCGAATGGCGATTTGCACATGGGCCACGCCTTAAACAAAATCTTAAAAGACATCGTGGTCAAGTCGCGCACCATGGCCGGGTTTGACGCGCCGTATGTGCCGGGCTGGGATTGCCATGGCATGCCAATCGAAATCCAAATCGAAAAACAATTCGGCAAAGGCTTGCCGACCACTGAAGTGCTGGAAAAGGCGCGCGCTTATGCGCAAGGCCAGATCGAGCGTCAAAAAGAAACCTTTATGCGCTTAGGCGTCTTAGGCGACTGGGATAATCCGTATAAAACCATGCATTTCCAAAACGAGGCGGAAGAACTGCGCGCTTTGGGCAAGATGCTGGAAAAAGGCTATATCTACCGGGGTTTGAAGCCGGTCAACTGGTGCTTTGATTGCGGCTCTGCGCTGGCTGAAGCGGAAGTGGAGTACAAAGACAAGCGCGATCCGGCGATCGATGTCGGCTTTGCCTTTGCGCAAAATGAAAAAGTCGCCGCCGCTTTTGGCTTAAACGCCCTGCCCGCCGACGCCAATGGGCAAACCCTGCCTGGCTGGTGTGTGATCTGGACCACCACGCCCTGGACCATCCCGGCCAACCAGGCCCTGAATATGCACCCGGAATTTGACTACGCCCTGGTGCGCGCCAAGCGTGGCGAACAGGATGTGCTCTTGATCCTGGCGCAAGATCTGGTGGAATCCTGCTTAAGCCGCTATGGCATGACGGGCGAGGCGCTGGCCACCTGTAAAGGCGCGGCGCTGGAGTTGGTGGCCTTCCATCATCCCCTGGCCAGCCAGGATCCGGGCTTTGCCCGCCTGTCGCCGGTGCAATTGGCCGACTATGTGACCAAGGACAGCGGCACCGGCGTGGTGCACTCCTCACCCGCGTATGGCGTGGACGACTTCCAGACCTGCAAGCGTTACGGCATGCAAGATGATGACATCTTGAAACCGGTGTTGGGCAATGGCCAATACGCTTCCTGGCTGCCGCTGTTTGCCGGCATGACCATCTGGGAAGCCAGCAAGCCGATCTGCGGCGCGCTGGAAGCCGCCGGCAGCCTGTTCAAGCTGGTGATGTTTGATCACAGCTATATGCATTGCTGGCGTCATAAGACGCCCATCGTGTACCGCGCCACCTCGCAGTGGTTCGCCAGCATGGATAAAACTGAAGTCGCCGGCGGCAAGAGCCTGCGTGAAACCGCGCTGGCGGCAGTGGACGCCACTGCCTTCTACCCGGCCTGGGGCCGTGCGCGCCTGCAGGGCATGATCGCCAACCGCCCGGACTGGACACTCTCGCGCCAGCGCCAATGGGGCGTGCCGATGGCGTTTTTTGTGCACAAGGAAAGCGGCAATCTGCATCCTGACACCCCGGCCTTGCTGGAAAAAGTGGCGCAATTGATCGAGGCTGGCGGCATCGAAGCCTGGCATCAACTCGATCCCGCGCAGCTCTTGGGCGCAGACGCCGATCAATATGAAAAAAACCGCGACACGCTGGACGTTTGGTTTGATTCCGGCACTACCCATAAAACAGTGTTGGCCGGCTCACACCCTGACTGCGCGCCGGAAGCCGGGCAAGTCGATTTGTATCTGGAAGGCAGCGACCAGCATCGCGGCTGGTTCCATTCTTCGCTCTTGACCGGCAGCATGCTGGATGGCCGCGCGCCATACAAAGCGCTGCTGACGCACGGTTTTGCGGTGGATGGCGAAGGACGCAAGATGTCAAAATCGGTCGGCAATGTGGTCGAGCCGGGCAAGGTGTTTAACACCCTGGGCGCTGACATCCTGCGCTTGTGGACTGCCGCCACCGATTATTCAGGCGAGCTGTCGATCTCGGATGAAATCTTAAAGCGCGTTACGGAAAGCTATCGCCGCATCCGCAACACCCTGCGCTTTTTACTGGCCAACACTTCTGACTTTGATCAGGAACAGGACGCCTTGCCAACTGCCGATCTGTTTGAGATCGACCGCTGGGCGATTGCCGCCATGGATCAATTGCAGCAAGACATCCTGGCCCATTATGAGCGCTATGAATTCCACCCGGTTGTGGCCAAGCTGCAGTCGTATTGTTCGGAAGACTTGGGCGGTTTTTATCTGGATATCCTGAAAGACCGTTTGTATACCGCCGGCGTCAGCTCAAAGGCGCGCCGTTCGGCGCAAACCGCCTTAATGCATATCACGCACGGCTTGCTGCGCCTGCTGGCGCCGATTTTGTCTTTCACTTGCGAAGAAGCCTGGGGCTATTTCGCCAGCAAAAAACAATATGCGGAAAGCGATGAAACCCTGTTTACCCAGACCTACTACCAGCAACCGCTGGTGCGCGATGGCGACGCTTTATTAGCCAAATATGCGCGTTTGCGTGAAATCCGCGATGTGGTGATGAAGGAATTGGAAGTCTTGCGCGGCGAAGGCAAGATCGGTTCTTCCCTGCAAGCCTGTTTGCAATTGGCCAGCAATGCGGAAGATCACGCGCTGCTGGCTTCGCTGGGCGATGATCTGCGCTTTATCTTCATCACCTCTGAAGTTGCGCTCAGTATCAGCGCGGATGGCGCCTTGCAAGTGCGGGCTGACGCCAGCGCGCATCAAAAATGCGAACGCTGCTGGCATTACCGCGCCGATGTCGGCGTCAACCCGGAACACCCGGAAATCTGCGCGCGCTGTGACGCCAATTTGTTTGGCGCTGGCGAATCGCGGCAGTTTGCATAATTATTTCTCAACCCTGCCCGCAGGCATGTCCTGCGGGTTTTTTTGACTTCTGCTATGGCCGGCAAAAAATCCCCCGCTGCAGCGCCTGCAAAAACCGGCGCGAATAACCGCTTGCTGCCCTGGCTTGGCATCGCCGCCATCATCATCCTTTTGGATCAGATCACCAAAATCACGGTGTTCAAAACCATGAGCGAAGGCCAGGTCATTCCCATCACCTCATTTTTCAATTTGCGCTTTGTGTATAACCCCGGCGCAGCGTTTTCATTTTTAGCCAATGCCGGCGGCTGGCAGCGCTGGTTTTTCACTGTGCTGGGCGTAGTGGCGGCGATTTACATCACCTGGTTGCTGGCGCGCGCTGGCGGTCAGCGCCTGTTTTGCTGGGCCATGTCACTGATTTTGGGCGGTGCAATCGGCAATGTGATCGACCGCATCGCCTACGGCAAGGTGGTGGATTTTCTCGATTTCCACTATCAGGGCATGAGCTGGCCGGCGTTTAATCTGGCTGACTCGGCGATCTGCGTCGGCGCGGTCTTATTCATTGTGGATGAATTCCGCCGTGTGCAAAGGGAAAAAGCATGAATCTGCAAGGCAAGCGCCTGGTCTTGGGCATGAGCGGCGGCATCGCCTGCTATAAAGTGGCGGAACTGGTGCGCAGCTTGAAAAAAGCCGGCGCCAGTGTGCAAGTGGTCATGACGGATGCGGCGCAGCACTTCATCACCGCTGTCACCATGCAAGCGCTCTCGGGACAGACGGTGTATGACTCGCAATGGGATGCGCGGATAGCCAATAATATGGCGCACATCGATCTCACGCGTGATGCGGACGCGATCATCATCGCCCCCGCTTCCGCCGATTTTCTGGGCAAGCTGGCGCATGGCTTGTGCGACGATCTGCTGTCCACCTTATGCATGGCGCGCCCGGCTCACCTGCCCTTGCTGGCGGCGCCGGCGATGAATGTGGAAATGTGGCAAAACCCGGCCTTGCAAAGAAATCTGCGCCTTTTGCAAGCAGATGGCGTGCTGTTGGCAGGCCCTGACGCCGGCGCCCAGGCCTGCGGTGAGCACGGCATGGGACGCATGCTTGAGCCGCCTGATCTGCTGCAGGAAATCGAAGCGCTGTTCATGCCCAAGCTGCTGGCCGGCAAGCGCATGCTGGTCACCGCCGGGCCGACCTTTGAAGCGATTGACCCGGTGCGCGGCATCACCAATCTGTCTTCCGGCAAAATGGGCTATGCGATTGCGCGCGCGGCGCGCGCCGCCGGGGCCGAAGTGCTGCTGGTGTCCGGCCCCACCGCCTTAAGCGCGCCGTATGGGGTGCAGCGCATCAATGTGCAAAGCGCACAGCAAATGCATGATGTGACGCTCAGCCATATCGCTGCGCAGGATCTGTTTGTGGCGGTGGCGGCGGTGGCGGATTGGCGCGTGGCCAACAGCAGCGAGCAAAAGCTGAAGAAAGATGCGGCTGGCAAAACGCCGCAGCTCGAATTTGTGCAAAACCCGGATATTCTGGCCACCGTCGCCGCGCTGCCGCAAGCCCCGTATTGCGTCGGCTTTGCTGCTGAATCGGAAAATCTGCTGGAATACGGTGCGCAAAAGCGTGCGCGCAAAGGTGTCCCGCTGTTGGTGGGCAATCTGGGGCCGCAAACCTTTGGCCAGGATCATAACAGCCTGGTTTTGTTTGACGCCGATGGCCACAAAGCGATGGGGCCGGCGGATAAAAAACAATTGGCGCAAGACCTGGTGCTGGAAATCGCACAGCGCTTCAAGGCGCAGGCATGAGCACAGAGCTGCTGCTGCAGCGTGCGCAAATGGCGCATCTGGAAGCAATGCTGGATTTGCGCATGGCCTTATTTGCTGAAGGCGGCATCCTCACCGGCCAGAGCGGATATGCGCAAGTGCGGCAAGCCAATCATGCCTATTTCTCACGCCATCTGGATGATCAAAACTGCGTCAGCTGGGTGGTCACGGCACAAGATCAGGTGGTGGCGTGCGGCAGTCTGGCGCTGTTTCAACGCCCGCCCTACCCCGGCAATTTGCACGGGCGTGAAGCGTATTTACTGAATATGATGACGCTGCCGGCCTGGCGCCGCCGGGGCGCCGCGCGCATGGTTTTGCAAGCCGCGCTGGCTGAAGCGCGCTTGCGTGACTGCCCCCGCGTCTGGCTGCACGCCAGCGAAGATGGGCGCAGCCTGTATCAAGAATACGGTTTTATCCCGGTTCCAGCTTTCATGGAGGCGACGCTATAAAACCGGACTGACTTTTGTTTGCTTTGACAAGGAATCCGCAATGAAGCTTCTCCCTTTGCTGTGTGCTTTAGGCTTGAGTTGCGCCGCACTGCCGGCCAGCGCTGCTGATAAACCGGCCCCGGCTGCGGCCATGCCCAAACTGGTGCTGGTGCTGGTGGTCGATGGTTTGCCGAATGAACAAGTGATGCGCAACCGCGCGCATTTCCAGGGCGGCTTTAAAACCCTGCTGCAAAACGGCGCCAGTTTCAGCGATGCGCATCAGGCGCACGGCATCACCTTCACCGCAGTCGGACACGCCGCGATTTTATCCGGCGCCTATCCCTCGCAGCACGGCGTGATCAGCAATGGCTGGATCGACAACAAGAGCAAAAAGCCGATGTATTGCACGCAAGATACGCGCTATCAATACCTGGGGGAAGAAACCAAAGAATCGGACGGCACCTCACCGGCCAATCTGCGCGTCTCGACACTGGGCGATGAGCTGCGTTACGCCAGCGGCAATCAAGCCAAAGTCATCGCCGTCTCCGGCAAAGATCGCGGCGCGATTTTATTGGCCGGTAAAGCGGGACAGGCGTATATGTATATGGGCAAGAGCGGCAACTTCGCCAGCAGCAGCTATTACATGGCGCAACATCCGTCCTGGGTGCAAAAATATGCCGCCGCCAAACCGCAAGACCGCTTCTACGGCAAACCCTGGTGTCTGGCGCAGCCGCCGGCCAAATATGCCGCCTACAGCGGCGAAGCGCCGCAAACCAAAGCGGCCTGCCCGCATGGCGCCGGATTTGAAGAAGTGTTTGTCAGCAAGAGCGGCAAGCCGGACGCCGAATATTATGAAGAACTCAAAGGCGGGCCGTATGTCGATCAATTGACCCTGGATTTTGCGCGCGCCGCAATTGAAGGCGAGCAGCTCGGCGCCAATCCGGCCGGCGTCAGCGATCTGCTGGCCATCAGCCTGTCTTCGCATGATTACATCAATCACGAACTGGGGCCGGAGCACAAAAAATCGCATGATCATTTATTCCACCTGGATCAGCAATTAGGCCAATTTTTCCAATGGCTGGATAAGCGCATCGGGATGCAAAACATCGTGGTGGTGCTGACGGCTGACCATGGTTTTCCAAACACCCCGGAATTCGCCAAGAGTCAGCAAAAACAGGATGCGGGACGGGTTGATTCGCGCAAATTGATGGCGCTGGTGAATAAGGCGCTGCAAGAAAAATACGGGGTGGACAAATTATTTTACGGTTCCGCGCCGAATTTCACGCTTGACGCTGATCTGCTGGCCGCCAAAGGACTGTCCCGCAGTGAAGTGGAGCAATTTGTGGCGCGCCTGATTCTGCAGCAAGAAGGGGTATCCAATGTATATACCCGCAGCCAGCTGGAAAGCGGCGCGCTGCCGGCAACGCGTGAAGCGCGCTTGATGCAACGCGCCTGGCATCGTCAGGTGTCGGGCGACTTTCTGGTCAGCCTGCGCCCCTGGTGGTATTTCGGCTCCAGCAACAGCGGCACATCGCACGGCTCACCGTATGCGTATGACACCAATGTGCCGCTGTTGATCATGGGCAAACCCTGGATCAAGCCGGCGTATTACGGCCAGTACGCGGAAGTCATGGATATTGCGCCGACGCTGGCGCATTTGCTGCGCATCCGTCCCCCTGCCGCGAGCGAGGGGCGGGTTTTGCTTGAAGCGCTGCGCTGATGGCCTGCGCGCGGCAGTTCTGGGCGGTGCTGGCGTTTGGCCTGCTGTGCCAAGCGCCGGCGACAGCTCAGGAGGCGGCGCGCATTGCCTTGCGCGCAGCACTTGAGAGCGCCTGGCGCCACGCGCCGCAAGCGCAATTACTGCAAGCCAGACAAGACGAGGCGGTATTCGCGCAAAATCTGGCGCAAAGCCAGCTGGCCGATGCCGCACGCCTGGAGCTGGGACATAACCGCAGCCTGAATCCAAGCGCTGACGGGGCGCGTCTGCGTGAAACAGAAATCGCCTTGTCTGCGCCGCTTTGGCTGCCGGCGCAACAACAGGCGCGCCAGCATTTGGCGGGCCACGAAGCCGGGTATGCGCAGGCGCAATTGCACGCGCTGCGCTTGCAGCTGGCCGGTGAATTGCGCGACAGTCTGTGGGCGCTGGCGGCTGCCCAGGCCGCCCTGGAAGAAACACAAGACCATGTGCAACATGTGGAGCAATTGCGCCAGCAAGCCGCGCAAAGTGTGCAAGCCGGCGCACTGGCGCGCGCCGAACTCTTGCTGGCGCAACAGGAAGTCTTGCGCGCGCACACTGACTTGCATGCAGCGCAAACAGCGCTTTCGGAAAAGCGCAAGCATTGGCAATTGCTCAGCGGACAAAGCGCGCCCCCGGAATCCAGCCCTGAACCTGTGCCGCCCGCCTATTTACAGGCGCCGTCAGACAGCGCGCTCGCACAGCACCCGCTGCTGGCGGCGGCGCGCCAGGCGCAAGCAGTCGCCAGCGCCGCCCTGAAGACGCAACACGCTTTGCGTTACGCACCGCCCACGCTGGGCATGCGCCTCAAACGTGAACAGGAAGGGCGCGGCGCGGCCAGCCACAGTCTGGCCCTGTCTGTGCAAATTCCACTCGGCGCCAATCCACAAAACCAGCTGGCGCAGGCCGCTGCCAACAGCCGGCTGCAAGGCGCCCATATCGCCTTGACGCAGCAGGAAATGCAAATCAAAGCCGACATCAGCGTGGCGCAAACGCGTTTGCAGCAAGCGCAGGCCGGCTTGCAAGCCGCGCAACAACGCAGCACACTGAGCCGGGAATATGTGGTATTGATGGAAAAAGCGTTCCGGCTGGGCGAACGCGGGCTGGCCGAGCGGCTGCGCGCGCAAACGCTGCAACACGAAGCGCAAGCCGCACTGGCGCAAGCGCACATCGCCTTGGGCTTGGCGCAAGCGCGAATCCATCAGGCTTGGGGGAATTTGCCATGAGATGCAAATTGGGAATCGGCTTGGCGTTGGCGCTCAACGCTGCCTTGCATACGCCAGCGCTGGCCGGGCCGGGCGCACATGGCCCGAATGGCGAGCATCTGGACCCGCCGGCGCACAGCGCAAGCACAAGCCAGGCCGCGCCGCGTTTGGAAACATTCAGCGAGGCCTATGAATTAACCGCCCGCTTGCAACACGATGCCTTCTCCATCTGGATCGACCGCTATGACAGCAATGCGCCGGTGTTGCAAGCCAAGCTTGAGGTTGAATTCAACGGGCGCAAACTGCAGGCCGCATTGCAAGCCGCGCACGGCGATTACCTCATCAAGGACGCGCAATTCTTGCAAGCTTTGGCCAAACCCGGCAAACACGCGCTCTTGTTCACCTTGGAAAATGGTGAAGACAGCGATTTGCTTGAAGGCGTGCTGGAAGTCAATGCGCCCCAATCCGCACCAGCCTCTGGCGCGCCCGGCCTGAATTGGCGCAGCGCCGGAGTTGCCGCTGCGCTGCTCTCAGCAGGCGGGGCCATGCTGGCTGCGCGCGCCTGGCGCCGCCGCCGCGCGGGAGCATAATATGCGCGCCCTCACCTGTCTGATGCTGTGTCTGGGCTTAGCCGCGCATAGCGCCATAGCCGGGCCTGGCGCACATGGCCCGAATGGCGAACACCTCGACGCGGGGCCTGCCAACACCACACCGGATAGCATCCAGCGCCTGCCCGATGGCAGTGTGTTTATCCCGAAAGCGGCACAGCGCCGGCTGGCCATCCGCACCTTGCCGGCGCGCGCAGGCGAATACGCACAAACCGTGAGCTTGAATGGGCGGGTGCAAGCCGATCCGGGCGCCGCAGGACGCGTGCAAGCGCCTTTTGCCGGGCGCATTGAAGCCGGACCACAGGGATTGCCACTGCCTGGCGCCAAGGTCGAAAAAAATCAAATTCTGGCCTATCTGACGCCGCAATATTCTGCGCAAGAAATGGCGAATCAAACGGCGCAATTGGCTGAATTGCGCGCCATGCGCAAACTGGCGGCGCAAAAACTTGCGCGCTTGCACATGTTGGAAGGCGTGGTGGCGCAAAAGGAAGTCGATGCCGCCAGCGCAGAACTCGCCAGTCTGCAAGCGCGCGAACAGGCAGTTGCCGCCAGCAGGGAAAAACTGGCGCTGCGCGCGCCCGTGGCCGGTCTCATCGCGCATCAAGAAGTGCGCCTTGGCCAATTGGTGGAGGGGCGCGAGGTATTGTTTGAAATCATGGACCCGGCGCGCCTGATGGTGCTGGCGCACAGCAGCGACGCCAGTCTGCGCACACGCATCGCCAGCGCCAGCGTGGCCGGCATGCCGCAAGTGCAATTACATTTGCGCGGGGCCGGGGCCGGCATGCGCGACGGCGTGTTACCTCTATATTTTCAGTTGGACAGCAAAGGCGCCGCCCTGGCCCTGGCGCAACCGCTGACCGTCTTGGCCCAGCTCAAAGAAAAGACGCCCGGCATTGCGCTGCCCTCGCAAGCCCTGGTGCGCAACAGCGCGAATGAAAATGTGGTCTGGATCAAAGCCGGGGCCGAGCGCTTTATCGCCATGCCGGTTAGCGCGCGCGCATTGGACGCCAACACCGTGCTGATCAGCAAAGGCTTGTCGCCGGAAAACCGGGTGGTGAGTGAAGGCGCGTCCCTGATCAATCAAATCAAATAAGGCGCAGCATGTTTAACTGGATTGTCGCCATCAGCTTGCGCAACCGGCTGTTTGTGCTGGCCGCTGCCCTGATGATGATGGTGTATGGCGCCATCATCGCCCAGCGCACCCCGCTGGATGTGTTTCCGGATTTGAATAAGCCGGTGGTGACCGTCTTGACTGAGGCCGGCGGCATGGCGCCGGAAGAAGTCGAAACCCTGGTTTCCTTTCCGATTGAGACTGCCTTGAATGGCATGCCTGGCGTCTCGCGCGTGCGCTCCACCTCCAGCGCCGGCTTATCGATTGTATACGCCGAATTTGAATGGAACACCGAGATCTATCGCAACCGGCAAATGGTGGCCGAGCGCTTGAATGTGCTGCGTGAGCAATTGCCCGCCGGCGTCAGTCCGGTGATGGGGCCAGTCTCCTCCATCATGGGCGAAATCATGTTGATCGGCTTGCCGCTTGAGCCGGCCAAAGGGATGCCGATGCAAGCGCGCGAGTATGCCGATTTTGTCTTGCGCCCGCGCCTGCTGTCGATTCCCGGCGTCTCGCAAGTGATCCCGATTGGCGGTGAAGTGCGGCAGATACGGATTGAGCCGGATCTGGCGCGCATGGCGCAATTCGGCGTCTCACTGGCGCAAATAGAGAGCGCTTTGCGCGGCTTTGCCGGCAACGCCAGCGGCGGCTTTATTGATTTGAACGGACGTGAATATTTGATCCGCCATTTAGGCCGCAGCAATCGGCTGGAAGATGTGCAAGGTTTGCCGCTGGGGCTGCGCGATGGCCTGCCGCTATTGCTGGAACAGGTGGCTGCCGTGCGCTGGGCGGCGGCGCAAAAACGCGGCGACGCCGGCTTAAACGGCAAGCCTGCGGTGATTGTCAGCGTGCAAAAACAGCCGGCGGCGGATACCTTGCAACTCACGCGCCAGATTGAAGCCGCGCTGCAGGATATGAAACCCGGCCTGCCGGCGGGAATGGCGGCTCCGGAAGTCTTATTCCGCCAGGCTGATTTCATTCAAGCCTCGATTGATAATGTGACGCAAGCCCTGCGCGATGGCGCGATTCTGGTGGCCATCGTCTTGTTCGCGTTTTTGCTGAATTGGCGCAGCACGGCGATTTCGCTGATTGCCATTCCGCTATCGCTGGCGGTGGCGGCGCTGGCTTTTCATGCATTCGGCCAATCCATCAATGTGATGACACTGGGCGGCTTGGCGATTGCGATTGGCGAGTTGGTGGATGATGCGGTGGTGGATGTGGAAAATATTCTGCGCCGCTTAAAGCAGCGAACGCCAGACGGCCCGCCGCTATTGCAAGTGATTTGGCGCGCCTCGGTCGAAGTGCGTTCCGGCATCGTGTATGCCACCGCGATTGTGGTCTTGGTGTTTGTGCCCCTGTTTGCGCTGCCGGGCATCGAAGGCCGCCTGTTCGCCCCGCTCGGGATTGCCTATATTGTCTCGATTCTGGCCTCGATGCTGGTGTCGATGACGCTCACACCGGTGCTCGCCTATTATCTGCTGCCGCGCATGCCGCAACTGGCGCATGGCGACAGCCCGCTGGTGCGGCGCTTGAAAGCCTGGGACCAGGCGCTCTTGGTATGGTCATTCCCGCGCGCGAACCGTATTCTGGCGGCGGCCGGCCTGCTGTGTCTGCTGTGTCTGGCCAGCACGCCGTTTTTCGCGCGCAGCTTCCTGCCGGCATTTAATGAAGGTTCGCTGGTGATGTCGCTCATGCTCAATCCCGGCGCCTCGCTGGAAGAAGCCAACCGCATCGGGGCCTTGGCGGAAACACTGATCAAGCAAACGCCGGAAGTGCGCAAAGTTGGCCGCCGCAGCGGACGCGCCGAGCTGGATGAACATGCGGAAGGGGTGCATTCCTCTGAAATTGATATTGACTTAAAACCCTCAGACCGAAAGCGCGAAGAAGTGCTGGCCGAAATCCGCCGCAATTTGTCGGTACTGCCTGCCGCCATCGCAATCGGCCAGCCGATTTCCCACCGCCTCGATCATTTACTTTCCGGGGTGCGCGCGCAAATCGCACTCAAAGTGTATGGCGATGACACCGACACCCTGCGCACGCTGGCGGAAAATTTGCGCAGCCGCATTGCCCCCACGCCCGGCCTGGTGGATTTGACGGTCGAGCGCCAGGTCTTGATTCCACAAATCAAAGTGCGCCTGGATTACCGCAAAGCGGCGCAATATGGCATCGCCCCGGGCGAAGCCTTGCAAGTCTTGCAAAGCTTGACTGAGGGCGAACGGGTAGCGCAGGTGGTGGATGGCGCGCGCCGCTTTGAGTTGGTGCTGCGGCTGCCCGAATCACAACGCCGGCCACTGGATTTAGCACAGGTTTTGCTGGATACGCCAGCCGGCAAGATTCCACTCTCGCATCTGGCCAGTGTGGAAGAAGCCGATGGGCCGAATCAGATCGGACGCGAAAACGGCCGCCGCCGCATCATTGTGTACGCCAACACCGCCGGCGCGGATATGGCGCGCGTAATCGCCGACATCCGCCGCGAAGTCGCCAAACAAGCCTTGCCGGCGGGCTATTTCATCAGCATCGAGGGCCAATTCCAAGCCCAGGAACAAGCCATGCGTTTAATCGCCCTGCTCGCCCTGCTCTCGCTGCTGCTGATTTTCCTGGTGTTATATACGCGCTACCGCTCTGCCATGCTGGCGGCGGTGATCATGGGGAATATTCCCCTGGCCATGGTGGGCGGCATCATCGCGCTGTGGCTGTCCGGCCAGCCTTTGTCAGTGGCCTCCCTGGTCGGCTTTGTCACGCTGTCCGGCATCGCCACCCGGAATGGCATTTTGAAAATCAGCCATTACATCAATTTATGCAAATTTGAAGGCGAGCAATTCAGCCAGGCCATGATTGTGCGCGGTTCGCTGGAGCGCTTAACCCCGGTCTTGATGACTGCGCTGGTGGCCGCGTTTGCCTTGACGCCCTTGCTGCTGGCGGCAGATGCGCCGGGCAAAGAAATCCTGCATCCGGTGGCGGTGGTGATTTTCGGCGGTTTGATCAGCTCAACCCTGCTTGACAGTTTGCTGACGCCGTTGATGTTTTGGAAGGTCGGCGCCAAACCCTTGCAAGCGCTGTGCACAGCGCAAGACAATGAAGCGTTTTAGCCATGGGGCCAAGGCGACGCCCTGTTCCAAGTCGCCGCAGGATGGAGAATTGAAATGAAACAGTGGATTGCCCGCGCCATCATATTGGCCGCTTGCAGCACCCAGGCGGCGTTCGCCCATGAAGCCGAAGCGCGCCATGGCGGCATTGTGCGCAGTGTGGATGATGTGCAATACGAGCTGGTCAGCCGTGACAATAAGACCGTGATTTATGTGGACGACCACGACAAACCGGTCGCCACCGCCGGCGCCAGCGGTAAGCTGACAGTGTTAAACGGCGCCAAAAAAGAAGAATTCGTTCTTAAACCCGCCGCCGAAAACCAATTGCAAGTCGAAGGCGCCGCGCAGCTGAAAGCCGGAGCCAAGGCTGTCGCGGCAATCACCTTTGCAGATAAGAAAAAGGTGCAGGTGCGTTTTGTGGTGAAGTAAGCCGCGATTTGCATAGCGCCCTGCCGCCCTTGCTTGCGGCAAGGCGCATGCCATAGCGCTGCGCTTTTGCCAAGGAAGCCGGCCTTGCCTGCCGCTCAAGTCTGCGCAGGCGTCCGTTCAGACCGCTCAAGGAGGCAAACAGATGCGTGGAGACAAACGTCCCGGCCCAGGCAAAGCTGGCGTCGTCGCCAGACTTTTACTGGCCTATCTGCTGGCAGGCGCCGTGCTGATGCTCTATCTTCAATGGCCGCATTTGAACGGCCACGCCCATCTGCCATTTTCCACCTTCCCGTCCAATCTGCTCTGGGCCGCCCTGGCCCCGCTGATGATCGCCAGCGAATTTTCCGCACGCTTGCAAGATGGCGTCATCAGTTTGCTGCTGTTTGGCGCGGCTTTTGCGGGGTTTGCCCGGGTGTTGTTGCGGACAGGAAACTGAGATATTCACGCATTTTAGCGTCCAGGAATAACAAAGGAATTTCCACGAGGGATAAGCAATATGAGCCGCAGACGTTCAAATACCTTGAAACAAGTCCAGAACAGATACGTAAGAGGCTGAATAGTCACAATCCAAGCAGTGAACAACCCGGTCATGACTCAAGTATCATGCCTATCCAGCATCGCCCGCGCAATCGTGCCCGCATCCACATACTCCAGCTCGCCTCCCACCGGCACGCCGCGCGCCAGGCGGCTGACTTTTAAGCCGCGTGACTTCAGCATTTGCGCGATGTAGTAAGCGGTGGCTTCGCCTTCATTGGTGAAATTGGTGGCCAACACCACTTCGCGCACCAGGCCATCCAAGGCGCGGCTGATCAGGCGTTCAAGTTGAATGTCTTTCGGCCCAATGCCATCCAGCGGCGAGAGCCGGCCCATCAAGACAAAATAGCGCCCTTTATAAGTCAGGGTCTGCTCAATCATCCATTGGTCTGCCGGACTTTCCACCACGCATAACAAACCGGGGTCGCGGCTGTCATCGGCGCAGGTGTCGCAAATTTCGGTTTCGGTAAAGGTGTTGCACAAGCGGCAGTATTGCACGCGCGCCAATGCGTCTTGCAGGGCTTGCGCCAATTGAGCTGCCGTGTCGCGCTCGTGGCGCAGCAAATGAAAGGCGATGCGCTGCGCCGACTTCGGGCCGATGCCCGGCAGGCGGCGCAGCGCTTCGCTCAGCGCATCCAGCGCGGTTGCGGTTTTCACCGATCAATCAGAACGGCATCTTGAAGCCTGGCGGCAAGGGCATGCCGGCGGTCAGGCCGCTCATTTTTTCTTCTGCGGTTTGCGCGGCGCGGCGCACGGCGTCATTGAAAGCCGCCGCCACCAGATCTTCCAGCATGTCTTTGTCATCGGCCAACAGGCTGGGGTCGATGGTGACGCGGCGCACTTCGTTTTTGCAAGTCATGATGACTTTCACCATGCCGGCGCCGGACACGCCTTCAACTTCAATTTGCGCCAGTTGATCTTGCGCACGCTTCATGTTTTCCTGCATGGCTTGCGCTTGTTTCATCAAGCCAGCGAGTTGATTTTTCATCATTGCTTCTCTCCAAATAAAACGGGATTTCTCAAGCCGCCAGCGCTTGCGGCTCCGGGTCGATGGGGTGCACCGAATCCGGAGTGATGAAAGCGCCAAAATCGGCTTGCAATTGTTTGACAAAAGGATCGTTTTGCACTTCCGCCTCGGCTTCACGCTGACGCGCCGCGCGCGCCAGCTCAGCGCGCACATGGGCGGTATGCCACACCCGCGTCACTTCCGTGATTTGCAGGCGCACCGGGCGCGCAAAACGTTGCGTCAAGACCTGGGCGATTTTGTCCAAATAGGGTTCTTCGCTATGGGTGGTGGTGATGCAGCGCAATTCAAACAGCAGGGTATTGCCGTCAAAGCGCGCTTGCGCCAATTCCATATTATTCGCCGCCTCCTGGGCAAACCCTGAGAGCTGCAATGAAGCGGCCAGGGCTGGCCAATCGCCATCCCAATCCAAACCGGGCAAGGGCTGCGCCTCATAAGGCGGGATTGGTTCTTGCGGCAGAGCCGGCGCGGCCTTGTTCTGCGCCTGCTGGCCGGAAACAGCGGACGGCGGCGCAGATGCCGGCGCCGCGTCAACATCAAGCGCAAATTCCGGCGCCTGCTGACTGGCGAAAAATTGCTCATCCTGCCAATTGCCTTCATCCACCCAGGGCGGCACATCGTCGGCTTTGCGGCTGGCTTCTGCTTTGGGCGCGCTTTGCGGCGCGGCTTGCGGCGCGCGCGGCGCAGGAGTGACGCGCACTGCAGCCTGCTCGGCTGCAACAGGCGCTGGCGCCGGGGTTGGCGCCGGCGCCGGCGCCGGAACGGGCGCAGCGGCGCGGCTTGGCGCTGGCGAGGCATGTTTACCGAGCGCTGCCTGCAGTGCTAAGCGGGCCGGACTGAGCTTTTGTCCATTTGCCGCAGCACTCTGCGCGGCGGGCGCGGCTGCGCTGTGCTGCGGCGCGGCGGCGGGCGCTGCATTCACAGCCGGCGCTGCCATGCTGCTGGCCGGAGCCGGCGCGGCTTGATTCGCCGCCGCCTGTGCGGGACGGGTTAACGCTGGCGCTGGCGCTGGCGGGGTCGGCGCATGCTGCCCGCCGCCGCCACCGCCGCCGCGATTGCCCGGCGCAAACGCCAGCATGCGCAGCAGCGTCATCGCAAAACCGGCGTATTCATCCGGGGCCAAGCCCAGTTCATTGCGGCCCAAAATCGCGATCTGGTAATACAGTTGCACGTCTTCGGCGTCAAATACGCCGGCTAAACGCATGACTTCTTCGCGCTCGGGGATATCTTCGGGCAAGGCTTGCGGCACAATCTGCGCTAACGCCAATTGATGCAACAGGGTGGCCAAGTCTTGCAGCGCGGTATTGTAAGAGAGGCTGCGCGCGGCCATCTCATCGGCCACCGCCAGCATGGCCGGGCCATCCTCGCGCGCCAAGGCATCGAGCAGGCGTAACAGAAAACTTTGATCCAGCGCGCCCAACATACCTTGCACCGCATCCAGCGTCACTTTGCCGGCGGCATAAGCAATCGCCTGATCAGTCAGGGAGAGCGCATCGCGCATGGAGCCGTGCGCGCCTTGCGCCAGCAAGCGCAACGCAGGGGTCTCGAACTCGACCTGCTCGGTCTGCAAGAGATTTTGCAAATGGCCCACGATGTGGCCAGGCGGCATTTGCTTGAGATTGAATTGCAGACAGCGCGACAAGACCGTGACCGGGATTTTTTGCGGATCGGTGGTGGCCAGAATGAATTTGATATGCGGCGGCGGCTCTTCCAGGGTTTTCAACATGGCGTTGAAAGCGGTATTGGTGAGCATGTGCACTTCGTCGATCATATAGACTTTGAAGCGCGCATTGGAAGGCGCGTAAATCGCCTGCTCCAGCAATTGCGCCATTTCATCCACGCCGCGATTGGAGGCCGCGTCCATTTCGATGTAATCAACAAAGCGGCCGGCGTCAATCGCGCTGCAGACTTCGCATTGGCCGCATGGTTCTGCGGTAATGCCGCCCTGCCCGTCCGGGCCGATGCAGTTAAAGCATTTGGCCAGAATACGCGAGAGTGTGGTCTTGCCCACCCCGCGTGTGCCGGTAAACAGATAGGCGTGGTGCAGGCGTTGCGTGGCCAGCGCATGGCTGAGCGCGCGCACCACGTGCTCCTGGCCAACCAGGGTCGCGAAGTTTTTCGGACGATATTTGCGGGCGAGTACTTGATAGGACATGGTGCGAGATTGTACAGCATGGAATGCTGAAAAACTTGCGGCGCGCGCGTTTGATGCATGCCGCAGGCAAGCGCAGACGCAAGGCGTGAACATCAAACCAAAAAGGATGGGCGCAGGCGCAAAGCCGGACGGAAAAGCGACCGGTGGCACAGGAGGGCAGAACAGGAATATAAAAACAGAAATGCAGACTGCTATGAAGACTGTATGCGCACAGCATGCGCATACAAAAAAAATAAGGAGGCGAGCCTGATCTGCGGCACTTGCAGTAAACGGCTGTGGCTGCTTCGTTCCCGACCTGACCAGGTTCACCGCCCCACAATGCGCAGGGGCCCGCCAGCGCGCATTATAACCGCTTTTTGCGGCGCCACGCCAAAATCCGGCGTATTTCCATGCCGCAACTATAAACCCAGTTCCTGCCACAGCTGATCAACGCGGGTTTTGACCGCCTGATCCATGGTAATTACCCTGCCCCATTCTCGATTGGTTTCGCCCGGCCATTTATTGGTGGCGTCCAAGCCCATTTTGCTGCCCAGACCTGAAACCGGCGAAGCGAAGTCCAGATAATCAATCGGCGTGCTATCCACCATCACGGTGTCGCGCAGCGGATCGACGCGCGTGGTAATCGCCCAGATCACCTCCTGCCAGTCGCGGATATTCACATCCTCATCCACCACCACAATGAATTTGGTGTACATGAATTGTCGCAAAAAGCTCCACACCCCGAACATCACGCGCTTGGCGTGGCCGGCATAGGCTTTTTTCATCTGCACAATCGCCATGCGATAGCTGCATCCTTCCGGCGGCAGATAGAAATCCGTGATTTCTGAGAATTGTTTTTGCAACAGCGGCACAAACACTTCATTTAAGGCCAGCCCCAGCACCGCCGGCTCATCCGGCGGCTTGCCGGTGTAAGTCGAGTGGTAAATCGGGTCACGCCGCATGGTGATGCGGTCGATGGTAAACACCGGAAACCAGTCCTGTTCATTGTAGTAGCCGGTATGGTCGCCATACGGGCCTTCCAGCGCGTGTTGAAATCCGCTGGGATGGGCAGGGTCCGGGTAAATATGCCCTTCCAGAATAATTTCCGCTGAAGCCGGCACTTGCAAGGCGCTGCCGATGGCTTGCGTCAAGCGGGTGCGCGAACCGCGCAGGAGTCCGGCGAATTGATATTCCGACAGGCTGTCCGGCACCGGCGTGACGGCGCCCAAAATGGTGGCCGGATCTGCGCCCAGCGCAACTGCAACGGGATAGGGTTGCCCCGGATTTTTCAAGGCATGTTCGCGGAAATCGAGTGCGCCGCCACGGTGCGCCAGCCAGCGCATAATCACTTGATTGCGCGCAATCACCTGCTGGCGGTAAATCCCCAGATTCTGCCGCTTTTTATTCGGCCCGCGCGTAATCACCAGGCCCCAGGTGATCAAGGGTGCGGCGTCGCCCGGCCAGCAATATTGAATCGGCAATCCGGCCAAATCGACTTGCTCACCTTCCCACACAATTTCCTGACATGGCGCGCCACGCTCCAGTTTTGGCGCCATATCCCATACCGCCTTGACCAATTGGCCCAAGCCCAGCACATCTTTAAAGCCTTTGGGCGGTTCCGGTTCTTTCAGGCTGGCCAGCACATGGCCGATACGGCGCAATTCAGTCAGATCCTGCGCCCCCATGCCCATGGCCACGCGGCGGGTTGTGCCAAATAAATTTCCCAGCACCGGCATGCTGTGGCCGCTGGGCTTTTCAAATAACAGGGCCGGGCCGCCGGCGCGCAAGGTGCGGTCGCACAGCTCAGTCATCTCCAAATGCGGGGAAACCGGGATAGCCACGCGCTTGAGTTCGCCGATTTCTTGCAAGCGGGCAATAAAATCTCGCAAATCTGTATATTTCATGTGTTTATTGGTTACCTTGAGTCCGAACTCTATTGTTCAAGACATTTTTCCAAGTGCTTGATTTTATTCAGTTTTGCCGCAATGCACCAAAAATTTCAAGACATAAAAGTTATGAAATTTAATTTCTATAGTATTGACTTGATATAAACACCCCCCTACAATCTGGCCAACCTGATCCAAAGCCTGTGCCGCCACCTTGGCCTGCCAGGTATGAGCAGCAGTGAATCAGGCGCCAAG
Organism: Massilia sp. W12; assembly: GCF_037300705.1. Classification (NCBI taxonomy): domain Bacteria; kingdom Pseudomonadati; phylum Pseudomonadota; class Betaproteobacteria; order Burkholderiales; family Oxalobacteraceae; genus Massilia; species Massilia sp. W12. Next base: position 1,986,050 of record NZ_CP147776.1, on the reverse strand, counting down.
TTTGCAGATCGGCCTCAAACCCGCCGCCCGCATAACCTGGCCTCTGAATTGACTGCCTATCATCAACGGGGTATCGGGGCCCCACAAACATGAAGGAGTGTTTTTCAAGGAAGCGCAAGCTTCGCCCCCCGAACCATTGTCTGCCACCGGATGTTTGCTGTCCGGCATTTCCCGCAGACAAGTCGGCGTTTGCCCGCAGCATGCGGCAGACTGAGCGGATTTTCCGCGCGGCATGGCGTCAAGCCGCCGCTGCTTCACGACATGTGAGCATCTCTGCGCCTCGCGGCAAACGGTAATACTGATGAGCGGCAAGGTACGCCCTTGCAACAAGGGCCGCGCTTTGCCGTCGAGATTCAGGGGAAGTCTATGTTAAATGCAATAAAACGCGCGATTGTCATATTGCGCATGGTGGCATTGATGCCTATCGCCTGGGCGGTTGTAGTGCGCCGCACGGCTGTGGGGATTCTGACCACCGCCCATCACACCTTGAGCTTAATCGGCCTGGGTGTCTTGATCGTTCTGGCTTTGATGAACTTCAAGCCTGAGTTCTCCCAGCAAATGCGGGATTGGCTGCATGAATTGCCGCAATTTGCCAAACACGCCAACCAGCCTCAAACAGCCGCCAAAGCGGCAGATCCGGCCCCCGCCGCGATTGTGGCGCCGGCAGCCGGCAACAACACGCTGGCCGTGGCGGCAAAACACAGCGAAACGCTGCATGCGGCTAAAGTCGAGGCCCCTGCCGCGCTGGCGAAAAGCCCTTTCACGCCGGCCGCGCGGCATGCCGCAGCCGACAAGCATACCTTGCAAGAGCAGCTGCAAGTCAGCCTGTGGCTGTCCAAGCGTTACCGGGTGGCGCGCGATGCGGCCAGCATGCTGGTGGCGACCAGCTATGCCACTGCGCGTGAATTCAAGCTTGATCCTTTGCTGATTCTGGCCGTGATGGCGGTGGAATCGGGTTTCAATCCGTATGCCGAAAGCCCGATGGGGGCGCAAGGCTTGATGCAAGTCATGTCCAAAGTGCACCATGAGAAGTTCGCACAGATCGGCGGCTTGAAAGAAGCCTTGAATCCGCATGCGAATATCCGCGTCGGCGCGCAAATCCTCAAGGATTATATGGCGCGCGACGGCTCGGTCGAGGGGGCGTTGAAGAGCTATGTGGGGGCCGCCGCGTTTTCCTCCGATTCCGGCTACGGCAATCGGGTGCTGGCGGAATACAGCCGGCTCAAGGAAGTGGCGGGCGGCAAGAACGTCTCCACCCAATCCGGTTTGGCGGCAGCCAACAATACCAAAATCGAGACGCCGTCAAAGGCGGAACAGCAGCTGGCGGCGCTGTGAAAAACCGCTGGATCAGGAAACAGGCAAGCGTCATGCTTGCCTTTTTTTCGCCTTCAGGCGAGCAAACCCTGCGCTTGCAGCCAGGCGCGCATATCGGCAAACGCGGCTGGCGCAGCCAGGTCTTGCAGAATTTCATGATAGGAATCGGGATATTGTTTGCAGGTGAGCATGCCGGGTTTGGCTGCCTGCACCAGACTGGCCCAACGCAAACTGGCGCTGGAATCAACCAGCTTATCCTGTCCGGCCACCATCAGCAGACAGGGGCAGTCAAGCCGGGCGGCGTGCTGCAGGCAGTCGGCGCCGGCGGCTTGCATGTGGGCCAACATGCGTGCGCTTAACCAGGAATGCACCAGCGGATCTTCGCGATAGGCTTTGCCGACTTGCGCATCATGACTGAGATAGTCCGACTGCAGACCACTGGGCAAGGGAAGATCCGGGGCCAGACGCAACATCAGCCGCGCCAATACGCTTTGCCAGCGCGCCAGCGGAATGCCCAGCGCGGGCGCGCTTAATATCAAGCCGCGCAGCGCCGAGCGTTTTTGCAACACAAATTGGGCGGCAAACAGGCCACCCATGCTGTGCCCGAATAAGAGCGGCGCATAACCCAGTTTCTGGCTGAAATCATCGAGTACGATTTCAGCATCCTGCAACAGCGGCGCACCATTCGGCAAGACGCCGCGCGCGCCCTCTGAGCGCCCATGGCCACGCCAATCCATGACGCGCACAGCCCACCCCAACTCTTGAAAAAACCGGATCACATGGGCGTAGCGTCCGCTATGTTCGCCAAAGCCGTGCACAATCAGCACAGCTTGCCGCAGCGTCGGCGCGGCGCGCCAGTCACGCAGGTAAAGCAAGGTGCCGTCAGCAGCAGCCAGACGCTTTTCCTGCCCATCCGCCATCACACGCCCCAGACAATATCGTGCTTTTCACGCTCCGCTGCACGCAACATCTCCATCAGGGGGAAGGCGCGGGTGGCGAAACTGACTTCCTGCGCCGGCTCGTGCTCATCATCATCGGTGGTGGCGTTGTGGTGACGGGCGACATCGTGCTGCACTTCTTCTGACGCCGGATGCTGCTTACTGTCTTCGATTTCGGCTTGCAGGCGCGCAATCGCCTGCGGCAATTCGTCCACCGTCAAGACGCCGCGCGGATGTTCTTTGCGCCATAAATCGAGAATGCGGTTGGCATGCTCTTGATACATCAAGACCTCGGGCGCCGCCTTGGATTTGAAAGTGATCAACATCTATTCCTCCGTTGCTCAGATTCGTGAAGATGCCAGCCATATGCCGGAATTGCTCATCAATGGGTCGCCAGATTGCACGCCCTGCTTATACCTTAGCATGTGTGAGCCGTTTGCGCCTTGTTTTAGCGGCATCAGCACACGGGACAGTGACACGCCAGGGCCGCCGCAGCGGCGCCGGGGTCAGCGCGGCGCGCGCGCTTTGGCGCAACAAAAATACAACAAACTGAGGGCTTGCGCCAAAATGCAGACGCCAAGTGCGCTGCGCATCGCCAGCGCGCGGCTGGCGCCTTGCGCAACAAAGGCGTCAATCAAGACCCCGATCAAACTCTGGGCGCAAAACACGCCAACAAACACCAGCAAATTAAAGGCGGAATTCACGCGCCCGGCCATCTCTGCCGGATACGCCAGGCTGAGATGGGTTTGCGGCAGACTGGCCACGCTGGCGCAAAACGCCAGCAACAGCCACAAACCCCAGCTGGACGGCGCGACAAAAGCGGCGATGCCGATTTGCAGCAAAAGACACAGCGCAAAGCCGCCGCCAATCACCCATTCCGCCGGCGCGCCGTGCTCATGGCCGCTGCGGATATAGCGCGGCGCGGCCCAGGCAAACGCCAAATACCCCAGCAGCAGCGCCAGATTGAAATAAAACAAAATGACTCCGCTTTGCAAACTGGAAAAAGCGAGCACTTCTTGCAACCATGGCCCGGTCCACAGGGTTTGCCAAGCGACAAACACCGCCTGATTCAATAAAGCCAACATGCCATAACGCCAGAAAAACGGATCGCTGAACAATGCGCCATAGCCGCCGGCGCCGGCGCTGGCAACAGCTTGCGGCGGCGCCTCAAAGCGGCGCTCAACCGGCGCCAGGGCAAAGAAAATCAGGATCGCCAGGGCGATAAAAATCAGCGCCGCCAACCAAAATAAGGGCCGCCAGCCAAATACCGGCAAGGCATACGCCACCGGCGAGCTGACGCTCAAGGCGCCGGCAGTGCCGGCCACCATCATGCAAGCCGCCAGCCGGCTTTGCTGTTGACGCGGATACCATTGGCGGTAAGCCTTGTATGCCGCCATCAAACAAGAAGACACGCCCAGGCCGATCATGGCGCGCCCTAAACACAGCTGCCAAAAATTTTGCGCGCAGGCGTACAACAGCGCACCAGCCACGGCAAACAAAAGCAACCCCGCTTCCACCCTTCTGGCGCCATAGCGGTCGAGCCAGATCCCCAACGGCAATTGCACGCTGGCGAAACTGAGAAAATACATGGCGGAGAGCAAGCCGAGATCGCGGCTGCTGAGGGAAAATTCCTGCATCAAGACAGGCCCCAGCACAGCATTCACGCTGCGCATGGCATACGACATGACGTAGGCGGCGGCAAAACACAGGAAAATCGCCAGCGCGGCGCGCCGGCTTAATGCGGGCGGATTCAATTCGGTTTGAACGAAGCAAAGAAGGTTTCCGCCGCTTCACGCACTTGCGGCTTGTCATTGCCCACCACAATCACCTGATAAATCCGCTTATCGACGGCATAAAAACGGCCCAGCAACATCACCTGGCTGCGACTGGAACCCATTTGCTGCAAGCCTTTGGCTTCCAGTTGCAGTTGCGAATACGGCGCCTGCAAACCCTGTTCGCGCACAATCTTGCCATCAATATTGCGCAGCAAGGCTTCTTTCATATAGGCCAGCGCCTGCTGTGATTGGGCGGCGTCAGCCATCTGCGCGGCGCCGACGGCGAAGGTGGCGCCATCGACCTGAGTTGCACTCATTGTCATTTCCGATTCATACGGCCCCAGCTTTACCGGGCGGGTGTATTCGCTGACTTTGCCGGGCATATTGGCGTAAAACGGCAGCTTGGCGCCGCGCGCTTCGCGCCAGTCATATGCAGGGGAACACGCGGTGAGCAACACGGCGGCGGAAAACAGGAATGCGCCTTGACGCAGGCGGGAAGAAATCGACATGGTTTGATCAACAGGAAGGGATGGCGCAAGGCCGACGGGGCGCATTATCGCACAGGGGGCGGGCGTGGCACAACCGCCCGCCCCTTGCGTTAGCCCGATTAGCGATAAGTCGCCATTTGCTGATTCATGCGGGTGATTTGACCTGCGCTGAAGTTGGTCATGCAGGCGTCGTCGGTGTAATCCATGAAGTTATTGATCGGATCTTTACCGGCATAATTGGTGCAGGAATCGCGGCCGGTCGGGCAGCCGAAAGCGGCCGATTTTTCCGCCGGGGTATCTGTCACAGAGTCATTGGTCTTGGTGCAACCGCCCTGGAAGGTGTGGTACAGACCAGCCCAATGCCCCACTTCATGGGTTCCGGTTTGTCCCAGATTATAGGGCGCAGCATTGCCGCCTGGCAGCGATTGATTCAACAGCACCACGCCGTCCATTTTCGGATTGCGGCTGTAATCTGCCGGGAATGTGGCCCAGCCCAACAAGCCCTGGCCGACATTGGCGGTGTACAAATTCAGCGATTCTTTGCCGCCGCGACGCAAAGCGTTTTTCATTTGCGTCTCAGCAGTCGTGCCGGGCGTGACATTAAACCAGTTGTCATTCGTGGTGCGATCGATTGCAGCCAGCGAGAAGCTGATGCCGCTGCCGGTGAATGCCTTATTCATCACCGAGATTTGATTTTGAATCATCTGATCAGTCACGCCGCCATTGCTGCTGTTAGCGCCTTGAATCACATGCACATACACCGGCACCACGCGCGCGGCAGTAGCCAGGCTGGGGTGCAGGGTTTTGAGTTTTTCAGAAAAATCCTGCTCGTGGGCAGCGATTTTTTCATGGTCATGGTGGGTGGAGCAACGCCCGCCGCTTTGAATAAACGCGTTTTGATTGACAAATTCCAGGCCACGGAAATGGAAAGGCTTGTAGTTGGCCGCATGTTGAATTTGCGCCAGATTATCCGCCGCCGCAAAATTGCACACCAAACCTAACAGCAGCGCTGCGCCGCTTTTAAACATCAATTTATTCATATTGGTCCCCTCTGTATGTTTTTTATGAATGCACAAAACCATGCGCCGGTTTAATCGCCACAGGAAAGTGCAAAAAGGAAATGTGCAAACGCTCAATCTGCCAAACACAGCTGGCTGGCGGCTTGGTTTTGCTGCGCAAAAGTATCCGCAGCGGGAAAGATGCTGTCAAGCAAGGGTATATAAAAATCAATAAATTTTGCCATATCGCAACAATTCAGCAAAAATTTGCAAATAGGCTTGACAAAATAAAAAAAGGCAGCCGGGAGGCTGCCTTTTGATGCAGATCAGGCCGCTTTACATCACCTGGGTTTGCGCCTCATCACCGTTGCGGCTGCGGATCTGGCCGATGCGATACACGGTTTCGCCGCTGGCTTGCAGTTGCGCCATGGCGTCATCGGCATCTTCCTCCGCCACCACCACGCACATTCCGATGCCGCAGTTAAAGACGCGATGCATTTCTGCTTCCGCCACGCCACCCTGCTCTTGCAACCAGGAAAACAGCGGCGGCATGCTCCAGGCGTCTTTGCGCAATTCCGCCACCAGATGCGGTTGCAGCACGCGCGGCACATTTTCCACCAGACCGCCGCCGGTGATGTGCACCAGACCTTTCAACTGCATGTTTTGCATCAGGGCCAGCACCGGTTTGACATAGATGCGGGTCGGCGCCATCAGGACATCCGATAAAGGGCGGCCATGGAAATCGGCGTCCAGGTCGGGTTTCGCCACTTCCAGGATTTTGCGCACCAGCGAATAGCCATTGGAATGAATGCCGGAAGAGGCCAAACCCAGCACCACATCGCCCGGCACAATCTTGCTGCCGTCAATGATTTCCGATTTTTCCACCGCCCCCACGGCGAAGCCGGCCAGATCGTATTCGCCCGGCGGGTACATGCTGGGCATTTCAGCGGTTTCGCCGCCCAGCAATGCGCAGCCGGCGATTTCGCACCCCTTGGCCACGCCCTTGATGACATCGGTGGCGGTGGCCACATCGAGTTTGCCGCAGGCGAAATAATCCAGGAAGAACAGCGGTTCTGCGCCCTGCACCAGAATATCATTGACGCTCATTGCCACCAGATCGATGCCCACCGTATCATGCCGGTTTAAGGCAAACCCCAGTTTGAGCTTGGTGCCCACGCCATCGGTGCCGGAGACCAGCACAGGTTCCTTGTATTTCTTGCTGATTTCAAACAGGCCGCCAAAGCCGCCGATGCCGCCCAGTACGCCCTCGCGCATGGTGCGTTTGCAAAAGGGCTTGATGGCTTCCACCAGCGCGTCGCCGGCGTCAATATCAACCCCGGCATCGCGGTAAGATAGGGAAACATTAGGAATTGTGCTCATGGTTAAACAGGCTGTAGGCGGTAAAATAAAAGATTGTGCGCCAAGTCGGCATAAAGCGTTATTTTAACAAAGGCCTGCGTGGCCCCGGACATTTTTCAAGGACAATATGCCCTTTTCTCTGAGTTTGGAACAAAGACAGAGCCTGATCTGGCTGACGCTGTGGGTGGCAGCCTTTGCTCTGCTGCTGTCATTAGGCCCGGTATTGACGCCATTTCTCGCCGCCGCGATTCTGGCGTATGCGCTCAATCCCGGGGTGGATCGCTTGGCCGCCATCAAAATCGGCAAGTTTGCGCTCTCGCGCACGCTGGCGGTGACGATTGTGATGATCTTGTTTTGCGCCTCGCTGCTGGCCTTGGTTTTGATCGTGGCCCCGGTTTTGCAAAAAGAAGGCGCACAATTACGCGACCAGATCCCGCTGTTTTCCGCCAAAATCAGCGACTGGGTGATTCCGCGCCTGCGCGAACTGGGCATGCCGATACCCAAAAGCGGAGCCGACATCAAGGATTTTGTGGCCCGGCACTTAGCCAGCAGCGGTGAAGAAATCGCCAGCACAGTCCTGGCTTCAGTCAAAGTCGGCGGCGGCGCTGTGTTATCCTGGCTGGCCACCATGCTGTTGGTGCCGGTGGTGTTGTTTTATCTCCTGCTGGACTGGCATAAGGCGGTGGCCAAGGTGCTGGGCGCGATTCCGCGCCGCTTTGTCGCCCGCACCGAGGAAATGTTAAACGAGGTTGATGACCTGCTCGCACAATATCTGCGCGGTCAATTGCTGGTCATGCTGGCGCTGGCCATCTATTATTCGCTGGGCCTGGCGCTGGCCGGTTTTGAGGTGGCGCTGCCGGTCGGCGTGATCACCGGCTTGCTGGTTTTCATTCCCTATCTGGGCTATGGTCTGGGTTTGTTGCTGGCTCTGATCGCGGCTGTATTACAATTCCCGGGGCCGCAAGGTTTGATTGCGGTGGCTGTGGTGTATGGTTTGGGGCAAATTCTGGAAAGTTTTGTCTTGACGCCACGTTTGGTGGGCGAGCGCATCGGCATGAATCCGCTGGCGGTGATTTTCGCCTTGCTCGCCTTTGGTCAATTGTTCGGCTTCGTCGGCGTGCTGTTAGCGCTGCCGGCATCCGCCGTGTTGATGGTGGCATTCAAGCATTTGCGCAATGCGTATTTGCAAAGCAGTTTTTATTTATCGTGACCCTATGAAACAGCTTTTACTCGATTTGTTCGAGGAAGAAGAGCAAAGTCTTGGCACTTTTGCCCCTGGCATGAACAATCATGAGCTATTGCAGCTGATGCAGCAGGTGCGCCAGCGGCGTGCGCCTGAACACATGATTTATCTATGGGGTGAAACCGCCTCCGGCAAAACTCATCTATTACATGCTTTGCAAGACAATCGCGCCTGCCTGCTGCGCGCCCTGCCGGGCCGCGCACGCATGAAGGTCGAAGGCAATCAACAAAAAGCCACCCTGTACCTGCTAGATGATTGCCAATATCTGTCAGCCTCGGCGCAAATCGACGCCTTTGCGCTGTACAACCAAATCAAAGAACGCGGCGCCTGGCTGGTGGCCAGCGGCAATCTGCCGCCGGCGGATCTGCCCCTGCGCGAGGATTTGCGCACGCGGCTGGGCTGGGGCCTGATTTACCAGCTGCACCCTTTAAGCGACGAAGAGAAAATCGCCGCACTGGAACAAACCGCCAAGTCGCGCGACATCAAGCTCGCGCCGGGCGTGTTACCCTATCTCATCACACATTTTCGGCGCGATATGCGCTCGCTCTCCGGCATGCTGACCGCGCTTGACAAGTACTCACTCGAAACCAAGCGCCCGATCACCCTGCCCTTATTGCGCAAATTATTGCAGCAGGATGCAAGCACATGAAAAAACTGGCTTTGTTTGATCTCGACCACACCCTGTTGCCGCTTGACTCGGACAATGAATGGGGCCAATTCCTGGTGCGCCAGGGACAAGTCGATGCCGCAGAGTTTGGCCGCAAAAACGCGGATTTTTATGCCCAATATCAGGCCGGCACGCTGGACCCGGACGAATATCTGCGCTTTGCCCTGGGCACCCTGGCGCGTTTCGCGCCGGAACATTTAGCCGCCTTGCGCGCGCAATTCATGCAGGAAGTGATTCAGCCGGCCTTGCTGCCGGCTGCTTTTGCTTTATTGCAACGCCACCGCGACGCCGGCGATTTGCTGGCGATTGTCACCGCCACCAACCGCTATGTCACCGAACCGATTGCGCAAGCGCTGGGCGTGCCGCATTTGGTGGCGGCCGAGCCGGAACTCGACTCCCAGGGACGCATCACCGGGCGCTTATCGGGCCGGCACAATAATGGCGAAGGCAAAATCCATAATACGCGCAGCTGGTTGCAGCGCTTAGGCCATGATTGGGACAGTTTTGATGCGATTCACTTCTACAGCGATTCGCACAACGATATTCCGCTGCTGTCTGTGGTCTCGCACCCGGTCGCGACCAATCCGAACACCCGCCTCTCCGCGCACGCCAAAGCGCAGGGCTGGCCAGAGCTGAATTTATTCGATGATTAAAAAACTGATACGCAAAATCCTGGGCGTCAAAGAAAAACATGACCCCAGCCGGCCGCAGATATTAAGCGCGGCGGAACATGGCATTGATCCCGCGCTGGTCAGTCCGCATGCGCTGCGCGTCACCCAAACCTTGCAGCAGGAAGGCTTTGCCGCCTTCATCGTCGGCGGCGCGGTGCGCGATTTATTGCTCGGCGTCAAACCCAAAGATTTCGACATCGCCACCAACGCCACCCCGGAGCAAATCAAAAAACTGTTCCGGCGCGCCTTCATCATTGGCCGCCGCTTTCAGATCGTGCATGTGATGTTTGGCCAGGAATTGCTGGAAGTGACCACCTTCCGTGGCCCGGCCAACGGCGATGCGCCCAAAGATGAGCATGGCCGGGTCTTGCGCGACAATACTTTTGGCGAACAGCATCAGGATGCGGCCCGGCGCGATTTTTCTGTCAACGCCATGTATTACAACCCGGCCACGCAAGAGGTATGGGATTACCACCTGGGCATGGCCGATATCCGCGCCAAAACCCTGCGCATCATCGGACAACCGGAAGCGCGTTACCGTGAAGATCCGGTGCGCATGCTGCGTGTGGTGCGCTTCGCCGCCAAGCTGCAATTCAAAATCGCCGAAGAAACGCGCGCCCCGATCACCGTCATGGCGCCATTGATCAACAATGTGCCGGCGGCGCGCGTGTTTGATGAAATGCTCAAGCTCTTGACCAGCGGCCACGCCCTGGCCTGCTTGCAGCAGTTGCGCAGCGAAGGCTTGCACCATGGCTTGCTGCCGCTGCTGGATGTGGTGCTGGAACAACCGCTGGGGGCCAAATTCGTCACCCTCGCCCTGGCCAACACCGATGAACGGGTGACACAGGGCAAACCGGTTTCACCCGGCTTTCTGTTTGCCGCCCTGCTCTGGCATCAAGTGCTGGAAAAATGGAACGCCTATAAAGCCGCTGGCGAATTTCCGATTCCCGCCCTGCATCTGGCGGCGGACGACGTGCTGGATTCGCAATCCGACAAACTGGCGCTGCAACGCAAGATTTGCACCGATATGCGCGATTTATGGGCGATGCAACCGCGCTTTGAACGCCGCCAGGGTAAAACGCCTTACAAATTGCTGGAACACCCGCGCTTTCGCGCCGGCCTGGATTTTCTCGAATTGCGCGCCGCTTCCGGCGAACTGGATACCGAATTGGCGCAATGGTGGCGTGATTTTTATGAATCCGACGGCCCCAGCCGCGAAAGCCTGTTGCAACAAAAACCGCGTGAAGAAGGCGCGCCGCCGGCCAAAAAACGCCGCCGCAGCCGGCGCAAGAGCGGCCCGCGCAGCGAGGGGCAGGCAGAAGGCCCGCGCGCGGGAGAGGCGTCATGACGCCAGCCTATATCGGCATCGGCTCGAACCTGGGCGCCAGTCTGGCCACAGTGCAAACCGCGCTCGCAGAATTGGCCGCGCTGGGCACGGTGCGCGCCTGTTCGCGCTGGTATTGCAGCGCGCCGATCGACTCCAGCGGCGCGGATTATGTGAATGGCGTGGCCTTGCTGGAAACCGCCCTGCCCGCGCCGCAACTCTTGCAAGCCCTGCTTGAGATAGAGGCCGGACATGGGCGCGAGCGTCCCTATCGCAATGCGCCGCGCACGCTGGATCTGGATCTTCTGCTGTATGGCGCCGAGATCATCGCCCTGCCGCAATTGCAAGTGCCGCATCCGCGCATGACAGAACGCGCCTTTGTCCTGCTGCCGCTGCTGGACATCGCACCGGCCATCGAGATTCCCGGACTGGGCCCGGCCAGCACATTCGCCAGCCGCACCATGGATCAGCGCATCCGCCTGCTGGCTGCATAAATCAGGGAGCGCACATGCAAATTCCGGTCTGGCTGCAAACCACAGGCTTGCTGATCTTGTCGAATATCTTCATGACCTTCGCCTGGTATGGCCACTTGAAAAATCTCAACAGCAAACCCTGGTGGATCGCCGCCCTGGTGAGCTGGGGCATCGCCTTGTTTGAATACCTGCTGCAAGTGCCGGCCAACCGCATCGGCCATGGCGAATTCTCGCTGGCGCAGCTGAAAATTCTGCAGGAAGTGATTACGCTGTCGGTGTTCATCCCTTTCGCCATGCTGTACATGAATCAGCCATTCAAACTTGATTACCTCTGGGCCGCGCTGTGCATGATGGGCGCGGTCTGGTTTATTTTCCGCAGTTAAGGAAGGATTTATTTATGACTGGATATCTGCAAGAAAGCGGCGCCCCCCCGGCCGCAGCAGCCGCCGCCACGGCGCATCCGCAGGCGCTCAGCAAACCCATTACCGCCCCCGGTTTAGCCTTGATGCGCGGGCGTGGCGACAAAATCGCCATGCTGACTTGCTATGACGCCAGTTTCGCCAGCGCCATGGAATTGGCCGGCGTGGAAGTGCTGTTAATCGGCGACTCGCTTGGCATGGTGTGCCAGGGCCAAAGCTCGACCCTGCCGGTGACGGTGGATGACATCGTGTACCACACGGCAAGCGTGGCGCGCGGCGCCAAACATGCGCTGATCGTGGCTGACATGCCGTTTGGCAGCTACGCCACGCCGGAACAAGCGTATGCGAATGCAGTGAAAATGATGCAAGCCGGCGCACATATGGTGAAACTCGAAGGCGGCGCCTGGCTCGAATCGACGGTGCGCTTTTTGACCGAACGCGCAGTGCCGGTGTGTGCGCATCTGGGCTTGACGCCGCAATCGGTGCACCAATTGGGCGGCTACAAGGTGCAAGCCAAAACGGTGGACAGCGCAAACATCTTGAAAGACGACGCCCTGAAACTGCAAGCCGCCGGGGCCATGATGCTGGTGCTGGAAGCAATTCCTTCGCATCTGGGCAAGGAAACCACCGACTTGCTGCACATCCCGACGATTGGCATCGGGGCCGGCCCCGATTGCGCCGGGCAAGTGCTGGTGATGCACGATATGCTGGGCGTGTACCCGGGCCGCAAAGCCAAGTTTGTGCGCAATTTCATGCCGGGTTCCGCCGATATCGTGGCGGCCTTTGCCGCCTATGTGAAAGCGGTCAAGGATGGCAGCTTTCCCGCGCCTGAGCATTGTTTCTGAGTCACTGGCGGCCTGCGGGCCGCCTTCCCCTGCCGCGCAGTTCCATCGTCCACCGCATTGCGCGCGCTCAGCTGTTTCACATCAGGGGGCAGACCTGCTATCATCAAAAACAAGGAGATACAGGGACTTGCATTATTTTCCCGACATACCCCCTGTGATAAGTGATCATCATGCCACCCACCCCGTTTGAAATCGGCTCTTCAGTGCTGACGTCCAGCCTGCGTTTATGGAATGGCACCTGGGGCAAACTGCCTTCCCACACGCCGGCGCAGGAATTGGAATTATTTGACCGTGAAGACGATGCGCAATGCCGCCAGGTGCGCGAAGTGTTGACCGAATTGAATCTGGATGCCGTGATTTACCCCTGCCCCAAAGGCGGGCAGCGGCATCAACGCAAACGGCTGCAACTGCAGGCGCGCGCCCTGCACAGCCAGCCGGAACTGCCACTGCTGCACGACCCCAACACCGGCAAAGTGATGGCCGGCGCGAAGCCGATTATTGAATATCTGTTTGCCCAATATCTGGGACAGGCGCCGCATATCCGCCTGCAACCGGGCCGCATCAACCGCATGAATGCGCAATTCGCCGGGATGGCGCGCGGACTGGGACGCGGGCTAGGCCCGATTCAGGCCGAACCCGCAAGCCAGCCGCGCAAGATGTTGAGTTTGTACAGCTTTGAATCCAGCCCCTATGCGCGGCTGGTGCGCGAACGTTTATGTGCGCTGGAGCTGCCTTATCATTTGATCAATGTCGGTAAGCAGCAATGGGGTGAGATGGGGCCGGCCAAACGCCGCCTGGCGCCCGGGCCATACCAGCCACTGCCGGGCAGCAAGCGGGAGCAGTTTTTGCAGCAGTATGGCAAGGTGCAGATTCCAATGTTGCATGACCCGAACAGCGGCGCCAGTATTTTTGAGTCAGATGACATCATTCATTATCTGGAGCAGACCTACGCCAAAAACGTGGTGCGGGCGAAAAGCAAGGCTTGATCTCAGGATCTTTTGGACTGGCGGCGGGGCGGCATATGCCGCCCCATCGGCTCACTCGTCTTCCTGCATGCCGGGCCGTTTGAAATTGACAAAGGTGCGCGGCACCCAGGGACGCGCGGCCAACAAACAAGACAGCGCATGGCGGTCGGCGAAGGGCAGTTTGGCGTCCTGCTGGTGCAATTGCGCCACTTCACGCGCCAATGCCTTCAAGCGCGTCAAGACGATACGGATTGAGGCGTCAGACAGCATCACATTCACCACCTGCATGCTTTCGCGTTCGCCATCAAAGCGCGCCGCCAGAAAATCATTTGCCGCCATTTGCTGGAAATACATTTGAATCGGCCCATGCGGCAACCAGCGGAAGGTGCGCGACACCAGCAGCTTGATGCGGTTATTCGGCAGCAATTGCAAAAAGCCGATGCGATCCAAACGCACCAGATATTTGATCAACTCCGGCTCGGAAATGCCGAATTCGCTCATGATGTTTTCCAGCGGCACTTGATTAAGCGCCGATACCGCCACAATCAAAAGCTTCAAATCGGCCGTGATTTCCTTTTCCTGCTGCAAAGTGAGTTGCGAAATCAAATTCGCTTCCATGCCCTCGCCTGCCGTCAACTCGGCAAAATCGACGCCGGAAGCTTGCAAAATCTGATCAAAGCGCGAAAGCGTGAAATTTTTCTGCGCAAACATGCGCTTGACCGAGGCTTCCGACATATCGATGCGGCGCGCCAATTCGGCATAGGTAATACCGCGCGCTTTTAATTCGCGTTTCAAGGCGTCCACCAGACTGACAGCGCGCGTCATTTTGCCTCTCCCCCATCTTCATAGCGTTGCAATGCGCAGCTCATTTGCGCCTCCAGATGCTCCGGGCCATCGACGGTAATGCCGAGATTGCGCAGCAAGCCATCTTTCAAGCCGTAAATCCAGCCATGCACGCTCAACGCTTGCCCACGCTCCCAGGCGTCATGCACCACGGTGGTTTGACACACATTGGCCACCTGTTCAATCACATTCAGCTCGCACATGCGATCCAGCCGCGCGCGCGAAGGCAGCGCATCGCCCAGATACACATCGTATTTTTGCTGCACGTCCTGCACATGACGCAGCCAGTTATCGGCCAGACCGACGCGCTTATGCGCCATCGCCGCATGCACCCCTGAGCAGCCATAGTGGCCGCACACAATCACATGGCGCACCTTGAGCATATCCACCGCAAATTGCAGCACGGAAAGACAATTCAAATCGGTATACACCACCACATTCGCAATGTTTCGGTGCACGAACAACTCGCCCGGCGCCAGACCGACAATCTCATTGGCCGGCACCCGGCTGTCCGAGCAACCTATCCATAGATATTCCGGAGCTTGCTGGGCCGCCAGTTTGCGGAAGAAATCCGGATCATGCGCCACCATCTGCGCCGCCCATTGGCGGTTGTTGCGCAATAAATCCTTGATATTGGTTTTGCTGTTTTCAGACATGCGGAGAAACCGCACCGTTTTGATCCGGTGCGGTTGAAAGTGGAAGGGATCAGTTTTCGCGTTGGCGCACGCCGCTGTCCGGCTTCTCGCCCAGCATCGCGCGTTTCAAAGAGGCGTCAGCCGGCGAATCGCCAAGCCAGATTTTGAGCAAAGCATTAAAGAAAGCGATATCCGGAAAGACTTCGCCCACGCGTTTGCCGTTGAGCGTGCACACCGAGCCGACATTCGGCTGCCATTCAATGGCCACCACATCGCCTTTTTTCAGCTCAGGAATGGAGGCGAACATTTCGCCGAATTTTTGCATCTGGATGATGATTTTGCTTTTTTCAGCTTTATTGGAATTCTTGTTCAAACCATCCATAAAACTTTGGCCGAACGCTTCCGAGCTGACCTCACGCAACATCGACAGCACCAGGCGGCGCGGGCCGGTGGCGTTCAACACATCAGGCACATTCGTCTTCGGCTCTTGCAGATAAAGCGCGGCGACATACACCTTGAACAACGATTTATAGCGCACCCCGGCGCCATTGAGTTTGAGTTCAGTGTTGCCCACCTTGACTGTTTCATCGACTTTGACGCCGGAAACTTCCAGCGCAAAAGCTTGTTGCGCACACAGCAGCGACGCTGCAAAAACCGTTTGTCTGACAAGCAATGCCCACTTGTTCATGTTCTCTCCAAAAAAATGCATCTGCGATCAGGCGCGCTCAGTCAAACTGGCGCGCTAAGTATTATTTGCATGCAAACCGGATGCGGATAGCGTGCGGCGTGCATGAATTCACACTGTTGGCATGATCGTTTCATATTGTAAGCAAAACTTGCTGTGCATGGGGTATCGGCACAGAAAAAAAGGGAGATGGTTGCAGACCACCTCCCTTTTTCAAACAGCAGTCGCGGCGTTAACCGAAGAACTCGCGCGCTTTGTCAAACCAGGATTTGCGCTGCGGCATATGTTTGCCGCCGCCTTCATCCGTCAGGCTGTCGAATTCGCGCAGCAATTCTTTTTGCCGCTCGGTCAGTTTGACCGGCGTTTCCACCATCACATGACAGAACAAATCGCCGGCATAACCCGAACGCACCCCTTTGACGCCTTTGCCGCGCAGGCGGAAAGTCTTGCCCGATTGGGTGCCCTCAGGAATCGAGAAGCTGACTTTGCCGTTTAAGGTCGGCACTTCAATTTCCCCGCCCAAAGCCGCCTTGGCGTAAGAAATCGGCATCTCGCAGTGCAAGTCATCGCCTTCGCGCTGGAATACCGGATGCGGTTTGATGTGGATTTCCACATGCAAATCACCCGGCGGGCCGCCATTCACGCCCGGCTCGCCATGCCCGGTATGGCGGATGCGCATGCCGTGATCGATGCCGGCCGGAATCTTGACTTCCAGCGTTTTCTTGCGCTTGATATTGCCAACCCCGCCGCACGCCGTGCACGGCTCCGGGATCACCTTGCCGGTGCCATGACATTTCGGGCAGGTTTGCTGAATGCTGAAAAAACCCTGCTGCATGCGCACCTGGCCATGCCCGCCGCAAGTGTTGCAGGTGGTCGGCGAAGTGCCGGGTTTGGCGCCCGTCCCGTGACAGGTGTCGCAGCTGTCCCAGGCATTGATGCTGATGGTGTCGGTATGTCCCAACGCCGCCTGCTCCAAGCTGACTTCGAGCACATAGCGCAGATCCGCGCCCTTGTACACCTGCGGCCCGCCACGACTGCGGCCACCGCCGAAAATATCGCCAAAGATGTCGCCAAAGGCATCGGCAAAACCGCCGCCGCCAAAACCACCGCCGCCGCCCGCGCCCATATTCGGATCCACCCCGGCATGGCCATAGCGGTCATACGCTGCGCGCTTATCGCCATCGGACAGCATTTCGTAGGCTTCTTTGACTTCCTTGAACTTTTCCTCGGCTTCCTTGCTGTCCGGATTGCGGTCCGGGTGATATTTCATCGCCAGCTTGCGGTAAGCCTTTTTGATTTCGTCCTCGCTGGCGTTTTTCGCCAGACCCAGAACTTCGTAATAATCTCGCTTTGCCATTTCAGGCACCTATCCCTTGTACGCCGCACAGCGGCGGCATGGTTTTGCGCTTTTCAGGCGCTCAAATGTTCAAAGCCGGGGCAAGGCGCAAGCCCCTCGCCCCGGCTGCCGGGCGCACCCGGTTGCGATCTTATTGCTTGTCCTTGACTTCTTTGAACTCGGCATCGACCACGTCGTCATCCTTGGCTTGCGCGCCTGCCGCGCCGGCGCCTTCAGCACCGCCCGCCGCCTGCTTGGCTTGCATATCGGCATACATCTTTTCACCCAGCTTTTGCGCTGCGGTGGACAATGCCGCCAGCTTGGCGTCGATTTCCGCCTTGTCGCTGCTCTTGATGCTGTCTTCCAGGTCTTTGATCGCAGCTTCGATCTTTTCCTTTTCGCCAGCTTCGAGCTTGTCGCCGTATTCGGACAGCGATTTGCGGGTCGAGTGCACCATGGCGTCTGCCTGATTGCGCGACTCAGCCAGTTCTTTCAACTTCTTGTCTTCAGCGGCATTGAGTTCCGCATCTTTCACCATCTTTTGGATTTCATCTTCGCTCAAGCCCGAATTGGCCTTGATGGTGATCTTGTTTTCTTTGCCGGTGGCCTTGTCTTTCGCGCCCACATGCAAAATGCCGTTGGCGTCGATATCGAAGGTGACTTCGATTTGCGGCACGCCGCGCGGGGCCGGCGGAATGCCTTCCAGATTGAATTCACCCAGGCTCTTATTGCCCGCCGCCATTTCGCGCTCACCCTGGAACACCTTGATCGTCACCGCCGGCTGATTGTCGTCAGCAGTGGAGAAGGTTTGGCTGAACTTGGTCGGGATCGTGGTGTTCTTCTGGATCATCTTGGTCATCACGCCGCCCAGGGTTTCAATGCCCAGGGAGAGCGGAGTCACGTCCAGCAACAGCAAGTCTTTGCGGTCGCCGGCCAGCACCGAACCTTGAATCGCCGCACCCACCGCCACCGCTTCGTCCGGATTCACGTCTTTACGCGGGTCTTTGCCGAAGAATTCCTTGACCTTCTCCTGCACTTTCGGCATACGGGTCATACCGCCCACCAGGATGATGTCGTCGATATCGCTGACCTTCACGCCGGCGTCTTTAATCGCGATGCGGCAGGGTTCGATGGTTTTCGTGATCAGGTCTTCCACCAGCGCTTCCAGCTTGGCGCGGGTAATCTTCATATTCAAGTGCACCGGCGCGCCATTGGCCATGGCGATATACGGCTCATTGATTTCGGTTTGCTGCGAAGAAGACAGTTCGATCTTGGCGCGTTCTGCGGAAGCCTTGATGCGTTGCAGCGCGATCGGGTCTTTCTTCAGATCCAGACCGTTGATTTTCTTGAATTCTTCAATGATGTAATCAATCACGCGCTGGTCGAAGTCTTCACCGCCCAGGAAAGTGTCGCCATTGGTGGACAGCACTTCAAATTGTTTTTCGCCTTCAACGTCAGCGATTTCGATGATCGACACGTCAAAGGTGCCGCCGCCCAAGTCATACACGGCGATTTTGCGGTCGCCCTTTTCGCCTTTGTCCAGGCCAAAGGCCAGCGCGGCTGCGGTCGGTTCATTGATGATGCGCTTGACTTCCAGACCGGCGATGCGGCCAGCATCCTTGGTGGCCTGGCGCTGTGCGTCATTGAAGTAGGCCGGCACAGTGATCACGGCTTCAGTCACTTCTTCGCCCAGATAGTCTTCGGCGGTCTTTTTCATCTTGCGCAGCACTTCCGCAGAAATTTGCGGCGGCGCCAGTTTTTTGTCGCGCACGCCTACCCAGGCGTCGCCATTGTCAGCCTTGACGATGGAATACGGCATCAGGCTGATGTCTTTTTGCACTTCTTTTTCTTCAAATTTGCGACCGATCAGACGCTTCACCGCGTACAGGGTGTTGCGGGGATTGGTCACCGCCTGGCGCTTGGCCGGTGCGCCAACCAGAATTTCACCGTCTTCCTGATAAGCGATGATGGAAGGGGTGGTGCGCGCGCCTTCCGCGTTTTCAATCACTTTGGGTTGCCCGTTTTCCACCAGAGAAACGCAGGAGTTGGTAGTACCCAGGTCGATGCCGATAATTTTGCCCATGATGTTTATCCTTGTATGTATGCAGTGTTATTCATGTGATTCGTTTGAATCCGTTGAGCCGGATATAGGCGCATTTGGCGGCATTTCAATAGCATTTTTATGCTGTTTTCAGCCAAATCGCGCCCGCTGAATTATTTCGCCTGGGCCACGGTGACAATCGCCGGACGCAACAGACGGTCGGCGATCATATAGCCTTTTTGCAGCACATCGACCACCGTATTGGCTTCCTGCTCAGCTGGCACCATGGACACCGCCTGATGCTTCATCGGATCGAGTTTTTCGCCGCGCGCCGGGGTTACTTCGAGCAGACGGTTGCGCTCGAATGCGCTGGAGAGTTGTTTGAGCGTCATTTCGACGCCTTCTTTGATGGATTCAACGGTGGGGGCTTCAACTTTCAAAGCCATTTCCAGACTGTCTTTGACCGGCAACAGGCTTTCAGCAAAACTCTCGACGGCGAATTTATGCGCCTTGCTGATATCTTCCTGCGCGCGGCGGCGGATGTTTTCGCCTTCTGCGCGCGCGCGCATGAAAGCGTCTTGCAGTTCAGCAACTTTTTGCTCTGCAGCTTGCAACTGCGCCAGTAAATCAGCCGGCGCATTGGCGCCTGGCAATCCTTCAAAATTTTCTGCCGCTGCCGGCGCCTCAGCGCCTTTTGCAAGTTGTTCTTCTTGCTGTTCTTGCATGGAAAGCCTCCAACTGTAAAATGTAGTGTGTTACTGTAATTGCAGGAATGGTTTAACCCGACGCCATATGGGGTTATTCAAGCGGGTTTCAAGAGCGTTTTTTCACTTTTTTCTGCGCTTTTGCACAAGCAGAATGCGACAATTCCAGATGAATGAGCACAAAGAGATCAAGATGAATGCTGCAGACATGACGATGCCGCAAACCGCAATGCCCGGTTTGCGCATCCGTAAAATGGAGATGTCCGACTTGCCATCCTGGGCCGAATTTGCGCTTTTGCCGCAAGTTTTGCAGCACACCAGCGCCAATTATCAAAGTCTGGAGGATTTGCGCACCCAATTTGCCCCCTTTTGGGGCGAAGCGCCGAATGCGCCGATGATGTTTGCCGTCACCCTGCAAGACGCGCCGCACAAAGTCATCGCCGCCACCAGCTTTCACACCATCATGCCGCGTTTTTTGACAGCGGAATTAAGTTATGACGTGCACCCGGACTACTGGGGCCGGGGCATCGCCAGCGCGCTGGCGCTGGCGATGGTGGAGTGGGCCTTCAAAGAACGCGGCTGGCGCAGAGTCCAGGCCACAGCGGTGGACAGTAATCTGGCCTCCCAGGCGGTATTGCAAAAATGCGGTTTCGTGCTGGAAGGCAGATTGCGCAATTTCAGAATCATCCGGGGCCAATCGCGCGATTACTTTATCTACTCCAGAATACCCGGGGACGGCGCATAAAGCCCGCCCCGCCTTCACAAACCAAGCCGCTTGAATACAGCTTGCAAGACGCCAGCTTGTTGTCTGAAAGCCTGCTCCAACGCTGCCAGCGACGCCGTCGGCTGCGCCTGCGCATCAGCCGGGCCGATCCAGTAGCGTGAGCTGTCGCCATATGGCTCCCACACCACGCAGTCCTGCCCCTGATATTGGAATCTGACATGAACTTCCGCATCCTGGCTGGAAAACAGGGGCCGGACTTGAACCTGACTCACGCCCGCAATCCGGCGCAAGCGCCGCGCCACAGCAGACGGCGTAAGCAAAACGTTACTGACTTCAAAAGCAATCAATCCTTTTTCTGCTTCATTCAGCGGCCAGGTTTGCATGTTTCTCTCCACACAGTCAAATCAATATGCAATCATATCAAACAGCATACGCGCTTGCACGCTGCGCTCAGCTGCCGCGATAAGTCGCATAACTCCAGGGCGTAAGCACCAGCGGCACATGGTAGTTTTGGCTGGCGTCGGCAATTCCGAATTGAATACAAACTTCTTCCAGAAATGCAGGCTCGGGCAAGTCCATGCCCTGCGCGCGGAAATACTCTGCCGCTTGAAACGTCAGGCTGTAGCGCCCAGTCTGCATGCTCTCGCCTTGCAACAGCGGCGCATCCAGCCGGCCATCGGCATTGGTGCGCGCGCTCAACAGCAATTCGGACTGGCCGTTGCTCAAGCGGTGCAATTGCAATTGCATGCCATGCGCCGGGCGTCCGCTGTGCGTGTCTAAAACATGAGTGCTGAGTTTGGCCATGCTGTTCTCCTTGAAGTATCAGCTGATTGTATGCCAGCCGCACCCCGATTGGAGAAGCGCGCCTGCGGCTCATCCTTTCGGCCTATGCATTTATCCTCTTTTCGCAAATGAGAATCATTTTTAATTGTGTTACACTGACGGCATTTGCTGCATGGCAATCCCCTCTTCCCTGTATGGAGTTTGTGCATGAAAAATGTGATGACCCGCTTGGCTGGCGCTGCATTGCTGGCGCTTTTGTCTGCAAACACGCTGGCCCAAGAAGTGGTGGTGTACTCCGCCCGCAATGAACAATTGATCAAGCCGCTGTTTGACGCCTACACCAAGCAAACCGGCGTGCCGGTCAAGTTTATTTCCGACAAAGAAGGCCCCTTGATGGAGCGCTTGAAAGCGGAAGGCGCCAACACCCCGGCGGATATGTTGATCACGGTGGACGCCGGCAATCTGTGGCAGGCCGCGCAAGCCGATTTGCTGCGCCCGCTCAACTCCAGCGTACTGGAGCAAAACATTCCGGCGCATTTGCGCGATCCGAAAAAAATGTGGTATGGCTTATCGGTGCGCGCACGCACGATTTTCTATAACAGCAAAAAAGTCCTCCCGGCTGAACTCTCCAGCTATGAAAACCTGGCTGGCCCGCAATGGAAAGGCCGGCTCTGCCTGCGCACTTCCAAGAAAGTGTATAACCAGTCCCTGGTGGCGACCTTGATCGCTGAACACGGCGAGCAAAAAGCCGAACAAATCGTCAAAGGCTGGGTCGGCAATCTGGCCACCGATGTGTTTGCCGATGACACCAAGCTGCTTGAGGCGATTGGCGCCGGCCAATGCGATGTCGGCATCGCCAACACTTATTACTATGGCCGCCTGATGGCGAAAAAACCGACCCTGCAAATTGGCCTGTACTGGGCCAATCAGACGGGCAAAGGGGTGCATGTGAATGTCTCCGGCGCAGGCGTGACCAAGCATGCGAAAAATCCGCAGGGCGCGCAAAAACTGATGGAATGGCTGTCCTCTGACAAAGCGCAAAACCTGTTTACCGATCTGGATTATGAATTCCCCGCCAATCCTGCCGTGCCGGCGGACAAGGCTTTGCTGAATTGGGGCCAATTCAAACAAAACCTGATCAATGTCGCCAAAGCCGGCGAGCTGCAAGTCGAAGCGGTCAAGTTAATGGACCGCGCCGGCTATAAATAAGGATGGCGCAAGCGCATCATTCTTCTGTATGGCGCAACGCCAGCTTGCTGGTGGCTGCGCTGTGTTTGACCCCGCTGCTGGTATTGCTGGGCGCCTTGGCGCGCCCCGATGGCGCCATCTGGGCGCATCTATCGGCCCATGTGCTGCCGGATCTGCTCAGCAATACCGCGTGGCTGTTAGCCGGGGTCAGTTTGTTTACTCTGACGCTGGGTGTCGGGCTGGCCTGGTTGGTCGCGGTCTGCGACTTTCCAGGCCGGCGTTTTTTTTCCTGGGCGCTGGCTTTGCCACTGGCCTTGCCGGCCTATGTGGCGGCGTTTGCCGCAGTCGGCATGCTGGACTTTACCGGCCCGCTGCAAACCTGGTTGCGGGATGAACTGGGCTGGCAAGGCGGCTTACCGCCGATCCGCTCGCGCGCCGGCGTCGCCCTGGTCTTGGCTTTCTCGTTTTATCCCTATATCTATTTACTGGCGCGCCAAGCCTTTGCCTCGCAAGGCCGGCGCGCGCTGGAAGTCGGCCAATCGCTGGGCCTGGGCCCCTGGCGCGGCTTTTGGCATATCGCCCTGCCCGCCGCCCGTCCCTGGATCGCCGGCGGCCTGCTGCTGGTGTGGATGGAAACCCTGGCCGACTTCGGCGCGGTCTCAGTGTTTAATTACGACACCTTCACCACCGCCATCTATAAATCCTGGTTCGCCATGTTTTCCATGCAGGCGGCAGCGCAATTAGCCTCCCTGCTGGTCTTGCTGGTGCTGCTGCTGGCGGCTTCGGAAAGCTGGGCGCGCAGACGGCGCGCCTATCACGCCAGCGGAAAATCCGGCGCGCTGCGCTATCCCTTGCACGGCGCACGCGCCTGGCTGGCGCAAGCCGCCTGCGTACTGGTGCTGCTGCTGGCCTTTGTCGCGCCGATTTTGCAGCTGCTGTTCTGGGCCTGGCAAAACCGCGAAGGGGTGGATGAGCGTTTTTGGTCTTTTGTCGGCAATTCGCTGCTGGCCGCCGCCGGCGCGGCGCTGGCGGCGGCCAGCGCCGCGCTGGTGCTGGCGCGCGCGGCGCGTTTGCACCAGGCGTTTGGCATGCAACTCTTGATCAAGGCCGCCACCTTGGGCTATGCGATTCCGGGCGCGGTGCTGGCGGTCGGCATTTTTATTCCGATTGCCTGGCTGGACGGGCGCTTGATCGAAGCGGCGCAAGCGCTGGGCTGGCAAGTCAGCGCACAAGGTTTTTTACGCGGCAGCATCCTGGTCTTGCTGCTGGCTTTTGTGGTGCGTTTTCTGGCAGTGGCGTTTCATCCTGTGGATGGAGCCATGCAGCGCATCACACGCAACCAGGAAGACGCCGCGCGCAGCCTGGGACTGTCCGGTCTTGCCCTGTTGCGCCGCCTGCATTGGGGTATGCTCAAGGGCGGCTTATTTACCGCGCTCTTGATGGTGTTTGTGGATGTGATGAAAGAAATGCCGATTACCCTCATGTTGCGCCCCTTCGGCTGGGAAACCCTGTCGGTGCGGGTGTTTCAAATGACATCTGAGGGCATGTGGGAAAGCGCGGCGGCGCCGGCTTTGGCGCTGGTGGCGGCGGGATTGTTGCCGGTGATTTTATTAGGCCGGCAGGAAGAATTCAGCGCAGAATAAAAGCGTTCAGGTGAAACAGGATGGATTCATGAATTTGCTGCAAGTCGAAGCTATCAGCCACGTCTATGGTGCGCGCAGCACCTTGCAAGCCTTATCTTTTTCCCTGGCGCGCGGTGAAATCGCCTGTTTGCTGGGGCCGTCCGGCTGTGGCAAAACCACGGCATTGCGCTGCATTGCCGGATTTGAAAGCTTGCGCAGCGGGCGCATTTTGATCAATGGCCAGGAAGTCAGCACGCCACAGCACACGCTGGCCGCGCAAAAACGCAAAATCGGCATGGTGTTTCAGGATTACGCCCTGTTCCCGCATCTGGATGTGGCGCACAACATCGGCTTTGGCTTGCATGCCATGAGCAAAAGCGAAGCGCGCGCCCGGGTGGCGGACATGCTGGAGATCACCGGCCTTGCCGCCTTCGCCAAAGCATATCCGCATGAATTATCCGGCGGCCAGCAACAGCGCGTCGCCCTGGCGCGCGCCCTGGCCCCCAAGCCGGACTTGATCTTGCTGGATGAGCCGTTTTCCAATCTGGATGTGGATTTGCGCGTCAAACTTGGCGTTGAGGTGCGCGAATTGCTGAAAAAACAGGGCAGCACCGCCATCATGGTCACACATGATCAGCATGAAGCCTTCGCCATGGCCGATCAAATCGGCCTCTTGCATGAAGGCGTGATGCAGCAATGGGGCAAGGCATACGATTTATACCACCACCCGGCGAATCGTTTCGTGGCCGACTTTATCGGCGAAGGCGTGTTGCTGCCGGCGCGCGCCTGTGGCGCGGATTGCGTGCACCCCTCCTTTGGCGAATTGCGCGGCACACTGGCGAATCAATTCGCGCCGGATGAAGTGGTGGATGTGTTGATCCGTCCCGACGACATCCTGCACGACGACGCCAGCCCGACCAAAGCGCGCGTGCTGGCGCGCGCATTTCGCGGCGCCGAGTTTTTATACACCCTCGAATTATCCGATGGGGCCAAGGTGTTATCGCTCGCCCCCAGCCACCATGATCACGCGATAGGTGAAATGATAGGCATCAGAATTGAGGTGGATCATTTGATTGCATTCCGCCGTCAGTGAAAAACTGTTGCGGGACTGAATGCCTCTTATGCGCGCGCCGGGCATAAGAGGCACTGTCCCCGTCAAGCGCGCGGCGCCTGCAATTGCGCGCGCAACCACTCCACCACCAAGGGCCACAAGCTGTCGCGCATACTGTCTTTGAAAAAACCGAAGTGCCCGATGCGCGCCAGCTTGTATTGCTGCGGCCCGATTTCGCGGTAATCGACCCGGCCCGAACGGTATGCCCCATGCAACAGGCGTGAGCCGGCTTCGTTCAATAATTCGTCATCGGTAAAGGTCAGTCCCAACACCGGCCAGGCGGCGCGCGCATAGGCCTCGCGCGCGCCCGGCTCGCCGCTTAATACATATTCAGGACTCAAACACCAGCGCCGCCATTGGTAAAACGCCTGCTTCGGAATATCGCCCATGACGCCGATGCGCTTACCTGGAAAATACCCGAACAAGGGACATAGCAAAGGCGTCAACACATGCCACAGCAAAGGTGCGCGGCGCGCCACATCTGGCCGGTTGTG
Source organism: Massilia sp. W12 (assembly GCF_037300705.1). NCBI lineage: Bacteria > Pseudomonadati > Pseudomonadota > Betaproteobacteria > Burkholderiales > Oxalobacteraceae > Massilia > Massilia sp. W12. Next base: position 1,960,405 of record NZ_CP147776.1, on the reverse strand, counting down.
GGAGGCATGGCCGCTGCCGACGGCAATATTCACCACGCCGGCCAGTAAATGTTGCGAAGGCAACAAGGGCGCCACCTGGCCGCCCAGGCTGTGCCCCAGCAAAAACACCGGCGCACCATGGGCTGCCTGATGCACGCTTTGCAAGACCGCATCAGCGTCTTTTTCAATCCACTCGCTGATATCGGCGCGGCATGCGCGCAGCTCACCGCCCCCTGCCTCGCCCATGCCAAGATAATCGAAGGTGGTGACGGCAAAACCCTGTTGCGCCATGTATTGCGCAAAATCACGGTAAAAGCGCTGAGAAACCGCCATTGCCGGTGCGATCACCAGATGCGCCAGGGCTTGGCCTGAGGGCGGGAAATGCTGCATGGCCGGGCGGCCAGGAATCAATTTCAGTGTGGGAGCATGCATGGCGTCGGCCTGAGATATGCGATCTGCAGTTTGTACACCAAAACCGCTTGCATACGACTTGAACATTTCCTCCAATCGTATGCAGCCGCATCATGTCACTTGTTTATTTGATGATCCGGGGGGCTGGCTCTTATTGTGTTGTGGCGCCACCGCTGTCGGACGCCGGCTTATCGCTGCGCACCTGCCAGCGAAAACATATCTACTTGATTTTATTGAATATTTAATTCTGGCGCACAAATACCCCCCCAATTACCCCTGAAATGTAGCCAGAACAGAGTAATTCGCTTACATGGGGTATCTTGCATTTTTGCGGCAAACTCCGCCAGATGAGTCCAATCAGCAATTCAAACATGCTCAACTCGTACAGCCGAAAACAAGGCCCGAAACTATGCACATTGAAATAACGCCCCACCCTGGCAGGCATTTCCAGTTCCTGCCATAAGCATGCGCTCTTCAGTTGCAGCCGTATAATTCATCCTGTATTGCGGAACCGGGCAAGATCCAATCAGGGAATGACACTGTGAGCAACTTACACGCTTCGCTTGAAACGTTACGGGATGCATTGTTGGCGATTAAACCCGCTGGCGATGATGGTTTTGAAGGGCTGATCGCCAGCGCCCTGGCGAATGTGAGCGGTTTGGTTTTCCGTCTGGCCAAGTCTGGTTCACAGTTTGGCCGCGATGGCATAACTGCCCCCAGTCACTTTGCGATTGCGATGGAGGCCAAGCGCTATCAAGACAAACTGTCACTAGAAAATTTGGAAGGAAAAGTTGGCATCGCATCCCATGTTTTGCCAGGCCGAATCGACTTGTGGATATTGGCGGCAAGCAGCCCGCTTGGCGAAGGTGTACATGAGAAGTTAAAAGATCATCTGGAAAACGCGGGCATCAGTTTCCTGGCCTTGGACTGGACACCCCATCCCTTGCCCCCGCTTGCTGTTTTGCTGACGCTGGTGCGGGATCAGGCAATAGACTGGCTGTCGCAGTACGTGCTCAATAGCGCCACGACTGATTTTCCCGCTATTTTTGACGACATTGCCGCCCACCCTGCCTTTCCTGCGCAAAGCGCGCAACTGCAGCAGCACATCAATGCATCCAATATTGGCTTGGATGCGCTGCGCAAACACAATTTCGACTGGTTCAATCTGTGCTTTGCCCATCAAAATGCATCCAAATCGGCATTTGGCCAATTCATTACCGTGGCAAATTCTGTGTCCCCGTCCTTGGCCCGCACTGAGATTTTGGCGGCGCTGGATAGTGCCGCAAACAATATGTGCGCCCAGGTGGAAAACCCCGGCTTAGTCGCGATGTTGGGCAAGGAGGGATGCGGTAAAACCTGGGCCATTGCTAGCTGGCTGGCGCACATGGCAGAACGTCCGATTATCGTGTTCGTTGCGGGCTGGCGTGCAGATTGGCTGGATCACAACAACCCCTGCCGCAGCTTAGCCCAGCTCTTGGCGGCGCAAGACGGCGAGCAAGGTGAGGCTGCGATTGCAAAATGGGAGCGCCGCCTGAAGCGCTGGAGCTGTGGAGAACACGCTGGCAAGATGCGCTTTGTCCTCGTTCTGGATGGCTTGAACGAGCACTCAGGCAAACCCTGGAGCAGTATTTTGCAAGCCATGGCGCCGCTGGTCGCCAAGCTGGGCGGCTGTTTGCTGGCAAGTTGCCGGCCCGCGTATTGGGAGCGTGAAATAGCTGGTCGCCTTGGCAATTTTCCGCTGCAAGAAGTACAGATTGGCGACTATAGCGAAACCGAATTGGCCCAGGTGTTGCAGCGGGATGGCATTGCCTTGCACGACCTGTCGCCAAAAGTGCGTGAATTTGTCAGTAATCCAAGAGTGTGTTCCGTCGCCATCAAACTGTTGCCGCGCTTGGCGCATGCCAAGGCCTTAACGGTGGAGCGCCTGCTGCTGGAATACTGGCGCGCCAGAATGGAGGAAAGGGGCGATTTACTGCAGCATTCTGAAGCGGAATTTCATGGACTTTTGCGGCGGCATGCCAAGGCATGGCTGGAAAATCCAGACACGCAATTTGCGCGCGGAGGCTGGCAGAAATATTCCCCTGCAGTGGGCTGCAAGCCTGGCGAAAGCTTGTTTAATGATCTGACCGAAATTGAAGAAGGCCGCTTCATGCAAGTCAGCGCCGAGGATGAATGCAGCTACGAATTCAGGCAAGAATCCCTGCCATTTGCGCTGGCCTTATTGATGTCGCATGAAATCAAAACCGGCAAAACCGACAACCCGCGCGAGCATTTGCAGCGCATGTTGGAGCCGATTCAAGCATTTGACGCTTTAGGCCCAGCGCTGGCGGCGGCGGTCGGCATCGCCTGCCTTGATAAGAAATACCCGCAGACAGCCAGGGTTGCCTTGGTGGAAGGCGCGCTGTCCTTGCAAAATACTTCAGATGAAGTGCTGGACACATTGAGCGCCTATGTGCCGGAATGTCCTGCGGCATTTTTTGATGCGGCGGAATTAACGGGCAGCACTATGCGTTCGGATTATTTACAAGATGTGCTGCTCGAATGGCGTGATGATGAGCGGCTTGGCGTCGAGATTGATACCCGCTTGCCGAAATGGCTGGGCCGATGGACACGGAAGTATTACGACCAAAGCCTGGATGTTGACATTAAGCGAAAAGAAGAATACGAGGACGAAGTATCAGACCGATTAGCACTGTTAAGCCCTGAAGAGCAAATTTTCTTAGAAACACATTGTTCTGAATGCAATGAAGAACCTGCAATTCGCTTGCCCCGCCTTGCCACGCTCTTCATGGCAGGAAATACATTAAGCCACCATGCAGTTACGCTCTTTGCTTTTGAGCTGGCAGACACCTTAGCTCCAAGCATCTATGCTCCAGAGGACATGATGGCATGGGTGGTGAGATTAAATCCGGTTGACTATGCAGAGACGGAAACGGCTGTGCTTGAATGCACGAAAAAAATATGCAACAACGCTTCAGATCCTTTTGGTCAGGCAGCGGCATATGTCTTGAGGCTGCTTGGCAGCATGCACTGTAGTGAGAAGGCGCATGCCATGTATCCGCAAGCACCTGGTGGAAGATGGCGACGGGTGGAAATGTATTGCAATACAAATCCCTACGATCCCAATACGCCTATTGGTACTAATCTTGACGCGGCCCGCTCTGCAGCTAACGGGGTGGACTGTGCAAAAGTGTGGGCTTTTTTTGGTACAGGTGATGATTGCCACACACTTGAAGAAGTAACGCCCGCCTTGGCTCGCTTTGATGCGCCAGCAATTGTCAGCGCTTTGCATTCGGTCCTGCACAACATTCCTGCAAGAATTCAGATGCCTTTGCGCCAAATTTCCTGGCGTCTTCCGGCACTCAGCCCGATCTTCGATGAAGCATGCATCGCGATCGTGCTGGAAGCATTTGAACGATTGTTGATGCAGCCGAATATTGTGCAAGAACGTGACTATCCATGGATTGCAAACAATTTTCTTTTCAGTTTATTGCCTCATCTGGATGCAGAAACTCAGTTGGGATTGTTACTCCGCCTGCCTGAAAATGCCCACCCGGAAATTAGACTTCGAGCAGTGTTTAAAAGGCTGAGCACAGAGAGGCTGGAATTCCACCTGAATGAGGCCCTGCAACAGGATAGTGCGGCAAAATTAGTTCGGCTTTTATTTTTTGCCAGCGCCAAGCCTGACACGCCTAACGCACGCATCAGAACTATCGTTGCAGAACAGATCAATCAGGCGGACCATACCCTCGCTGGCTGCGCTGCCTTATATGCTGATGTTGCACAAGATGCTGAGCTTGACCGGTTGATTGTGGAATCTGCCAAGCCACAGGAAATTGTGGAACCCAAAAAAAATGTCGTTTGGTGGCGGGAAAATGCGATTGCGCGCGCTATCACTCGTCAGAAGCGGACAGATCGCTTGCAAATGATTGCCCCACATTTGTTTTTCCAAGTAGCGATTGCACTTGGCGCTGAAACGCTGCAAGTAATGAAGATGGCAATTGACCGCATCTTGCGAAATTTGCAGCAAACAAATTCCCTCTCTGAATACGACTATGTGGATATGTTTGTCACTTATTCACATCTTGGTGCAGAAATACAGAATGGCGTTGGATATGCCGAGCCGGAAGTTAACTCGACAGGAACGCCAGACGAGCTTGCAGACCTGTTGAGTGGCAAAAAGCAAACCCTGATTCAAAAGCAATTAAGTGCATCATTGTCGAAATTAAATGAAGAATTAACGAAAAACGGAGCATCGGAGCTGATATCGTATTTGAGTTGGCATCAAGCCATTCAACTGGCGCAAAGTGATCCCGCCCAGCTATCCCGTTGGCTAGACCAGATTCTCGCCATCAAAGAGACAAAAATTTTGCGCCAACTGTATAACTTTGCCATGGTGCTGGCCGGCGCATACGCGATGCATGACGCACAGAAAACGCTGACCATACTCACCCACTTGCGCGAGATAAAACCGATCATCTCGCATTACATAGGCGATGAACGTATCCCAATCTATCTGCAAACCCTGTTTAAAACCGCGCGCCCTGACGATTTTGTGACAGCATTGAATCCACTCAGAGAACAATTTTTCAACAATGTTTTCACCGATGCCGAACTGGAAACTGCCGTGATTGCTGCGGATGCCTGTGGCGCCGGCGTTTGGCTGGATGACTATATGCAGCGCTTGATTGACAGCCAGCACCCGGGCCAGCAGGCCAGAGGCTTGACCATCGCCGGCTTGCGCCACAACAATGCAGCGGCGCAAGCCGTACTGGCACAATCCTGGGGCCATGGTTTTTTAGGGGAAGTCGCAGAATTCGCGCGCAAGCAATATCAGAAACATGAATGGGCCAGCCATTGGTTTGCACTGGCCGTGGCGGCAAGCGATCCGTTGGATTTTTGGCGCTATGGGCAGTTAGCGCAAGGCATCGCAGACCGCCGCTATTACAACTGGCTGGAAAATTGGGAAAATAATGAGATGATGCAGCGCTTTGGCAGCGTCTTGCTTGAAGACGTGAAAAAGGCGGCAGAAAAACGCAGCGATAAGCGCAAAAAAACCTTATTTGGTTTAAATGCGCCAAGCGATGATATCCGCCGTTTGATGCAACAAACGCATTAACGCGCCAAACCTGCGGGGCATGTCCCCGCATTAGCGCAGGCCGCTTGCGCTGCCAGTCGTGGACGGCAGATGCTGCAGCAATTCCAGCCAAGCCTGGCCGCCATCGCTGCGCTCATGGTGATGTTTCCAGGTGAAAATCAATTTGCGCAAGTCGCCATGCAATTGCCCATCCTGGCGCATGGCTTCAAGCCGCTCCCCTAATTCCAGCGCGCGTTTTTCCATTGCCGCTTCGATAATCGCCCGCGCCAGGCGGTAGTCGATGACTAAGCACATCTCCAGCATGGCATGCCATACGGCCTGTTCGCCAAAGCTGAAAATATCGCGCACCGGGGCGCGCAAATGGCGCGCCAAATCGCGTCTGGCGCCTTGCCCCAGCTGCGCAATCGCCGGGGCGGTGAACAACTGTTGCAGCAAGCGCAAAGCCGCGTGTGCGTTTTGCGCCGCCACGCTGCTGATGCTGCGGCCAAACAAAGTCAAATGCCGCTCCGTCAAAGGCGCAGCGAGCGAACAGCTTAATAATTCCTGCGCCAGCGGCAGCGCGCCCGGCATGTCCCCGCCCAGGGCATGCGCCGGGTTGAGCAAGCCGCGCCTGATCAGGGCCGCAAAAATTTCCAAATACGATTCTTTCAAAAACACAGCATCGCCCGCGCCCGGCTGCAACACCTGCAACAAGCGCGTGCGCACCTCCAGCGCCAGGGTGTGCGCAGAAGCTTGATCCAAATCAATCGCATTCGCCACCCATTTCGCGGTATGCGCATGGTTTTTGGCCACGCGCTCGCCTTGCAATAACTGCAGCGCCAGGCTGGCGTCTGGCAGCGGGAATAATCCCGCCTGCACCAGGGCCGGCAGGTTTTGCACCGCCGCGCTGCGCACCGTGCTGGAAGGGCTGCGCAGTAATTCAGCTATCAGGCGTGTGGTTTGGCTGGCGATATCCGCTTCCTGTTGCATGCGCTGGCGCAACTCGGGCGCAATCGTCAATAACTTTGTACTGTCACCGCTCAGGCCAATCAAGCGCAACAAAAGCACGGCTTCGCGCAGTGCGCCGCTGCGCTCATAATCCTGAATCAGCTGTTGCTGCAAGGTGGAAAGAAAGGCTTTATCGGCGCGCATTTCCTGCACAAAGCCGGCAAATGCCTGGCGCGCAGCGGCAATGCCGGCCAGTTGTGCGGCGAATAGCAGGCGGTTGAGTTCACGCACCGCGCGCCAATCTTGTGGGCTGATGCTGTCTGCGGCAGGCGCAAAGACTTGCGCCAGCTCTGGCCCACTCAATTCACTATATTGGATCAGGCGCGTCGCCACGCCCAAGCCGGCCAGGCGCTGCGCGCGTTGCGCCAAGCCTTGCAGCAAGCGCGTTTGCAGATAAGCGCTCACAGCTTCTGGCGCAATCTGCTCACGCAAACAATGGCGAAAGAGCGGGCCGAGAAAACGGTCAACCCAGCAGATCGGCCAGTGGCTGCTGGCATGTTGCGTCAGCCAGGACAACAATTCCGGCAATCTGGCCGCTAACGCCACTGGCGGCAAACAGATCAAACTTTGCGCCAGCGTCATCAAATGCAGGGACAGTGCGGCAGACGGCCCGGCTTGCGTCAAGGCTTGGGCTTCACTTAATAATGACGCCAGCGGGGTTTGCGCAGCCTGCCATGCGCGCAGCCACAGCGAGCAGTACAAGTAATTGAATTTGCGCGAGCGGCCATCTTCGATTGCTTTGTCCCATTGCGCATGCATCTCACTGCAGGCTTGCAGCACAAGGCGCATTTCAGCAGCTTGCGCCTGGCCGATCAGGCTGGCCCATTGTTCCGCCAGGCTGAAATGAAATGGTGCAGCCAGGGCGCGTTGCAAGCAATACAGCAAACGCTGACGCAGGGCCGGCAAGCTGGCGGCGCGCTCCTGTGCATCGGCGTCGGCTTGCGCTCGCAACCAGGCATTGCCCACGGTTTCCAGCAGGCTGACCGTGATATCGTCATTCATGCGTTCTTTATGAAAAACATAGTCATAAGCCTGCCACGCATCCAGCAAAGCGCTGACTGCCTGCGGCCAGCGCCACGCCAGACGCGCCAGCAAGTGCATGATGTGTTTGCGCCGCCGCAAAGCCTGTTGCGGGCGCTGCCATAATGGCCCGAGCAGGGGTAATAATTCCTGGCTGCGCGCGCTGGCCAGATTGCCGGCAAAGCGCAAAAATTCGATCTGCAGCGCCTCTTCACAATTTTCCTGCAGCAAATGCGCCTGCACTTGCGCCACGCAGGGCGCCGGGCTGGCCCGCTTCCAGTGACAGTACACATACAGCGCCAAACTCTGGTCGGCAATATCTTGCGCTTGCAGCAGCTGGCTGAACACGGTTTGGCGCAGCGCTTGCAACTGCGGCATCGGTTCGGCCAGCAGCAGCGCATGCTGTAACACCGGCTTGATAAACAAATCATCAGTGCGCGCAGCAACCCGCTGCGCCAGCAGCTGTAAGCCAGCTTGCGGCAGCAAATACAGCATGGCGCGCGCGGCGGCGTGTTCAAAAAAGGTTTGGTGAAAAAAACTCAGCGCACCGCCGGGGCCGCGCTGCACAATGCCCCGGTGTAATAAATCATCCAGCGCTGCGCGCGCCAGGTTTTGCTGGCGCCATAGCCAGTCTATGCTGTCGGCTTCCAATTCCACACTGCCCTGCGCCAGCATCAAAGCGGCCAGCCACATCGCCGCAGGCGCATGATTGGCGCCGCTGGCGGGGGCCGGGCTGTCGTGTTCTGCATAGGCGGCGCGCACATCGGCTTCAACCCGGTTGCGCCAATAGGCCTGGTAGAGGTCAACGATGTGGATTTCTTCGGGGATGGAATCGGGCGCATAAATTTCAAACAGCATGCGCAAGGCCAGTGGAATCGCGCAAATCTGCTTAACCGGCTTGCCCTGCGCCACCGCACGCTCGATGCGGGCGAAATGCTGGGCCACATCCACGCCGGCGCCCTGGCTGCGATAGTAGCGCGCCGCATAACGCGCCAGCGCGTCTTGCAATTCGCTATCGTCATAGGCAATCAAATCAAGATGGGTGCTGGGTAAATCCGCCGCTTTCAGCCGCCGCGCCTCCTGCGGGCGGCTGGTGAGCACCACAATCGCGCCCAATTGATGCAAGCTGGCCAGGACGCCTTTCATCAAGACGCTGGCGTCTTCCTCGCTGCGCACCAGCAAATCCACGGTGTCGATCAAGACGATGGCGGTTTGTCCCTGTTGTTGCAGCAAGGCGCAGGCTTCGGTCAGGCGCGCAGCGCTGATGCGAATCGCGCCAGCGCAGGCGCCAAGCCAGGCGGCGCGCAAAAACAGCGGCGCAGCGTCCGCCTGTGCGGCATAGCGCTGCTGCAGCCACCACAGCAAACTGGTTTTGCCATGGCCGGCTTCGCCGCGCACAATAAAAATGCGCGGCGCGCCTTGCACACCGGGACCGCCTTGCAATAAGGCGTCGATTTTGTGCGTCAGAATCACGCCTTCTTTGCGCTGCACATATAAACCTTCAGACAGGCGCAAGGCGCTTTGGCCCTGGTTTTCCTCACTTTCATCCCTTGTATTGCGCCCGTCCTGCAGGCGCTTGTGGCCGGCCACATCCATTTCCTGCGCCAGCGCCTGCGACCAGGCTTGCAACTCAGCCAGCGCGGCTTGCTGGCGTTGCCCTTCGCTATCCTGTTGACGCAGCAGGTTTTGCAATTCGCGCTTAGGGATGGAAACCGCGTTGATGCCTTGATTCAAGCGCCGCAAATCGGCTTGTGTGAGGCAGCGCGCACCGGGCGTCAAAATGGTATCCAACACAGTTTGCAACATGGCGCCAGCCAGGCGCTGCGCCTCGTCCGGCTCAATCTGCAAGATTTGGCTGCCAAAGTCTATGGCTTGCTGATCGAGTTCAGCGCGCAGCGCGCTTAAATCGCTCTGCCCGCACACCCAAGTGATGCGCGACAATAGATCGCGCCGCAAGGCCGCATCATCGCGCGCGGCAATAAAATCCAGGCTGCTTTGTTTGAGCTTGGCGCGCAGCAAAATTGTGCGCAAGGGTTGCACCTCCGCCCCCTGCGCCGCCAGCGGCCAATAGCTCAGCACCGGCCCGTTGTTGATGCGGTCTTGCAAGCGCTGCTCGCAGGCAATGCTGGCGGTGGTTAAAAATTGCAGGGAAACATCATGCTGCGGATTGCGCGCTTGCAGATCAATCAAGGCGTCAATCGCCGTCAACACATCCGGCGACAAGATGCTGATATTGCTGGCGCTGTTTTTCACCTGCACCGCTTGCACCGCCTGCTGCAGCTGCAGCGCGTAGTCTTCCGCCACTTCCAGATATAAGCGCTGCTGCGGCAGCAGGCGCAGCCAGGCCAGGCAACTGGCGTAAAGCTGGTAGGCGTAGCCGCCGAGGGAAGCCAGGGCTTGGCGGGCGGGGTCGCCTTGGGGTGGTTGGATGTTATGCGACATGGTTGCAAGATGGCATTTTGATTTTGAACTCACCAAATGATGCGCTCATATTGTATTTATAAAAACAAATTGAAGTTTTGAAGCAAAAAACACAGAATCAAGAATACAAGTAAAAACTATTAAATATATCAAAAATCAATCTATAGGCGCGAGCTTTAATCACCAAAAATAATATGACAAATGCACCTTACTTGTCCTCAAGCTCGCCCTGGAAAACGCTCAGGTTCACAATACGTGTTGACCTACTCTGGCATACCGTCTAATTCTGAAAAAATCGCCAATGAACTTTGCCTGTCCCCAAGGGCTCCTATAAAATCGCCCAAGCGCTGCTTCAAGTCACCTAAAGCGCTCAAAGTATTGGCCTGCCCCAGTTTATCGCCAATTGTTTCAAAAATCACCAGCGCGCTTTGGTAGTCCGCGCGCGCACCTGGCAAATCAGCCACCCGCTGCTTCAAGTCACCTAAAGCGCTCAAAGTATTGGCCTGCCCCAGTTTGTCGTCAATCGCTTCAAAAATCGCCAGCGCGCTTTGGTAGTCCGCGCGCGCGCCTGGCAAATCGGCCACCCGCTGCTTCAATTCGCCTAAGGCGCGCAGCGTATTGGCCTGCCCCAGCTTGGCGTCAATCGCTTCAAAAATCGCCAGCGCGCTTTGGTAGTCCGCGCGCGCCCCAGGCAAATCGTCCACCCGCTGCTTCAAGTCGCCTAAGGCATTACGCGTATTGGCCTGCCCCAGTTTGTCGTCAATCGCTTCAAAAATCACCAGCGCGCTTTGGTAGTCCGCGCGCGCCCCTGGCAAATCGGCCACCCGCTGCTTCAAGTCGCCTAAGGCGGCAAGCGTATTGGCCTGCCCCAGTTTGTCCTCAATCGCTTCAAAAATCGCCAGCGCGCTTTGGTAGTCCGCGCGCGCCCCAGGCAAATCGTCCACCCGCTGCTTCAAGTCGCCTAAGGCTTGAAGCGTATTGGCCTGCCCCAGTTTTTCGTCAATCGCTTCAAAAATCGCCAGCGCGCTTTGGTAGTCCGCGCGCGCCCCAGGCAAATCGTCCACCCGCTGCTTCACGTCGCCTAAGGCTTTACACGTATTGGCCAGCCCCTGTTTGTCTTCAACATCACGATACATAGCGAGTGCACTTTCCAAGTACCGAAATGCCATTGAATAATCGCCCATTCGCTGACGCATATCACCCAAAGCACTTAAGGTATGAGCCTCTCCCAATTTGTTGCCTATTTCTTGATGAATGACGAGTGCGCCTTGGTAATAATCCTGTGCCATTGAATAATCCCCCATTCGCTGACGCATATCACCCAAAGTACTTAAGGTATGAGCCTCTCCCAATTTGTCGCCAATTCCTTGATAAATGGCGAGTACGCCTTGGCAATAATTCTGTGCCATTGCATAATCACCCATTCGCTGACGCATATCACCCAAAGCACTTAAGGTATTAGCCTGCCCCAATTTATCGCCAATTTCTTGATACATGGCGAGTGCGTCTTGGCAATAATGGTGTGCCATTGAATAATCACCCATACGCTGACGCATATCACCCAAAGCACTTAAGGTATTAGCCTGCCCCAATTTATCGCCAATTTCTTGATACATGGCGAGTGCGCCTTGGCAATAATGGTGTGCCATTGAATAATCACCCATACGCTGACGCATATCACCCAAAGCACTTAAGGTATTAGCCTGCCCCAATTTATCGCCAATTTCTTGATACATGGCGAGTGCGCCTTGGCAATAATGGTGTGCCATTGAATAATCCCCCATTCGCTGACGCATATCACCCAAAGCACTTAAGGTATTAGCCTGCCCCAATTTATCGCCAATTTCTTGATACATGGCGAGTGCGCCTTGGCAATAATGGTGTGCCATTGAATAATCACCCATCCGCTGACGCATATCCCCCAAAGCACTTAAGGTATTAGCCTGCCCCTGCTTGTCCTTAATTTCTCTATACAACACGAGTAAATTTTCGTACGCAGCTACAGCCCCTTGAAAATCACCAGCAAGCAACTCAGAGTCCCCCTTAGCTTTTAGCTTGTTGGCGAGTGCCAGTTTGGTTTCATTAGTCTTTCTTGTCAGATTAATTTCAAGCGCTTTAGCAAATTCATTCGTTGATAATTTCCTTTCCTCTTCTTTAACATCAATTTTTATACCAATACGATTCAAATAGCTTTCCGAAACAATGGCAAAAGAATCTTTTGCACTGATTGAAAATGATATTGTCGCCTTATCATTGTGTGCCAGCCTCCATGAGCTGACTTCAGCATTATGCTTCTCCAAATACTCCCCCACCACCTCCAACACCCGCAACCCATGACTAATCCGCAATCCCAATTGCAGCAGTTCCCTCGCCCCATCAATAAAGTCATAAAGCACTTCATCAGCCGGTGTTTTATCATCCCCGGCCACACGCTGCAGCATGCCACCTAAAAAGAATTCAGCCAAATGCGAAGCATCCGCTTTCGGCAACATTGCGTGCTGCACCAGCCGCATGATTGGGAAATTTAATAAACCCGCCAAACTCAGGTATTGCGCCAATTGCTGCGCCATAGGCGAAGCGGCGCCTTTGAAACTTTGCACAATGTGTTCCACACTGGGCGGCGGGCTGTTTGATGGAGCTGGCGGCGTTGCTTCACGCACTGACAACACCATGGCAGGCGTGCGTGCGCCGTGCAATAAGGCTTGCACCCAGCCACGAATACTGTTTGCCTCTATTGCCAACAGGGGCAAGGCCAGGCGGGAAGCCGGTTGTTCAAATTCAAAAACCTTTGCATCCAGCTGCACCAGGCAGGCGCGCGCCTCTTGCAGCGGGCGTTGTGCGCTGACTTGGGCGTCAGGCAGGCCACTCCAACTGCGCCGCCACAGGCGCGCAGGCAAGGTGTGCAGGCAAGCCAAAGGCTGACTCTTGGCCCAGGTTTGCAAAAGGCGCGGGTATTCGCCCTGCCACCAGGCATCTGAGGTGAAATCACTGGCGACGAGGATGATTTCATCTCTGCGCCATTGGTAGCGCACAGCTTGCGGGTCTAGTGTTTTGCTGCTGAGCTGACGCAGAACCCCGCGTCGGCGCAATAGGTGCGCAAACTCCGCCAGCGCTTGCGCCCACATTGCATTGCTGCCGCCTTGCTCCTGCACCAGGCACAGGCGCAAATAGCGCCGCGCGCCAGCTTGCGCGATTGGCTGCAAACATAGGCCGCCCTGACGCGCATAATTTTCTGCGGTAGCCGCTTCATCCCAGTCTTTGCCCTTCGGCGCGCGGCAGGCGAATGCGCCAAAAGCATGGCGCAAGCCCTTGACATCCTGCAGGCAGGGCAAGGCCGGAATTTGCTTTTGGGCTGCGCCGTCTGTTTGTCCCGGTATGGCGCTGCGCAACGCGGTTTTATCTGAGGCGGGCTGTGCGCTGCTTTGTTTGGCGTTGCTTTGCTCTGCATCCGTGTCATCTAAAGCATGCGCTTGGGCTGTTGGCGTGTCTAACACCGGGTTTTCCTGCGGGTCTGTCTGTGCCTGCTGCGCAGCAGGCGGCCCCATTTGCAGCGCCAGCCATAGCGATTCTGCCAATTGCAGCGCATCGGGAGCGCCAAAGCAGCTGGCGGCGCGCATCAGTTTTGCAGACATGCCGGTTCCCCTATTTTTAATCCAAGGCTTGCGTTAACAAGGCATCCAACTCAGCCGCTGCCGCTGCGCCCGGTTTTTCGCCATTCACACCATGTACGATAAACAGTGCATTCAGTAATTGGTCGGTGGCGGTGGTGCGCGCGCCTTGTTGCGCGGCAAATTCGGCAATGCGTTGTTTGGCTTGTTGCGCCACGGCTTCGCCCAAATGCGCGCTGACAATCGCCATTAATTGTTCGGCATCCGGGTCGGGCAACTCCAGCCGTATGCAGCGGCGCAAAAAGGCTGGCGGAAAATCACGCTCGCCATTGCTGGTCATCACAATAAAAGGAAAAGCTTTACAAGCGACATGGCCATGGTTGATGTTGACGCGCTTGGCTTCGCCCATCATTTTGACCTCCACATTATCGCTGGCATGGCGCTGCAATTCCGGGATATCAAAACAGCCTTCTTCAAACACATGCAATAAATCATTCGGCAAATCCGGGTCGGCTTTGTCGAGTTCATCAATCAAGAGCACGCGCGGGCGTTCAATGGGCAATAAGGCCGTACCCAAGGCGCGCAAACTCAAGTAAGCGCCAATATCTTCAGCCTGGCTGGCGTCCAAGCGCTGGTCGTTCAGTCGCGCGATGGCATCGTAATCATACAAGCCCTCTTTCAAACTGCTGCGCGAGTTGATCGGCCACACTAAAACCGGCCCCAGCGCCAATTCATACGCCACCCGGTAGGCCAGTGAACTTTTTCCGGCGCCGGGTTTGCCTGTCACCAGCAAGGGGCGGCGCAAGAGCAGCGCGGCATTGATGGCGTCCAGCGCACAAGCCGGGGTTTGATACGTTTTGGCGCGCTTCCACTTTTCATCATCCGGCGCATATGCCTGGCTCACACAAAACGCGGGGGGATCGCTTGGCTGCCCCTGAAATGTGCGCCAAGGCGGCGCGTCTGGCAAGCTGGCCAGATGCGAATCGCCTTGTCCGGTGAAAATGCGCCATGCGCTGTCGTGTTGCGGCTTGTCCATAAGGCTTGGCTCCTGTTCAACTTCGTGTTTGGGGTTGGCGTAATTGACTATCCAGCGGGTTGGCGCCGGGCGGAACACGGTTTGGATCATCAATCAAACAGTGGATATGGTTGGCGCCATCGCGCAAATTGCCGAAATTTTGAAAATGTTGATGAAAATCAAAATAATTGCATGCGCTGAATTTTTCCCGGATATACGCCTCGTCATTTTCGGCGCACAACAAGGCAAACGGCGCACCTTCATACAACGCTCGTTTAAATTCACGGCTTTGTGCTTTGTCGTGTGGCGCAGCAAGCCAATGCCAGCGTCCATCGCAGGCTGGCTTGCAAGCGGGATGCCAGCAAATTTCCGGCATGGCGCCCAAATTGTTTTGCATTAGCTCCCATTGCGTGCGCCAATTCTTATGCCAGCCAGAATGCTCCCACCGTTCTTGCAAGCGTAAAAGCAGGATCAAGCCGGATTCACCAAGGCGGTAGCAGATATCCGGGACGGGTTCCACTTCCAGCCCCAAACAGGTGACTGGCAATTTATCCAAAGGCAACACCAGTTCTATGACGGTTTCACCATGCAAACCAAAGCGCGCCACCAGTTGGCGCAGGCAATTTTCCAGCCAGGCTTCTAAGTTCCCCAGATCTGGCGCTCCCAGGTTCAGGTCTTGCCATTGCCTGCCATCGTCTGAATACCAGGCGCGCGCCGCTTGCTCAGCAAAAGGCTGCAGCACAATAATCGGCGCACATTGCGCACGCAATGCTTGCCTCTGCAATCTTTCCTGTTCGGCGGTGAGCGCAGGCGCAGCATAGCTTGCCGGACCGGCTTGCAACCAAGCCTGCAATTTTTCCTGCGCTGCACAATGGCTTTGTTTTACCTCCTCCTTGACGCCCTGCTGTATCGCAATTTGCCCACACAAGGCGCATAGACGCACTGCCAATAAAACGGTATTTGATAAATCAGGGTTAGCAGGGGCGTAATCGTCAAGCTCATACAACATGCTCTCTAAGCTGTCTTGCTGATTCGCAGGGCGATGTGTGATGTGCTGGAATACGCTGCGGATTTTTTCGATGTGGATGGGTAAGGTATTCAGCAATGCAAGCAAGCTGGAAACGGTGTTAATGCCGTCTTCAAGCAAGCAGCCGGAATCAGCGCCATATAACCGTGCATAGTTTGCGCGTGTGTCATGGTTACATAAGACAGCAACCCAGGATTCTGCAAAGAAACGGCGAACGATTTGTGGAAACGGCGCTAAGCGCGCCTCCACCGTGCCGCCGGACCAGACTTGCAAGGCAATCTGGTGCTTGCTACTCAGATTGTTTATATGGTCTTGAATAGCCTCATGCAGTTCCGTTTTTTCAACCCGGCAGGAAACTAACAAGACGTATTTTGTGATTGGGCCGTTGGCTTGCCATCGAGGCAAATTCTTGAGAAATTCTTGAATGTGTTGATTCAGATCAGCGACTTTGTATTCTTGATATCGTTTGCATTGATACAGCTCGCGTACGCCATCTGCGCGTCTGGCCAGAATATCAACTGCAAAATCCGCCTGACCACGTGAACCATACTTATCTGCCGTACCATGCACGCCAATCAAGGCGCGCACCAGGGTCACGCAAAAATCCTCAAACTCTTCCGGCGGCAACACGCTGAAATCAGCTGGCTGATATGGAACCAATGGTTGAGGGATTTTTTGATGCGTCATGTGCAGGCTCACACATCAGCGCCAGCGTGGCGCACAAGCTGGCGACAAGCCCGACATTTCGCTGACCATGCATGATTTGACATACGCCTCCGGTACATGAAGTGCTATTGACGAATTCTTTGCTTAACTTGGGAAAGCATCATTCTTCTTGCAGTAACAGCGCCAAGCCAAATCCGCTGCTGAGCAGGATCAAGGAGTAGCTTGCAGCATATTATAAAATTGAAATGCACTAACAAATCATCACCAACAAATTCAGTCTCACTTACGTGCAGAAAGACTATCCAGTAACACTCGGAAATTTGGATAGGGTGTTTTATTTCCAAACATATCAGGTTTTTCTCGACGCAATTTACGAAGTTGCTCATGCAAATCGTTAAAAATAAAAATAAATAGACTGTTTTGGCTTTTACTATCCCCAAGAAATAGATTAATCTGCTCCGCAGAAGTATCTGCTGAATTATATTTCTCGTCCTCCAAAAGTGATAAAAATGTATTTGCTCTACTTACCCATGACAATTCAGATGAAATATTATCAAGGCCATTTTTTATATTAACAAAATCAAATCTTTGCCCGGCGGTAATGAATGAAAATTCTTGCAATTGGTCAGTAATTTCCGATACTCTCATGACTGTACATTCCAGACATTCCGCGATGCCACCAACAATTTGGCTGCGGCTACGTTTAATAGCCGCTATTTCATTCAGCTCTTTTTCAATCTGTTTGCGTTGCTCCGCCATTTCCTTTACAAGCTCCTTACCAGCTTGCAATGTGTTTTGAATTGCAACCAAATAAACCCCAGTAATAATAGCCAAAACAAAGCTTGCAATTGCCAACCATGTTTCCGGCGGCAAATTTTTCCCATTCACACTGCTTTGTTCACCATCCCCAGCCTTCGGCGGAGAAGAAGTGGATGCAGAAGCTGATGCTGATGCAGGTGCAGGTGCAGGTGCAGGTGCAGGATTATTTTGTGCACTTGCTACCTTTGATGAAAATTCTGCAACGGAAGCATTAGATGACGGAATTTCAGAGGATACGTTTTTATGTTTTCGAACATCCTCGTTCTTATCACCCCCCCCCCTTTTTTCAGGAGCGAACGTCCTTGACACCCCGCTTTCACCTACAGACCAAAATAATGAGCCGGCTGTCCCCATAGAACAAGCCACCAACAATGGCAAGATTAGATTTTGAACAATATTTTTCCAATCTTGCAAGGTCCCAGTTGGTGTATTTTTTGAAATAATCCTAGACAACGACCAGGAGAATGTTGCCAAACCAATTGCAATACCAAATAATAGATAATTATTCATTTGCGATCCCGCATATAATGTTTATTGAGTTTATACAAGTACGCAGCCATCTACTCTCTCCGCCCCAGCACCACATCCTCCAAAACAAAGTTATCGCATTGAGCCATGATAATAATACAAATTATTGACTCACATAAAATGAAGAAGTAATGAATGCCACGCTAAATTTGCAGCCATTTCCGCAAGCGAAGAACTGTCATAGATTGCCAACCATCCCAACATTCAAGTTCACTACCCAATCCAAAATCCGCTTTTCTCTGTGCAAAGTCTTGAAAAGCACTGCACAAAATTATGTTATTTTGATTTATACTCTTTGTCTCACACAACCACTTAGCCAATGCAAAACCGCAATATCTTGCATCAACTGCCTGCCCATTCCAGAACTTGCCAAGTTTTATTACAAGCGGCACAGGCATAAAACAATCTAAGATAAAATAATCTTGCGGGGAAATACTATGCTTAGCAACATCCTTAGCAAACAGCTCAGTTTTTCCTGTTCCGCAATAGTTTTTAACCTCAACAGTATCTTGCTTAGTTCCAACCATTTGCAAACGCTCAACTGTTGGCCGGTTTGCTTGATCATCTACCATCCAAATGCATTTACTCATGATTCCCCTCCGTTTTCGCAGGTATGGCTAAGGTGAATATCTGCCAATGCCACTCACCTTTTCCCTTTTCATCTGATATTGTTAACTTTACTCCATGCCGCTTGCATAATGCATCCACCACAGCAAGTCCGGCCCCCATCCCTTCTGTTGTTCCGATTTGATCGACATCACCTTTAACATAAGGCAATAGTATTTCCGCTTTTTTCTCTTCTGGGATTGGCTTGAAAACTGCATTTAAAATAGAAATTAACAAAACATCGCGAACATCATTTAAGATTAAATTAATTTTTACTTTCTCACCTATGATTTCCGGGTTGAATTTAATTGCATTTAGTAATACATTGATGTAAATATGAGCCATTGCTTTTTGCGGTACGCTCAGCAAAACATCTACATCATCACAGGAATTATTTATTACAACCTCTCCCTTGTGATATGTCAACAACCAATCAACGCTTTGATTTAACTCCAATAATGTACATGTTTTACTAACTTCAGGCTCCTCCTTTCCAAAACGAACACCAGTTATTTTCTGAATATCTTCAATCATGTGCCCATGCAATTTAACCAATGCATATAAATCTTTCACTTTCCCTTTAGAAACTGATCTCTTATCCTTGTTTTCAGGCCAAATTTCAAGCCAGTTTGCAATATCTCCTTCCAACAATTGCATTGGCTTCCTTAATTCATGCGCCAGCGCATAGCGAAACCATTCCCGTTCTGTTTCGGCATTCCACCAGCGCAGCAGCGTTGCTAAACGTTTTGCAAGTGCATGCAACCAGTCAATGCGCCCGCTGGTCCATACATTTTTCCCACGCGCCATGGTGATTAAAATCCAATGCCGGTCTTTATCTCGTGGAATCTTAATGCCCACCCAACTGCCAACTTGGTGATACTGTTCATCCGCCGGTTTAAAAATCTCTTCTGGAACCTCTCTTTTCTGATAGGAGTCAAGGAGCAATTCAATGGCGCCGTCTTGGACATGCTTTTCGGCTTTAAAATCTTGAATAACAAATGCCTCATAGTCCATTGCCCACCAAGCGCCTGAAAAAGGCCAGCGTATATGCCAGGGGCTATTGCGGTATGAACGAATCTTGAATATAGATTTCTCTGCTCCAATTTCACAGCGAAGCAATTGATTGGAAATTCCCTCCGCCACATAAAGCTCCAACAACTCCGTATCAGGTTTTACGCAAACCGGAGTTTCGTTAGCAAATTCTTGGGGCTTTCGCTCTTCCCAAGGCGCATTTTGCAACAAATTCCAGTTTAAGAGCAATTTATCAAATGCTGTACAAATAATTTTTCTTGCGTGTTCAAGTGGTGCATCAGTGGTAGGTGCGCCAGCATCGCTCACCCCTTCTGTCAAAATATCGCTGATTGTTTTTTGCCAACTCATCATCCGAATACCTTGGCGTTGTTTCAATCGCATCAATAAGTCATCATGGACTATTTTTAAAAAGCCTTGCATCCCCACAACATCATTTCCTGAAATATCACCCCATGCAATTGGCAATGCTTCTTCTGGCAATAAATGATCTGTACGACGATCAAAACTGAGTTGCCCTACAAATGCCTTTTCTCCACTTGGCAACACCTCCCCAATCATCATTTTTACTCTAGTCTTCGCATTCCCCCATGGAATCGAGGATAATTTACTTGATTGTGCTTCAGCTACCGGTGTTGGGAATAATAAAACTGTGCCAGGCATTGCGTCCCTCAGCTCTTCCGCATTATTTGTTTCGTCCAAATTCAATTCATTGCACAGCCATGACTTTCCATCCTCAGAAAAATGGTGGCCAGTTGCTGCCAATGGTGTAATACGCCAACCTTTTTTGGTGTCACGTTTAAGCTCGCCGACAATTGCCTCAGCCATATATAAACGCAACCGTGTAATACCCCATTGCTCGCGCATCAAGTCTGCCAACTCATCCAAGTATTCCTTTAAATGCAGCTTGGCGCTCAATGGCGCAGCATTTAATGGCGAAATTGTGGCATGCAAGGTTCTAGACAACCAGTATTCGTCATTCGTTTCACCATTATCATTGAGGATAGCATCGCGCAATCTGTGCAAACGCCATTCTTCCCATTGGTTCTTTTCTACATTCCAATCCCATTTGCAGACATATTTTATTTTCCTGTCTGCCAAACGCAGTTCAGCCATCAACTTTTGTAAAATGATATTCCAATGCCCGTCAGCCAGACCTGCACCGACATCATTTGAGGAAAAAATAGCTTGCTCGCAGGCGGCATTATTTTGTGTGATGAGTTTTACTTCTTGATTTACAATATAAATAGGTGTCTCAACAGCATTAAACCATGCTGGAAATGAAGATGCGACATCGTAACGGATTGATAAATTAGGCTTATTTAAAATTTTCTCCAACTCGTCAAAAACAAGCGGCTTTGTCAACACTCCGGCTAAATTTTTGGTTCGAGCCAGCTTCTCAGCCGCACCTGGAAAGAAAGTTAATAAACAAATTTTAGCTAAAGGATAAATCTCACTTAATGTTTGCACCCAGTTATTGCGCATGCTTTCAGCGCGGACTTCACTCACATCCAAGCTGTAATCCAGCAAAACCAAATCTGGCTCTTCCTCCGGTAGATTTTCTGCATTCGGAGGCACAATAGTGATTTTTAAACCTTTATTGCTGGCCGCATATGCAATGCGTTCTGCATGTTCATTGTCATCATCAATCAGCCAAATGTTCTTCATTGATTAATATCCTTTTTTTCTAATGGCATTGGCAAAACCAACTCAAATTTTGTTCCTATGCCTCGCCAACTATATGCAAGTTTTATGTCTGCACCATGCCCTTTTACTACTTGCCGCGCAAGCCATAGGCCAATGCCATGATTTTCTTCATGCTGTGCATTGGAGTGCATGAGTTGAAAGAGTTTACTTTGCTGCCCACTGCTCAAACCAAAACTGTTATCCGAAATACTGCACACGAGATGTCCGGCATATGCGCCATCTAAGGGTATATCCAGTTGCAAGCGAACCCAATTATTTTCTTTCCGAATGTGATGCTTCGCTGCATTATCAATCAGATTAAGCAGTGGAATCGAAACTGCGCTGGCAGGCAGGTCTAAAAACAAAGGGGGAATATGCTGTGGCCACAGCAGGGCCACTTCTCGGCTATCGCAGGATTTTCTGGCCAGTGGATAAAGCATGGCCATCACCCGTTGTAAATCCAACGGTGTATGGCGCCCACGTTGTATGCCTAAAATCAAATCAGCAGTTTGCTGCAAATCTGTTGTCGCCGTTTTCCAATGAGGTAAATATTTATTCAACCAGGGCAAAAATTCGTTCAATGGTTTTTGCTCAGTTTGCAATTGTGTGCGCCATTTTTCCAAATCTTCTAAAACCGTGCTGAAGATATGTTGTCGATGCATCCATTCATGACCCAAGGCATCAAAACGCGCCCCTTTGCTTAATAAATCACCCAAGTTCTGCATCGCATCTGCTTGGCGCATATTCAATAATGCTTGCTTGGCATAGCGCATTATCCATGCGGTTTCCTTCTTTGAAATGGCCTCAGCCGTTCCTATGCCAATAATCCACTCGACCGATTGAGACACCTCGTCTCCAGATGTGATGGCGACCCACAGGGCGTGACTCTCTGCTTTTGCTTTTAAGCTGGGCTTATGATCCTTTGGTTCAAGTTGCAGCTGCTTCAGTTTATTCCCAAGCAGCAAGCGCAGTTCTGAATGTTCCATTACTTCATTCAACATCTGCGCAGTAAATGGCGGCTTGCCTGCGCTGCCTATAAAGCGTAAATCTTGCTGCCCATACGCAGCTAACAAGACTGTAAAATCTGCATGACAATCCTGGCGCAATTGCTCCAACCAAGGGCCGGGTTTTTGATTGTCGCCAGCATTCAATTGTATTCCTGCAGTCAAACTGCCTTGCCATACCGGCTGGCCATTCAGCAGCGCCAACAAACTGCCCAATTGCAATGGCCGCATCAGCGTGCCGCAACAGTGTTGCCACACTTGGCCCGCTGGAATCAAGCTTGATAGCAGACAACAGGGCGGCATGTTTTTACCTGCATTGCTTGCCAAGGTATGCCAACGAGCAATCAATTGCGCGCCCCCTTTTTCCTGCTGTAAAAGATGCAAATCCACCAACACCAGATCAGGCGCCCGATTACGCGACAGCGGGGCCAACAAAACACTTTCGGCCAGCTTCTCCACCATCTGGGTGCATCGCAACTCCCACTGCCCAGCTTCCACCAGGAACGTTTTTGTTTTAGCCCCATTCGCCTCCAAACGCTGCGCTAAATGTTGCATTTGCCCATCGTTATCGTCCACCAGCCAAATCACACGCTCTGCCAGCAGAGCGGCTGGCATCGTTGTCACCTCCTCTTTTTCTTCTGCGGCCTGCTCAAGATGGTGCTCTTGCAATTGCACAGCCGACACCTCATCCGCATCAAAATGATGGATCAAAGAAATGATGCTGGCATAAGGGTTCATCGGCGGTTCTTTGATTGCAGTAATGCGCAGCATCAAGCGGTCGCCGCGCTCCAGCTTTAAGCGTTTAGTAGCCGGGGATGCAGGCTTTTCCACGCCACCATCGGCCCAGGGAATTTGATCAAGCGGGAGAAAGACGTCAATATCGGGCTGTTCGCCAGCGTCTCTATCAGTGGGAAATGTCTGACCAGCATCCAGCTTGACAACCCAGCCTTTCAATTCGCCATTTTTCACCACGGCATTTTTCACGATGCCTGTGACAATATCGTCTTCGTATAAATTCAGTTCCTGCCAGGGGCTGTTAGCATCGGCCCAACGCTCATGTACATGGTAAAAAACACGGCCAGCGTTCACACCCTGTTTAAAAGCATACACCCGCAATTTTTTACCCACAGCATATTGCGGTAATTGCTCCATTAAGGGCGCATCGTCGCCATTCGCCAAGCTGTTGATTTGATACAAACGCCCGCGCACCTTGCCCATTCCAGCTTGAATTAAATCCAATTCAACAAAATCACGCTCACGGATATACACCACCGCATCATGCGTAGCGCGCAACCATGGATCGTTTGCGTTGTTGCGCTTGGGGTTGTTGTGGCTTGGTTTCATGTCTGGAAAAAAGTAACTTCATAAAAGTGACCAATTTCCCTTTTTTATACCACGCCCAAGGTCTGTTGCTTGCATGCATTGCACGCCAAGAACTGTATCTGGCGTTTTTTCTGGTCGATATGCTTGATTGTGTTGCAGTGAAGATACAACTTTAATACACACTCAGCTTCATACACCTTGATAGGCGCAGACAAACTTCGCGCAATAAGCTGCGCCGCCATGGTGTGGTGGTGAAATTACCCGGTTGCGATATCTCGACGCATCATTTTCAGCTTTTCCCTCATGCCGCCAGCCCCAACCTCCCCCGCAACCCCTCCGGCGCATGCTTCCTCACACACGCCTGCGCCACCGCCGAAAACTCCGCCTCATAGCGCAACATCTCGCGCAATTGCTTTGTCACCATCGCCTTTGTCACCTTGGCCAGCACGGCAGGCGCACCGTCGCTATTCGCCTGCTGATAATCCTGAATCAGCCCTAAGCATTTACGCCAGGTGTCTGCGCGCTTGCGGTTAAGCGGCGGCAGCCGGTTTAGGCCCAGAATGTCGATGCTGTGCGCCGCCTGCGCCTGTTCGCGCGCATCGGCGCCCGCGCTTTGGGTGGCAAGGCAGGCGTCTTCATCGAGTTCAAAGGAAATCAAGCTCGCTTCGTCGCTGGTGGGGTCGATTAAGAGCGGGGCTTCGAGTTGCAATGAAAGCCTGTCCCCGGGCTGGGCGCGCGCGCCTTCTTGCAGTGGAAAGTGATCGCGTTTTTTGACATTGATGAGTTGCCCGGCCATGCGGTAATTGCGCCAGTCAAACGCCAGCCACCAATACCCGGCGCTCTGTTGCCCGTTCAGCTCTTGCACGCGGCCCTTGGGGCGGTAGTGGTCAACATGCAGCGCCGAAACGCTCTCGCGTGCTTCGCTGTACCAGCATTTATCGTGAAATAAGCGCATGAGCCAGTCGCGGATGCGTTGATCGCGCCACAAAGCCTGCTTGGCTTCGATTAATTCCTGCCTTTCTGCTTCGCTGGCGCAGGCTTGCAGTTGCTGGCTGATGCGCTCGGCTTGCTCCAGCCAGTCGGCGGGCGGGCTGGCGTCTGCCGGGATTTGCACTTTGCGCATAGCTTACTCTCCATCCAGGGCGCGCAATTCCTGCGCCAATTGCGCCAGCGCGCCGCTGTGTTCTTGCGCTAACAGGCGGCGCGTGATGTCTTGCGCCAGCCGGGTTTGCTGCGCCATTTCTTCCGCACTGAGCAAGGCGCTCAAGGGCAACTGGCGCGCGGCGTGCATGCCTTGCAAAAACAGGCGATACAGCGGGTCTGCGCTTTCCTGCGCAAAACCCATCTGCGCCAGGGTGTTGCGCAGGGTTTGCAATTGCGCTGCTTCGTGCGCTCGCAGCTCGCGGTTTGCTTGCTCTGCCAGCAGCGCATTGCGTTGCTGCAGTTGCGCCAGGGTGCTGCGGTCAAGGGTGGAGCTTAAGCCGAAAAGCTCGCTTTGTAAGAGGCCGGCCACGCCCATGCCTTGCGGTTCGGCCTCTGGAATGGACACACTGCTTTGCCCATCTTGACTTTGCACCAAGTGTATTTGTGCGCGCCGCAAATCCGCCAGCAGCAAGGGCGCTTGGCTGGCCAAAACGATTTGCCCGCCCCAGCCGCCTGCTGCGCCGGCTTGCGCTGTCACCGCCTCCAGCGCCGCCGCCATTTCCAGCGCATAGCGCGCTTGCCATTGCGGGTGCAGCCCGCTTTCCGGCTGCATCAATATGATTAAATCGGCGGCTGGCGCTTGCTGCACTTCCTGAGCTTCCTGCGCTTCCTGCGCACCATCCGCCGCCAGAATTGCGCCTGCCATGGCGGCAATGCGCGCTTGTTCTTCGCTGATGTTGCTGAGCTGGTTTGGCCTCAGCCCCATGCGCGCCATCATGGCTTGCCAGGCGGGATGGTTTTGCCGGGCGCATTCCTGGATAAAATCCGCCCTGCCCTGGCCATCCAGCTGCAGCACGGGCATCGCCGCTTGCTGCAACGGGGAGATATCAGCAACATGCAGTGCGCCTTGTAGCAGAATACGGCGCGGCAGCAACGCACTGGCCGGGGCGCGCAAATCTTGCAGCGCGGCTGGCGCATCATCTATGTCGCACTGCGGCGCGGCGCCGGGTGTGGCGTGCAGGCATATGGTGTGCGCATGCATGCGGTAGCGCAGGCGGTAGGCGAATTTGGCTGCGCTGCCGCTGGCGGCATCTTGAAAAATCTGCAGCAAGGCTTGCAACAGGCTGGCTTGATCTGCCGTATGCAGGCTCAGCACAGCATGCAAGCTGTTTTTCACCCACGGGCTGTTGGCGTCATAGGCCTGCGGCTGGATGTAGTCGGTGAAGTGCAGCGTGAAGTCGCGCAAGCCGCCAAACGCGGGCAAGTGCAGACTGAGCAATTGCAGACCTGTGTGCGGCCACAGCTTCGCCAT
Source organism: Massilia sp. W12 (assembly GCF_037300705.1). Classification (NCBI taxonomy): domain Bacteria; kingdom Pseudomonadati; phylum Pseudomonadota; class Betaproteobacteria; order Burkholderiales; family Oxalobacteraceae; genus Massilia; species Massilia sp. W12. The sequence goes on along the minus strand of NZ_CP147776.1, from coordinate 1,934,723 downwards.
GGTTTGCTGCAAGAGGCTCTGCAACTGCGCCTGATCTGTCACCACGGTTTGCTCCAGCATCAGCGCGCGCTGGCCATGCCGGCTCAGGCTGCCCCACAAAAATTGCGCCAGCTCGCCGCTCTTGCTGTGCGGAGTGAGGTGCAAGCTGAATTGAAACGCGGTTTCGCTGCTATTCGCCAGCCCCAGGCTGCGCTTGCTGCGCAGCAGTTGCAGGCGCGCGCCGCCTGTGTGCAAGTCGGTTTGTTCTGCAAACAGGGCGCGGATGCCGGCTTCGTCTTCGGCGTACAAAAACAAGGGCAGTTGTGACATGTCAAGCTTCCTTCCATTGCTGCATGAGGCTGCCAAGCCAGTCCATGGCTTGATTTGGCGGCGCGCCGATGGCGTCTTGCACCTGGGCTTGAATCAGCGCGGCGCGCCGGGCTGGCGGCGGGTGTTGTTGCGATAGCGGCTGGCCGAGCCTGGCTTCGATATGGTCGAGCAAGTGAAACAGGGCGCAAATAAATAAGGTGTTATTCCACATCTGCTGCGCCGAGCCGCTGACTTGCGCCATGTGCATGATGGCAAAGCGGTCAGCGGCGTTTTCCATTGCCTGCAGCGCTGGCAGGCTGTGCGCGGCGGCGTTTGCGTACAGCACATCGTTTTGCAGGGCGTTTAATTGCATATCGAGTTGTTCCACATGGCCCAGGGCGATATGTCCCAATTCATGCAAGGCGATGAAGCGTAAAACCAGGGCGGCGATTTCGCCGGATTGCTGTTTGATCGGGTGGACTTCTTCATCCAGGATCACCGCTTCATAATCGCGCCGGCTGCGCACAAAAAACAAATCGCGTGCGCGCAGATAGCTGGCGTGGGCGCGCTGGCTGTCGTCTTGCGCCTGCCATAACAAGGCTTCGCATAATAATCCGGCCATTTGGAATAAGCCTACGTTCACGCCCATCACATACAGCGGGGCGGGGGCTTGTGTGGCGGATTCTGTGGCGGCTTGTGCGCCGTCTTTGTGCGCGTCCTCTGTTGGCGCAACGGGAAACACGCAGGCATTGCAGCGCAAATTGTGCAAAAAGCCCAACGCCAGACGCGCCATGAGCGCGCGCTCGGCGGGGTCGCAATAGTCCAGCAAATCCTGATATAAATCCTGCTCCAACTGCTGCAGCCAGTAGCCCATGTGCAGGCCATGCGCGGCGAATTGCTCGCTGTGATCGGCCCCGTATTGTTGGCGCTGGCGCGCCACCAATTGCGCAATTTCTTCGTCTGTGGTGGCGATGGCTGGCGCGGCTGAAAAATCCAGCGCGCTCGGATGTCTGCTGCCCTGGGCTTGCAGCAGTTTGAGATAGTGCAAGGCTTGCGGATTCATGGCGCCGCTCCGCTTGGGGTTTGACTTTGAGTTTGGCGCTGCAGCCAGGCTTGCGGCACACTTTCGGCAAACATGTCACGAATCTTGACCAGCATCGGCCAGGTGTGGTTTTCCAATAAGTCGATGTCGGCGTTGAAGTCGTCCAATTCGCCCGGCGCCTGGTAATGTTCGGCGCAAAATTGCAGGGCGTTATTCAGGCCGATGGAAAATTCTTCGCGCTTATCCAAACCCAGGGCGCGCGCAAAACCTTCCAACACGCATTCGGTGCGCGTGCCGGGCAAGTGATACAGCTTGCTGCTGCGCCCGGCTTCAAAGGCGTTGAAGGCGATGCCTGCGCACAGCGCCACCATTTCATAGATATCGCTGTCTTGCATGTCGTCAAACAGCCATTCTTCAAACGGGTTTTGCTGCTGCATGACGGTGGCTAAAAACAGGCCGGCGTGGATGTCGGCATCGACTTCCAGCGCACGCCGGATCAAGTCGGCATCTTGCGCTTGGCCGGCGCCAGGCTCGGCCTGCGGCCACACGATAGGCCCGGTGGCCAGGGGTTGAAATTCCGGCAGGCTGTGTACGCCCAGATTGGCGTAAAACGCGGTATGCCCGCGCAAGACATGCGCCAATTCGTGATAAAACATGAGCAATATCGACATCATGCTGAGCAACATGGCCAGGCGCAAACGCTCGGGGTCTTCGGGAATATTCGCCAGCGGCGCCGCGCTCCACTCGGTCTGACAGGCGCCAACGTCGCCCACATCTGGAAAATGTTCGGCGCAGGTCAAGAGCCGGAAAAAGCGGTCGGCAATGCAGGTGAATAAACCGGGCGCAAAAATAATCAGGTAACTGTTGCATTGCGCGTCCAACTCTGTCACCAGCGCTTGCGGCTGGCTGAAGCTGCCGGCAACTTTCAAGCTCAATTCAAACGGCTGCAAGGCGGCAGCGGCGCTGCTGGAAGTCAAGTGATTGGCCAGGGTGTCAAACATACCGCGCAAGACGGCTTGTGCTGTGCCTGTGTGTTCACCCCAGTGTTGGGCGAAGCTGGCCGGGTTCCAGGGCGGGGAAATTTGCAGCGGACGGCATTGGCGCAGCAGGGTTGCAATGCGCTGCGGGTCTTGCGCGGTGCTGATGGTTTGGCTGAGAGGATCGGGCTGGTCCATGCTTGGCTCTTGTCAGGCTGCGGGCTTGTGGGGGATTGTAGCAGGTGGGGGATGTGGAATCGCGCTCTTGCGGGCAGTTGGTGCGTTGCCACCAAGCACATTGTTCGGATGGTGTATTCAAGCCATATTGGCCGGTGTTTAAAACCATGCAGAATTTCTTGCATCATCTCACTCCTCGATTGCAAATTAACTAACAATGAAATTCCATATTAAATTTACTTTCGATTATTTACTGGTGCATCAATATTATTGCTATTTCTCCTCTTATCAATGTCATTTTTAAATTTCTCTATGGCATTAGAATATGCTTGCTGTTTAGCAAGTTCAATATTGCATCTATTAAGCAATCCATCGACATATGGTTTTAACTTATAATGCACAAGCGCCAACTCACTGCACTCATCTGATTTGCATAATAATATATTATGCCTTGGTGGATTCTCAGTGTTTTTCACCAATGGCAAAGTCACAGTCAGCGCAGACCTATCCAATATATCCCAACCATCTGGCAGATTTACTACTTCCAATTGCACTTTTTCACCTGGATCAGTTTTTTTAAATATATAAATATAATTCCCATCAGTCCCTACTGGAATTTTATTTTCTGTTACGCCAATTTTAATCGACCTAAAATCGGAAATTTTTGCATTACTACCATCCTTTTTTACAACCACAAACATGCCACTCAACGTCGCCTCAGCACTGCAGTCCGCCATAAATAGCCAAACTATCAAAGCAAATAGAATATTAAATATTTTCATTGCTCCCCCTTGTTTTGGGGATTTTTATCATTATTCTCCAGTAGGCTGCTTGATCGCGGTCGCTCTACAAGGGAGTCAGTAAATTTTGTAATCATCTTGATTTCAGATTGATATATACCAGAATTTCCTTTATCCAAATATTTAAAAATATCAACTGCCTCTGCCAGCGCCTGCCTTCCTTTGACTTCATCATTTTCGGAGAAATAAACAACTCCCAGTCGAGAAAGAATTTGCGCAATTCTCGATTGATGCGCTGCAGGGTTATTTAACGCCAATCTTCTGAAAATGGCGAGCGCCTCTTCATATATTTTCTTTGCTTCCTGAATGCGATTTTCTGAGAAGAGCAAGTTTCCCAGATTATTCAACGTAATTGCTACATCCGGCAAATACGATTGTGGGTTACTTTGCGCCAGTAGGCTACGCAATTTCAAGGCTTCTTCATACGCCGCCCGTGCCTCTGGCAAACGGTTTTCAGCGCTATATAAATTACCCAAATTATTCAGGCTGGTCGCTACATAGGGAAAAAACACACTCGGATTGCTTTGCGCTAGTTGGCGATATAATTTCAAGGCTTCCTCAGATGCTACCAATGCGTCTTGCTTTCGACTTTCGAGCTTGTATAAGATACCAATATTAATTAGGTTGGCTGCCACATCCGGCAAATATGCCTGTGGATTATTTTGTGCCAGTTGGCGGTAAAGCTTCAATGACTCTTCATGTGCCACCCGAGCTTCCTGCAAACGGTTTTCAGCACGATGCAAAATACCCAGATTGTTCAGGCTGGCCGCCACAGCAGGCAAATATGCCTGCGGGTTCGTTTGTGCCAGTTCGCGACGCAGCTTCAATGCCTCTTCATACGCCGCCCGAGTTTCTTGCAAACGATTTTCATCGCTAAGCAAGTTGCCTAAATTATTCAGGCAATTTGCTAAAAATGGCAAATAAGCTTGAGGATCACTTTGCGCCAGTTTGCGGTAGAGTTTCAAGGCTTCCTCATTCACCATCCGCGCTTCCTGCAAACGGTTTTCAGCACGATGCAAATTCGCCAGGTTGTTCAGGCTAACCGCCACATCTGGCAAATATGCCTGCGGGTTTGTTTGCGCCAGTTGGCGGCGTAGCTTCAATGCTTCGTCATACGCCATCCGCGCTTCTTGCAAACGGTTTTCATCGCTATACAAATTGCCTAAATTATTCAGGCAATTTGCTAAATACGGTAAATATGTCCGTGGATTCGTTTGCGCCAGTTGGTGGTAAAGCTTCAATGCTTCTTCATACACCACCCGCGCTTCATGCAAGCGGTATTCAGCACGATGCAAGGCGCCCAAATTATTCAAGCTCTCCGCTACATCTGCCAAATACACCTGCGGGTGAGTTGTCGCCAGATGGCGACGCACCAGCAAGGCTTCTTCATATGCCATACGCGCTTCTTGCAAACGGTTTTCAGTATGATATAAATTACCCAGATTATTCAGACTATCTGCCACCGTTGGTAAATATGCCTGCGGATTGGATTGCGCCAGTTGGCGGCGTAGCTTCAATGCTTCTTCATACACCACCCGCGCTTCCTGCAAGCGACCTTCAGCACGATGCAAGATACCCAGATTATTCAGGCTTAATGCAACATCCGGCAAATACGCTTGTGGATTGGATGCTGCCAGTAGGCGATTTAGCTTTAAGGCTTCTTCATACCCTTTGCGCGCTTGGCTAAAATGATTCAATGATTGATGAAAATACCCATATTTAAACCATGCATTCGCCGACTTTGGTGCAAGTGCTACCGCCTTGCCATACGCACGATCCGCCGCTAAAAAATCATTATTCAAATTTGCCAACTCACTCCGAACGAGCCAACTTTCCAACAAGGCCTGCATCCTCGTTTCCTGCCTTAGCATTTCCAGTTCTGCTGCTTGGTCAAGTTTAAATTCATCCAAAATTACCAGTGCTTTTTTTATATCCCCCTGCAAATACCAATTCCAAGCCTCCCGATATAGCCAACTGGCATCCCACTCCTGCAAGCGGACAAACTGTTCCGCGATTTCCCTTACCCGCGCTTTTTCCTTGATCTGTTCAGCTTCTAATTGCGCTATTTCTTCCTGCTTCACTCCCACTTTCTTACTTAATGCTTCCAGTCTTTCATGATAATGTTTATCGACAATCTCCCAATTTTTTTGCGTTAAATACTCTTTTCGCAACTCATCACAGCGCGCCACCGGGCAGGTGATAATTATATTTCTCGGCCCGTTCGGTAGCAATTTGTATTTCAACATCACCGAAAACATCACTTTCCAGCCATCGGGTAAATCAATCAGCAAATTTCCTTCTTGCCCTTGAAGCCGTTCATCAAATACCAATTCAAACTGCCCCAGGGAATTACTCTTAGCATTAATTCCATCATTAGCTCTAACCAGTCTGCCTGTCAAAGGTTTGCCCCTCTCAGTTTCTTGCAACAGCACACCGGATAAGACAATGGATTTCGCCTGCACTGGCAACGCAATCCAAGCCAGGACAAAGTAGATGCCAATGATTAATTTACTTGTACGCATACAACTCCGTTCATGTTGGTGGGCATGCAGGATAAGGCTCTGTAGCGACTTCCAAATCCATCTCCCGGCTATACGCCGATGCCCCCTGTCGCAAATCAAAATATTGTGTAGCAAGCTTAAATTTCGGCGCGCATGCCGAGATTTTTCCAACCATCAAATCCAATGGTAAATGCAGAATATAGCCCCCCTTTCCTATTGGTTCGGCATTGATCACGACTTCATTGCCAGAATTGACGGCATCTTTGTATGTAGTCCAGACATTGCCATCAGACAGCAATTGCTCCGACTGCTTGGCTGTTACCTTTACCACCACTCGTTGTGTCCAAGCACGAGGAGACGGACTTATGATCTCACCAACTAATTCTAACGACTGCTGCACCACAGCATGCTTGCCCTTGGTATAAAACCGCAGATCGCCCCTCGTCCCACGCGCTTGTGACGGCAGTGTAAAAAGAAATTTGCCGTCCGGCTTAATCTGTCCCTTGTATTCTTTCTTGTTCCAAACCACGCTCAAGCTATCATCTGCCGCCAAGTCCAATTCCTTGCCAAGTTCATCGCGCCGCACTGCAAATTCATAGGGAGGCTCCGGCTTTGGCGGCGCTGGCGTTTCCTGCACCAAGCCGCCCACAGCTGCGGCTGTAGCTGTAGCCGCCGCCAACACCAACCCACCTCCCCACCAAGCCCGCTTACCAAACCGCCATTGCCGCCTGCCAGCTAAGCGCACTTGCCAATTACAGCGGCGCGGCCAATCGCCCAAATAACCATCAATTTCCGCCAACAATTCCAGATGCGGCACGGGGCGGATTTCTTCGGGGACAGTCTTATCCCATTCGCGCAAAATCTGCGGCAGGCGGCGTAAATAGCTTTCAGCTTCCGCCCAGCGCAGGGTTTCATCATCGTCCCATTCATTTTCCACCTGCAATAGCAAGCCATCCAATGCCTGCCCCAGCGTGAAAAAATCCACCCCGAAATCAATTTTCTCCAAACTCTGCGCCTGCGCGATGTAGTTGCCATCGGCAGCTTGCCGGTAGCGCCGGTAGCTGCGTCTTTCTGAGTCATTCGTCAACGCCTGTTCCACTTCATACGGGCAAACATGGGGACTATGCAAACCAGGGACAATCAAATCCGACCAGCTTGCCGGGCGCGGCTGGAATTTTTCTTTCTGCGCACGCGGATGATCGGCGCGCGGGTAGCATGCAAATTCAAAGTCAATCATGCGCATGTGCTGCGGCTGCAATGTAATGCTGTGGCTGAACCAGTCGTATTGGTATTCCACAACCAGATTGCCCAAGTGCAGGTCATTATGCACATAGCCCATCGCGTGAAATGGGTGACAGGTTTGCAAAATGCAGCGCAGCAGATACAGCACGCCCGGCACGCTGTTGGTGAGGGGGTTGTTTTGCCCCAGCAAGGTTTGCCATTGCAAAATATCCAAGCCGCGCCATTCTGTGTACAAACAACGCTCCTGCATGGTGGGCAAGCGTTTGACGCCACTCCAATAGGCGATGTGGGCTTGCAATTCGGGGATGTGGCTCAAGTGTTCAATAAAGCCATTTTCATGCACTTGATAGCGCTCCAGCTTGCCCAGATATTTTTTCTCAATCTGTGCTTTGCCATCTTGCATCATGCGCCGGACATGGGTGCGCTCGTCCTTGGTGGCCAGCACCGGGCTGGGCCAGTCGGGCTGCTGCACCATGCGCAATAAATCTGTCTTGGACCAGACTTGAACCGGGGTGCTCATGTGGCGGGGTACTCCATGCGTAATTTTTGCAAAGCGCGTTCACGATGGCCGCTATACGCGCCAACTTTGATGCCAAGTTGCCGGCTGGCCTGGGCATCGCTTTCGCCGCTCCAAAACAGCCACAGCACTTGTTGTTCGATTTTGCTCAAAACGTTTTCAAAATGCTGCCAACCTTGCTGGATTTGATAAGCGCTGGCGGCTTCGTCCCAGTCATCGCTATCCACCCCGACGTGCGCTGTTTCGGCGGGCAGGGCTTGTTCGTCGTACTCGGTGGGCAAACCCACGTCTTGCAACAACTCGCGCAGGACTTTTTCTTTTTTAAAGCGCTCGCCCAATTTAAAGTGGATAAGCCTGGTCAGCCAGGTGCGTAAATTCACTTCACGCGCCTGTTGGTGGCTTTGGATTAAGAGGGTGAAATTTTTGCGGCTGAAGATAGATTGAATCAAGCTTTGCGCCATTGGCGCGGCGGGGCGACGTTCGGAAATCGGTTTCCCGTTATCCACGGTTTTGCACACAATGCCCATCGCGTCATGCAACATCGCAGCATACAAAGCTTCACTGGCGCGCTCACGGGCGCGGGCCGTGGCCTTCACATCCTGCCCGGCGCGGCATTCCAACCACTCGGCCACGCAAATTTGCACTTGCTGCCAGTCTTGCTGGTGCAGTTGAGAATAGTTTGAGGTAAGCGGTGGTTTGGTCATATTAGCTCCTGGCGAAGGGGCAATGGGAACAGACAGGAAAAAAAATAGCATGGGGTTTACCGGTTTTTCTTTCTTAGGTTTGAGGAAAATCATTTGTTTTAAAAATTGGCACAAATATACTATTTATTATCGATTAAATGGCTTTCAATGGCTTTAATTTTGTTAGCATACTGCCCTCGATTTTTTCCATTAAATTCTTGAAAGATTGCCAGTGCCTCTTGCAAAAATTGGCGATCTTTGGCGGGTTTATTTTCTACTTCATTTAATATTCCTAATGCTGCCAAAGAATCAGCCATATCTGGCAAATACTCCTGCGGGTTCATTTGCGCCAGTTGGCGGCGTAGCTTCAATGCTTCATCAAACGCCTCCCTCGCTTTTTGTAAACGGTTTTCAGTACGATGTAAAACACCCAAGTTGTGCAGGCTGTTCGCCACATACGGCAAATAGGCCTGCGGGTTCGTTTGCGCCAGTTGGCGGCGTAGCTTCAATGCTTCTTCATGCGCCCCCCGCGCTTCCTGCAAACGGTTTTCTGCACTATGCAAAACACCCAGATTGTTCAGGCTTTGCGCCACATCCGGCAAATACGCCTGCGGGTTCGTTTGTGTCAGTTGGCGGCGTAGCTTCAATGCTTCTTCAATCTCCGCTCGTGCTTCCTGCAAACGGTTTTCATCATGATGCAACGCACCCAAGTTGTTCAAGCTCAACGCTACATCCGGCAAATACGCCTGCGGGTTCGTTTGCGCCAGTTGGCGGTAAAGCTTCAATGATTCTTCATATGCCACCCGCGCTTCCTGCAAACGGTTTTCATCATGATGCAACTTACCCAGGTTGTTCAGGCTGTTAGCCACATTCCGCAAATACGCCTGCGGATTCGTTTGCGCCAGTTGGCGTTGTAGCTTCAAGGCTTCTTCATACGCCATCCGCGCTTCCTGCAGACGGTTTTCATCATGATGCAAAACACCCAGGCTGTTCAGACTGTCCGCCACATACCTCAAATACGCCTGTGGGTTCGTTTGCGCCAGTTGGCGGCGTAGCTTCAAGGCTTCTTCAAACGCCACTCGCGCATCCTGCAAACGGTTTTCATCACGATGCAAAACACCCAGGCTGTTCAGACTGGCCGCCACATCCGTCAAATACGCCTGTGGGTTCGTTTGCGCCAGTTGGCGGCGTAGCTTCAAGGCTTCTTCATACGCCATCCGCGCTTCCTGCAGACGGTTTTCATCATGATGCAAAACACCCAGGCTGTTCAGACTGTCCGCCACATACCTCAAATACGCCTGTGGGTTCGTTTGCGCCAGTTGGCGGCGTAGCTTCAAGGCTTCTTCAAACGCCACTCGCGCATCCTGCAAACGGTTTTCTGCACGATGCAAAAGACCCAGGTTGTTCAGGCTGCTCGCCAGATACTGCAAATACGCCTGCTGGTTCGTTTGTACCAGTTGGCGCGATAGCGTCAATGCTTCTTCATACGCCACCCGCGCTTCCTGCAAACGGTTTTCAACACGATGCAAATTACCAAGGTTGTTTAGGCTGTCTGCCACATACGGCAAATACGCCTGCGGGGTCGTTTGCACCATTTGGCGCGATAGCTTCAATGCTTCTTCAAACGCCCCCCGCGCTTCCTGCAAACGGTTTTCAGTACGATGCAAAACACCCAGGTTGGTCAGGCACCTCGCCACATCTGGCAAATACGCCTGCGGGTTCGTTTGCGCCAGTTGGCGGTAAAGCTTCAATGATTCTTCATATGCCACCCGCGCTTCCTGCAAACGGTTTTTATCATGATACAAATTACCCAGGTTGTTCAAGCTCCTCGCCACACCCCGTGAATACGCCTGCGGATTGGTTTGTGCCAGTTGGCGACCTAGCTTCAATGCGTCTTCAAGCGCCACCCTTGCTTCTTGCAAACGGTTATCAAAACGATGCAAACTGCCCAGACTGTTCAGGCTCATCACCACATACGGCAAATACGCCTGCGGGTTCGCTTGCGCCAGTTGGCGGTAAAGCGTCAATGCTTCTTCAATCGTCACCCGCGCTTCCTGCAAACGGTTTTCATCACGATGCAAAATACCCAGATTGTTTAGGCTCGCCGCCACATTCGGCAAATACGCCATGTTCGTTTGTGCCAGTTGGCGGTCAAGCTTCAAGGCTTCTTCATAGCCTTTGCGCGTTTGGCTGAAATGATTCAATTTTTGATGAAAATACCCATATTGAAACCACGCCTCTGACGACTTTGGGTCCAACGCCACCGCCTTGTCATACGCCCTTTCCGCCGCCACAAAATCATTATCCAAATTTGCCAATTCCCCCCGAAACAGCCAGTCATTTACCAAAGACTGTAGCGCCGTCTCTTTCTTTTGCTTTTCCTTCTCCGCCGCCTGCTCCAACGCATCTTCACTCAATACATTCAATGCCTTCTTCACCTCGCCCTGCAAATACAAATCCCATGCCTGCCGATACAGCCAACTGATTTCCCCTTCCGCCAAGCGGGCAAATTGTTCCGCCAGGTCTTTCACCCGCTCCCGCTCTTTGGCCAGTTCCCACTGTAATTGCGCAATTTCTTCCTGCTTTACCCCCACCTTTTTTTCCAAGGCAAGCCGCTTTTCCTCGTAGCGCTTATCCACAATTACCCAATTTTTTTGCGTCAAGTATTCTTTGCGCAAAGCATCGCAGCGCGCCACCGGGCAGGCGATGACATGGTTTTCCGGCGCTTTCGGCAGCAGTTTGTATTTCAACATCACCGAAAACATCACCTTCCAATCTTTGGGGTAGTCCACTACCAAATTGCCTTCCTGCCCTTGCAGCCCGGCATCGAAAGCCATTTGAAATCGCCCCACCGAATCGCTCTTGCCGTTGACGCCGCCATGCGCGCTGACCAACAGGCCCGGATGCGGCTTGCCGCCTTCCTCCTCTTTCAACAAAGCGCCGGATAAAAAAAGTGACTCGGCTTGCGCCGCCGCGCCAAAGCAACTTGCCAGCAGCAGTGCCATGCATGTTGATTGAAATGTAGGCATTGCAAATCCTTTCTTTAGCGTTAGCGCGAAACCAGCCGATCTTGTGCGGCTGGGTGCATGCCAGCCGGGGCGCGACGGCTGTTTACTGGTTTTTTGGCAGTTGTTGGAGGGTGGATTGGATTTGTTTGATTTTCCCGGCATATGGCTTTGCGTCAGTCGCTGCGAGTTTTTGCAAGATTGCCAATGCTTCGCTCAGCAATTTTTTTGCTTCATTGCTTCGGTTTTCGGCCAAATTTAACTGACCTAAAGCCAGCAACGTGTCTGCCAGATTCGGCAAATGCGTTAGCGGCTCGCTTTGCGCCAGTTCGCGGCGCAGTTTCAAGGCTTCTTCATAGCCCTTGCGCGCCAGCGCGAAACGCTGCATTTTTTGTTGAAAAGCCGCATATTTCAACCATGCATCCGGCGACTGCGGCGCCACCTCCAGCGCCTTGGCATAGGCCCGTTCCGCCGCTTCAACATCGCCCTCGGAATCGGCCAAATTCGCGCGCAAGAGCCAGCTATTTTCAAATTCCTGCTGCGCTTCTTTCTGCCTGCGTTTTTCCGCCGCCTCCACCTGCTCCAGCACCGATTCACTCAATACTTCCAGCGCCTGTTTTATTTCGCCCTTCAAATACAAATCCCAGGCCTGCCGATACTGCCAACTGACTTCGCCTTCCGCCAGCCGTGCGAACTGCTCCGCCAAGTCCTGCGCCCGCAAGCGTTCTTTGGCCAGTTCGGCCTCTAACTGGGCGATTTCTTCCTGCTTCACGCCCACTTTATTTTTCAGCGCAGCCAGCCTTTCTTTGAAGCGCTTATCCACAATCACCAGATTTTTCTGCGTTAAATAGGTCTTGCGCAAGGCATCGCAACGCGCCACCGGGCAAGCGATGATTTGATTTTTTGCGCCATTCGGCAGCAGCTTGTATTTCAACATCACTGAAAACATCACCTTCCAGCCATTGGGATAATTCACCAGCAAATTGCCTTCCTGCCCGCTATATTCCGGGTTGAACACCATTTGGAAATTCCCCTTGGAATCGCTCTTGCTGTTGACGCCGCCATGCGCGCTCACCAGCAAACCGGCATAGGGCTGACCGTCTTCCGTTTCTTGCAACAACACGCCGGATAATACAATCGGCTCGGCTTGGGCCGCCGCGCTTAGGCTGCATGCCAGCAAGAGGGCCAGGCATTTTGATTGGAATGTGCGCATGAACAATCCTTTTTTCAGCAACTCAGCGAAACAAGACGATACGATTTTGCAGACTGCTTGGCGGCATGCCGCCAAGCGCATCAGGCAAAAGCAGCGCTAAAACCTTAGCACAGCACAAGCCGCTTGCATGAAATATCATCGCCAGTTGGTTGTGGATGATGCGTGCTTACCACAGTTAATCCTGCCTGCCCTGGCTGTGCCGGTCGGCTGGTTTGCGTGGTCAGCACAGGGGCCAGGGCAAGGCTGAAAAGCGCGCCCCTTATTTGACCGCATCCGCCTGGGGCAAATAACAAAAATCGCCGGGAAACTCAAACTGCCATTCGCAACCGCCTTGTTTGCCTGGCAAATACACGCGAATACTGCGCTCCGGGTTAGCCGGAAGGCTGCTGCAAAAGCGCAATTGCGGCTGGTGACAGCGCACAAATACCTGTTGCGCCAAGGTTTGTTTCAGCAGCGCAGCGCGTTGCGCAGGCGGCAAGGCCAGCCAGGCATTGGCGCCGGCCTGGTTGGCTGGACTCAGGCAAACATCAATCTGCGCCAAGTCCCAGCCAAGCTTGGGGGTATGGCGCACATACAGCGCTAAAAAGCGCGCCAAGGCGCAGGACAAAGCACGCATCAGGTCGGCTTCTGCTGCAGGATGCACAAATTGCGCCGTCATTTGGCAAAGGGTGGTGGACATGATTTTCTCCCGTGGCGTTGATTGACGCGGGAGATAGAAGAAAGGGAAATGCAAATCTGGGCGGGGGCTGCACTTTTTTCTCAGCGGCGCAGAATGCTACAATCGCGCCCAGAGAGGTGCATCATGGAAAAGTACATCAATTTACTGACCGACTACGGCTTTAAAAAAGTGTTTGGCGAAGAGCCGAACAAGGACTTGCTGATCAGTTTTTTGAACTCCCTGCTGCCGGCCAAGCACCAGATTGCCGATTTGGAATATTCGCGCAGCGAGTGGCAAGGGGTATCCGTTGCCGAACGGCGCGCAGTGATGGATTTGCACTGCAGGGCGCAGGATGGCACGTCGTTTATTGTGGAAGTGCAAAAGGCCAAGCAAAATTGGTTTAAAGACCGCAGTGTGTATTACGCGAGCTTTCCGATTCAGCAGCAGGCGGTACAGGGGGGAAGCTGGGATTATCGCCTGTCGGCAGTGTATTCCATCGGCGTGTTGGACTTCGTTTTTGATGACGATGACAAACAAGACGTGCTGCATACTGTCAAGCTGAAAAACCAACACAATGCCGTGTTTTACGACAAGCTCACTTTCATCTATCTGACCTTGCCGAATTTCAATAAGACTTTGAACGAGTTGGATTCGGTGCTGGAGCGCTGGCTCTATCTGTTCCGCAATTTGCCCAAACTGCAAGAAATGCCGCCGCGCTGGCATGAGATTGTTTTCAACAAACTTTTTCAGATTGCCGAAGTGGTTAAACTGCCGCCGGATGAGCGGCTGGCGTATGAAAACAGCTTGAAAATCTATCGGGATATGAAGAATGTGACCGATACGGCGTTTGATGAGGGCTTTGCCGAGGGCAAGGAAAGCGGGATTGCTGAAGGCGCGCAACAAAAGGCGGTGGAGGTGGCGCGGGCAGCGATTGCGATGGGCTTGGCGGATGCGCAAATTGCGGCGCTTTCGGGTTTGGCGGTGGAGCAGATTGCGGGCTTGCGGGAGGCGTGAGCCGGGCTTAGCTGAGCATAAATCGGCGCAGCCTGAACAGTTTCACCGAATCGACATGCCGGTGCGGTTGTTGCTGATTGCTACGAAACAAACCCGTACTGCAGTACCTGCCTCTGCCGGAATTTGTTGAGGCATCATGGTTGACAATCCGCCTCCAGCCGATATCCCATTGCCTTATATCCGCGCTGGCGTTTTTCCCACATGCGCAACAATGCCGGATGCCCGGTATCCACAAAGTCAATAATGCGCACTGCTGTTTTGTTGGCATGTGTCCGGTGCAAACGCCCGGCATACTGTTGCAAGGAGCCTTTCCAGGATATCGGCATGGCCAGCACCAGGGTATCAAGCGGTGGATGATCAAAACCTTCCCCCGCCAGCTTTCCACTTGCTAACAAAATGCGCGGAGCATGCGGGGCTAATGCCTCCAGTTCGGTCAGTACATCAAGCGCATTGCGCGTTTCCCCAACAGCTGACAGCAGTTGAAGGTAATCAATCACCAGCAGCGACAAGCCGTGGCGCTGCTTTTCCAATCTGGCTTTGCGCCACATGTGCTGCGATTTGCATCGCCAAGGCGGTCTTGCCCATCTTTGGCCGCGCCGCTAACATCTGCAGTTCGCCAGGTGACTGGGTCGAGCTGCGCACATGCCAGCGAAAATCATATCTGCTTGATTTTATTGAGTATTTCATTTTTACACACAAATAATACCCCAGAAATTACCCCTGAAAGTGTATATAGAATAGAGCAATTCGCTTGCATGGGGATTGTTGCATTTTTGCGACAAATTCCGCCAGATGAGTTCAATCAGCAATTCATACCTGCTCAACTGGTACAGCAAAAAACAAGGCCCGATGCTTTGCACGGGCCTTGTTTTCGGCTTACGCCACCTGCCGGGATTCGTCTAGCAGTTGGTCAATCAACTCCAGCATTTGTAATCGTTCTTGCTGTGATAACGCCGCAATGCTTTGCATGATGCGCTGGCCCAATTCATGCTGTTTTAGCCCATGCCGCCCACATTTCTGGCAACTGTAATGCAAACGCCTTTTGCGTTTTCTGTGCATTCCCATGACGTTCTCCTGGCTGGATCGTTAAAGCGAACGCGCCAGCGCTGTTGCGCGCTGAATCACAAGGCAACCGTCTTGGAGATGCACACTGACTTTACAGCCTGGCGTAAAACCCGCTTGCAGCAGCCACAAGCCAGATAAGCGAAGCTGCGACTTGATGCTTGCCAATAGCGTTGGTGGCGTGCTTGTAAGGTCAGCGCTCGGCGATAGGCAGGGACAATGACACATTCTGATGCACCGGAAACGGTTAATTGGCGCGGGGAGAATTGTACTGGCGATAGCGACACTATGCTGTTGCCGCCTGCCTGATTGGGATGTTGAGATTCAGTCTGTTCAAACGCCTTCGGGTTAGCGCTTGGCTGCAAGCCTGCTGAGTTTTCTTGATTCATGGTCTGGCTCCATCGTTTTGCTGATGATCCCGCCGACCTCTCTGCTATGAAGGGAGACGGGCACATGGCGGGGTTAGCAGACCGGACGATGGCGCCGGCACACCCGAAGGTGTCCCCACCAAGGCCCGCCATTGAAATCTGACGTGCGCAAGGTGTCGCAGTCAGCCGCCGTAGCGGCTGTCTGGCCATCGTCTTTCGGGCTGCTAATCCCGGGTGCAGTCTTTTTCCTGCACCACTTTGTATTTTATTTGATGCAGCATTGCCGCGACAAGCGCAATACAGCATGTTCAGTAAAGTCGCGCCAAGTCCGAACTGCATTTGCCTGCGGAGAGCGGCGCGCCAGAAGCTTTCATCAGTGCATATTGAAGTAACGCCCCACTCTGGCAGGCATTTCCAGTTCCTGCCATAAGCATGCGCGCTTAACCTGCAGTCGTATAATTCATCGTGTATTGGTCAACCGAGCCAGATCAAATCATGACTTGACCATTGGCGGCTTACGCCACCAAAACCCTGCTACTAAAGCTGCGCTCCGCGCTTACACAATTCTGGGGCCATGTTTTTTAGGGAAAGTGGCAGAATTCGCGCGAAAGCAGTATCAAAATCATGAATAGGTCAGCCATTGGTTTGCACTGGCCGTGGTGGCAAGCGCCCCGCTTGATTTCTGGCGCTATGACCTGTTAGCACAAGGCATTGCCAACCGCCGCTGTTACAACTGTCTGGGAAATTGGGATAACAATGAGATGATGCAGCGCTTTGGCTGCGTCTTGCTTGAAGACGTGAAAAAGGCGGCAGAAAAACGCAGTGATAAGCGCAAAAAAACCTTATTTGGTTTAAATGCGCCATGCGATGATATCCGCCGGCTGATGCAACAGCAGTCAACAGCAACAGCAAGGGCAAGATTTAGGCTTTTTTTCTGTTCAGCGCGCCCGATCAGGCAATCGACATACGCACATTTCAATCTCCTTTGCATAAGCGCAGACAGCAAAACGCGCCAAGCCCAGAAAAGGGATTGGCGCGTTACATCTCATCTCATACAGTCAGAACAAAAACTCAAGGATGCGGCATAACGCCAAAGCGGCGCCATGGCATGAGCAGTGCTTGCGTGCTTTGCGCACCGACCATACTGCGCGATTTTCCTTTTGACAGCGTGGTTTCGGCAGACACTTTGAAGAGGTTCAATCCGGCAGGGACATTGCTTTGCCCGAATTGATTATCACCCCAAGCCACCAAACTGCCATCATCGCGCAAGGCAAGTGAATGGCCATTTCCTGCCGCAATCGCAATCACCCGATTCAAGCCTGAGGGGACATTACACTGACCACGCTCATTCGCCCCCCAGGCGCGCACCGTGCCATCTTGCAGCAAGGCAAGTGAGTGGTTGGCGCCGGCAGCAAGAGCGATCACTCCGGCCAAAGGATATGGGACATCAGTTTGGCCCTGGCTGGCATCGCCCCAGGCTAAAACGCGCCCATCGGCTTGCAATGCGAGCACATGCCGGGCGCCAGCAGCAATGGCGCGGATCTCGCCCAAACCGCGCGGCACGCTGATTTGACCGAATTGATTATCACCATAGGCAAATAAATTTCCGGCAGTATCTTGCAACAGTGAGAAATTTTCGCCGGCAGCAATCGCCACAATGCCACTATGGCGACTGGGGCCACTCACCTCATCGCTCAGATTCTGTCCCCAGGCGGCTACTGTGCCGTCATGGCGCAAAGCCAGGCTGTGATGCGCTCCTGCGGCAATCGCTTTCACCTCCGCCAAATTATCTGGCGGCGTGCTTTGGCCAAATTGGTTGGCGCCCCATGCCGCCAGCTTGCCATTGGCGCGTAAGGCCAAAGCATGCTGCGCCCCGAGTTGCAGCGCAATCACATCATCGACACGGCTGGGGACAAGATATGCTGCCTGTCCCAATATCCGGGTTTGACCGTTGGCATGCAGCGTCAGTGAAAAACCATTGCCAGCAGCAATCTGTGGCATGCCAAAGAAGCTGGATGCAGGCAAGTTCTGCTCTTTCAGCAACTGCGGCTTGGCTGGTAAGGCTTGCGCCTTGACAAGTTTGAGCGCAGCGCTATTGGCGATGCCGGCCATGAATTCAATTTCATCTTTTTGCAAGACACGGTTATAGATGCGCAATTCGTCCAGACCACCCCACAGCGGGTACCAGAAATAACCTGAATATTGCCCTAAGTACAGGTCTTGCTGATTCATCGCGGCAAAATTCACCGGGGCTGAGGTGCTTCTGTGCAATCTGCCATCCAAATACACTTCTGACCCGCTTTGCGCAGACAAATTGACCACCACATGGATCCAGGCATCAATGGCTTTATTGCTTATTGGATACTGCTTCAGGTTCGCTGTTACCCATGGCTCATAACTTTGCATGCCAGCCGTAGGAACTCCCGCGCTATCAAGCCACAACATGGCGGCAGCGCCGCTGCGGTCATGGCTTTTGGCTAATAATGCGCCGCCAGCCGTGTTTCTGGATGTGCTGCCATAGCCATCCATACTCACATAACCACTGAGCTTGACCCAAAATGCATAACTGGCTTCTTTACTGAATTGCAGGCTGGTGGAATTCGGGATACGGATATGACCCGGCCGGCCTGGTCCACCAAAAAACACCGCCTGACCGGATTTGCCCTCGCCAAAAGCAACATTGCCCCATGCCACACCATTATTTGCTTCACCCGCTGTAACGTTGGGCGTGTAATTATCAAAGTTGTAATACGCAACCATGCCATTCACTGGAATGCTGCGCACCCGGCGCGGCAGCACGGCGGCGGAGGGGGCGGAAGGCGCGCTGCTGCCAGCGGCATTATTCGCCTTCAGCACACAGGTGTAGCTGACACTGTTGTTCAAGCCGGTCAAGACAATCGGCGAAACGACGCCATTCAAAGAAACGTTATTGCAAATCGCAGTGTAGCTGGTCACAGGCGAGCTGCCCTGGTTTGTCGGCGGAGTGAAGGAAACGGAGAGCTTGCCTTCATCTGGTGTGACTTGCGTGATTTGCGGCGCCTCTGGAACACGCGGTGCAATCTGCGTCACTTCCGCCAATTGCGCAATTTCCGCCTCATTCAAGGCCCGGTTATAGATGCGCAACTCATCAATTGCGCCCCACAACGGATACCAAGAGTCAGAGAATTTGCCGATATACAAGTCTTGCTGATTCATGGCGGCGAAGTTGACTGCTTGCGGGCCGGTGTTATGCAAGACGCCATCCAGATAGATGCGAATTCCGTTTTGAGTTGACATATTCAGCACCACATGGGTCCAGGCGCCGATGGCTTTATTGGGCGTATTCAGCATGTTTAGCTGGGCCGTCCATTTTTCATAGGTGGCGACGTAGGCGCTTTGTTGACTGGTGGATTTGTCTTGCCACAACATCAGCGCACTGCCACGTCTGTCATGGCTTTTCGCCAACACCGCGCCACCAGCCGAAAGCGTGTCAATCTGGTTATTTCCATTCATCCTTTTATAGCCATCCAACCTGGCCCAGAATGAGTAGGCGGCTTCATTGGCAAATTGCAAGGACGGAGAATTAGGGATACGGATGGCGCCGGGTTTATCCGGACCGCCAAACAAGGCTGCCTTGCCGAATTTGCCTTCGCCAAAATCGACCTGCCCTTGAATTTGCCCGTCATTGCTGCCCACACGCCGCGCTGGCGTGCCGTCATCAAAGTTGTAAAACGCAACCATGCCATTCGTGATAGACGGCTTTGGAAGCACTGCCGCTGAAGGCGCAGACGGTGGCCCGTTGCCGGCGACATTGCTGGCAAAGACGGTGCAGGTATAAGCCACACCATTGAGCGCCGGCACGGTAATCGGCGAGGACGCTGCAATCACAATGTTTTGATTGCAGTTGGCGGTATAGCTCAACACCGGCGCGCTTCCACTATTGGCCGGCGGCGTGAATGAAACCGCAACAGCGCCATCGCCAGCGAGAATTTTGGTGATGGTGGGGGCGCCAGGAACGCTGGGGGTTGGCGTCGGTGTCGGTGTCGGTGTCGGCGTCGGTGTTGGCGTCGGTGTCGGTGTCGGTGTCGGCGTTGGTGTCGGTGTTGGCGTCGGTGTCGGTGTTGGTGTCGGTGTTGGTGTCGGTGTTGGCGTTGGTGTCGGTGTTGGCGTCGGTGTTGGCGTCGGTGTTGGCGTCGGTGTTGGTGTTGGCGTCGGTGTTAAGCTAGGGATCACTTTTTCCGAGGGTGTCGATGCTGCCCCCATACCGTTTGCATTGACAGCCTTAACTATACATCTATAAGTTTGTCCATTAGTCAGAGCTAAAACCGTCAAAGGCGAACTTTTTCCAGTGACTGTCGCCGCGCCACAACTGGCGCTGTAACCCAAAATCGGAAAACCTGAATTATTACTGGAAGAACTGAAATGCACTTGCACGCTTGCATTACCTGCAACGACTTTGCTAATAATTGGGATCGCAGGAAGTGCGCCGATAAATTTCATTAACCTCACATTTCCCATTTCGTCATGCACGTACTGCAAATTACTTTCATTTGAGTTTCGCACCTGAACTAACCTGTTAAGAGAGTCGTAGTTATATTCAGAAGCATAAGCTATCTGACTAACCAGCATGAGCGTCATCAGAGAACTAATCGATGCACTTTGGATTTTTCCAAAAAACATACTCCCCCCTTATTTCCCAGATTTAAAAGAATATACAAGGTTTGACAAAATACTTTTTCCACTCCCAAGTAAGGTTTTTAATTCCGGAGAAGAATAATGCATAGCTTCAACCAGTTTCATCCGCGTAGTTTCCACAAGCTCGCGCCCACGTTTTGGCAAATCACCAGTATTATACACTACAATGTTTTTGATGTTTTCTTGCGTAAGCTTACCAGTTCTAAAATGTTCCTTTAATCGCCGAAGAACATCTACACTTTGACCTACATATAGCTTCCCGGTACTATCAATGAAAGAATAAGTTCCTGAAATACCTTTATCTATGTAAAAGTCAACACCCTTAGTGGACGCCTTCTTAGTAATCATTGCCACAGATTCAATTGCTTTTCCGGCATCTTCAACCATATCAAGTTCTT
Source organism: Massilia sp. W12 (assembly GCF_037300705.1). Lineage (NCBI taxonomy): Bacteria > Pseudomonadati > Pseudomonadota > Betaproteobacteria > Burkholderiales > Oxalobacteraceae > Massilia > Massilia sp. W12. The sequence continues at coordinate 1,914,104 of NZ_CP147776.1, read as the reverse complement.
TGATAACAGAATCAATCTTTCCAATTTTTCCAATTTTTGATATTGGAACAAAATTAAGAGCAATGTTTCCACACCCCATCATAATTTCATACTCATCTTCTGAAGTTGTGCATTTTCTTGCATCTTCGGTAATCAATGCTTCCATAACTGGACTTTCGGCAAATGGGCGCAACGTCTCTTCGATCCCTTCGAGAAAGCTAAAACAGCTTGACCCCAATTCGCAGAAATATCCACTAGGATCAATTCCTGTTATTGGGTTATTCATTACATAGGCGTATCGATTCAAAGTTTGTGGATTGCCAATATTACCCAAGACACGATCCAAACTCAAAAACCTCCCCACATCCGCTCGATAATATCTTGCCCGCATAAAATGCAAACCATTATCATCATCCATCACGCCAAATTTACCGACGAAACGGAATGGGTTGGGGGTTGAGCCGCTGCGCGTGGTTTCACCATACGGCGTATAGGCATAACTGTCCGTCACCACGCCGGCCTGATTGCTCAGCGCCAAGGTATTGCCGCTGGGATCGAAGTGATAATAGCTGGCGACGTTCGTGTTTGAGATTTGCGCCACCAGGCCATAACCATAGATATAGTTGCGCTGTAAATTACCATTCGCATCCATTTCCGCCAAAACCTCTGGCAATTCGCGGTTGGCGTCAATCACAAAACGGCTGGTTTGGCCATTCAAATTGCGCAACACACGGTGACCATCGCCATTGTATTCGTGACTGGCGCTTTGCTTGCCGGCAACCCGGCTGATTTGATCGCGCGCATTATAACTGTACTGAGCGCCATCAATTGCTGTCATACGCCCGGCGGCATCGTGTTGCACGGCATTGCCATTGAAAGTCGCCATGCGGTTGGCCGCATCGTAGGTGAAACTTCGCTCCACATTGCCTATGCTTGGCTCCAGCGGTAATTGGGTTTGCGCATTGGTGATATTGCCATTACCATCCATTGTCAAGACATGACTGGAAATGATGCCGCCATCCGGTTTTTTATTCAGCAAACTGCTTAAACGTCCTGCCGCATTATATTCCATTTCAGTGCGCGCGCCATTACCCAATAAGGCCAGGGTAACTTGCCCAGCTTTATTTAAAGTATAAGATGTCGATTTACCCAGCCAGTCGGTAAGACCGCTTAAACGATCCGCCGCATCATAGGAATAGCGCACTGCCTGTTGATTGGGGTAAGCCAATTCCAGCAAATTCCCCACGCCATCATATTTATAGCTGATGCTTTTTCCCAAAGGATCAGTTTTACTGCTCAATCGGTTCAAGGCATCATAGGCATAGCGGGTAACTCCGGTGCTGTCAGTCATCGTGAGCCGGTTGCCATTCTGGTCATAGGTATAGCTGACCATGCTGGCGTCAGGGTAATTCACTTGAACTAAACGATTCAAGGCATCAAAGGTATTGCGCGTAATTAAATTGCCAGGCGCAATTGTGCGCACAATATTTCCATTTTCATCATACACACTGCGCCATTCCTGACCGTTCGGGTCACGCCTTAATACTTGGCGGTTGAGTTTATCCCATTCATAATTCGTTGTATTGTTATTGGGGTCGGTCACTGAAATCAGATTGCCATTGGCGTCATACGCGGCTTTGCTTTCTTTCTGATTGGCGTCAATCACCTTAACTAATCTGCCAGCAGCATCGTATTCGTATTGTGTGGTGTTATTACGTGCATCAGTACGGCTGCGCATGCGCCCATTTTCATCCCAGCTATAGCGGGTGCTGCCGGCGCTGGTTTTGACTTCAGTCACGCGACCGGCTTTATCATACGCTGTTTCAGTGATACGCCCTTCCGGATCAGTACTGCGCACCTGCCGGTTATCAGCATCGTATTCGTAGGTGCTGGTAAATTTCAACGCATTTGCACGGCTGGTGGCATTCCCCTCCCCGTCAAACTGCGTGGTGTTGCTGCGGTTATTTGCATTGGTAACGCTGATCACGCGCCCCAAGGCGTCGTACAGGTAGCTTGTACTCACTGTCTTACCATCAATCGCGCGGCTGATGCTCAAGAGACGATTATTGCCGTCATAGGAATAACGCGTGACATTGTTACGCGCATCGCGCATCAGTGTGCGGTTATTATTTTCGTCATACTCGTAGCTGGTGGTTTGGTTCAGCGCATCTGTGCTGCTAAGCAAATTACCGGCGGCATCCCACGTGTTTTTGCTCAGATTATTGCGCTTATCATATATTTCGATCACACGCCCCAATCTGTCAGGCACATACCGCACACGATTGTTGTAGGGATCGTTTTCTGAAAGCAGATCGCCATGCACATTGTAACTGCGGCTGCTGATATTGTTACGCGCATCAGCCACCTGGGTCAGCAAACCGCTGGCGTCGCGCTGTAACTGCACTGCAGGCAAACCAGGCTCGGCATAGCTTTGTAAATTTCCGCTGTCCGTAAAACCGAAGCGATATTCTTGTTGTTTGGCATTGATCAAGGCTTTTGGCCGGTGCAAATTCTTTTCTCTCAGCGCCGGGCTGTCCAGCCATTCATAGCGGCTGGCTTGATTTTCCTCATTCACAACACGCGCCAGATTACCGGCATTATCCGCGGTGTATTCCAATTTCATTGCATAACCCTGCTCAACCGCCTTGCCGCTTTGCAACTGTGTCGGCAAGCCTGCTTGACGATAGTTTTTGCTGTCGAGCGTATTGAAATTGAGATAATCCTTATTCACGGTGCGTCGATTACTGTCTTGATAGCTAAGCAAGCGGCCACCCGAGTTAAAGCGGGCAAGATGTGTGCGCCCGGCCAGCGGCAAACTCACTTCTGTTTGAAATTCCACGGCTGTGATGGGATCGCTGCTGCAATTGCCGTCAGGCTGTTTTGCGCAATACTTGAAGTTCCAGGTATTCTTCTCGCCATCGCTGGCAGATGCTGCGCCCCAATTGCCATATACAGTACTGGTATAGACATAGCTGCGCACCAGCTTGTTACGGGCGTCTGTCACACCAGTCAACAGAGTTTGCTCATTGCCTGGCATAGTTTGCCGGGCGTAGCTGTAGCGGGTCAGACCGCCCCGCACATCACGCACCGAGCTCAAGCGCACATCGCCTGCCGCCGGCCCGCTTTCCCAGGCGTATTCCACATAGCGCCCGCTAAAATCGGTGACGCGGCTCAATCTACCATTGCCATCATAGGTAAAGTCGTAAGCACGGTCTGAGGCATCCAGCACCCGACTCACTCGGCTGGCAGCGTCACGACTCACTTTCAAACCATTGCCATCGTGATCAAATACGCCGACCAGCAAACCACCCAAATCCGGATTTTGGAACACATATTTGAGTCCGTTTTTCACAAACAAAGTGGTTTGTCCCTTGACAGGAGTATCGCCCTTGATTTGATTGAAATTGCCTTGATCCAGGGCATACCACACGCCATCGGCTTTAAAAAAGCTTTCGCCGGAGCCATCTTCACGCTGCACCCATAATTGCTGTTTGCCGGTATTGGTGACATAGCCGATTTTCAAATCCCAGTTAAAACGCCAGGGCGCCGCATGCGTTACGCCGCCACGCGCGCCAACCAGACTGGAACTATGGCTGTTATAGCTGCGCGACAAGCTGAAGGACACCCCCTTGCCCGGCACAGTCAGATCGGTATTTTCAAGAAACACATTGCCATTCCAGAGCGAGACGCCGAGTGCTGAAGGCATGCCGGTTCTTTCCGGTCGCCCCTGACGCGCAGGGTGTTCCACAACAACCGTAGCGTTATACAACTCTTTGCCGCCAGGCGCATTTTTGACGACCAAACGCTTTGGACCTGGCAGGCGTGGAATACAGCGGAAGGCGCGTTGTTCAGGCGTGCCAACACCCACTTCAGGTATCGGCCCAGGCCCGCTTTCCGGCTCACAGTCTTCGATAGCAAACCCCATGCCACTCGTTAAACCGCTGCCTTTCACCACATAGGTTTGCGCCACATCCAATCTGGCTGCAAGCGGGGTCACGCTTTGGACTTGCGGGCCGGATTGTTGCACATTGAAGCGCCCCGAGCTGATTTCTTTCCCGCCATTGGCGTCAGTATCCGTCTTAATCACAAACAGCTTGTCGCCCGCCACATCCAAGGGGCACAAAAACACGCCTTGTGTCGTGCTCACGCTCTTCCTTGTGCAGAGCTGTCTTTGGTCGGCAATATTGACGATCAGGGTGGACGGGAAATTATTGCCCGTCACGGTGATCTGCGCTGTCTGCCCTATCTGGCCGGACTTCGGCGTGTAATCAGTAACTATGGGGCCAGGTTGCAGCACATTGAAGCGCCCCGAGCTGATTTCTTTCCCGCCATTGGCGCCAATATCTGTCTTAATCACAAACAGCTTGTCGCCCACCACATCCAAGGGGCATAAAAACACGCCTTGTGTTGTGCTCACGCTCTTCCTTGTGCAGAGCTGTCTTTGATCTCCAATATTGACGATCAGGGTGGACGGGAAATTATTGCCCGTCACGGTGATCTGCGCTGTCTGCCCTATCTGGCCGGACTTCGGCGTGTAATCAGTAACTATGGGGCCAGGTTGCAGCACATTGAAGCGCCCCGAGCTGATTTCTTTCCCGCCATTGGCGTCAGTATCCGTCTTAATCACAAACAGCTTGTCGCCCGCCACATCCAAGGGGCACAAAAACACGCCTTCTGTCGTGCTCACACTCTTCCTTGTGCAGAGCTGTCTTTGATCTGCAATATTCACGATCAGGGTAGGCGGGAAATTATTCCCCTTCACGGTGATCTGCGCAGTCTGCCCCAGTTGGCCAGACTTGGGCGCATAGTCGCTAACAGAAGGAGTGGCTGGCTGCACATTAAAGCGCCCTGAACCAATTTCTCTCCCGCCATTGGCGCCAATATCCGTCTTAATCACAAACTGCTTGTCGCCCGCCGCATCCAAGGGGCACAAAAACACGCCTTCTGTCGTGCTCACACTCTTCCTTGTGCAGAGCTGTCTTTGGTCTGCAATATTGACGATCAGAGTGGAAGGGAAATTATTACCTGTCACGGTGATCTGCGCAGTCTGCCCCGCTTGGCCGGACTTGGGCGCATAGTCGCTAACAGAAGGAGTGGCTGGCTGCACATTAAAGCGCCCTGAGCCGATTTCTCTCCCTCCATTGGCGCTAATATCCGTCTTAATCACAAACAGCTTATCGCCCGCCACATCCAGGGGGCACAAAAACACGCCTTGTGTCGTGCTCACGCTCTTCCTTGTGCAGAGCTGTCTTTGGTCGGCAATATTGACGATCAGGGTGGACGGGAAATTATTACCTGTCACAGTGATCTGCGCGGTCTGCCCCGCCTGACCGGACTTGGGCGCATAGTCGCTAACAGAAGGAGTAGCTGGCTGCACATTAAAGCGCCCTGAACCGATTTCTCTCCCGCCATTGGCGCTAATATCCGTCTTAATCACAAACTGCTTGTCGCCCGCCACATCCAAGGGGCACAAAAACACGCCTTGTGTCGTGCTCACGCTCTTCCTTGTGCAAAGCTGTCTTTGATCGCCAATATTGACGATCAGGGTGGACGGGAAATTATTGCCCGTCACGGTGATCTGCGCTGTCTGCCCTATCTGGCCGGACTTCGGCGTGTGATCAGTAACTATGGGGCCAGGTTGCAGCACATTGAAGCGCCCCGAGCTGATTTCTTTCCCGCCATTGGCGCTAATATCCGTCTTAATCACAAACTGCTTGTCGCCCGCCACATCCAAAGGGCACAAAAACACGCCTTGTGTCGTGCTCACGCTCTTCCTTGTGCAGAGCTGTCTTTGGTCTGCAATATTGACGATCAAAGTGGAAGGGAAATTATTACCTGTCACGGAGATCTGCGCTGTCTGCCCCAGCTGGCCGGACTTGGGCGAAAAATCCTGTACCACGGGAATCGGCGCATTAACCACAAAATTGCCCTTCCAGAAAGCATAGCCGCCATTTTCATTAGTATTGGTTTTAACTTCGAGCAGATGCGTACCAGGAACATCCAGCGGGCAGGCAAAACGCCCTTGACTGGCGCTGAAGCTCAAGGCTTGGCATCGCTGATTTTGCCCACCGATATTGATAATCAGTGTGGAAGGGAAATTACTGCCATAGACATCAATTTGCGCCGTTTCTCCGACCGTTCCTGATGTGCGTGAAACGCTGTTCAGCACAGGCTGCGGTTGCGTCGCAATCACATTAATCACGCCAGAAACCACATTCGGATCAAGCTGGCGGGAAACTGTATCGTAGCGTTGCACCCGCACAGTATAATTCCCGGCTTGATCAGGGGAAAATTGCAAAAGGAAAGAGGCGCTGGCATTGCCTTTGCTGTACTGCAGGGAAGTAAGCTCGGCCCCATTCACAAAGACTTTAAGCATGCCATTGGTGGAAAATGGGCCTGAATCCTTGCCTATAGTGAAATTGGCTAAGCCGCTGCTTGAAATAGAATCAGCACGCAACCAAATCACATTGCCGGAAGCGCGAGAACCGATAGCCGGATTGGTGGAAAAAACAACAGCAGAAATAGCAAGTTTGGGCAATATGCAACATATTGCAATAAAGAAATAGAAAAGCATCCAAATCTTGCTGGCGCGAATAGTAAGCATTCCTGGCTCCTATTTTCAGGGGGCAGCATTCAACAGGCAGGGGCGATGACTGCAAAGGCGCGTTTGCAGCATGCGTTGACCATTTCAGACTACACCATGCGTCAGGCGCAGTTTGTATCACTTGTATCACTTACCATCAGGCCTCAAACAGCAAATAGGCTTCATATCCCTCTTTTTCCAGATTCTTCCGCAATTCCGGCTCAAGCCGACAGAGTTGCGCAATCTGTAGTTGCGCTTGGCTTTTGACTGCAGGCAAATGCCGGATGCATGCAAATCGATAATAATTTATCCAGGCAATCGCTTGTTGCCTGTGATCTGCACAATTTCTCAACCGTTCAATTGCAACCAAATAAAAATCCTCATGATCAGGCCGCTGTTCATGCACCAAACCAAAAACATCCCCCAACTTATTGCCATATATATTCTCAAGCTGCTCTCTGTAATCGAGCCAAAACTCACCAAGGAATATGTACTCCCACGCGGTATCTTCTCCCACATGTAATTTAGCGGTATAGCTCATAGTCAGCACATACAGAGAGAAAACCTGCGCCACATCCGCCGCATGATATGAAATAGCCGATTGCAAATGAAACGCCAGATTAGCGACATAAGCTTGCAATCGCTCCCAATCTTTCACACATAATGCGCAATAAATTGCTGACTCCAAATGCAATAAGGCATGCTGATGCAACCCCGAAATTGTTTCGCCGGCTTTGGCGATAGGTTTAGCGGATGCAAGCGCTTGCAAACGCCGTCTGGCCAACAAAGCCCGTAAATTATGCCACTCGGGAATTGTGCGCGTATCGCCGCTCAACACCTGAGTTGGCGAATATCCCATTTCCCATATTTTTTCATGGTTCAATGCCGGAGCCTCATCATAATCAATTCTATCCAGTAAAAATTTGGCTTGATCTTGCAAACAAAAATCCAATAAATCGCTTGCTTCTATTTCAAGCACTTGCTTAATCAATGCACGTGCCTCACAATAATTTCCGATCCTGCGCCAATACAAGGATTCCCGCAATTTCAGCATGACCAGACCGTCTTTACTCAAGTTATGCGCATATACTGGCGGCAAAGTATCCAATGCGCTGGCCAAATTTCCATGATGGGCAAAAGCATCCGAAATCAAGCAGTGCTGCAACAGCTCATGCAATGCCATCATATCTGTATTTTTCAACAACAATGGCCAACGCCATTTATCCCGCATGGCTTGCACATCTTCTATACCGGATTCTTCTTCATGCCAGACTTCTTCTTTCCCCGCCGACAAAATTTCATATGCAAAATCATGCGTGAATTCACATTTCCAGGGGCCTACCGTCTTATTTCTGCTGCCATATTTCACAACAATTGGCAAATCAGTACAGTTTTCAATGCACTTCTCAATTGCCGCCACAATGCGCCCGAGCTGCATTCTGGTGAGTTCCCCCATATAACCATGCCGCTGCAGCGCATGCGTCAAATTATCCAAGGTGAGATCTTGATTACTGCGTGCTTTTTTAATCAGTAAAGCCAGAAAAAGCGCAGCCCATTGCGGGCCGAATCTGGCGCCGCCATCATCGCCAAATCTATATCTGTTTTGCTGCACATCAATGATGAATGTGTTTTCCATGAAATCAGTCCAATATGAAATGCAATCATGAGTTGATTGTAACCTTGCTGCAGTGCAAAACACAAGCCTTCTCTTGTCTCAAATACGCTTTGATGACTTACTGGAGCGCAGTTTCTATGCTTTATGTCAATTTCTTGACACAAACCGATGCTTGCTGCTTCTGCCTGCATCTATGAACTGACCTACCAGATGGGCGCAGTGACACATCATCAAGATCATATATTAGCGGTAATAATTTGGTCACATTTATCCTTGGCAGCACTTATTGGAGAAACGTGCAAAAGAGAATATTCAATGTGGCACATCCAAGCAGACTGCTCAATGAGCCACATGAGCATCAATGTCAAGATGCGAATAATTTATTTTTTGATATTATTTTAGTGTTTTTCAATGCACTCTGCATGTACATATTATCCCATCTCTATTGCCAAACGCTCTGACTGTCCCTCTAAAAAATATTGTGAATTTGCAAGCAAACGCTTGAAATCACAACTTCCTATCAGTAGAATCATACCGCTGCTCGGGTAACGTTATGCGTTGAATATTGATTCCCTGTGGCAACTTTCATTCCTGCGAGATCGCACACCTGCGCTTTCTCTGAGTCCCCTTTTGTATCCGCACCGCTTTACTGATCATTCTGCTATTTGGAGAAAGCACATGAGCAAGTTTGGGAAAGTTGAACGCAAACCCGGTTTTTGGTCACAAAATAAAATTGTGCAAAGCCTCAAGCGCCATCCGCTGCAATCCAGCGCAGCAATTCGCCAACCCGCCTCTTGCACTTTCTCTGAGTCCAGCTTCACTCAAGCGCTGGAACAATTGGAGCCACGTGTTTTACTGTCTGCAGACTTACTGCCCTTGGATGCAGGGCATCTGTTTGCGGCGCATGAGGAGCGCTTAATCGCCTCAGAAAACAAGTCAGGAGATACCGCAGCGGCGCAAACAGTTCAGTATGGCCCCATGGCGCAGCAACAGACCGTGCATGCAATCTCAAGCTCCAATGCAAATCTGGTGTTCAGCGGCAGTGGAAATGGCCAGTTATTACAACAGCCCGATGGCAGCTACCGTTTGCAATTGAGCGGCACCGACGCCAGCACCGCAGTTTCGATCAGTTTGCCGGCTGGGGCGCCGCGCATCAGCTTGAGCGCTCTGACGGCGGATGCTAAAGTCGGGCAACTGAACCTGAGTAATGCAGATTTACGGCAAGCCCAGGCCATTTTGCCGGGAGGCGTAAACAGCCTGCAATTAGGCGATGTGAGTCAGTCTTCCATCTCGCTGGGCTCCAATGCTGATGCAACGCTAAAACTCGGCAAAGTGACGGCAAGCACCTTGAAGAGCGACGCAATTAATCTGAGCCTGGAAGCTGCAGCTTGGATTGCTGACGCACAAAATGCCGGGAAAATTGAAAGCGCAGGCTTAAAACGTCTTGCTGTGTCTGGCGACTTTGCTGCTGACCTGTTCATATCTGGCGCCGGCGTGAGCACATATGCGCTTGGGACAGTGCAAATTGATGGCCGGCTAAGCGGTGGTTTATGGTCTGTGCATGGGCGCGCCTCTAGCATCACCGTCGGCTCTGCCGCCCCGGAATGGCGCGCCAATTTTTCAGGAAGTGTGGTGCAATTACTCAGCAAGGCTGATTTAGCGGGACAGATATCGCTTGCTTCTTTGCAACTCATGCAAGTAAATGGGAGTGCAAAAAAACTGAATTTATGGGTTGGCGCTGATTTTGGCGATGACGCAGCCCCAGGCGGCAGCGGCGTCAATGCAGATACGTTTAAAGCAGGTACGCTGGCCCGGGTCAGGATCAGCGGCAGTCTGCTGGACAGCCAAATTCTGGCCGGCATTGATCCTGTCAACAGCATTTTTTCTGATGGCAACGACCGCCAATTGGGCGCTGGCGCCCAACGCATACAGGAATTTATCGTCGGCGCGCAAATGAGCGGCAGCAGTGTTATCGCGCCAGCCTTTCCCGCAACCGTGAGCATCGGCGGCGTGTTGCGCAACCCCGCCAGCCTGCCGCAATTTGCAACTGTTACAGCCGACCGGGTCGCGCCAGTGGCGGCTGCAGCTTTAGTGAATGACAGTGGGCGCTCCAATCGCGATGGCATCACCAACCAGGTCGAGATCAGCGGCATAATCAGCGATGCTGGCGGTGTGGCGCAACTGCTTGTAGCGCTCAATCCCGGCCCCAACGCCGCCTTTCAGAACATTACCGGACGTTTGCAAGCTGATGGCCGTTTTACGCTTGAGCGTGGCTTGCTTGACAGCCTGGCAGGTGGTCAACTGGCGGATGGCGCACACTTCTTGCGCGTAATCGCCAGCGATAGCGCCGGCAATCAAAGCGCCCCATTTGATTTGCACTTTGTCTTGGATACCAGCGCCCCTGTGATCGGTGAGCTTGGCTTGGCCTTATCAGATTCGCTCAATGGCGACAGCAGCCAAACCAGCGCAGCTTCAGTGCTGTTGCGCGGCGCCACTGAAGCTGCAAGCAGCGTCAGTGTGAACGCGCAAAATCTGAGTGCGCTAGCGAGCCAAAACGGCAGCTTTCAACTGGCAGGCGTGGCTCTGGCGCCCGGGCTGAATACGCTGGAATTCACGTTCACCGATGCTGCCGGCAATCAAAGCCAGACGACCCGCAGCTTTACCCGTGTAGCACAGAGCCAGTCTGATGCGGTGCTGAACTGGAATATGATTGCCTTGCGCACCATCCAGCGCGATGTCACCGCGCCACCGGTGGCGACACGGATCCTGGCTTTGCAAAGCCTCGCCGTTTACGACACGCTGGCGGCCATTGAAGGCACGCCGGCATTTTTAGTGCAGCAATCCGTCTCCGGCCCGATTGCCGCTGATGCGGCAGCCTCAATGGCGGCATATCGCGTGCTGTACTTGCTTTATCCGACGCAAAGAGTGGAATTGGATGCTGCGCTGGCCACTTCCTTGGCGTCGATAGCTGATGGGGCGGCCAAAAGCGCCGGCCTGCAGCTCGGTCAAAACATTGCAGACGCAGTGGTCGCCATACGCGCGCGTGACGGCTATTTAAATTATGCCAACGATGATGGCGGCCCCCAGGCCGGTCAGTGGCGGCCTACCGGCCCAGCCTATTTAACCGCACAAGAGCCACAATGGGGACAGGTTGTGCCATTTGCGCTCAATTCTGCTTCGCAATTCCGGCCCACTGCCCCGGCCGCACTGGATTCGGCTGAATATGCAGCGGCGCTGAATGAAGTGAAAACCCTGGGCAGCGCCAATAGCGCCACACGCACTCCGGACCAAACCCAGCAGGCGCTGTTTTGGGCAGATGGCGGCGGCAGCGTAACCCCACCCGGGCACTGGAACCAGATCGCCGCTGATGTCGCCAAAGCCAAGGGCAACAGCCTGGCGGCAAACGCCCGCTTGTTTGCGCAATTGAATGTGGCCTTAGCAGACGCAGCGATTGCCGCCTGGGACGCAAAATACAGCTATGATTTTTGGCGCCCGGTGACTGCGATTCAACAGGCAGACCTCGATAACAATCCCGCCACAGCCAAAGAGGCAAACTGGACGCCATTCTTGATAACGCCTGCACATCCCAGCTATGTTTCAGGCCACTCCACTTTCAGCGCGGCGGCAGCGGAAGTGTTAACGGCGGCATTTGGTGAGCAAGTCGCCTTTTCCACCACCAGCAGCACCTTGCCGAATGTGGTGCGCAGCTTCACCAGCTTTAAGCAAGCGGCTGAAGAGGCCGGGGCCAGCCGGATTTATGGCGGCATTCACTTCAGCCTGGATAATGTGGCAGGCAAGCAAATCGGCACCCGGGTTGCCGCCACCGTATTGGAGCGTTTCCGTTTGTCGGCAGACACACAGGCGCCGGCGCTGATGTTGGCGGATTCTGCAGCCGCCAGTGCTGTCAATCCTGTCTTCAGCGGGCAAATTTTAGATAATCTGTCCGGCGTCGCCAGTGCGCAATACCGGATTGATGATGGTCCATTGCAAAACCTGCCATTGCAAGCGAATGGCAATTTCAGCATCCGCACCGATTTTGCCTTGGATGGCAGCCGGGATGGCGCGCACAGCCTGACGATCATCGCACAAGATGCGGCTGGCAATCAAAGCCCCCTCATGCAGCGCAGCTTTATTTTGGATACCAAGGCCCCAATACTGAGCCTGAGCAGCATTCAAGATGGCGACGTGCTCAACGCCAACAGCGTATTAAGCGGCGTTGCCGATCCGAGTGGCGGCGCACTGCAAGAATTGCGTTACCGCTTTGATGATGGCGCATGGCGCAGCATGATTTTTGATGGGCGCAACAACTTTGCCCAAACGCTGGATTGGCGCAATCTCAGCCCCGGCAGTCACACACTCAGCATCAGCGCACTGGATAGCGCCGGCAACCGCGCCACACTCAGCCGTTTGGTGCAGGTCAACGCGCTGGCCCCGTTGACCATCACCGAATTAAGCCCGGCGCATGGCAGCACCGATGTTGGCAGCACTTTTCATCCGAAAATCAACTTTTCGCGCGCAGTCGATACGGCCAGCTTGAATGGCGACAGTTTTTATGCCACCGGCCCGGATGGGCGCAAGCTTGGCGCGAATATTGTGACGGCCAGCGATGGCAGTTATGCCTGGCTGTTCTTGCATGAAGCCATGCCGGGCGGCAGCGTGGTGAATTTGCATGTGCGCGGCGATTTGATCCGCGCCGCGGCAGATGGCGCTTTATTGGATGCGGATGGCAATGGCGCCCCGGGCGGCTTGCGCAGCATCAGCTTCACCACCGTCAGTCTATCCCCTGTATTGGGAACGAAGTTGATTGGCCGGGTGGTGGACCCCGGTGCGGATTTGAAACCCGGCACGTTTGATGATATCCGGCGCGGGCCGGACGGGGTGATTCACACCGCCGATGATGTGTTTTTAAATCCGATTGCCCACGCCAGAGTCAGCATTCTGGGCCTTGAAAATCTGGTGGCGTACACCGATGCCAATGGCTATTTTGAACTCAATAATGTGCCGGTGGGGACAGTCAAGCTGGTGGTGGATGGGCGCACCTCAAGCAATGCGCCGGAGGGCGTGTTTTGGCCTGAAATGGTAATGGATATCGAGCTTGCGCCCGGTATTACGAATACCGTGATGGGCAGCATGGGCGCACGCGAATCGCGCGCCGCCAATTTTGAACGCAGCGAAGTGTATTTGCCGCGTGTATTGACGAGCGCCTTGCAACAAACCAGCGCCACCCAGCCCAGTGTGATCACTGCGCAAGCGGCAGGCAATATCGGCTTGACGGATGAGCAGCGCAGTCAACTCACATTGACGGTTCAACCCGGCAGTGCGCTGGATGAGAACGGGCGCCAGATTGCCGCGCCGCAAATCGGCGTCGCGACTGTGCCGCCGGAACTGGTCAAAGACATGTTGCCGCCGGGCGTGATGCAACATACTTTCGACATCACAATTCAAGCGCCTGGCGTGACGGCATTCGCACAACCGGTGCAAATCACCTTCCCGAATGTATTTCATGCCGCGCCAGGAACGAAGTTGAATGTGCTGAGTTTTGATCACACAACCGGGCGTTTGGTGATCAATGGCACGGCAACGGTGTCGGCTGATGGAAAAACGGTGGTGTCGGATGAAGGGGCGGGGGTGACAGCGCCGGGGTGGCATGGGTTGGTGCCGCCAGGTTCCCCATCTTCCGGAGGGCAAACGACTCCTCCGCCACAAAACTGCCCGGACGAGTCTTATGCCAATCTAAAAGCAACAAAAGCTGGTATCAATGTTGGCATGGATATAGCCGGTGCTTCTTTAAGTGCTGCCGAAGTAATTGGAAAGAAATTAAATCCGATTATTTCAATAGCAACAGCAGCCAATGATGCCATTAACTTTTATAATACCCTTCGCGACCCAGATGCGACCACTAGCGAAAAATTACTTTCAGGCGTCACGGCAGCACTTAGTTTGGTATCTTTTATTCCACAAGTAAAACTTGCAACGGTTGCTATTCAAGGCCTCTGGTCTATCACTACATCATTGTTCATGGATGGTAGAGATCTCAATAGAGCAATCAATGAATCTGAAGCAGCTCGTGCAGCATGCAGTGCAAATCATCCAATTTTATCGTTGGCTGGGCGTGATAGAACTGAAGTTGATCACCGGATATCGAATTTCAGAGATGAGTTAAACCTCCAGTCTGGCTATATTAATGAGTATATAGAATTAGTCAGGCGCATTGAAAATGTAACAAACGGCAACTATTCTGCGGATAAAATCAATTCACTATCAGTTTCAGATGTAAAAACTATGGCTGAAGCAATGGCTCGGTTGCATGTTTTGCATGAAAACATCAAGAATGCCAAGAACATTGCAACTCTTTCTTTCGACGTTCTGGCTAGCCTTAGTGATTATTTTGCATATACATCACAGCTAATTAAGAGCATGGATTCAAATCAGGTTCCAGTTTCGGGGAACCAGAAACTATTTGGTATGCTCACTAGCCAAAATGGATCTATTGAGCGGTTTTCTTATTTGCAAGGAAATGGGATCAGTTGGCAACTGGCCCCTGACATGATTTATTCATTGTCAGTACTAGACCCTGAAACTGGCAGCGTTGGTCTTACTACATTCAGATCTTCTCCAACTGGAGTCCCAACAATAATCCCTCAAATCTTTTTAGCACATCAGACTGATGACTCCGACAATGATGGGCTATCTGATATGGCGGAACAGATTATCGGTTCCAAGCAAGACCAAGTCGATACTGATAATGATGGAATTTCAGATTACAGAGAAATAAAGCAAGGAACCGACCCCATAGACAACCTCCCGGTTGCGACCGGCATCGTCTCTTCTCTTCCGCTCAATGGCAATGCCACAGCGATCACACTGAGCGGAAGCAATAACGCCACAACAAAACTGGCCTACATCGCAAATGGCAATGCAGGTTTGGCAATCGCTGACGTCACCCAGTTTTCCAAGCCAACGCTGATATCCAAACTCAGTCTGGGTGGGTTCGCTTCTGACGTTGCGGTAGATGACAAGGCTGGCGTTGCGGCAGTCTCTACGGGTAACAATGGACTAAGCTTGGTTGATGTTAAAAATGCGCTCGCGCCGCAAATAATTCGCACCATCCCTGGCAACTTCACCCAAGTCGAAATCTTTGACGGCATTCTCTATGCCAGCAAAGACGCCAGCCTGTTCAGTTATGATGTGTTGACCGGGGAAAATCTGGGACAGTTCAGCACCGGCAATTCCGCCATTCGCAGTCTGGCGCGTGAGGGAAGTCATTTATACGCCACCACCGAACAAGGCACACTGATCGCCATGGAAATGCGCGCTGGCGAAATCATCAAACGCGGCGCATTGTCCAACCTGCCGACTGGCGGCAAGCTGTTTGTCGGCGGCAAGATTGCCTATATTGGCAGCACCACTGGCTTTGGCGGTGGTTTCGCCACGGTGGATGTCAGCAATCCGGCCAATCCGGTCTTACTGTCCGGCATTGACGCAAACAATGTGCAAGGCGGCGCGATTGCCGCTAATGGCTCAGGCTTAGCCGTATCTGTTGGCTCATTGCTTGGCAATGCATTGGATGTGATGGATGTCTCCGACCCGACAGACACTGGAAAATTCATCACCCGCTACAATTTGCCGGCGGCGCCGATGGATGTCGCCATTGGCGGCGGCATCGCCTATGTGGCGGATGGCAGCGGCGGTTTGCAAATCGTCAACTACCGGCCGTTTGATAATAAGGGCTTGCCGCCTACAGTTGAGGTGGATAGCTCTGCGATAGATCAAGACCCGAATCAAGCTGGTTTGCAAGTGGTTGAAGGCTCCAGCATCTCGCTTTCAGCCTTGATCCGGGATGATGTGCAAGTCGGCAATGTGGAATTGCTGGTCAATGGCAAAGCCGTCAGCAATGACATTTCCTTCCCCTTTGATTTGCGCGCTGCGCTGCCGAGCATTGCCGCCAATGGCGGCAGCACAGTCAGCCTGGCGGTGCGCGCCACGGATACCGGCGGCAATGTCAGCAGCTCAAGCCCCATCATTGTGGAATTAATCAGGGATACCACGCCGCCTGTCTTGCAAAGCGCAAATGTGACAGAAGGCATGAAAGTCGGAGCCAGCTTCCGTAATCTCCGCTTGAATTTCTCAGAGCCGCTGGATCAGAGTAAATTCAACACCGGCGCCATCACCGTCCTGGATGAGCGTGGGCAAGCCGTGCCGCCACAAAATATCCAATTCCGACTTGATGGCCGCCAAGTGCAACTGAGCTTTGCACAGTTTGCCATCGGCCATTACACCGTACATTTTGACGCAGAAAAAATCAGTGACACGGCTGGCAACCCTATCGCCAGCGCGCCGGCGGACCTGCATTTCACAGTGCAGCGTTATACCAATGAGTGGCTCAATAGTGCGGGTGGCGATTGGAGCAATGCAGCGAATTGGAGCGCTGGCCGCCTGCCCACAGAGTCGGATGATGTGGGCATCAATCTGGACCCGGGCGCCATACTCAGCATTTCAAACGGCAAGGCGCAGGTCGGCAATCTCGATCTGCAAGGTGAATTGCATTTATTGAATGGTGAATTCTCGATTGCCGGCGCCGCCATCATTCAAGGAACTTATAAGCAATCCGGTGGCGTTTTAAGCGGAACAGGAAGCCTGCAACTCAACGGCACTGACAACCTGTGGACTGGCGGGCGCATGACAGGCGGCGGCGTCACCCGCATCGCCCAAAATGCGACGCTGCAAATTGGTGGCGATAGCGCCTATCTCGCCTACTGGGGCGATCGGACCCTGGAAAATGCCGGAACCATCATCACCCAACGCAGTTACTATGGCCACCCGGTGGACTTTGAAGGCCGGGCGGTGTTGGATATGCAAGGCGGCTCGCTCAGCTTTGCACAGGATGGCATAGGCTGGTCAGATTACTACAATGGTTCGGGCAATACGGATTCACTGGAAATCAAGGGGCAAGGCCAGATTGTCGCTGGCGCGCTCAACCTCAGCAATACATCGCTCAAACTGGCGGACGGCTTGCAAATTAATGGCGCAGTGCTGGTGAGCGGCAGCGGCGAGATTAGCGCTCAGGGCAATATTTCAGTCAGCACCTTGGCGCTGGGTGGGGGGCAGACGAATTTGGATGCTCCCTTAACCTTTAACGGCAAGCTCAAACTCGATGGCGGCAATCTCACCGCTTCCAGCCAAATTGATGTCAACGGCGATTTCATTTTTAATAATGGCCAACTGGATGGCGCTGGCGTGCTGCGTTTGCATGGCGCCAATAATCAGTGGACTGGCGGGCGCATGACAGGCGGCGGCGTCACCCGCATCGGCCAAAATGCGACGCTGCAAATTGGCGGCAATAACGCCTCGCTTGCCTACTGGGGCGATCGCACCCTGGAAAATGCCGGAACCATTGTCACCCAGCGCGGCTACTATGGACATCCGGTGGATTTAGACGGCCAAGCCGTGCTGGAGATGCAGGGAGGTTCACTGAGCTTTGCTGAAGATGTCATTGGCTGGTTTGATTACTACAACGGCTCCGGCGATACGGATTCACTGGAAATCAAGGGACAAGGCCAAATTACCAATGGCACGCTCTATCTGTACAACACTTCTCTCAAGTTGGCTGACGGCTTGCAGTTAAGCGGCGCCGTGCTTGTGAATGGCAGCGGAAATATTGCGGCGCAAGGCAATGTCACTGTTGGCGCCTTGACGCTGGCTGGTGGTCAGGCGAGTTGGGATGCGCCTTTGACCTTCAACGGCAAGCTGAAACTCGATGGCGTCAATCTCACCGCTTCCAGCCAAATTGATGTGATCGGCGATTTTATTTTAAGCAATGGCCAATTGGATGGCGCAGGCGCCCTGCGACTGTATGGATCAGGAAATCAATGGACTGGCGGGCGTATGAGCGGTGGAGGGACAACTCAGATCGGCAAAGACGCCACGCTGACCATTGGCGGCAACCCCAATACTAACAGTCTTGCCTTTTGGGCTGATAGAACCCTGCTGAATGCCGGTTCGATCATCACCAAACGGGGCTACACTGGCAACCCGCTCGATTTTGATGGTAAAGCCATGCTGGACATGCAAGGCGGCACACTGAGTTTCGCTGAAGATGGCATTGGCTGGTTTGATTACCACAACGGCTCCGGCAATACGGATTCGCTGGAAATCAAAGGTCAAGGCAATATTGAAGCCGGCTCACTCAGCCTTACCAATACTTCCCTCATACTTCATGATGGATTGCAGCTTGGCGGCGCGCTGCAGTTCTACGGCAGTGGCAATATTGCAGCGCAAGGCAATATCTCTGTAAGTTCACTGTCGCTGGGCTCCGGTCAGGCCAACTGGAATTCGCCAGTGAACTTTAATGGCAATCTCAAACTGGCCGGCGCCAACCTCACCATTTCCGATCAGCTTGAAGTGACAGGGAACTTCAGCTTTACCGAAGGCCAAATAGCTGGTTCAGGCACACTGCGCCTGAATGGCGCCAACAATCAATGGTCAGGCGGCTGGATGAGTGGTGGAGGAACTACCTCGATTAGCAAAGGCGCTACTCTGACCATTGGCGGCAACAACAGCATAGCATTCTTGGCTGATCGAACCTTGCTGAATGCCGGCACAATCCTCACCCAGCGCGGCTACTATGGCAATCCGCTTGATATTGAAGGAAAAGCCGTATTGGACATGCAAGACGGCTCTCTCAGTTTTGCAGAGGATGGCATAGGCTGGTTTGATTACAACAATGGTTCTGGCAATCTGGATTCATTGGAAATCAAAGGCCGAGGCAATATTTCCGCCGGCACGCTGACCCTCACCAACACCTCCCTGATACTGGATGATGGATTGCAGCTTGGCGGCGCCTTGCAATTTTATGGCAGTGGGAATATCGCAGCACAAGGCCAAATTACGCTTGGCTCACTAGGTATTGGCGGTGGCCAATCGGTTTGGAACGCACCTTTAAGCATTACAGGTGATCTCAAGGTCAATGGCGGCACTGTTTCGGCAAGCAATCAGGTCGATGTCAATGGCAATTTTATGCTCAGCTCCGGCAAATGGGATGGCGCAGGAACACTTACCCTGAACGGTTTCAATAGTCAGTGGATTGGTGGGGAAATGACGGGTGGCGGCACGACTCGCCTTTCTACTGATGCAAAACTGACGATAGGTGGCGAAGGTAATATTCCTTCATACGCACAATGGGGCGACCGGAAGCTGGTGAATGCTGGGGAAATTGTCAGCAAACGCAGTAATTATGGCGCAGCACTAGATCTTGAAGGCAAAGCGGTTTTGGATTTGCAGGGCGGCTCCCTGCGCTTTACCACCGACTTTGGCTGGATGGATTATGGCAATAATTCGGGCAATACTGATTCTTTGCTGATTCAAGGAGAAGGCAGCATCCTCGAAGGTAAGTTCTCGCTCAGTAATTCCACCATCACATTTGCTGATGGCTTAGATATGCATGGCAATGGCGCCTTGGACGTGACGGGCAATGTTGTACTGGAAGGCGCAGCCAGTTTGGAAAATCTGACATTATCTGGAGGCACAGCCACGGTCAACGGTAATTTGATTGTGAAAAATGCCCTCAAAGCCGACGCAGGCATCCTGGGCGGAAATGGTACGGTCACATTGGAAGGCAACGGCAGCACATGGACCGGCGCATTGATGACGGGCGGCGGAACGACACGAATCGCCAGTGGCGCCACACTGACTATTGGCGATGAGGGCAATTCTTATTCTTATGCCCAATGGGGCAATCGAACCCTGGAGAACGCTGGAGCTATCGTCAGCAAGCGTAGCAATTATGGTGCTTCCCTGGATATCGAAGGCAATGCCGTCTTGTCCCTCCAGGGAGGCACATTAAGTTTTACCACCGATTTTGGCTGGATGGATTATGGCAATAATTCAGGCAATACTGATTCCTTGCTGATTCAAGGCAAGGGGAGCATTCTTGAGGGCAAGCTATCAGTCAGCAATTCCACCATCAAATTAGCGGATGGTTTAAACATGCATGGCAATGGCGCCTTGGGCGTGACGGGAAATGCTGTGTTGGAAGGTAGCGCCAGCGTGGAAAATCTGACTCTAGCTGGCGGCACAATTACGGTCGGCGGTAACTTGACAGTGAAGAATGCTCTGAAAGCTGAGGCCGGCATTCTGGATGGGAACGGCACAGTCACACTTGAAGGCAGCAGCAGCACCTGGACCGGCGCACTGATGACGGGCGGCGGCACTACACGGATCGCCAACGGTGCAACCTTGACCATAGGCAATGAGGTCAGTTCTTATTCTTATGCGCAATGGGGCAACCGAACATTGGTAAATGCCGGCGCGATTGCCAGCAAACGCAGTAATTATGGTGCAGCACTGGATCTGGAAGGTAACGCCATTTTGGATTTGCAAGGTGGCTCTTTGCGCTTTACCACCGACTTTGGTTGGATGGATTATGGCAATAATTCGGGTAATGCAGATTCCTTGCGGATTCAAGGCGAAGGCAGCATTCTGGAAGGCACGCTCTCGGTCAGCAATTCCACGATCACCTTAGCGGATGGCTTGAAAATACAAGGCAATGGCGCCTTGGGCGTGACGGGTAATGCCGTGCTGGAAGGTGCAGCAAGTTTGGACAATCTAACCCTATCCGGCGGCATGGCAACGGTTCGCGGTAACTTGACTGTGAAGAATGCGCTCAAAGCCGAGTCCGGCATCTTGGATGGAAGCGGTATGGTCACGCTGGAAGGCAGCGGCAACACCTGGACCGGCGGCTTGATGACTGGCGGCGGCACGACCCGCATCGCCAGCAGCGCCACCTTAACCCTGGGCAGCGACACAAATATCTATTCCTATGGCCAATGGGGCGACCGGACGCTGGTGAACGCTGGCGCCATTATCAGCAAGCGCAGCTATTACGGTGCGCCTATTGATCTGGAAGGCAAAGCGGTGTTGGATCTGCAAGGCGGTTCATTACGCTTTACCAGCACGCTTGGCTGGGTGGACTATAACAACAGCTCTGGCGCTGCTGACTCATTACAGATAAAAGGGCAAGGCCAGATTCTTGAAGGCGCGCTCAACCTGACCCATACCCAACTTGTTCTCGACGATGGCGTTTCTTTGAGCGGCAACATCAATCTTGATGGTAATTCCACCCTCAAGGCCCAAGGCACAGTGCAAATTGGCGCCTTAGGCATTTCAGGCGCCGCCATTACAGTTGACAACCCGATGACGTTGAACGGGAATTTGAATATTGAAGGCCAGTTCACAATCAATAGCTCTGCCACCATTATGGGAAATCTGAATTTCAGGAGCGGTCGCATTGATGGCGCAGGCACATTGACCTTACAAGGCCAAAACAACACATGGACAGGCGGCACAATGAGCGGCGGCGGCATCACTGAAATTGCAAGCGGCGCCACATTAAACCTGACTAGCAACTATTCAAATCCCAATCTGGAACAGCGCACCATCAATAACCATGGTAATTTTGTGCACAGCATGCCCTCCCCGTTCTACTTGACAGGAAATAGCGTACTGAATAATTACGGCGTGATGGATCTGCAAGTGGACAGCACATGGATGCGCTCCCCATGGTATGCAAACGGCGATCTGGTGCTGAACAACACCGGCTTGCTGAAAAAATCAGCTGGAACAGGCTCGTTTTATTTTTACAACACGACCTTGAATAATACCGGCCGGGTGCAAGCAGCAAGCGGCGCCATTGTTGTGAATGGCGTCACCATACCCAATACCCTTGCGTAAAGGCCGGGTATTCTAAGCAATCACTAGCCATGCAGTGCGACAGGCCACTGCAATAGCAATGATAAGAGAGGACTGAAAATGAAACACATTCACAACAAGTTTTTGCGACATGGCCTTGCATGCGCTGCGTTTCTTGGGGCCATGGCTTTCATTGCGCCAAGCCAGGCGCAACAAGTCAGCTATGAGGTGATGCACTCCGGCAATAGCAATGTTTGGCAATACACCTATCACTTTAACGGTGAGCTGCCATTGTTTAATGCTGTCAACATCTTATTTCCATCGAGCGAATTTTCATTTTTGCAGCTTGTGCATAATGGCGCGCCAGGGCAATTGGATGTGCTGAGCACCCAACCTGACGCCATCTTACAGGCCGATGGGCAATTGACTGTCACTGCTTTGGACAATTTACCTGCAAGCTTCAACAATACAGTGCGGATTGATGTCGCATGGACAGGGCAAGGACGCCCCGCAGCACAGTCCTGGCAATTATTGGATGACAGCTTCAACGTCTTGGCAACCCGCATGACAGTTCCGTTGACACCGATCCCCGAAGCAGAAACCTGGGCTTTGCTGATTGCAGGACTGGGACTGATCCATTTGCGCAGGCGTAAACCAGTAAAAGCGTAATCCACTCTGCCTATGGAATTTAAGTCTGACCTTAAGCAGGATGCGGCTGGCGGCGCTGCACACTTGCTCCAGGCATGGCAAAGCCGCCTGCACAGCGCTGGAATTGCCTGCAAGACGCTTGCCTGGGAAGGTAGTGATTCCCAAAGTGTGAATCCGGAAGTTTCGCCTGAGTGGCTGACGCGCTGGAAATCAGTCGCGCAGGCAAGTACGCCCGGTGAAAACCTGAAAATAGTCCGTCCCGGCTTGTCTGCAGTCGAAGACACATTGTTCGTCTTGCGTGTAGAGTCACAAACGACATTTCATGGCGTACTGGGGGTCTGGCTTGCGCCGACGCAAGGAGAGCGTTTTGCCCCGATGCTTGTATTAGCCAGTGCTTGGCTATTGGCTGAATTTGAGCAACGCAAGGCGCAATTTCAAGCTGATCCGGCACAAGTTCTGGAAATACTGGCTTACACGGGCGCACAAGCCGATGCACGCACGGCGGCACAGGAGTGGATCAACCGCTGCGCCAATCAACTGGGCGCCAGCAATCTCCATTTAAGCTTGTTTGAAATCAGGCGCGGGCAAGCCCGCTGGCTGGTTTCATCCCACACCGCCTGGATTGAGCCAGGCACACCAGCTTTGGCGGAGGCCGAAGCCTTAGTCATCCGCACCCAGGATCTGGAACAAGAAATGCATGCGGAAAGCGCCTGGACTATCCCCCTGTTTGGCCCGTCTGGCGTGGTGGCAGTCTTACACATTGCAGGTAAAGCCGAGCCATCACTTGCCAACCGTCTGCGCGCAGCCGCGCAACTGGCAGAACCGATGTTGCGCCATTGGCGCAAGGCTGAGCAAAGTTTGCCCGGGCATGTCTGGCAGTTGTGTTCAGATGGCATTTATAAACTTTCAAGGCCCGGCAGTCATAAGCTGAAAATCAGCACCGCAGCTGCAGTGCTGCTCATTTCTTTACTGTGTTTCGTTCCAGTGCAAGATCGGGTCGCCGCCAACAGTGTCATCGAAGGAAAAACACGGCAAACGCTCAGTGCGCCTTTTGATGGATTCATTGCCGAAGTATGGGCGCGCCCCGGTATGACAGTAAAAAAAGGGCAAAAGCTTGCCCAGTTTGATCGCCGCGATTTGCTCTTGGAGCAGGCAAAATTACAAAGCCAATATGAGCAAGCCGCGAGCAAATTACGCACGGCGAATGCTGAACACGATGCCGCCGCAAGCATGGCCGCAGGGGCCGAATTACGAAAATCGCAAGCAGAGTTGGATGAAGTTCAGGCCCGCTTAGAGCGCAGCACCATCCTGGCGCCTATGGACGGCCTGATTGTTTCCGGAGACTGGTCGCATCAAATTGGTGTGAAAATTGATACCGGCCGACAATTATTTGAAGTCGATTCAAGCGAAAAATTCCGGGTTATCTTACATGTGCCCGAGCGTGAAATCGAAAGGGTGCGTAATGGGCAAACCGGTTATGTGCGCCTGACAGGCCGCCCGGATGCCGCATATCCGTTTGTGGTGACAAATGTCACACCAGTGGCGGATGTGCAAAATGGTGAAAATGGTTTTCGGGTGGAAGCGGATTGGCAAGGCGCCTCTCCTTTGATCAAGCCGGGCATGCAAGGTGTGGGAAAAATTGAAACCGGCCAAACCAATTTATTGACAGTCTTTATGCGAGACCCTCTGCATTGGCTGCGTATCAAAATCTGGTCATGGGGTTGGTAATCAATGGACTCCCTTTTCTCAGAACATTGGCACATGGCAGCCCAGGCTTGCCCGCGCTTACGGGAAGACATTATTGTCAGCACCCGTCAAGCACGAGGAAGCACATGGATTTTACTTTGCGATCCGCTGACCCAGCGTTTCCATCGGTTACAGTATGCAGCCTGGCAAGTGGTGAAATGCTTTGATGGCAAGCGCAACTTGCAAGAGATCTGGAGCGAAATTTGTGAACAGGGTGAGTATGCGATTTCTCAGACCGAGTTGATTAACTTACTCGCCAGCTTACATCGCGCTGATTTGTTGCAAACCACATTGGCGGCAGACGCCAAAGAAGCCACTGAAAGATATCAACGCATCCAATCCGGCAGACTGCGCCAATATTGGGCGAATCCTTTAAGCATCAAAATGCCGCTGTTTTATCCAGATGCCTGGTTTAACCTGCATGCTGAATTCTGCCGCAAGGTATTCTCTGGATATGTTGGCGTGCTTTTTTTATTGATTATTTTGCCAGCAACTTTTCTCTTGTGCAGGAACTGGCAAGCGCTGAGTGCAAATCTTTCTGATCAAATCTTATCCGCATCCAATCTGATGCTGCTGTGGCTGATATACCCTATTGTAAAAGCAGTGCACGAATGGGCGCATGGCGCAGCAGCGAAAGCGTTTGGCGGCGTGGTGCGTGAAGTAGGTATTATTTGGATTGTATTTACCCCCATGCCTTATGTGGATGCAAGTTCCTCCTGGGCCTTCACATCAAAATGGCAACGCGCACTGGTTGCGTCTGCAGGCATAATGGCAGAATGGTTGCTAGGCGCAGTCGCCATGTTCGTCTGGTTAAGTGTCGAACCAGGACTTATCAAAGCGATTGCTTATAATGTTATTTTTATCACTGGCGTTTCCACGCTATTAATTAATGGCAACCCACTGATGCGCTATGATGGCTACTTCGTTTTGTGCGATGTGGCCGAATTGCCCAATTTAGGACAGCGTGCCACACAATATTGGATTTATTTACTGGATAAATATTTTTTAGGTGCAAAAGAAGCAAAACCTCCCCAATTGGCAAATGGCGAAGCGCGTTGGTTATGGTGCTATGGTTTGCTTGCGCCTATTTACCGGATTTTGGTAATGATTGGCCTGATTTGGTTTATCGCCAGCCATTATTGGTGGATAGGTGTTATTCTAGCCTGCGTGGCGGCATGGTCAACTTTCTTACGCCCCATTTGGCGCGCCTGGCGGCATCTGCAAACTGCGCCTGTATTGCAAAACAACAGATCAAAAGCGATGCGCCGCAGTATATTCACCATAGCAGGAATGCTATTCATATTAGCTGGCATACCATTACCATTTTCGGTAATACATCATGGCTTGATCTGGTTGCCTGAGCAAACCATAGTCCGGGCACCCGAAGATGGTTTCATTACGGCCACATATACAGCGCCAGGCATGACAGTCACTTCAGGGCAAACGCTCATACAACAATCCAACGCAAAATTACAACTTGCACAGCAAACCGCACAAGCCAATTTCATTCAGAGTGAAATAAAATTACGTCAAGCATTCAGCTTGGCGCCAGCCCAATTGGCGCACTTTAAAAGCGAAGTGGAAGCCGATGCCGCACGCGTTCAAGATTTAACAGAAAGAATAGACAGGCTGGACATCCAAGCGCGCAACAACGGGCGCTGGCAACAAGCAAATTCAGGTGAATTGAAAGGGCGCTATTTCAAACGGGGAGAAATGATTGGCTTTGTATTAAATGGCCCGACCCGAACAGTCAGGGTTGCAATGCGTCAGGATGATTTGAGTTTAATGCAAGAAGGTTTGACTGGCATTGAAATACGCTTGGACCGCAGCGTAAAGCATACTATTTCAGGAAAACTGATCAGGCAGGTGCCTGGGGGTGAATTTGATTTGATTTCAGCAGCGCTGGGATTGCAAGGTGGCGGCGAGATTCCCGTCCACCCCGATGAAAAAGGCACGCGCGCATTGGAAAGAGTTTTTGATTTGGAGCTGGAATTGAGCAGGCCCGTAGCACAGGAATTTTTTGGCGATCGTGTGTATGTCCGGTTTGATTTAGAAAAACGCCCTCTGCTGTGGCAAGGATTATTGCGATTCAGGCAAGCAATCTTGTCTCATTTAAATTGGTGAAACCTTATGACAACTAACCTGACACCGATAAGACTCCCCTTGCGCTTGCTTGGCAAACCTCGGGCAAGATTTGACAACTGCATTCAAGAATGGCGACCAAATGAGGATGAAGGCTGGAGTAAACGCATTGTTGATTGCATAGGTTTATTACCAGTTGAGCGCATCAGCCGCAAAAAAGTCAACAACTTTAACCAAACCATCAAACTTGCAGTTGAAAAATATCAAGGGAGTGAGAAATCAATAATTAATGAGCGATTTTATGATCTGCTGCAAAGTGTTCAAACTGGCAATGTGAAGTTGGTAAACTCCTCACTATTGCCGGAGATATTAGCATGCATTGGCATTGCGGCTAAAGAGAAACTGGGAATATGGCCGCACCCGGTTCAATTCTTTGGCGCAAAAGTATTGATGCAAGGACGCCTGGCAGAAATGAAAACAGGTGAGGGAAAATCATTAGTTGCTGCCATTACTGCAACGGTGATGGCAGGCGCAGGATTTTCCGTGCATATCATCTCGACTAACGATTATCTTGCGCAAAGAGATTGCGAAGAGATGAATGAATTGTTTAAATTTTTTGGCTTGCGCAGTTCATACATTACAAATGAAATGAACCAAACGCAACGCAGAGAAGCATATCGCGCGCATATTTGTTATGTCAGCGGAAAAGAAGTCGTTTTCGATTATTTAAAAGACAAAAATGCCGGACATGGCGTACTTCCGGCATCAGTGGAAACGGTCCGCCGCATCAGGAATTTTGTAGAGGATCAAAACCCGGTTTTATCGAATTTGCATTTTGCAATAATAGATGAGGCCGATAGTGTATTGATTGATGAAGCGCGCACGCCAATGATATTATCGCGACAAGCAGGAGCTGTTTATGAAAATCAATGGATAGATTGGGCAATCAATTCAGCCAAAAAACTGCAAACGGGAACACATTACTCTATCGACCCTGTGCAGCGTAATGTGGAACTTTATCAACATGCTTTAGACGCTTGCTTTGCCGCGCCAAATGAAAGCGGTGGCATTTTCAATACTGCAAGCGCAAAAAAAATGCTCATTAAACAAGCACTGAGCGCATTATTTTTATATCAAAAGAATAAACATTATTTAATTCATGATGGAAAAATTAAAATTATAGACGAATCAACCGGAAGGGTTATGCCGGATCGTTCCTGGTCGCAGGGCTTGCATCAATTATTGGAAGCCAAAGAAAATGTAGATATCACACCAGGACGGGAAACTTTAGGGCGGATGACATTTCAGAAATTTTTCCAGAAATATTTTGTTCTATCCGGGTTATCAGGAACGGCAAGAGAAGCGGCAAATGAACTCTGGTGCAGCTACCGTATCAAGGTTGTTTGCTTACCGACCAATTTACCGGGAAAATGCACCCGCTTACCTGATCAGTTTTTGGCAGATTCCATGCAAAAATGGAAATTAGTAGCAGAACAAGCATGTCAAGCTGCATCAAAAGGGCAAGCTGTCTTGATCGGCGCCAGAAGTGTTGAAGCTTCTGAATCATTATCGGCTGTTTTTACAAACCTGGGTGTGCCGCATACTGTTTTAAATGCCAGGCAGGATGCACATGAAGCACAGATCATCGCACAAGCCGGTCAATCAGGCCGGATCACTGTCGCAACAAATATGGCTGGACGAGGCACTGATATAAAATTAGATGAATCCGTCCGGCTTGCCGGCGGCTTGTTTGTCATATTAACTGAATACCATGAATCAGCCCGCGTGGATAGACAGTTATTTGGCCGCGCCGCACGCCAAGGGGAACCGGGACTAAATCAAGCGATTATCGCTTGTGATACCGGATTACCCGAACAACTGCCTTTTTGGATACGCAAGCATTTACTCTATCAACCTAAAAAATTTCAACAAATATGGAAGTTGTGGATTCGTATTGCGCAAATACGCTGTGAACGTCAGGCGCGCCGGGAGAGAATGCTGATGATTAAGCAGGAATTATCTTTGCATCGCTTGCTTGGATTTACAGGAGGGAGGAAATAAAATCTATCCACCAAAATTAAAAATCAGCAGCACGCTCTCTATTGAGATGTTTTTCCAAAGCAGTTTATTTCAATCATCCCTGCCTATTCAGTCAAATTCAAGCCAAAAGCGTAGTCAGACATGAACGTAACGACAACCCGGCGTCAGACAGAAGTGGCTCAACAAAGAAATTGGCAAGGGTAACAAGCACGATGGGCAGCAGTTGCTCAATATTTTGCGCCCCTCCCACAGCCATGCAATGCAATGGGTTAAACCAGATCTGTGCGATGTTGGCGCAGGCGTGCCCGATGTTGCGCTAAATAGGGCTGGTGCAAGGGGTTCAGCCAGCGCAGTTTCATGCCGGGCGCCAGGCCCAAGGGTTGTAAGTCGATGCCGGCTAACGCTGGGGCAAGCAGCATGCTGCCCTGTTCGTCAAAGCTGATCAGAAAGCGGTCAAATAAGGCATCCAGATTGGCGCTGAGCAGCAAGCCATTGAACACATCCAGCCGCTCGGCGTCGCTGGCGCACTCGGCCCAGGGTTTGGCGTGGCTGGCGCGCAGCACGGCGGGCAGCGCCACCCCGGTCACGGCGCAGGCGCCGCCCCAGTAGTCGAGCATGGCGTCACGGAATTTGCTTTGTCCCAGACGCTGACGCACCATGCGCTCGACCTCGGTGCCGGCCAGGGTGGGCGCCAGCGCTGTCAGTTCGCGCAGCACCGCCTGCTGATAATCGTTTTCCGCCTGGTTGGGCAAGGCGCGCGACAGGCTGGCGGCGCGGCGCAGCAAGCCGGCCAAGGCGGCCTCGCTGGCGAGGCGAAAACTTTGCGCTTCGTACTGCGCGGCAAAGTTACGCTGCAATTCCGGCAGCAAGCTTACTGAATTGGTGTGAAAGATTGCATGGTATGCCCCATGCTTGAGCGTAAGCAGCACGCGATTAGGGTGACGGGCGGAAGCCAGCATGACGCCATCCGGCGCTGATGCCATGATGTGTTCAAAGCCATTATCGTTGCCGATTTTTTCGAGAAGGGTGCGTTGCAGCGGGTTCATGGGCGGCAGACTCCTGCGACTGAGGGCTTAGGGCTTAGGTCAATACCGGGCTGGCCTGCGCCACCACGTTTTCGTGCAGTAAAGCGCCATCCAGTACAGAAGCGGGAATTACGCTCATTACACGCTCGCTGAACTCAGGGTTTTTCAGTGTTTCGTAAGTCACGTCTTTATAGTATTTGTGGATTTTCAGGTTGGCAACCAAGTCCTCCGCCCGGGGCAAGGTCTTGGCCAATTCACTTTGCACAAATTCGCGGGCATAGCGCTCTTCCAGTGGAAACAAGCCGCGAAAGCGCGGCGGCGGGTCGGCCAGCACGGCGCGCGCCAGGTCGGGTGTAAGCGCATCCGCCACCTTCTGCAGCGTAGAATCTAATTCATCAGCCAGTGTTTTTTTGCACTCTGCCAACACGGCTTCAATCTGACTGAGTTCCTTTTCAAATTCGTTGCGTTTGGCTTTCAGGATGATGCGCCCGGCCTGGCCTACCGGCACAAGATAGGCTTTGCGCAGCTCTTCCAGTTTTGCGCTGACTTGCGCCAAGGCTTGGGGTTTTTCGATTTTATCCAGCAGTTTGAGGGATGCGCTTAAGCGGTCTTTCACCGCCTGTTCTTTACTGGCGATCAGCGGCAGGCTTTTTGGCAATTGCACCCGCCGGCTTTGAATATTGAAACCCTCGAACGAGAGTTCGACAAATTGGATCAGGGCGGCATAAGTCTGGGTTTGGCGGGCCAGGTCAAATTGCTGTGGCGGCGCAATCTCCAGCGCACGCTTGACTTTGCCCAAGGTCGCCGCATCGAGCAGCTTGGCCCCGACCACGGGGTTAGCTGCCTGGTCTGGACATGTTGCAGCGGCAGCGATGGCGGCGGCTGGCATTTCTGCGGCGTCTGGCGCGGGCGCGGCGGTGGGCAATTCCATGCGCAAAGCGGCTATTTGTTCGGCGCTCAGGGCGATTGCATTAAACCCGTCACCCGCGCCATCGGGGTCGGCTTCCACCAGGCTGGGCGAGCTGGCGAAAGTCCAACCGGCGTCATCGCAAATCAAGACCCCGATGCGCAAGCCGGTATGCTGGTGCAGGGTGAGACCGGCCCCGGCCAGTTCTTGCACGGCCTGATGCTGGCCATAGCCCAGGCGCGCCACATTGGGCGAAACATCCAACACGATTTGCAGCGCGCCGGCGGGCAAGCGCTGCCAGGCTTGCAATAGCGCCTGGCTGATTTGGGTGCTGATGCCTGGCGCAGCCAGAATGACATGCTGTTTTGCGGCGTGAATCGCACTGCAAATGAGGTCTGTTGTGAGGGTGACAAAAATGGACATGGGGAATTTTAATCAAGCGGTATATTGAATGCGGTTCCATTCCAGCGCGCGCTTGCGCCAGTGGCTGTCTATGATTTGGGTAAAGTCGGCACATGTCGATTGAAGCAGATCATCGCCGCAAAAATTTACACCAGCAATTCGTTCATTTTTAATTCGGCAGCATTACTCACTTCTTTCTTATACGGAGCGTCTGGCTGCGTTGTTTTAATTGGCTTTGGAACTGTCGTGGTTTTATTCAACGGACTCTGCTCGCCACCATACAACACCGCGAATCGCTCTTGAGCCAAAGTCAGTTTTATGCCATGAAATTCTTCCAGCAGTCCCAAGGCATAGCGCACAAACTGGCGCGTGCTTTGAAATTGCCCCTTGTAACCCACCGGATTACCAGATTTCAAATCAATATACAATGCAGTAATCTGTTCATTCTTATTGATAAGCACCACACAATCGCAAGCGCGGTGGTGATCATGTTTTTCTCCAATTTTCAACAGAGGGGACATAATCACAAGATTGCTGCTGGCTTGAAGGCGCTTACACTTGCGCCCCTCATCCGGGCAGAATGAAAACCAATCCCCGTTTGGCGCCTTAAGCGTTACTTTTTTCAGCTTCGCCAATTGGTCTGTTTCTTCGATCAGGATATGCGTATGTTGTGCTCCGTTATAAGTGCAGCAAGACAACATGTCATACAGTTTCTGTAAATTCTCGGACAAGGCCATTAAAGTTCTCCCCCATACAGAATATCGCTCTGAATAGTGTTCATCAGGTCGATGGTGTCATCGAAGGTGCTGACCTCAATGCCGCGATCCGGGTAAATCTTTGCAGGAATCAAAGTGCGGATTTTTTTACTGCGACCGCCAGCGGGTTTCGCCAAGCCCGTCATATACAAACGAATCCGACTCGGATCAAGCAATTCTTGATCCTGGTAGTCGTATTGTTTTTGCATTTTTTTTGTATGCTCTGTGCCTTGATGGAGCATGATCAAGGTATTCAATTCCTTTACCAAATAATCACTGTGCGTTGTAATAAATACCTTGATGCCGGCATTGATCATGCGCACCACCAGGCGGGCAAATGCGCGCTGGCTTTTGGGGTGCAGATTCAACTCCGGTTCGTCGATGATAAACAAATCACCCGCTTTTGCATGGCAACGCAGATAAAAACCAATATCGAGCAAGGCGCGAATGCTGCTGGAGGCTTCATTCATATTAAAGCGCGCTTTTCCAACGCCACCCGCCTGAAACACCAATTGCTGCTTTACAACCTTATAACTACCACCGATGATGGCGTCAAATGCTTCAATCAGCTCAGGATTAGATTGGGCCACTTCGCTTGTGTGTTTGTCCATATCTTCCAATTGGCGTACAAACTCCACATTGTCTTCCACTGGTAAGGCGTATCCAGAATCCATTTCTTTCAGGAAAATGAAA
Source organism: Massilia sp. W12 (assembly GCF_037300705.1). NCBI lineage: Bacteria > Pseudomonadati > Pseudomonadota > Betaproteobacteria > Burkholderiales > Oxalobacteraceae > Massilia > Massilia sp. W12. The sequence continues at coordinate 1,881,943 of NZ_CP147776.1, read as the reverse complement.
GGATTGCGCTTCAGCTCTTTTGAGTCAACTTGGTTAATAGCCTTGAGCATGCGGGTACGCGCAGTATCTAATTCTTTGCGGAAGATTGCTGCGCCAGTTCGCTCAGCACTGGCGATATGAACACGCGGCAAGGACGGTGCAAAAACAATATCGGCAATTGCATCAATGACAAAATTTCTATAAGCGCGAGGAGGAAGATCCGTGTCCGCCACCAATACTTTCAGTAGTGTACTACCAGCTTCCTTTTCAATAATTGCAGACACTTTACCACGACGACTTGTATGGACAGAACTTTGATAAGCATGTTGCGAAATATCAATAGTTTGGAGTAATGTTGGGATAAAAATACTTTTCTTGAACATGCTGTCATCTGATGCGAATACAGTGGATAGATGCTTTGTATAATCTCCACCCATGCCCATCAAATAATTGTTAATTTTACCATCAAACATTTCAGCCAAATCAATTTTATTCTCCTTTGTTCTTGACAAAAGAGCTTGAATTTCTATGGAAAAGACAGAACCAAGCAATTGCCGCCAATTGCGCAAAAAACCATACACCGCGTAAGTGGCGTAAGTTTTTCCGGTGTTGTTCTCACCACAAATCAGGGTCAAATCAGCCAACTCTAGCTCGGCATGATCAAGCAAGCCCAGGTGTTTGAATTCAAATTTCATCATTGTAAATCTCCACGTTCCAATTTATCCCATGCTTCCAGCACCAGGCGCTGGGTGCGGTATTCGCCGAATTCGCGTATTTCGCGGTTTTTCAGCACTCTGAATGTTTCGCTGGGGTAGTCCTCGCCCATGATGTCAGCCGGGTCGAGGATGTAGCGCAACTCGTCGCGGCTGAGGCTATAGAGTTTTGCGTAGTAGGCATCGAGTTCTGCGCGCAAAATCGCGCGGCGGTCAGGGTTGAAGGTAAATGGCGGGCCATCGAAGCCAAGGTCTTGCGCCCAGGGTTGCATGTCGTGGGATGTGTAGGTCAATTCAAGCACACGCGAAACAATAAAATCGAGGTCTTCCTCGCTGTATTGATGAGGCGCCAAAACCGGAAATTGCTTCAGATAGCCATAGGTCAAATGAGTGCCGCCCACTTTGACGCGGGCGCAAAAATCCAGCACCAGGGCGCAGAAATTAGCCAACAGTGCGGCCACTTTTGCAGGTGCTTCGGTTGTCATACACAGTGGCAAAGTATGCCCCACACCAAAGCGAGGCATCACACTCGCAATCACGGTGCGTTCGTTGGTGGCATTTGTAATATCCCGCCACCCTAACAGCCATTGGCGCTCCCAGCTCCAACCTAAATTACCATCACGGTCAAACTTTTCCAGCCGTTGTTCAACTTCATTTTTTTCCACCCAGTATCGTGGCGTTACTGCATAATCCGCGATCATTTTTTCAGCCTCGGTTACATCACGGCTATCCCCGATTTGAGTGAAAGTCGCCCAGCGATGGTCGAACTGATGAATCATTTTTGCTTCATAAAGTGCTATGCTGCCTGGTTTTTGATATTCAAAAAACAAGTGGCTGTCACCTGACATATTAAATAACCCTTGTGAAAATATAATTTTCCATGGGTTACCCATCTCATTGCCTTCTTCGATCAGTACTGGTACTGCTTGATAGAGCTTTTTAGTCAGTGCTGCATCACGTTCAGTGCGGAAAACTGGACAGGTTAGCGTATTAGGATTGAGGAGATGAAACTCTTCAGGTGTTAACGTAAACCGGCGCCGCAAGTCAGAAAATTGACTTACTTGTGTTGCAAAACAAACGAATTCAGAGATATCGGCCGCCCCTAGAGTGATTAGGCAGAATTTCATCCGACTATCAACAGCCGGAAATAGCTTATCACGATTTTCAATGTCAAAAAGACTAATAAGTCTTCCAGATTGACTTATGTGCCCAAAAAAAGCTTTAGTTGAATCATCAGTCGCAATGCCAGTTGGCACAATGAATCCGGCAAAACCAGATGGGTGCGCAATATGCAGGATTGTTTCCGCAAACAATGCATACGAATTGACCCTTCCCACACCTGTAAGCGGATATCTCCCACCATCTTCACCTTTGACATGCGCAAAATTGCTGGCGGCTTCCAATGTACGCCGTGCATGGATGAACTCGGCATACAAGCGTTTCTCCTCCTCGCTTACGCCAGCGGGTTGCACAATTTGCGGATACAGATGTTTTGCCAGCATCCCTTCAGAAAGCCACTGGATGCGCTGGCTGCGCTCCGCTTTATTCTTGGCATTGAACACATCTTTTTGACGGCTCTCAAAAAATTCTTCCTCTTTCAGCTCAACATGTTCCCACGGCGGATTCCCCAACACGCAATCAAAGCCCCCCGCCGCAAACACTTGCGGAAATGCCAGCGGCCAATGCAACACGCGCGCTTCGGCGCAGGCGCTTTGCGCGGCGTGCAATGCCGCTGCTTCGCCAGCGGGCAAGGCGTCGCCCAGTAAGGTCAGATATAAGGTGGCGCTGGTGGGAATGCTGCCTTCCATGCCTTCCCGCTTGGGCAGCAAATACGCGCCCAGCAGCAAATCCGCCGCTTGGGCCAAGCGGCTGGTTTTGGCTTGCGTCAAAAAGTTGCGGTAAGCCGCTTCTTTGACGGCGATTTCGCGCGTATTGTTTTCCGGCATGGCTTCCAGCGTCTGCAAGGCGCTCAGGCTGTGATTGTCGTGCAGGGCCAATGCCAACTGCGGGCTTTCGCGCTGTTTGTCCAGCGCTTTGAGCGCGGCGGCATTGGTTTTGGCCAGTTGCTTGCAAACCTCTTTATCATCGCCGGAGAGCGGCTTAAAGGCGTCTTTAGCAATGCCCAAGGTGAGCGTGTTTAAATCGGTCAAACCCAGCAGCGCATCGCCGACTTGCAAATGATGGTCGAGAAAACCCAGGGGGCGGCCTTCTTCAAAGCCTTCCAGCCATAAGGCGGTGCGGGCCAATTCAAGCGCCATCGGGTTGCGGTCCACGCCGAAAATACAGCGGTTCACCACTTCGCGCAGCGCCTGGCGGAAATCGTGCTCGGTTTGTTCGCCATCCGCCGCGCGCAGTTGCGCCAGTTTTTCCGCCAGGCGGCGCGCTGCGGCCAGCAAGAAATGGCCGCTGCCGCAGGCGGGGTCGATCACGCGGATCGAGAGCAGCGCTTCCACCGGGTTTTGCGGCTGGGCCGCTATGCGCTGTTCAATCACCGGGTCCAGCGCGGATTTAATCAATTCCTGCACCAGGGAATCCGGGGTGTAATAGCTGCCGCTGGTTTTCCGGTTATTGCCGGCTTCAGGAATAATCAAGCCGAAGCGGCGCGCCGGTAAATCTATCTCCGGCATCAGTTCCAGCAAACTTTCATACACGCTGCCCAGCTCTTCCGGCCCCATATTGCGGTAGTCCACCGGGGCGCGCACGCCGCCGCCTTTGCCGGCGCCATGGCTGGCCCAGCGCAGTTGCTCCATGGCCGCCAGTAAGTGGGCGTTATCCAGCTTGGCGGTTTCCAGTTGCGCACACTGCCCGCTGGCAAACAAGCCGCCCAGGGCGGGCAAGGCCAAGCGCGGCTCGCCTTCGCGCAAGCCTTTGAAGACAATGCGCAAGCTTTGCCAATGTTCATCAAACCGGTTGCGCGCACGACGCTTGAGGCACAGATCACGCAGGCGCGCCAGGGCATAGCCTTCGGCATAGGCGCGGCGCGCGGCGATGGCTTGTTTGCTGTCATCGCCGGGGTGGATTAAGCGCTGCCCGCTTATTTTGTCGGTGCGCTCTTCCAGGCTGAAGATGAAAATCAGGCGGTACACCAGGCGCAACAGTTGTTGAAAATAGGCGTCCTGGCTCAGTTCGCCTGTATGCAACTGCAAGCGCAAGGCTTCATTGGCCGGATGTTGGATAAAGCCTTCGCCGAAGATGCGCAGCGCTTCGGTGACGCCTTCGCGCAAGCCGTCGCGCACGCGCGCGCCCTCTTCCTGCCCGCTGGCGCGCCATTTTTCCCAGATGCAGTCCTGCGCTTTGCCGACGTTGTTGGAAGCGGTGCTGGTGGCGCGGCTGGCGTGCAGCAGGCGCCAGACGTTGGCGAATTCGGCGTAACGCTGTCCGCCCAAAATATCGGCCAGGTCAATTTCCAGATAGCTGGGACGGGTTAAGGTTGCCGCATCACGCAGCAGGCGCAGGGTTTTGCCATTGCAAACCATGCCCCATAGATGTTCGGTGCTGGCGTTGAGCAATTCTTGCGTCAGCATGAAGGCGGATTTTTTGCGTGCGCCGGCGCCGCTCACGGCAAAACGCGCATCCGGTTCATGCAAGGCCAGGTGGTGCGGGGCCACCACCACCGGCACATTGCCGGCCAAAAATGCAACGGGATATGCGCGCCCGTCCAACTGGAGGCCGGAGCAGGTTTGCAAATTGACATAGCCCAAGCCGTCGCGCAGAAATTCTTGCACAAAGGCTTGCGTTTGGGCGGCGGCGTCCAGATCGGTGCGCGCAAACTGGCTGGAAAAATGCTTCCATTGTGCGCAGGCAATTTGAAAGGCGCGGCTGTAATCATCTTTGAGCTGCAAGCCTTTAGGGGTGCCGTAGTCGGTCTCGGTTTGCCACGCGGCGCGGCCAAGCGCGGCTTTTTCCAGTTGGTCGGGCAGGAACAGGCCGCCTTCCAGCGTGAGGGTGGGCAGATTGAGCGCGCTCTGAGGTTTGCGGATTTTTTTCATCGTTTTATCTCTTATGGCAGCGCTTTACAGACTATCCGGCAAGAGCACATAGACGCCGATCACATCCACCGGCAGGCAGGCGCTGACGCTGTGCTGGCCAATGTCGCGCGCGGCTTTGCGCACGCGCTGATGGTCGGCCAGCAGGGCTTCTGCGCGCTGCGCGGCCAGTGTTTGCAGTTGTTCTGGATGGGATTGGATAAACGCCAGCGAGGCCTGGATTTCGCGTTGCACCACGTCCAGCGGTAAGTTGCCGCTGGGGCTGCACGCCAGTAATTGCGACACATCGCCATCCTGCAGCCATTGCGGATTGCTGCGCCCGGCGACGGCTATCGCCACGGTTTCTTCCGCCATCATCTGGCAGGGCTGACGGCGGCGCACATAGCTCAATTGATGGCGCAGGCGCAGCAGATAAATGGTGGTGACGACATCGACGGCTTCTGTCAGGGTGGCGGCGCAACGCGCGGCCAGCGCTTGGCTGCTCTCTGTGCTCAAGCTGGTTTCCAGCAGGTGCCCGGCCAGCACGCCCACCAGCGGATGACTGCGGTGCACTTCATCCATATCAAGTAAGAGCGCTTGTTTGATGCCTTCATCTTCCAGGCGCAGGCGCAGGGCTTCGGGCAGGTGTTGCGGCAAGAAGCGGTATTGTTGCTGGCGCACCGGCTCCAGCGGGGCGCCAAGGCGGCTGCAGGCGCTTTGCAAAAAACGCTGCACATCGGTTTGCGCGCCGAGCGCTTCCTGTTGCTTTTGCCATTCGGGCAAAACTTCTGCCGGGTGCAGGCGGCGCTGGGCGAACACGGTGCGATTGGCTTTGGCTTTTTCCAGCGCATCTTGCCATTTGGCTTGCAGCGGGGCGAGGATCTGCTCTGATTCGCCAAAGTCAAAACTGGTTTGAAATTGCGGGCCGATTTGTGCGTTTTTCCGTTTCATTAATGCCGCTTGCACCAGCGCTTGATGGATGCGCGCTTCATCTTCCGGCATTGGCACCAGGACGCCCAATTCTTTTTGAATCGCTTCGCCTTTGCGCAAAATCACTTGCAACACAAAGCCATCCACCGGATTGTCCTGGCCGTACAACATGCTGCAGCGGACTTCGGCGGCTTGCTGGCCGAAGCGGTCAACCCGGCCTTCGCGCTGTTCGTGGCGGGTCGGGTTCCAGGCCAGGTCGTAATGCACTACGGCGGTGAAGAGATGTTGCAGGTTGATGCCTTCGGACAGGCAGTCGGTTGCGACCAGGATGCGCAGCGGAATTTCTTCCATCGCTTCCACCCGCTCGCGCCGTTCTTCCGGGGTGTATTCGCCGGTGATGGATTCCACCCCGGCTTGCGGGAAGGCTTTGCGCAATTGTGCGGCGACGTAATCGGCGGTGGCGATGTAGCGGCAAAACACTACGGGCTGGTAGCTGTCTTTCAATAAGGCGCCGATATGCTGGATCAAGACGGCCAGTTTGGGGTCGCCGCGCTGGCTGGAGAGGCGTTCGGCTTCGTTGATCAGGTTTTGCAAGCGGTTGGCTTCTTCCAACTGCGCAGGCGGTTCCAGGTCGTTGCTGTCAAGGTCATCGGCCTGGCCGTCGTGCAAACGCTCATCGCGCAACAGTTCTGCCGCTTCGATGCCGCCTTCAAGACGGGTGCCCAGCGCTTTCACCGCTGCCGCTGGCGAGGAGGCGACGCAGCGCAATAAGGCCAGGGTGGCGTACCAGATCAGGCGGCCCCGGCCTTCGCCTTGCGCGCTGACGGTTTCGGCCAGTTCGCGGCAGTAGGCTTGCACGGCGTCAAAAAATTTCCCCCAATCGCCGCTGAGCTGGTAGGTGAGTTCAGTTTTCATGCGGCGCGGAAAGCCTTTGCTGTCGCCGGTTTCGGCCTGCCATTCAATGATGTCTTTGCGGCGGCGCTGCACAAAATGGCGCGCCAACTCTTGCCGCAAGGGGTCGTTGGCGGCAGCGCGCTGTTGCAAGCCGGTAAAGCGTGGATCAAGCAAGGATAAGAGGTTGTAAAACGCGGCTTCGTCCCCTGAGTGCGGGGTGGCGGTAAGCAAAATCAGGTGGCGCGCTTCGTCTTTGGCCAAACGTTGCAAGAGTTCAAAGCGCAATTGCTTGCCTGTGCTGCTGCTGGCGCAGGTGTGGGCTTCGTCCACGATGACGCATTCGGGCGCTATCGCCAGGAAGTGTTCGCGGTGTCGCTCGCTTTTGATGTAGTCCAGGCTGACCACTACCACCGGGTAAAAGTCGAACAGGCCAACGCCATGCGGCAAGTTGCGTTCCAGGCGTGCGGCGGATGATGCTGTGAGGGCGACAGCGGAGAGGTTGAAGCGGGTTTCCAGTTCGCTTTGCCATTGTTCAACCAGATGTGGCGGACACAAGACAGCCAGTTTGGCGATTTCGCCCCGGTCTAACAACTCACGCGCAATCAAGCCGGCTTCAATGGTTTTACCAATCCCGACGTCATCGGCGATCAACAGGCGCACGGTGCTCAAGCGCAGCGCCATCAATAAGGGCACTAATTGGTAGGCGCGCGGTTCGACGGCGATATTGCCAAACGAGCGAAACGGGCCGGCGCCGGCGCGCAATTTCAGGCGCAAGGCGTCGCGCAGCAGCAGGGCTGCCGCATGGTTGCCGGCTTGGCTTACTTGCGGCAGGGGAAAAGTGGCCGGCCCCAGCTCTTCGAGTTCGAGTTCGGGTATCAAGGCGATGATGTCATCATCCGCACCGCCCAGCGGGCGCAGGCGCAGCCAGTCGCGGCTGGATTCGCTTTGCACTACCCATTCGCGGCCACGGGCGCGCACCAGGTTGCCGGGCATAAAATCGTATTCAAGCTTATTCATCATGTTTTTTGTGGCTTTGTGCTTGCGCCAAATACTTCAGGGTGGGCGGCAAACAGCGCCGGCCATTGTGTTGTGTCGGAGAAATCCAGCACTTTTCTGCCTTTGTCTTTCAGCAGGGTGGCGGTCTGGCTGTCTATGGGTTCCAGAAACACCAGCGTCAGCGCGGCTTTGTACACGCCGGCGGCGGTCGCTGCGCCCTGATTCACTTCAACCTGGGTGGCGTCGGGCTGGCGCAAGCCGGCTTCTGTCAAGGCTTGCAACCAGCGCTGCAGGCGGGCATCGTCCGGTATCGCGGCTTCTGGCTGCGCTTGTTTTGGCTGCACCTGTGCATTGGCCAAGGCGACCAGCAGTTTGAGCACATCGGGGTTGCGGCGGTTGATGTTTTCATGGTCAATCTGGTTGTAATAAGACAGCAGGCATTGGTAACAGCCGGCTTCGCAAATCTGTTGTCCGGCTTCATTGGTTTGCGCTAATTGTGGCAAGTCTTCCACCCGCCAGCGCACTTGCGGCGCATTGTAATGCAAGAGTTTGAGCGCATTGCTGGCGACCTGCGCCAGGCTGGCAGGGTCGCTGGCCAAGCGGGTCAGCACGCCTGCGCCGCCTTCCGCCGCCTCATAAAACAGCAGCGCGCGCCGTGCATCGGCGCGGGGCAAGGGTTCCGCCACCAATTCAGATTCTTCAATCTGAAATGTCATTTCAATGCCGCGTTTGAGCGCGGCTTGCAAGGTGGCCATGGCTTCTTGTGAGATTTCATGCTGCGGGGTCAGGATCAAGATATTGCGATGATCTTCGACGAAGGGAACAATGGGCTGATTGGCGACTTTACCGAGTTGCTGATCATCCGCGCCTTCGCTTTCTTCGCCGCCCGGTTCGTCTTGCTTGCTCCAATAGCCGGAGACAGGGTTGATGTAAAAACCCAGTTGCTTTTTGTTTTTGCGGTGGCGCCAGCCAAGATTGATGCGCCAGATGCGGGCTGCGGGCGCATAGGTCAACTCGGCTAACACTTGTTCTTCGTGTCTGACTTCGGCCTTATGTTCGGCAATCAAGCCATCCGGGCCGGGCAAGAAGCGGTAGGTGGTTTGCAACTCAAAACCCTGACGCTGGCGCTCTTCATCGTTGATGGTGATGCGTTCTTCCGCTACCGTTTCCACGGTTTCGATCCGGTATAACTGCCGCACCCAATCTTGCTCGGTGAGCGCAGCGGCGCAATTTTCACATTTATTTTCGATGATGTTGCCGGCGTTCGCTTCGCCCATATGGCCATAGCCGCATTGGCTGCACACCAGGGTGGCGATGGTGGCTAACTGGCTGTTGCCGGAAATATGATCGGCTGAGCCGACATTGAGTTTGGCGCGCACGACGCGGTACATGCGTCCCTGGTGATAAATCAGGCTGCGCGGGCCGAACTCGGACAGCGCCAGAAAACGCGGACGGCTGACCATACTGCCATCGTCATCTTTGCTGTTGGCGGATGCGCCGCCGCGCGCAGGAATCCAGGCCATCAGTGGCAGGCGCGGGAAGTTATAACCCGGCAAAAATCCCTGACTGGCCAGGTAGCGGTAGGTGTAGAAATCGTTGTTTTGGCTATTGCCCGCTTTCTCCAATATGGTTTTTTGTTTTACCGCATCGCCGTAGCGGCGTAAGGCGTTTTGCTTTTCCTGCGCTGTGGTGGCATGGCTGCGCGCGACGGCATTGGCGACTTCCATTTGTTTGCAAGTGGCGTCGAATAAAACACGCCAGCGTTCGAGTGCGGCGGAAAAGGCTTTTGGCGCATGTTCAATGACTTTTTGCACATAGTCTTCTGAAAACCATTTGCTGTCGCTGATTTCTGTGCGCAGTTGGGCAATGACGCGGGCTGCGCTGGCCTGGGCGCGCCGGGTGACTGCCGGATCATTGAGGGCATCCTGCAGAGATTTGATTAAGGGCTTGCCGGCTTGCTCAAGGTCTAACATGGGGGCAATGCTTGAATCGAGTTCAATCCCGACATTGGCCAGCCAGACCGCTTGCAAATGACTTTCCACCAAGTCGCGGTTAGCCAGGTCCAGGGTCGGTGCGCGCACGATACCATGCACCATATCTTCCGCATGGTTGAAAAACCACTGATCATGCGGGCTGAGCGAGGTGCAATAGGTAATTACCAAGGCCTGTTGACCGGAACGCCCGGCGCGCCCACTGCGCTGCGCATAATTGGCGGGGGTGGGCGGCACATTGCGCAAGTACACGGTGTTGAGCGCGGAAATGTCCACCCCCAGCTCCATGGTGGGCGAGCAAAACATAATCGGTAAGCGCTCAAGCGGCGCTTCATGCGCCGGGTCTGCGGCCCATTCTTTGCGGTCTTTGTCGGTGTAGCGGAAGCGTTGCTCCAGCAGTTGCCGCCTGGACGCATCCACTTGAGCGGTGTGTTCCTGCGCTTCAAAATCAAACAGGGGATGCTGTGTTTGCCGCAACAGCGCGGCGATATTCAGATACAGCGCACGGAAAAACTGATTGACGTATTGCTCTGTCTTGAACGATGAAAGGTCGGGCAGACGCCATATCAATTTACTGGCGTTCAAGCGCCAGGCTGGCATCTTTTTATCCAATGTATGATGCTGCACAAAGCCGACCGGGTCGGCTGCGCTTAACATTGCTTCCAGCAGCTTGGCCCACTCCGGGTCTTTCCAGTCCGCCACGAGTTTGGCTGGCGCTGCTTCTTTCCAGAATGAGGCTTTTTTCAATGTGCGCAATAACCGTGAGCGCGGGCCGCCGGTGATGATGTCGGCTCTGACCTTGCCTTTATATTCCGGTTTTTTGTCCAAAATCAGGAATTTGGCGCTTGCTAAATGCTCGTCCGGGGCAAAACTCCAGCGCTCATTCAGATACGAAAATGCGCTGGTGCGCGCCTTGTCCTGCTCGACCGGGTCCAGATAGCGGGTTTCCAGGCACAAGCCCCGGCACATCGCATCAAACAGGATTTGATACAGCGCCATGCGCTGGGCCGCCGTTAATTGCGCCAGCACCTGCGCCCGCTTGAAGAAACTGGCGTCTTCGCAAAACTCTTTCAGCCCCTCATAATCTATCTGCAACAAGCCTAATTGATCCAGATTCGGGTTGTTGAAACGCCAGCCGTGACGCAAATCGCGCAGCAAACGATAGCCAATCACATAGCGTAAGGTCAGTTGCGCCTTTTTCCGCTCCGATCCCATCAGTCTGGGTTTGCGCAGATATTCGACCAGGATGGCTTCATCATCTTGCTCAAATCCGAGCGCTTTGAATACCGCATCGGAGAGCTGTTCTTCATTCAATTCCTGCCGGTTGTTTTGTAATGCGCCTATCAAGCCTGCGCGCAAGGTCATCAAGAAAACAAAGTCATTCAAGTGCCCCGCTTGCAGCGCGGCATCCTGGCGGTTGTCGGTAAAGCCCAGCAGTTTGCGCGGATCGGGCTGGCCTTTCTCCGGCGCTTCTTCGGCAAACAGCTGGCGTAATGCGGTCAGAGTCAAGATGGTGGTGGCGGAGGTGCGTCCCTCGCCAGAAAGACTGGCTAAGCGGTTGATGTCCTTGCCAAGTGCGCCATGGACTTGGCCGCACTTTAAGCAAAAGCGGAATTTTCCTGGAACGAACCAAAACAGTTCGCCTGCTCCTTGTGCGCCTTGCGCATCGACATTCACACTGTACGGCGCTGCTTTTTTGTAATTTTGTTTGAGTTTGACCGGATCGCGGCTTTGATCCAGCCAATCTTCCGGTAAGTCTTCAATTCCGCCCTGATAAGCTAAATCTGCGCTGGCCGGGCATAAATAACCGTGACGCTCTTCTTGATTGTCTTCAGAGGTAATTTCATTGATTTCGCGCGGGATATATTTTGTTGGCGCTTTCTTTGATTGCCAGACCGGCAAATACTCTTGCCCGCAGTCACGGCAAAAATGCGCCGGATACAGCAGTACTCCCTGGTCCTGGCGCCCAGGCGCAAAACGTTGCGCATCCAGCGTGACATGTCGCACGCCTTGCGCTTCGAGCGTGGTGTGCACCTTGCCGGGACCGCTGATGAATTGATGCAGTTTAAAGGCAAAGGGTGGCCGCCCCTGAGCTGTCTTGACTTCGTGCGCGTTTAACAAGAATTGTTTGAGCGCCTGCTGCGCCACCTCTATCGTGCAGGCGGCATCCTGTGCCAGTTTTTTGCTGGCGGCCTGGATTGTCATTGGTTTGGCGCGGCGCGGTGGTTCATCTTCCGGCAACTCGATGCCAAGATTCAACTCCACCCAAATGGCCAGCGGGTCTGACTTAAATTCTGCAAAGTCGGCCCATTTGAATTCCGTGCGTGTGATGGCTTCCGCCAATTCTGCGCGCACTGCCGCCACATCCTTGAGCGGGTCGGTGACACGCTCCAAAGTTTCACCAATGATGTCTTGTTCGCTGATGGCGGCGCCAAACAATTTGCTTGCGACTCCGGCAACGGTTTTGTTGCGATCCGCCAATTTACCGGTGCTTGACATGGTGGCGGAGGTGCCGATGCAGACCATTTGATCGGCTTGCAGGCGCTCGCGCAAACGCCGCACCAGTAAGGCGACATCGGCGCCCTGGCGACCACGGTAGGTGTGCAGTTCGTCCAGAATCAGGAACTCCAAGCCATGGCAGTGATCGACCACGCGCCTATCCACTTCTTCAAAACGGGTCAGAATCAACTCCAGCATCATGAAGTTGGTGAGCAAAATATCCGGCGGGTTGTCGGCTATCGCAGTGCGTTCGGTCGTGCTCTCTTGGCCGGTATAGCGCGCTACGGTGAATGGCGCTTGCCCTGGCGCATAGCCATACAGGAATTTGTCGAGTTCTTCGAGTTGGCTGTTGGCCAGCGCATTCATCGGGTAGATCACGATGGCGCGCGTGCGCGCGGTTTTATCTCCCTCTTTGGCCTTTAAAATCCGGTCAATCACTGGAATAAAAAACGATAGCGATTTGCCCGACCCCGTGCCGGTAGTGACCACATAGCTTTGCTTTGCCTGTCCCTTGGCCAGGGCTTGCATTTGATGCGCATACAGGTGCAAGTCTTGCGGCTGACCTTCTGCTTTACCAACTTGAAACAGCGTTGCACAGGCTTTGTGCAGTACGCCTTCGGCGACTAATTGCTGCACGGTTCCCTTGCGCTGATAGTTGGGATTGATTTGCACCAGCGGCTCCGGCAAGTAGCGCCCTTTTTCATATTGCCGTTCCACTTCCTGCTTAATATCGGGCGCGGCAATTCTGGTAAAGCTGCGCGAAAACGTGCTGTATTCGTCGATAAGCTGATCACGAAAAGCAAATACGTTCTTCATTTTGATGTCTTTCCTTGGGGAGCGCGGTAGCCTGGGGCCAGCTTTGCATTTTCCACGCCATACAATGCCAGTGGATCGCTGAGCCAAAGGCGGTACTGTTCTTCATGCAGACTGTGATCGGGCGATGTATCAACCTTCCAGGATGCGAGCATATAGCCGGCTACTGCGGCGCGCACATGCAAGCGCATCACACCACCCTCCATGCCATAGTCCATTTTGACGATTTCAGGATGCGCCAATCGCGGATGCGGGGTCAATTTCAATTCAACAATCCGGGTCCATTGCATATCATTTTCCGGATTTTCACCGGCGCTTGGCGCTTCATCAAGCAGCTCCGGTGCTGCAATGCGGTTGATAGCAAAATCGCGAAAAGCGCCAGTGCTGCGGTCAAAGGCGCGGACTTTCCAATATAAGCCGGTATCGAGCAGCGCAAAGGGAACAATCACCCGTTCAGTTTCACCCTGCGTCATAGAGTAATAGCGCATGGCCAGCGGGCGTTTGCCATGGATTGCCCGACATACCGGGGCCAGCACGTCAATTCGCGGGCAACTCAGCAGCGCCGGGGTGGCGCAAGGCAGCATGGGCAATGGCTGCGTGTTGACACCATCGCCAAAACCATGCGACATGACAGATAAAACCCGTTGCGCGCTATGTGCAAATAGCGGCGCAAATCTTTTTCCCATCCGGTAGATTTTGCTGCTGCCATCAAACGCAATATTGTCTGGCGCAAGTTCACGATATAGCGCCAAATCACGGGTGGCGGCGGCTGGCGCCAAACCAAAGCGCTTAGCCAGATCCGGGCGGCCAATATCTCCCATGAAGTACAGGCGGAAGTCGATATAAGCCAAACGCTCACATTGCACATGACTCAAATTTTCTACGCATTGCGGGAGCATCATCTGTGGTTGGATATCAACAAAAAATCAGTCGCTGAAGTTTAAAGCGGATCACCTATGCATGATAGCACCATTTACCTGATCAATTTGATGATATTGCTTGCATGCATAGTTGAAGGTACGCACGCAAAAGTCCGCTTTTCATGCGTACCAGCTTGCGTACCAAGCCCTTGCGTACCACCTTCTTCCAGATACTGATAATCACAGCTCAGCGCTCGCGCAGAATCCCGCGTTTGCCTATGCGCCCGCTGCCGGCATGCGCCGCAAAATCTGCTTGTTCTGGCGGGGTAAAATCCGGCCCCACGTCCGCAAAGCGCAATTCTTCGCCAATGTAGTGCATATACATGCGGCCCGGTTTGCCTTGCCTGCATAGTGCAAGCTCAATCTCGCACAAGCCGGGTGGCGCGGTGTCTGGGTGGTACACCTCGTCACGATACAAAAACAGCACCGCATCGGCATCCTGCTCAATCGCGCCGGAATCGCGTAAATCGGCAGGAATGGGGCGCTTGTTTAAGCGTTGCTCCAAGCTGCGATTGAGTTGCGAGAGCAGCAAAATGGCGCAATCCAATTCTTTTGCCAATGCTTTTAAGCCGCGCGTGAGTGTTTCAATTTGCGCATTGCGCGTTTCCCCAGCAGCTGACAGCAGTTGAAGGTAATCAATCACCAGCAGCGACAAGCCGTGGCGCTGCTTTTCCAATCTGGCGGACGCTTTGACATCTTGCAGACTCAAGCCGGCTTGATCATCCCAATGCAGCGCCAAACCTTCTATCTTTTGCAAGGCCCGCGTCACGCCGCACCAATCCGCTTTCTGTGTGTCACTTACCTGGAGCAGATGATGCAGTGGAATTCTGCCCAGAGAAGCCAGCATGCGGTCTTGTAATTGACTGAGCGGCATTTCCAAGGACATAAAGTACACCGGCTGGCTTTGCGCCACATGTGCTGCGATTTGCATCGCCAAGGCGGTCTTACCCATCTTTGGCCGCGCTGCTAACACCAGCAGTTCGCCAAGTCGCATCCCACCACTGAGGTGCTGATCAAGCTGCGCAATGCCAGTGCTGATCGCATTGCTGACGCCGGCAAAACGTTGCTCCAGCAGGGCAATATGCCTGGACATGGCTTCACTTGCTTTGATGCTTCTGCTGGCGGCTTTTTCTTCCTGTAAGCGCAAAATTTCTTCGGCAACTTGCCCGATTTGCACGAAAGCGTCTTGTGGCGAGGTTTGCGCATTGCGCTGTATTTTGTCGCTCAGTCTGACCATATTGCGCCGCAAAGCGCGTTCTTTCAGCAAGGCGATATGCCACTGCAGATTGGCGCTGCCGGGGCTGGCGTTGTATAGCGCCTGCAGATAGGGCAAGCCGCCCACTGTCGTCAATTTTCCATGCGTCTTGAGAAATTCCGCCACGCTGATCACGTCAATCGGCGCATTCTGATCGGCCAACTTACCCATGGCGGCGAAAACCAAGCGATGTTCGTAAAAGCAAAATGCGCTGGAAGGCACATGGCCAATGCTGGCGTATGCCTGACTGTCCGACAGCAAGGCGCCCAAAATGGCTTGTTCGGCGTGTTCTGCGCATAACAAGTCCTGCTGTGCTGTCACTTCATAGACTGCCGCACGGCTTGCGCTGATGATGGTGGTTTGGTTCATGCTACGCTCCTTTGCTCGTATTGCCCTTCGCATACTTTGGTGAAATTTTCTGCCTTCAGCAGCCAGTCAAAGCCAATGCGGGGCGGCAATGCGCATTTCTCACGGCAATAGGTGAAGAAACGCGCCATATCCTTTGGCGCACTGAACTGCTGCAAAAAATGCCGGATGGCGCCTGCCCGACTTGCCACAAAATACTGGCTATCCACTTCCCCCAGCACAGGGCCAAGGATGTGGTTGAACGTGACGATGGCTTCCCGCTCTTGCTCGCTGTAGGCGGTTTGCAGCTCATCCAGCCAGCTTTGCCGCTTGAGCCACTTAGCCGGATACGGAATCATTTGCGGATCGCTCCATTGCGCTTGCTGGCTGGCCAAGGCCAGTGCTTGCAACATGCTGGCCAGCAAACCCTCATCCGGCGCAAGCTTGCAAAATTGGCGATACGCTTCTGCTTTTGCGACTTTCTTCGGGTAGTGCTGCCAAAATTGCGCAAAAGCCTGGTCGATTGCTTTGGCATTGTGCAAAGATTTTTTCTTTGGTTCTTTTTCTTTTGTCGTATTTTCTTTTGGAAGGTTTTCTTTTGTGTGCACCACATTCGGCCTGGCGAGCTGCACCAGATCAGTTGCAGCCAATGCGGAAAGTGGTTCATCTGCGCCATCAAACAGTGGCAATGTGCCTGAATCGGTTCTTCCTGGACACAAAAAAATGCTCTCCGGCTTGACGCCCTCATCCTCCTTACTGTTATGCGATGCGCTTGACGCTTGCCAGACAGCATCGCTGCCTGCTGCAGCTACCCATTCCTCCGGGGCTGGCTGGTGCGCTTCAAGCTTGCCTGGCGCTTGAGTTAAGTCTTGCCCAGCGCCTTTGCGCCATTGGGAAAAATCCATATTGATTTCAATTAAAGAGCCATAGCGTCCCCGTTTCACAAAAATCACATTCATCTTGCGCAGTTGCATTAAAACCGTGGTGACATGCTGGCGTGCGGTATTGCAGGCCGCGCCAATTTGCGAGGCGGACATATCGTCTTGTTTCTTGTGGAAACCGATCAGCTTGCGCACCAACACCAGCATCACATTCAATTGCCGGCCTGTGAAACCAAAGCGCGGCAAGGCTTCAAAAAAATCATTTTGGAGTGCGGTAAAACCGATTGCTTTTGTTCGTTCAGATTGCTGCATATTTCTTTCCGTTCAGGTAAAAGAATCCCCGCAAGCCTGCTTGCGCAGGCTTGTTTGCAGATGTGTACATGGCAGAGGCCAAGCGCGAGGCCACGATGCCTTCTTGCGCCGCATACCTTCAGGCCAGCTCAATCAAGCCTGTCTTTTATGTTGCCTACATTGCTAACCCCTTTCACAACAGTGCAAAAATCAGCTACGCCAGGCGTGGCTGGCAAGCAGTCGCCTGTGTTTGCAAGTGTAAAAAGGGATTCTGAAAATCTTGGAATTTTGTTGTGGAGTTGTATGTGCGCCGGAAAACCGGCGCGCAGCGCATCTTCTGACAAGCCAAGATGTTTGCGTTGTTGACATAGAATGCCCCTTCAATTCAATTACATGCGCCAAGCCGGCGTTGTTGGCAGCCCGGACCTGGTCATGCAAGTGTAAAAAGGGATTCTGAAAATCTTTGGATTTTGTTTGAAGGTGTTGCACACGCCGGAATAATCCGGCGCTGAGCTTAGGCCTGTGGGGCAGTCTGCAAGGTTTGTCGGTACTGTTCTTTCAGCATATCCAGATAATCGGCCCATTGCTGCATCATGACGTGGCGCTTGCCCAGATGCGCGGTGCGGTTATAGGCTCGCCCATTGGCGTCCCGCACCGCATGCGCTAATTGGTGTTCGATCAAATCCGGGCGCACATCCAGCACTTCCTCCATGATGGTGCGCGCCATGGCGCGAAAGCCGTGTACGGTCATTTCGCCTTTCTCAATGCCGCAGCGGCGCATTGCTTGGCGCATTCCGTCGTGGGACATCGGCTTGGTTTGATCAAGCTCATTCGGAAAAAGGTATTCTGAGCGCCCACTCCATTGCTTGAGTTCTTGCAAGATTGTGATTGCCTGCCGGCACAGTGGAACCACATGCGGCGTATTGGTCTTGGTCACCAGAAAGCGCCATTGCGCCTTCTCAAAGTCAAAATCAACCCATTTGGCAGTGCGTAATTCACTTGATCGCACAAAAAACAAGGGCATCAGCCGCAAAGCATCACGGACATAGCGGCTACCGCCATATGCTTCCAATGTGCACAACAGCGCGCCCACTTTGGCGGGTTCAGTGATGGCGGGGAAATGCTGGCTTTTGGCTTGCGTCAGTGCGCCGCGCAAATCCAAGGTCACATCCCGCTCAACCCGCGCCGTCGCAACGCCATAGCGCAATATCTGGCTGATCATCGACATAACCCGCTGCGCAACTTTCAGCGCGCCGCGCGCCTCAATCCGGCGCAATACATCCAGCACATCCAATGGTTGGATGGATGCCGCCGGCAGCTTGCCCAGCCAGGGCATGACATTGGTTTCAATGGCTTGTTGGTTTATGCGCATATAGCGCGCTGACCATGTGCCTTTCTTTTTGGCCAGCCATTCATTGGCCAGGACGGCGAATGAATTCTCAGCATTTCTGATCCGATCGCGTTTTTCTTGTTTCTTCTGTGCACAAGGATTCACCCCGTCTGCCAAGAGCTTGCGCGCCTGATCGCGCTTTTCCCGCGCATCTTTCAGTGTCACGTCTGGATACTTGCCCAAAGCGAGCAAATTCTCCTTACCGTCAAACTGAAAGCGCAAGCGCCAAAGCTTGCCGCCAGAGGGCGAAACGAGCAAAAACAGCCCGCGTTCATCAAAGTATTTCTGCGCCTTGGCGCTTGGTTTAAGATTACGGATTGCAGTGTCTGTCAATGGCATAGCATGTTCCTTCAATAGAAAAATATCTCAACTTCTACCCCGAAAAAAGTCGGGATTCAGTGAAATCATGCTAAACCAGCATGGATCAAATCTAGGAAAAAACATGGCTCTGTCATAGTGCAGGAAAACCATTATGGACATACCAAGACGGTGACTGGGTCGAGCTGCGCGCAACCCCGCCTACGATTTTTAGTCTTCATCAAGTTGCAAGATGCCGGCCACGGCTTGCTGCAAGATCTGCACCAATTCCGCATCCATATAGCGGTACTGGTCTGGAATATCCAAGACATACAGAGGTTTGCCCTGCAAAGCTTGACGGAAATTGGCTTGCAGACGGTTCTTGTGCTTTTCTTCCATCACAAAAATCACATCCGCCCAGCGGATATCCTCTATCGACACCGGGTGGCGCGCGTTGGCGCTGGTTCCGCCTGAGCGCGCGGCGATGCCGGGATGGCGGCGCCAGACCTGCTCAGCGGTCGGGCTGCGCCACTGATTGCGGCTGCAGACAAACAAAATTTTGCGCACCGGATTCATGTCCGTCACCCAATACCCAGAATGCTGCAAGCACACGTTTGGATTACAAAATGCCCCATTTGCCCTCATCATTCACATAGTTCAACTGCACAATCCGCCAGACTCCCGCTTGCTGCTGCAGCTGATATTCGTAAAAGGAAGTCAGGCGCGTGCCTTCGACAATGCTCAAACTGCGCGTATAGATCAGGCGCGCATCCCCTGATTGCGCCTGCGCGATGATGCTTTCAGTGCGCGGATGATGCTTGGAGATGCTGTCAAAACTTGCGCCGCTGCTGTTGAAATCCGCCACACAATAGGCCTGCAGCAAGCCGGCATAGGCGGCGTCAATCTCATTGTAGTGCTCGTACTGACCCGGGTTTTCCGCTTCAATGCGTTCCGAAAGCGCATAGGCCCAGTCATTCCAGTCGGCATAATCGAGCCAAAACGATTCAAGGAATTTTTCCACAGAAAGCTGCGGCGCCGGTGGCCGAATTTGAAAAACCTGTGGCGCCTCACGCACCTCCAGCAGACCCTCTTGTGGCACAAACTCCGGTCCCCAACAGACCAGTTTGGCTTTGAAATCCCATTTCCCGCCACATTGGATAGCCACCGCTTGCGGGATCTGACTGTCGCCCAAATACTGCGGATCAGCAGAATACGAATCCAACAAACCCTCTTGGCACAATGGCAGAATAATGTGCAGATCAAGAAATTGCTTCAACTCCGCTGCCTCTGGCGGCAGATACATCTGATTCAAGGCGGCTTCCACGCCTCCCAGTTCGAGCGGCATCGCATAATTCATAGACAAAACACCCTGCTCACTGGCCGCCTGCGCCTGCTGCGGCGTAAGGATGTGACTGAAATCCAAAACGACAACGCTTGCTGCATGCCGGGGCGCATCTTCAAGCGTCTGCGTCACTGTCGCAGACGCCGCCGGCTTTTCCTGCATAGTTGCAACTGACGCAGCTGGCTGTTCGCCACTTGTCAGACCCGACAAACGTTTTAGCCAATTCCACATAATTCCACCTTATTGTCTTGTGTCAACATTCTGGACCCCCAATTATGCCAATTCCCGCCACGCAATCCGCGCCCAGAGCAGAGAAAAACACGCTGCTGGCGATTTTGACAGTCTGATTGTCCGGTTTCATCACAGTTTGCAGGATTTTCGTCACAAATTCTGCGTTATACAGCTAATCTACCCTACACTTGATATTCCAAATTGATTCCGCCAGCCATGCCTAACCGTCCCGCCAGCCACCGCTTTTCCGCCCTTGTGCCGTTTTGGCATGCGCAACGCGACGCCTGCCGCTGGGTCTTGGCCACCTTGAGCGCACGCCAGGGGCCGAGCTATCGCAAACCGGGCGCGCAAGTTTTCATCAATGATCTGGGGCAATGGTTTGGCGTCATCAGCGGCGGCTGTCTGGAAGCGGATTTAATGCGCTTGGCGCAAGAAGTCCTGGCTGACGGCATCGCCCGCACCCATGCGTTTATTCCCGACGATGCGGAAGAAGACGGCAATACGCTGGCGCGCACCGGCTGCGGCGGCAGCGTCTGGGTGCGGCTGCAGGAAATCTGCGCCGCCAATCACTATCTGGATTTGGATGCTGTGCATGCAGCGATTATGGCGCGCCAGCCTGGCGTGTATTGGCAAGACTTGCACGCGGTGCGCGGTGCGGGGCGCTGGATTGCCGACCAGACTGCGCCGGCGCCGGACGGCGCGCAATGGCTGGGCAGCCGGCTCGACTTGCCGCCGCATCTGTTCATCTTCGGCGGCGGCGTCGATGCGCGGCCCCTGGCGCAACTTGCCTTGGCGCTGGGCTGGCAAGTCAGCGTCTGCGATGCGCGCACCCATGCCGCGCGCAGCAGCGATTTCGGCCCCGCCGTGCGCTGTTGGCGCTGTGCGCCGCAGGCCTTGCCGCCTGCCGCCCTGGCGCAAGCGCAAGCGGTGCTCGTCATGCATCACCATGTGCAACTCGACGCCGAAGCCTTGCAAGCGCTGCATCACGTCTTGCGGCAAGGGGCCGCGCCACACTATGTGGGCATGCTGGGGCCGGCGGCGCGGCGCGCCAAAGTCTTGGCGCGCGCCGGATTGCAGGAACAGGATTTGCACGCCCCCGGCCTGCATTTTTACAGCCCGGCAGGCAGCTTGCGCGGCGCGGACTTGCCGGAAGATATCGCGCTTTCCCTGATCTGCCAGATTCAACAGCACTTGCACCCGGCCAGCCAGGCGCAAGATGTCAGAACACGGTGGCAGGCATGAGCGGATCAAGCGCCCCTGCCCTGATTTTATTGGCCGCCGGCGCCGCGCGCCGCTTCGGCAGTCCGAAAGCGCTGGCGCGCCATGCCGCCTGGCAGGGACAAAGCATGATCGGCGCCCGCTTAGCGCAATTGCTTCCGCTATTACAAGCAGGCGAGTTCAGCCGGCTGTGCGTGGTGCTGGGCGCGCACGCGGAACCAATCGGCGCCCATATCGCGCCGCTGCTGGCGCCATATGCGCCCAAGGCATTCGCGCACATCTGCCCGCACTGGGCCGACGGCCAGAGCGCCAGTCTGGGCTCCGGCATCCGCGCCCTGCAAGCGAACGATGAGCAGCGAGCCACACCCGCCGCCATGGTGGCGCTGTTAGATCAAGTGCTGCTGCAGGCAAGCGATTATCTGGCCCTGTGCGCACACTGGCGGCATGCGCCGCACGCCGTGTGCGCCAGCCGCTATCCCGATGGCGCGCTGGGCGCGCCGGCAATCTGGCCGCGCCATCTGTGGCCGCAATTACTCAACTTACAACATGACCAGGGCGCACGCGCATATTTGCAGCACGCGCGCGCCCTGGATTTGCCGCGCGCGGCGCTGGACATCGACCAGCGCGCCGACCTTCTGCAACTCGAACCGTCCCCAAGAGGAGAATCAGATGCCGACCTTGCATATTAATGGCAGTCAAAAACAGCTGGATGTGGATGAAGACATGCCGCTGCTGTGGGTGTTGCGCGATGAATTACAGCTCACCGGCAGTAAATACGGCTGCGGCGCCGGACTGTGCGGGGCCTGCACCGTGCATCTGGATGGCGCCCCGGTGCGCGCCTGCTCCGTCAGCGTCAAACAAGCCGCAAACGGACGCGTGACCACGATTGAAGGGGTGGCCAATGGCGCACAATTGCACGCCCTGCAGCAAGCCTGGCTGGATGAAAACGTGGCGCAATGCGGCTACTGTCAGGCCGGGCAAATCATGGCCGCGCTGGCCCTGCTGAAAAAACACCCGCGCCCGACCGATGCGCAAATCCACGAAGGCATGCAAGGCAATTTATGCCGCTGCGGAACCTATCCGCGCATCAAACGGGCGATTTTGCGCGCCGCCGGCATGCCGCTGCCGCCGCAAGCAGCGCTGGAAACCAACACCGCGACGGAGGCATAAATGGATAACAATGCCATCAAAAATCACAGCCGTCTGTTTGCGCGCCAACTCAGCCGCCGCCGCTGGCTGCAAGAGCTGGGCGTGGGCATGGGCGCGCTGGTGCTGGGCGGCAAAATCGAACAAGGCTTGCTGCCGGCGGCGCACGCCACTGACGCGGCGGCGGCGCGTCTGAATCTGTTTGTCGCCATCGGCGCCGATGACCTCATCCACATTACCGCGCACCGCTCAGAAATGGGACAGGGCATCCGCACTTCCCTGCCGCAAGTGGTGGCTGATGAGCTCGACGCCGACTGGCGCCAGGTGCGCATCGTGCAAGCGATAGGCGATCAGCGCTATGGCGACCAGAACACCGACGGCTCCAAAAGCGTGCGCGTGTTTTACCAGCGCATGCGCGAGATGGGGGCCAGCGCGCGCGCCATGCTGCTGGCCGCCGCCGCGCAAAGCTGGAATGTGCCGGTGGAGCAATGCAGCACGCGCGAACAGCGCGTCTGGCACGCCGCCAGCGGACGCAGCCTGCGCTATGGCGAACTGGCCGCCAGCGCGGCCAAACTGGCGGCCCCGGATGTCAAAACCTTGAGCCTGAAAAGCCCGGCGCAATTCCGCTACATCGGCCAAGGTCTGTCGCCGGTGGATGACGCCGCCACGGTGCGCGGGGAAAGCCGCTTCGGCATCGATATGCGCATCGAAGGCATGGTGTATGCCAGCATCACGCGCGCGCCGGTGCTGGGCGCGATGGTGGACAGCGTGGACGACAGCGCAGCACGCAAGGTGCGCGGGGTGCTGGATGTGCTGACACTGCCGGCGCGTCCCCTGCCGATCGGCTTCAAGCATTTAGCCGGGGTGGCGGTAATCGCTAAAAACACCTGGAGCGCGCAAAAAGGGCGCGAACAACTGCAGATCAAATGGAGTAAAAGCGCGCATGACGGGTTTGACTCCAAAGCCGGGCTGGCGCAATTGCGTCAGCAAGTGCAAAAGGAAGGCAAAGTGCTACGCCAAACCGGCCAGGGCCGCGCTGCGCTGTCGCAAGCCGCCAAGCAGATAGCGGCCACCTACACTGTGCCGTTTTTGCCGCACGCCACCCTGGAGCCGCCATGCGCCTTAGCGCGCGTGGATGGCGAGCGCTGCGAAGTCTGGGCCCCGGTGCAAAGCCCGCAAGATGTGCAAAACACCCTGGCCGAAGAATTTGGCTTTAAAAAAGAAAACATCGTGGTCAATGTCAGCCTGCTGGGCGGCGCATTCGGGCGCAAATCGCAGGCAGATTTTGTCAGTGAAGCAGTGTTTTTAGCCAAGGCCCTGAAAAAGCCGGTGCAAGTGCTGTGGAGCCGCAGCGACGATTTGCAGCACGATTATTTGCATGCGCAAAGCGCGCAATTTTTGCAAGCCGGGCTGGATGGCCAAGGCCGGGTGCAGTGCTGGCGCCAGCATGTGGCTTACGCCAGCATCATGAGCACCTTCGCCGCAAATGCTGACGCGCTCGCACCGCAAGCCTGGGAAGTGGCGATGGGCGCAGCCGATCTGCCGTTTGCCATTCCCAACACCGCGCTGGAAGTCAGCGCAGTGCAAAACCATGCGCGCATCGGCTGGCTGCGCTCGGTGTGCAATATCCAGCAAGCGTTTGCGCTTGGCTCTTTTGTCGATGAATTGGCGCATGCGGCCAAGCGCACGCCGCTGGCGATGTGGTTTGAATTACTGGGCGAAGACCGTCTGCACAACCCGAATACAGACAGCTATAAATACAGCAATTACGGCGCGCAACAGGCGCAGCACCCGATTGATATCGCGCGCTTAAAGCGGGTCTTGCGCACCGTCTCGGCGCGCGCCGGCGTCGCCAAGCGTCTGCCCAAGGGACAGGGCTGGGGTTTTGCCGCACACCGCAGTTTCACCGGCTATGTGGCGATTGCCTGCCGCGTCTCGGTGCGCGGACGGCAGCTGAAAATTGAAGAAATGCATGGCGCGATTGATTGCGGGCAGATCGTCAACGCCGACCGCGTGCGTTCGCAAATGGAAGGCGCGATGATTTTCGGCATGTCTTTATGTTTATACGGCCAGATTGATTTCCAGCAAGGGCGCGTGGTGCAGAGCAATTTCCACGATATGCCGCTGTTGCGCATGGCTGAATGCCCGCCCTTGCATGTGTATCTGCTGCCCAATGACGCCCTGCCTGGCGGCGTGGGCGAAACCGGCGTGCCGCCGGTGGCCCCGGCGATTTGCAACGCGATTTTCGCCGCCAGCGGCTTGCGCATCCGCGATTTGCCGGTGAAGGGACATTTGCAGGTGTGAAACGCCAACCGCAGGCTGGGCTGAACGAAGTGAAGCCCTGCCTGCCGCAGTGGCGGATTGAACAGGCAGGGGCAGCTTTAGCCGTGAGCTGCGCAGGGTAGGCACAGCTATATTGCATCCATGCGGAACAAAGGCAATCAGTGCGCCAGGTGCAATTTTGTGTGGGCACAAAGGCGTGCCCGCCCTACGGACTTCAAGAATTATTTCCAAAAGAACGGTGATTATTCAGCGTCCGGGATGCCTAGCCTTGCAACCGTTCACTCTGAGCCTGCCGAATGGCATGCTGATGGCCAGGCGCGGCAACGCCCTGCATTTCAACGCCGCCTGGCAGCCCTGGGGCCTGGCCCGCATCCTATGTCAAAACCTTGGGCGATTGTCAGATTGTGGGGGCGATTGCGGTTGGCGGCGGCGCCCTGGTGACAAGCACCAGCCGGCCTTATCTGATTTCCGGCATCACGCCGGACGCCATGACGGAGATTGCCCTCAATCTGTGGCAAGCCGGGGTATCCAAGTGTGCCTTAGCCGATATTGGCGGGCAAATCGTGTATGCCAGCCATGATGGCATTGTGGCGCTGGATGGCGGACAGCCTTCACTTACTCTGTCGCAGCGCTTTTTTACGCGCGAAACCTGGCGTGCGCGCTATGGCGCAGGACTGGACAGCATGCGTTTTGCGGTCAGCGATGGCTGTTTGCTGGCGTATTCATCCCGTGGCGCGTTCACCCCGTTTTTATTACGCTTGGATGAGGCGCAAGGCGCGCTGTGTGATGTGGTGGAGATTGTGACCTGGCAGGCGTGTACGCCAGGGCGCAGCACGAACACGCAATCGGAAGTAAAGGTGAATGGGCAAAGCTTTTGCAAAGCGTCTTACAGCGTGGTGGACGCCATGTCCACTTCGCACATCGCCACCGGGCGCGTACTGCTGCCGGCTGGCCAATATCAGTTCAGCTTGTATGTGGGGAATGATTTCAATGACGGTTTCTGGCGGCTGGAACGGTGGTCGGTGTTGTTGTTGGGAGGTGATGCGCTAAGCAGGCAGGCTGCGCCAGCCAGCAGCACACCAAGGAAAAAGTCAGGACTGCCAGCGCTGCCGGCAAACAAGTAAAAGGAAAGGTATGGAGTTCGCAAAATATGGCGAACTGGGGCGCGTGTTGTTTATCGGCGATGTGCCGCAAGACATGCTGGCGCTGCAGGGGGAGCGCACTTTCATCGGGCGCATTGATCCGGTGCGCGAATATGTGCGCGATGGCAAAGCTTGCCCAAGGCCAGCCAATCCGGCCCGGCTGGATGGTTTGCATCTGCGCGCACTGCCAGCGCCTTGCGTGGTTGTGATCAATGGCAAGCGCTATGACTGCGCAGAGGCGGAAGCGGAATTGAGCTTTACCTATCCGGGCAAGTATCGGGTCAGGGTTGAGGCGTTTCCCTGGATGGATGTCGAGTTTACGGTAGAGGTTTGAACGTGATGAAAATCATACATACGGAAGATGTTCAGGAACTGCGGCGCAAGGCATATCCGCCTTTGGAGGATTTTGCAGATGCTTGGTATCATATGCAGAATGGAAATATAGCTAAAATTATTGAATATACAACGCACTGTGGCATGGTAAAAGAAAGGTTTGTAAAAAATGTCGTAATCGACTAAACAGTGATAAATAGATCTGTATTTTTGAACAGTATTTCTTACCTTGTTTACGTTTGCAATTGCGAATGATACTTACTTGTGCTATGATTACCCTGTAATCAATTTGATCGTTCAACCTCCAAAGAAGGGCTGAAACTGTGAATCAATCGCGAAACAATCAGCTTGCAAAAGCGCAAACTACATACCGTGAGCGGCTGAAAGGTCGTGGCTACAGACGCATTCAGGAATGGGTTCCAGAGCAAACATTTGTTCAACTCCGAGAACTATGTCGGGATACAGGGCTAAGTCAGAGAGAGTTGATTGAAGAAATGATTAGAGCAGCCACGGAGCGCAAGTTTAGCAAAAATGGAGCAGGCCATGAGTAAAATTGAATGGACGGAAGAAACCTGGAATCCAACAGTTGGATGCACCAAAATATCGCCTGGATGTAAGCATTGCTATGCTGAAAAAATGGCACAAAGGTTGCAAGCAATGGGAACACCAGGCTATGAGAACGGTTTTCAATTAACGATGCTGAGAAATAGATTGGATTCACCTTTAAAACGAAAAAAACCAACAATCTATTTTGTTAATTCGATGTCAGATTTGTTTCACGAAGATATTCCGTTTAGCTTTATTGATCAAGTTTTTGCAACAATAGAAAAGGCTGATTGGCATACTTTTCAAATTTTAACAAAGCGTGCAGATCGCCTCGCCACTTACTTTGAAGGGAAAACGGCTCCCACAAATGCATGGCTTGGAGTGTCCGTGGAAGATCAAAAGTATGGATTGCCACGAATCAATCTGCTTCGGCAGGTAGATGCTTCAGTACGCTTCTTATCAGTTGAACCTCTATTGGAAGATTTGGGCGAGCTAAATTTGAAAGATATTCATTGGGTTATCGTTGGTGGAGAATCTGGGCCAAAAGCACGGCCTATGCAATTAGATTGGGTGCAATCAATTCAATCTCAGTGTGAAGAACAAAATGCTGCATTTTTCTTTAAGCAATGGGGGCGGTGGGGTGTTGATGGAAAACCAAGGGCAAAAAAATTAAATGGTAGATTGATAAATGGCCGAACATATGATGAGATGCCGCTTGCATTAATCTGAATAGGAGCATGAAATGTCGAGTCATTACACCTGGAAAAATGGTCCTGATATTATCAAGCAACATAGTATTGCTAAACATAAAATATTGAAAACGTACTTAGCAAAATACTATGCTACGTTGGTTGGTGATCGCCCTCGCAGTGAGTTTAAACTTACTGTTATTGATGGATTTGCAGGTGGTGGGGAGTATTATCATGAAGAAACGGGGGAACTTATCCTCGGCTCGCCACATATTTGCCTCCAAGAGGCACAAATTGCTGAGTTTGAAATCAATAAGAACCGTAGCAATAAAGTCCGGTTTGATATAACCCACATCTTTGTCGAAGCTATGAAACCGGCATTTCAGTTTCTTACGAAAAGTCTCCATGAAAGAGGCTATGGGAGTTTTATCGGGCAATCTATTCAATTGAGGCATGGAAAATTTGAGGATGAAGTTGATTCAATTATTGAATTCATTCAGAAGAAAACTCCGAAAAGTGGACGATCAATTTTTATTTTAGATCAGTTTGGTTATAAGGATGTTTCGACTGATATCATGAGGAGAATTTTCTCAAAATTAGATAAGGCAGAGATTATCTTAACAT
Source organism: Massilia sp. W12 (assembly GCF_037300705.1). Classification (NCBI taxonomy): domain Bacteria; kingdom Pseudomonadati; phylum Pseudomonadota; class Betaproteobacteria; order Burkholderiales; family Oxalobacteraceae; genus Massilia; species Massilia sp. W12. The sequence continues at coordinate 1,854,230 of NZ_CP147776.1, read as the reverse complement.
TTGGTGTTGACTCATTATTTAATTTTGCCAACGAAGTAAACTTAAATCAAAACCTTAGTCGGATTAATGTTCCAAATGTCTTTGCCAATCAAACAATAGAGAAAATCAAAGAATCAGAAAAAAATTGGCGTGGATTTGTACAATCAACCCTATATCAAGCGTTAATGGGTGAAGTTAAAGCCAAACACTATACCCCCTTCTTCATAAATAATAGCAAAGGGCATGGCGTCTATTGGCTGGTACATCTTTCGCAACATCATCGTGCTCGTAGTGTTATGACCGATGTACATTGGGGGCATCAGACCAATTTTTCTCATTATGGTGGTGCTGGATTAGATATGTTCAATATGTTAGGTTATGATCCTAGATTTGATAATGAATTTCAACAGCAAAGCATGTTTGCTTTTGATAAATTATCGGAAGATGCAAGCATTTCAAAAATGATGGAACAGATTCCAAGATTAATTTCAAATATGAAAGAAGGTTGTACCTTTGGGGAATTTTATGAGGGTACTTGCAATCAGACTCCAGCATCCTTATTAATCTATAAAAAATGCTTGGAGCTACTTATTGGGCATCATGAAATTCTCGTGGAAAGTTCAAGTGGAACTATTCGGTCAAAAGCCCATAGAATTGAGTTAACTGATCGCATTTCAAAATATCCTATGGCTAGTCTTTTTCTACCTTAAACATATCATGTTGTTTCTGAGAATTTTCTCGAAAATTATTTAATTGTTGCGGCTTTGAGAATTTTTGAGCTTTAAACATATTAAGCAAGTGTACCGCTGCCTTTTTAGAAAGGGATACTGCCTTTGGTGATGGATTTGATACAGCAAAAAAGAGCGCAAATTGTGGTGAACCTATATCAGGGAGTAAAATTGGATCATTTACCCACCCCTTGAATATAGTCATAAGTCGTGATTGAAACCACGCTGTTATTTGCTGATGTGCTACTTGTCTCTCAAGAACAGAATCATGGCCATCAAAAAGATTACCCTGACCAGATTCCTTATAAAATTGTGCTCGCCACGCCTCGGTTCCCAAAACTGCGTCTAAAGATGCTGCTTTTCTTTCGTCAATTTTTGAAAAATTATTTGCAGCTTGCCTGCATACAGCACTAATTGGAAACAAGTACCATACGTCAATTGCTTGAGTTGCTGCAATGCGTTCTAACGATGACCAACGAACAGCCATGCCATAAGGATCAAGAAATAATACTCCTCTCGTAGCTCTCCAATTTATCTTATTAAGGATTTCAAGTAATGCTATATTGGCGTCTTTTTCATGCACAAAAACCCTCTTCTTCCCATCCTGCACCGCCAAATTTTCAAGTGCTTGCACATGCTTATGTTTCAGGTCAGCTAAGTGAATTTCATCAAATTCTGGATTTGTTTCAATAGCAATTTTGGCTGACCCTTCAATTTGAAGGATATTGCCCGCACCAACCTGAATGTCACAGCGCCCAGTACCTGCAAATGTATCAATATATACTCGTCTAAATGGATTTTTTTCTGAAGGTGAATATTGAAGCGCAGTATTGAAAAATTCCAAATACTGCTTTAAAACATCCAACTTTATTTCAGTCCATGGACCGCCAAATGAATGTTTAGTCATCGGAGCGTGTCAAGGTAGTTGTCGCAAAAAATCGATTAAGCAACCATGCGCTGGTCCAGCTTTGATGGCGGATTAAGCCAGACCTCATTGGGCGCCAGCCAGGGCCGTGTATGACGCTTCCAGCGCAGCGGATGGCGTTGCCGGGCTTCGGCATAAACGTCGCGTCGGCGCTCCAGGATCGCATTGGCGGCGCCCGTATGGCGCTGCTCCGGCGTCACATAGGCCAAGGCGCTGTGCAAATGGGTGCAGTTGTACCAAGTCACAAATTGCAGTGTCCAATCCCGAGCCTGCGCGATGCTCTCAAAGCCTTTGGCTGGATAGCTGGGCGCATATTTACAGGTGCGGAACCACGCTTCGATATGGGCATTGTCATCGGAGACGCCAGGCCGGCTATGCGAGGAGCCGATGCCCAGCATTTCCAACTTGCTCTTGAGCGTGTGCGAAGTTTGCGCAGCACCGTTATCGGCATGCAGCACCAATGTAAGCGCCCAACGCCCCCATCTCGATCAGACCTGAATCACAGACCCAAGCGGCAATAGCTCATCCAAGCGATTGGCTGGCCAAGTGGGCAATTTGTTGAGCGTATCAAGCAGCCATTCGTATGGATCAAGGCCATTAAGCTTTGCCGTGGCCAGCAAAGACATGATGCAAGAGGCGCGATGGCCGGCGCGTTCTGTGCCGTAAAACAGCCAGTTCTTGCGCCCGATGGCCACCGGGCGCAAGGCATTTTCCGCCGCATTATTATCTATCGGCAAATCCCCGCTGTGTGCATAGCGCACCCGCGCAGGCCATCGGCTGAGGGTGTACACGATCGCTTTTTGCAAGCCGGAGGACGGACTGGCGCGGGCGCTGGTTTCATTCAGCCAGGTCTCGAATTCCGCTAACAGAGGCAGACTTTTTTCCCGTCGCAAATCCGCGCGTTGTTCTACGCACATGTCTTTTGCTTCGCGCTCAATTTCATATAACTGAGCAAAGCGATGCAAGGCTTCGGTGGTGATGGGCGTTGGACGTGCTGCGTGCAAATCGAAGAATTTGCGCCGCGCATGCGCCATACAGCCCAGCTCCACCACGCCGCCAGCAAATAATGCCTGATAGCCGGAATACGCATCCGCCATCAAATAGCCGCTCCAGCCCGCCAGCATGTTGCGCGCGTGCTGTCCCTGGCGTGATGGCTGATAGTCATACACCACAATCCGTGGCCCAGGCTCCATATCGTTGCTGCGGTACACCCATTGATAGCCGCGCTCGGTTTTGCCGGTTTTCGGCGCTAATTGCGCCACCGGCGTTTCATCGGCATGCAAGCAGCGCCGCTGTCGCAACAATTGCGCCAAGCGATCCGCCAACGGCGCCAGCGCCACGCCTGTACGTCCTACCCACTGCGCCAGCTTGGTGCGGGACAGGGGCACATTATGGCGCTCACCGATCTGCTCCAGGCGATACAGCGGCAGATGATCGAGATATTTCGACACCAGCAACCAAGCCAGCACATCGTGCTCAACGCCGCCGCCGTCAATAATCGACGGTGCGCTGGGCGCCTGATGAATGGATTGGCAAGCCTGACAGGCATATTTCGGATAGCGGTGACGCTTGACGCTGAACACTGCCGGCTGCACCGATAATTTTTCTGTGACATCTTCGCCAACTTTGCGCATCGCTTTGCCGCATTCCGGGCAGTCGCAACTGGCCGGCTCGTGCAACACGTCTTCGCGCGGCAAGTGCGCCGCCAGCGGCAGGCGACCAGGGCGCTTTTGTTTGACCGCTTCTTTTTTTGGGGACGCTGCTGCGAGCTTATCCAACTCGGCTTGCAGCGCCTCAATATCGGCATCCAAATCTTGCTCAAACAAATCGCGCTGCGTGCTGTCAGCCATGCGCTCACTCTTGATGCCGTAACGCATGCGGCGCAAGTACGTGACTTCTTGATGGAGTTTTTCGTTTTGCTGGCGCAGTTGATCCGCATAGCTTTGCACTTGTGCGGCTTGCTGCTCTGCATGTGTGGCGCGTTGTGCGAATGCAGCAGCTTTTTGCTCTGCCTGCGTGGCTTGCTCAATGAGCGCCAACAGCTCTTCCCGTAGCGGGGACGGGATGCCTTCGGTGTGTTGCAAGCGGTGTTTTTGCGCAATGAAATCCATGCCTGAAGTGTAACGCTTTCAAGCGCTTTTTCCTGCGTAAACACCATCTTTTTTGCGGTTTCTTTCATGGGATTTTTTTACCTGATCAAGAACCAGTCGGATCGTTGCCAAAGCGCATTTCAATACAGCCAGGCGGGGATGTGGGCAGCGCTCAGACGGCGCCAATCCACGCCTTTACACAGCCATTCCCATTGTTCTGTGTTGAGCAGAAACACTTGCGCGCCCGGTTCCGGCCAGGTGAAGCCGCCTTGATGCAGACGGCGCTGGCACAGCCAAATGCCGCTGGCGTCAAACACCAGCGCCTTGAGGCGATTGTTGCGCCGGTTGCGAAACACGTATGCAGCGCCATCCGACGGCGTGCGTCCCAAGCTGTGCTGAATGCGCGCGGCCAGGCTATCGATGCCGGCGCGCATATCCATCGCTTCTTGCACCAGCCAGATTTGCTTAGGCTGCGGCCAGCTCACGCCAGTTCTCGCAATAAAGCAGCCAGCCATTGCGCCGGAACATGCAGCGGAATATGCAGCCGCTGCGCGCCGCATTCCAGCGTCAGATTGCCGCTGATGGGGGCAGAAATGGCGCCAGTTGGCGCTTGTGCGGCAACCAAGGTCAGCGGCGCGCTTTCAGATCCGCTGCGGCTGCGCTTGATCCAGTATTGCAGGACCGGCAGATTGATTTCGTGCTGCCGGCAATACGCGCTTTGCGTTTGCCCACTCATGCGCCACGCCCGCACGTGCGCGAGCCATTCTTCTCTGCTTTTCTTCGGTGATTTGCTTTGCATACTTGCCCCTCCTGTTTGATGGGCACAGCATGCGCGGGTTTTGTGGGCTTGGGGAGATGGGGCGGTTGGGCGCTTACGCACCAATGGCGTGCAGCGGCGCTGTTCACGCCAGCAGGCGCGCTCAATCAGTAAAGCAGCTTCCTCACCATTTTCCCGCTCGTGGACTTCCCATGCGACCAGTTTGCGGCTGTAAATATCGAGCACGGCATACAGATAAAAATACTGGCCGCGCACCCGGCTGGGCAGGTACGTCACGTCCCAGCTCCAGACCTGGTTGGGGCCATGGGCGACATGGCGCACCGGCTCGCTGGCCACAGGAGCCTTGCTGCGACCCCGGTGATGCTGCTGGTCGGCGCTTCTCCCCCCGTGTCAAAATAGTTGTCGCCTCCAGTGATTTGGAGTTCTAATCCATCCCGGGGGCGATGGAACAGACGATAATGAAATACACACAAGAGAAGAAAGAACATGTGCTCAAGCTGATGAGCGCACCACAAAACAAGTCTGTGGCCGAGGTCGCTGAGATAAGCGGCGTGCCAGAGGCTACGCTTTACCTGTGGCGGAAGCAGGCCCGTGAAGCCGGTCGTGTTGTGCCTGGCGACGGACAAAACCCCGAGCAATGGCGTGCTGCGGACAAATTTGCTGCAGTACTGGAAGCGGCGCCGCTGAACGAAGCAGAGCTGGCTGAGTATTGCCGCCGTAAAGGCTTGCTGGTAGCGCAACTGGAGCGCTGGCGCACAGAAATGCACGCTGCGCTTAGCAGCCAGAGCAGTCAAGCCGATGCTGCAGCCCGGGCCAAAGACAAAAAGCGCATCAAGGAGCTGGAAAAGGATTTGCGGCGTAAAGAAAAAGCGCTGGCGGAAACAGCGGCCTTGCTGGTTCTGTCCCGAAAGTACGAGGCGCTGGGGATCGACGGCGAGGACGCATGACTGCGTTGCCCCAGCGCCTTGAAATGATCGCCGATATTCTGCAGGCCCGGAAGGCTGGTGCGCGTTTAGCATTGGCATGCGCCGAACTCGGTCTAAGCGTGCGCACCTTGGAACGTTGGCGTTGTGACGGTGAAATTCGTCCTGACGGCCGACCGGAGGCAGAGCGGCCAGCGCCTGCGCACAAACTGTCTGATGAAGAACGTCAGCGCATCCTGCAACTGTGTCATGAACCGCGCTTTGCCGATTTGCCGCCAGCGCAGATCGTGCCGCGGCTGGCCGACGAGGGAGCGTATGTGGCATCGGAATCGTCGTTCTATCGTGTGCTGAGAAGCGCCGACCAGCAGCATCACCGGGGTCGCAGCAAGGCTCCTGTGGCCAGCGAGCCGGTGCGCCATGTCGCCCATGGCCCCAACCAGGTCTGGAGCTGGGACGTGACGTACCTGCCCAGCCGGGTGCGCGGCCAGTATTTTTATCTGTATGCCGTGCTCGATATTTACAGCCGCAAACTGGTCGCATGGGAAGTCCACGAGCGGGAAAATGGTGAGGAAGCTGCTTTACTGATTGAGCGCGCCTGCTGGCGTGAACAGCGCCGCTGCACGCCATTGGTGCTGCATGCCGATAACGGTGCTGCGCAAACTTCGCACACGCTCAAGAGCAAGTTGGAAATGCTGGGCATCGGCTCCTCGCATAGCCGGCCTGGCGTCTCCGATGACAATGCCCATATCGAAGCGTGGTTCCGCACCTGTAAATATGCGCCCAGCTATCCAGCCAAAGGCTTTGAGAGCATCGCGCAGGCTCGGGATTGGACACTGCAATTTGTGACTTGGTACAACTGCACCCATTTGCACAGCGCCTTGGCCTATGTGACGCCGGAGCAGCGCCATACGGGCGCCGCCAATGCGATCCTGGAGCGCCGACGCGACGTTTATGCCGAAGCCCGGCAACGCCATCCGCTGCGCTGGAAGCGTCATACACGGCCCTGGCTGGCGCCCAATGAGGTCTGGCTTAATCCGCCATCAAAGCTGGACCAGCGCATGGTTGCTTAATCGATTTTTTGCGACAACTACCTTGACACGCTCCGTTCTCAGCACACGATAGAACGACGATTCCGATGCCACATACGCTCCCTCGTCGGCCAGCCGCGGCACGATCTGCGCTGGCGGCAAATCGGCAAAGCGCGGTTCATGACACAGTTGCAGGATGCGCTGACGTTCTTCATCAGACAGTTTGTGCGCAGGCGCTGGCCGCTCTGCCTCCGGTCGGCCGTCAGGACGAATTTCACCGTCACAACGCCAACGTTCCAAGGTGCGCACGCTTAGACCGAGTTCGGCGCATGCCAATGCTAAACGCGCACCAGCCTTCCGGGCCTGCAGAATATCGGCGATCATTTCAAGGCGCTGGGGCAACGCAGTCATGCGTCCTCGCCGTCGATCCCCAGCGCCTCGTACTTTCGGGACAGAACCAGCAAGGCCGCTGTTTCCGCCAGCGCTTTTTCTTTACGCCGCAAATCCTTTTCCAGCTCCTTGATGCGCTTTTTGTCTTTGGCCCGGGCTGCAGCATCGGCTTGACTGCTCTGGCTGCTAAGCGCAGCGTGCATTTCTGTGCGCCAGCGCTCCAGTTGCGCTACCAGCAAGCCTTTACGGCGGCAATACTCAGCCAGCTCTGCTTCGTTCAGCGGCGCCGCTTCCAGTACTGCAGCAAATTTGTCCGCAGCACGCCATTGCTCGGGGTTTTGTCCGTCGCCAGGCACAACACGACCGGCTTCACGGGCCTGCTTCCGCCACAGGTAAAGCGTAGCCTCTGGCACGCCGCTTATCTCAGCGACCTCGGCCACAGACTTGTTTTGTGGTGCGCTCATCAGCTTGAGCACATGTTCTTTCTTCTCTTGTGTGTATTTCATTATCGTCTGTTCCATCGCCCCCGGGATGGATTAGAACTCCAAATCACTGGAGGCGACAACTATTTTGACACGGGGGGTCATATACACATGTGAAATTGACTGGTTTTGAAAATTTTATTTCCAAAAATACGAGCAACATGGGTAGTTCTAACTTTCCAACAAATCTCTCAAAATGTTTGATTGTTAGAACTGAACCCGTTGGTGTTGGTGTGTTCCACAAGAGCTGCCCACCTTTGGTGCTATCCTTAAGGATTATTTCATTGTTGAACTAATCAACTCAAAAATAGCTCCGCTATTCATTTTCCTGGAAAAAAGTGCCAAAGGTGGATGTTCACAAAAAAGTGGTGAATTAACATCGTGCTCTAAATATGTTGAGTAGAAAACTGAGACGAAATCATTTTCGCCAACGATCTCTTGCAGGAAGTTTGAATTTTTATTACCACTTTCTTTGCAAAAGATTGCTTTGCATGCTCCCAAAACTCCGAATGTCAGGCAACCTGCAAAAAGAAAAACCTTCCTTCCGGAAACATCTGATAGTTTGCACAAAACTGAAACATCTTTATGAATTTTTCCATTCTCATTAGCAACAGGTCCTAATGGTGGCGCACTTATCCCATATTCGTCCTTAAATTTTAGGAGATCATCTTCGCAATCTGGTTTTTCAATAAAATAAAATGGAAGTTGATCTTGAAAAGCTCTAAATCGCTTATTCCATGCTGGCCCTCCTAAGACGAACAAGGTCTCATAATCTGAAATCTTATGTTCCGAAGCTGTAAAATCTCTTATTTTCAACTGAGGGTACATTCTTATTAAATGTGTTTTTAAATGAATAAAACTATCTAAATCAGCGAATCGGGCGTATCTTAAATAATTCCTATCAGTTTCTAAGGCGAAGTATGGCAACTCTTTTTCAGGAAGCTCAGAGCAGACAATGTCAACAACTTCCTTATCTTTCAAACCCAAAAAAGAATAATCGGATACTTGTGCCTTATTAAATTCATTTTGATGTTCAAGGAATTCATTAATGCATCGGCTCAATTGACCTGAAAAAATTTGCTGAAAATATTCAGTTTTATATATTTCAATAAAAATTCCAGCCATATCAGACGGAAGTCTTTTTATATCAATGGACTCGTGGCATAGGATTGATATTGATTTATGTATTTTCCGAGTGAAGGCATAGGCCATGCCTAATTCAAACATTACATTCGGATTTATTTCACTTACATCCGCGATGAAAATACAACAATCTTCTATTGATTTGGTAATTTGATTGAAAATACCTATGCCTGCTTGAAGATCACAAAATGTCCATTTTATCTCTACATTTGGTTTGCTACGTCTTAGCTCTGCGTTAATGTATTGAACAGAGCGTGCCACACTCATCTCTCTTTCCATCCGAGAAATCTGAATTGAAGAAAATTGATACGCAAAGAAAAGATGCACTGTTTTCATCATCTACGCTCCTATTTTTTTATCCATTGTGTTAGTTTTTTTCCAGACCATTTCTCTTTCTGAGAAATTTTATTTACACCTGTAACTATAGAATTCTCTGGAATGTCTTTGGTTATAATTGCACCTGCTGCAATATATGAATTCTCTCCTATTGTTATGCCTCCAATTATTATTGCCCCCCATCCAATTACTGTCCCTTTTTTAACTTTAGGAGCTGCTTCAGTAATGTCCCACCAACCTTTATGAGGCTGAGATTGCTCATGCACCAATGATCCAAATATTCTGCAATTATCTTCAACTACCGAATCATCGCAAATAAATGAAGCAATAACGCAATTATCTCCAATAGATACATTATCCGAAATGTGAGCTTGATAACATACACGACATCCTGAACCGATTTGAGAAAATGGCCCGATACGAGATTGATCTTCGATTATCGAATCCTCCCCTACAATGACTCCCTCGTAAATGGAAGCGAAGCCCCCAATTAAAACATTACGGCCAATTATTATATTGCTTGACTTTGAATTATCCATAGCTGATCCTCGCAGTCTTTGCTCAGATTCAACCCCAATTCGTGCTGTCGTATCAATTCGGGCTTCTTGATGGATTGATATAAAAGGTTTATTATTCATGATCAGAAAAATGGTGATGTAACAAATATTCTTCAGTTTTTAATAAGACATAAGTTTCATCTTCTTGTATTTCAAAACCATGATCAGCGCCAGAGATTGTTTCAAAGCTTATGGTTGGTAGTGAATTAAACAATTCTCTTGATGTTTCATATGAAACATAACTATCTTGATTGCCGTGAATTATTAAAATAGGTTGCTTGAATTTTTTCCATTTACTTTTAGGGTTTATTTGATGTAGTTCCTCCCACAAAACAACACCAATTCTAAAATAATCATCAATCAAAAAAAATCCATTAATATATATATTTTCTATATTTGGACCTGTAAAATTTTTAATTCCCCAATCTAGGGTTGGCGAAATAAATGTTCCCCAAGTATCTATTACTGGATTCAGCAGCACAAGGCATGTGATTTGACTGTTAAGATATTCACATAAACAACCTAATGGGACTGCCCCGAAACTTGAAGCGACAATTGATATATTGTCTGAAAAATGTGTTTTGCAGTAACTTAATATGGTTAGCAAATCAATGCATTCACCTGAAATTGTTACATATTCTGATGCTAATGAGCTATTTCCATGTCCACGGAAACTAAATCTAATTGATGCTAAGCCCTTCGATGCAAGTCTTCTGGCTAATTTCTCATATGTCCCAGACTCATTTAAGTCTGCCGTAATACCGTGAACTAATATTATCATAGCATCAGATTTTTTCCAACATAGTGGCGTTGTCAGAATAGAATCCAGCATAATATTATCTGGAGTCTTAATAGTTATGTTTTTCTCGATCATTTAATTGCCTCATAAAGAAAAGTGATTTTTCCTGATTGGATTTTGTGAATTATCATTTAAAGTAGGGGCTGTTTTCTGTGTCACTGCCATATATTTCTTTTGGTCCCTCATAAGCCATTTCCGACTTTAAAGCAAATGCATTAATTGATGGAGGAATTGATTTCGCGATGTCATGCCTTGGATGTTTTAAGTATGTTGCGGGCAAGAATTCGTCAAGTGGTATTATTTTTTTTTGAGGATGATAATTTAAGAGTTTATCAAGACCTTTTCTTGATAGAATGTATGAGTATGTGCAATATGAAAACCCTGGCACAACAAAAAAATTATGATCAAATATATCATTTTCGAGTTTTTCTCGTCCGAGGTACAACATATCCCAATCTGCGTGCTGCTCGGATAATTTTTGCAAAATATGATTAATTGTACCAATATTAAAATTTGGAACTATTACATCATCCTCCAGAAATAAGAAATATTTCACTTCTTGATGGGACTTAGCATTTTCCCAGCAAGCCAAATGAGAAAGAAAACAATCAATCTCACCTAATTTCATTTCCCTGTTCCACCATTGATTGTCACTGTCAATTCTCCAATCATATACCTGCGCATTTTTTCCAACAATATATCTCCCTTTTTCTTGAAGAGAAAAACTAAAAAGAGGAGTATGTGGATGTATCTGTGAAAGTAGTTTTTCTTGCCTATCTATGCGTTCTTTTAGACTTACTGCATATATCATTATGTGATTAGTTATCTTATTCATTTTAAGATACTGGGTTGATTTAATAGACCGATTTAAATTGAGTTTCTTGCAAAGCTCATTTTCCTAGCAGGGACACCATCATATATTGATTCATACGATGCTTAATGCACTAAATGTAGGTGTTCTGCTTAAAATTTATATAGTTTTGCAAGAGCCTCGATAATGATATTTTCTGATGCATGCTTTAATCAACGAAAAACTGCTCATTAATGCAAAAGCAAATGCCGCATCAGACATCCAGTGTCGCATGGTAACTAAGGCCCATCTTTCATCTTTGTAGGCCAGAGTTTGGATATTACCTAGTACGTTAAAGAAATGTTGATTTATTTAGCTTGCAAGCAAAAGCCACACTATAAATTTTTGATTTTATTAGGGTATGGGGGGGGAGCTTACTGTTGTATTAAATCAGCATTTCCTTAAAGTATTTTCTATAGTTGTTAAGTGGTTTTTATAGGACTATCCTCAACTTATGTTGATTTGTCAACCTGGAAATTTTTACAGGTAATTGATTTAAGCAAAATATTTATTTTTTTACCAAATTATAATTCTCCAATCTTTAACCTCCAAAATCTAAATTCCAAGATTTTTCTAAAGCGCTCTTACCATCGGCCTGTTATCCACCAGACCCGAGGAAAGGGACATGCCACACTTCCTGCAAAGCCCCAAGGCCTGCACATCGCGCCCCTGCTGGCGCTTTAGCGGCGCAGCCGCATTTGTTTGACGCTTTTCCCTATCGCACCTGCGCGCCGGATTCGCCACACCAGGCGGTCAGCGATATCTGGGTGCGCTACAACTATCCGGCCAACTTTGGCCCGTCCTTCAATGATGAACATGATGCCGTCTGGTATCCGGCCTATGCCGCGCTGCCGGCCTTGCAGGCGTTGCTGTTTGACTTGATGCATTTAGTTGGCGGCGAACGCTTGGGCGGCGTGTTGATTACCCGCCTGCCTGCTGGTGCAGAAATCGCGCCGCATGTCGATGCCGGCTGGCATGCCAGCTATTACGACAGTAAGCGCCCAACCGCCCCATCTCCCCAAGCCCACAAAACCCGCGCATGCTGTGCCCATCAAACAGGAGGGGCAAGTATGCAAAGCAAATCACCGAAGAAAAGCAGAGAAGAATGGCTCGCGCACGTGCGGGCGTGGCGCATGAGTGGGCAAACGCAAAGCGCGTATTGCCGGCAGCACGAAATCAATCTGCCGGTCCTGCAATACTGGATCAAGCGCAGCCGCAGCGGATCTGAAAGCGCGCCGCTGACCTTGGTTGCCGCACAAGCGCCAACTGGCGCCATTTCTGCCCCCATCAGCGGCAATCTGACGCTGGAATGCGGCGCGCAGCGGCTGCATATTCCGCTGCATGTTCCGGCGCAATGGCTGGCTGCTTTATTGCGAGAACTGGCGTGAGCTGGCCGCAGCCTAAGCAAATCTGGCTGGTGCAAGAAGCGATGGATATGCGCGCCGGCATCGATAGCCTGGCCGCGCGCATTCAGCACAGCTTGGGACGCACGCCGTCGGATGGCGCTGCATACGTGTTTCGCAACCGGCGCAACAATCGCCTCAAGGCGCTGGTGTTTGACGCCAGCGGCATTTGGCTGTGCCAGCGCCGTCTGCATCAAGGCGGCTTCACCTGGCCGGAACCGGGCGCGCAAGTGTTTCTGCTCAACACAGAACAATGGGAATGGCTGTGTAAAGGCGTGGATTGGCGCCGTCTGAGCGCTGCCCACATCCCCGCCTGGCTGTATTGAAATGCGCTTTGGCAACGATCCGACTGGTTCTTGATCAGGTAAAAAAATCCCATGAAAGAAACCGCAAAAAAGATGGTGTTTACGCAGGAAAAAGCGCTTGAAAGCGTTACACTTCAGGCATGGATTTCATTGCGCAAAAACACCGCTTGCAACACACCGAAGGCATCCCGTCCCCGCTACGGGAAGAGCTGTTGGCGCTCATTGAGCAAGCCACGCAGGCAGAGCAAAAAGCTGCTGCATTCGCACAACGCGCCACACATGCAGAGCAGCAAGCCGCACAAGTGCAAAGCTATGCGGATCAACTGCGCCAGCAAAACGAAAAACTCCATCAAGAAGTCACGTACTTGCGCCGCATGCGTTACGGCATCAAGAGTGAGCGCATGGCTGACAGCACGCAGCGCGATTTGTTTGAGCAAGATTTGGATG